>CABIXF010000021.1 GCA_902362595.1 Bacteroidaceae bacterium | reverse complement strand
ACATTCGATGCACTGTGCCCCCTTTTTACTAACGATGCAGATTATTTTCGCTTCTGTATCATATAGGCGCGTAGTTGCGGATTTGAGGTTATATTGAAGGCAATGGCAAAGAAGGAAAAGTCCATGAAGACCTTGTCCATCCCAAAATGGCGGAAACGCTTGTAGTTCATATTGTTTTTCATTTGTCCGAACACAGCTTCCGGTTCTATACATCTCTGTCCCCTGTGTTTCAGACCTTCCCCGGAGCAGAGCAGCTCTTTGGCTTTTTGCCGGTATATCCTGAGCCTGTGATTCAGTTCAATCGTCCTGTTCCCCTTTGCTTTAAAGCATCGGCATCTTAGCGGGCAACCCTCACATCTGACAGCTCTGTACCTGGCATTCTCGCTGACATATCCGGATGCGGTTTTCACGCGTTTGGTCCCTATCCTCCGCATCTTTTGTCCCATGGGGCAGATGCAGAAGTCATGCTCTTCATTGTAGTAGAAGTTTTCTGACTTGAACGGGTCCGGATTGAATCTTGGCCGCTGTTCCATGTGAAAGCGGCTGTATTTGACGTAGGCTTCCATGCTGTTTTCTTCCATGAAGCGGTAATTCTCCTCAGAGCCGTACCCTGAATCAGCGACCACCGTACGGGCTGGTCTGCCATATCTGTTTGAGAAGGACTGCAGGAAAGGTATCATGGTCAGTGTATCCGTAGGATTGGGGAAGAGTGCAAAATCGGTAATGAACTGGTTCTCGGTACCGATCTGAAGGTTGTAGCCGGGCTTCGTCTGACCGTTGCGCATGGCATCCTCCTTCATCCTCATAAAAGTGGCGTCCTTGTCGGTCTTTGAATAGGAGTTCCGCTCTTGCAGGGTCTTCAGATGATTGCCGTATTCCTGCAGCTTGTCCCTGTGGCCTTCCAGTTCTTTCAGCTGCCTGCGTGTCTTTTTCAGCGCAGCCTTTTCCTCTTTGGTGGAAGGTTCGGGAACCTGCTCAAGCGCACTGCGCAATTCTCCCGCCATTTCGGTCAGCATGGCCGGAGTGAACGCTATTTCCTCATCGCTTTCCGATGAGTTCTCCCGGGCGATGGCATCGTCTATCTGTTCCAACAGGACGTGGATCTTCTTCATCAGGCGTTCACGGTTCCGCTCAACCGTTTTTCTCCAGACGAACGTGTACCTGTTGGCCTTGGATTCAATCTTTGTCCCGTCGATGTATTCCACGTTCAGGCTGATGAAGCCCCTGGAAGAGAGCAGAAGTACGACCTGGGTGAACACTTCGTTGATTTCCTTCTTCACCCGGTTGCGGAAACGGTTGATGGTAATGAAGTCCGGTTTCTCGTATCCGGCCAGCCAAATATAATGAATGTCACGGTGAAGGAGGCTTTCTATTTTCCGGCAGGAGTAGACGTTGTTCATGTAGGCATACAGAATGACCTTGAGCATCATCCTTGGATGGTAAGGGCTGCGCCCGCATTCCTTGTATAACTTCCTGAAACTTTCAAGGTTCAGGCTTTCAACCAGAGCGTTAACCATACGCACCGGATCGTTTTCTGCAATATCCTCATCTATTCTTTGAGGAAAAAGCACTGTCTGGTTGGAATTGTAAGGACGAAAATGTATCTTTGCCATAGTGGAAATTATTATGCCTAAAGATACAAAATCTTTAGGTAATAACAAAGCCCCGGCTTGGGAAAGTCGGGGCTTTGTGCGTAAAAAAGAAGGTGTGCTTTTTGACACACCCTCTTTTTTTATTTTCTGTATTTCCCTTCATCTGTTTTTAAACATAAAGCATTCTTTTGCGGTCTTACATAAAATCTTTTCCTTTGTGTCAGCATGGTTCAGCACAGATAATACATTGATATGGATAAGAATATACAATTTGGGCAACAGTCCACGAAGGTAAAACAACTGTCGGATCTCATTGAACGGGACATTTTGATGGGAAAGTATCGGACGGATACGAGCTTGCCTTCTATCAATGCGTTGAGCAGAACCTACCATGTGTCACGTGATACGGTATTTAAGGCTTTTGCCGACCTGCGTGAAAGGCGGTTGATTGATTCTACCCCCGGCAAGGGATATTACGTCATAAACCGGCAAGAGAAAATATTTCTGTTGCTGGATGAATATTCTCCCTTTAAGAATACCTTATACAATAGTTTTGTCAGGAAGCTTTCAGTTTTATATAAAGTAGATCTTTGGTTTCATCAGTATAATGAACATATATTTAATACTATCTTGCGGGAAGCCATTGGGAGATATAATTATTATGTAGTCATGAATTTTGACAATGAAAGGTTTTCTCCTTTATTCGATAAAATCCCTTCTTCCAGACTCTTATTGCTCGACTTTGGCAAGTTTGAGAAAGGAAGCCATTCTTACATTTGCCAGAATTTTGATGAAGCATTTTATAAAGCACTGTCAGAATTGTCCGCACGGTTGAAGCGCTACCGTAAAATCGTGTTCCAGCTTCCTCAAGAATCTAAGCATCCTCATTCTTCCATACAGAGTTTTGAAGCTTACTGCCGCGACAATCATTTTTTGGCAGAGGTGATGCATGATGAAGAGATTCAGAAAGTAGAAAAAGGGATGGTGTATATCGTTATCCGGCAAACAGATGTGGTGAATGTGGTTAAACGGAGTAGGGAGAGAGGATTGAAATGTGGAGTTGATTTTGGCTTGATTGCCTATAATGATACGCCTGCCTATGAGGTGATAGACGAGGGGATTACGGCACTTAGTATTGACTGGGAGGAAATGGGGCAGAAAGCAGCAAATTTTATTTTAACGGGTGAAGGCATACAGGAATTCCTTCCCACAGAAGTACATCTTCGCCATTCCGTTTGAAAGGAATAAAAGAGAGATTCTCGTATGTTGATTTCAGCACAGTTCAGCATAGATAAATGAGATAGATAAAACAGATGTAGAACATTGTAAAAAATCTAATCAATGAAAAATTATCCGAAAATTGGGATTCGTCCCACCATCGACGGACGTCAGGGTGGCGTTCGTGAAAGCCTTGAAGAAAAGACTATGAATCTGGCTAAAGCCGTAGCCGAATTGATTTCTTCCAATCTGAAAAACGGAGATGGAAGTCCCGTGGAATGTGTAATTGCAGATTCTACCATCGGGCGAGTAGCTGAAAGTGCAGCTTGTGCCGAAAAATTTGAACGTGAAGGTGTAGGAGCTACCATCACGGTCACTTCCTGCTGGTGTTACGGGGCTGAAACAATGGATATGAATCCTTACTATCCGAAGGCTGTGTGGGGATTCAATGGAACGGAAAGACCGGGAGCGGTGTATTTGGCAGCGGTGTTGGCTGGACATGCACAGAAAGGACTGCCGGCATTTGGCATTTACGGTCATGATGTACAAGATATAGAAGACAATACGATTTCGGCTGATGTAGCCGAAAAGATTCTGCGCTTTGCCCGTGCGGCTCAGGCAGTGGCAACCATGAGAGGGAAATCCTATCTTTCGATGGGTAGCGTGTCCATGGGTATTGCCGGTTCGATTGTCAATCCGGATTTCTTCCAGGAATATCTGGGTATGCGTTGTGAATCAGTGGATTTGACCGAGATTATCCGCCGTATGACCGAAGGAATTTACGATAAGGAGGAATATGCCAAGGCGATGGCATGGACTGAAAAGTATTGTAAAAAGAATGAAGGAAAGGATTTCAACGTGGAAGCAAAGGTCAAGACACGTGCTGAAAAAGATGCCGACTGGGAGTTTATCGTGAAAATGACGATTATCATGCGCGATTTGATGACTGGAAATCCGAAACTCAAGGAACTGGGATTCAAGGAAGAGTCATTGGGACACAATGCCATTGCAGCCGGTTTCCAGGGCCAGCGCCAGTGGACAGACTTTTATCCCAATGGGGATTTCTCGGAAGCATTGCTGAATACGTCTTTTGATTGGAACGGCATTCGTGAGGCTTACGTGGTAGCAACAGAAAATGATGCTTGCAATGGAGTAGCCATGCTCTTCGGCCATTTGTTGACCAACCGTGCACAGATTTTCTCTGATGTACGTACCTACTGGAGTCCGGAAGCCGTGAAACGTGTGACAGGTAAGGAACTGACCGGACTGGCACAGAATGGTATTATTCATTTGATTAATTCCGGAGCTACCACATTGGATGGTACAGGACAGCAGACCGATGCCAATGGCAATCCGGCGATGAAGCCGTCTTGGGAAATTACGGAGAGCGAAGTGGAAAAATGCTTGGAAGCAACTACCTGGTATCCGGCCAACAGAGACTATTTCCGTGGCGGTGGTTTCTCTTCTAACTTCTTGTCAAAGGGAGGTATGCCTGTCACCATGAGCCGTTTGAACCTGATTAAAGGACTGGGCCCGGTTCTCCAGATAGCAGAAGGATGGACAGTGGAAATCGACCCGGAAATCCATAAGCTGCTGGATGAGCGTACCGACCGTACATGGCCGACTACTTGGTTTGTACCCCGCTTGTGCGACAAACCGGCTTTCAAGGATGTTTATTCTGTCATGAATAATTGGGGAGCGAACCATGGAGCCATCAGTTACGGACACATTGGTCAGGATTTGATTACACTGGCTTCTATTCTGCGTATTCCGGTTTGCATGCACAATGTGGAAGATGACAAGATTTTCCGTCCCGCCGCATGGAATGCATTTGGTATGGATAAAGAAGGAGCTGATTACCGGGCATGTCAGAATTACGGTCCTATTTATAAATAACTCATTTAATTTTGCCGGAACGGATGGGAGAACCCGTTTGTTCCGGCTATATATCCATTCTTGATAAGATTATGATTACAAACGAACAGATTGAAGAATTTTTGAAGCAGGCTCATCGGGTAGGTGATGCCGGATTGACCGTGTGCAGCAGTGGTAATCTTTCATGGCGTGTGGGCGATGAAGTGCTGGTGTCTGGCACAGGTTCGTGGGTTCCTTCCCTGACAAAAGATAAAGTGGCAGTTTGCCGGCTGGAAAACGGAGAGGTGTTGAATGGAGTAAAACCCTCCATGGAAAGTGTTTTTCATTTGGGAGTGTTGAGAGAGCGTCCCGATGTAAATGTGGTGCTTCATTTCCAGTCACCCTATGCTACTGTGGTGTCGTGCATGGAAAATACCCCCAAAGATTTTAATGTGACAGCAGAAGTGCCTTGCCATGTGGGAGCAGAGATTCCAGTCATTCCGTATTTCCGTCCGGGTTCCAAAGAATTGGCTGAGGCTGTGATTGCAGCCATGAAGTCGCATAATTCCGTATTGCTTCAGAAGCATGGGCAGGTGGTTTGCGGAAAAGACTTTGACCAGGCTTTCGAAAGAGCGATGTTTTTTGAAATGGCGTGCCGTATCATTGTGCTTTCCGGAGGTAAATACAAGACGTTGACGGCGGAAGAGATTGATGACCTCGACACATATATTTTAGGAAAAAAGACGAAATGAAAGAAGCATATTTAGCGATAGATTTTGGAGGAGGTAGCGGCAGAGTAATTGCCGGCTACCTTTCCGGTGACGGACTTCAGCTGGATACGGTACATCGTTTTTCCAATCGTCAGGTGCGGATGGGAGGACATATTTATTGGGATTTTCTTTCTTTGTTTGAAGAGATGAAGGTCGGTATCCGTATGGCGGTAGAAAAGGGATATTTTCTGAAAAGTATTGGAATAGATACTTGGGGCGTGGATTTCGGTTTGATTGATGCACAGGGAAATTTACTGGGGAATCCAGTCTGTTATCGCGACAGCCGTACGGAGGGTATGCCCGAGGAGTTCTTTTCGAAGGTGAATGTAGCGGCACATTATATGGAATCGGGTACACAGGTCATGGCAATCAATACGCTGTTTCAACTATATGCCATGCAAAAGGAAAACAATGCATTGTTGAAGGTCGCCGACAAATTGTTGTTCATGCCCGATTTGTTCAGCTATTATCTGACAGGAGTCGCCAACAATGAATATAGTATTGCTTCTACTTCCGAGCTGCTGGATGCCAAGGCACGCACCTGGAATTTCAAACTGATTCGTGAATTGGGACTTCCGACGCATCTTTTTGGAGAAATTGTCATGCCGGGTACTTCACGTGGATTCCTGAAGCAGGAAATCAAGGAACAGATAGGAATAGACTATGAAGTGGAAGTGATAGCGGTGGCTTCGCATGACACCGCTAGTGCAGCCAGTGTGGTTCCTTCGTCTGTGGATGGAAAGAAAGTGGCTTTTTTGAGTTCAGGCACCTGGTCTTTGCTGGGAGTCATGAACCCTGAACCGATTTTGACAGAAGAAGCCCGTTTGGCTGGATTCACCAATGAAGGAGGGAGAGAAGGACAGATTTGTTTTTTGCAGAACATCACCGGATTGTGGATTCTGCAGAAACTGATGCAGGAATGGAAAGACGAGGGAAAGGATGTGGCCTATACTACCTTGTTTCCGGCTGCGGAATGTGCGGAAACCGAGGCGTTGATTGATGTGGATGAGGCAGTTTTCCAGTGTCCGGTACGTATGGCAGATGCGATTGCCGCTTATTGTGTGACTCAGGGGCAGAAACCGCCTGTCACTCAGGGAGAATTTGTGAAATGTGTGCTTCGTTCGCTGGCCTTGCGTTATAAAACGGGCTTGGAGGCCCTGAACCGTCTTTTGCCGGAACCCGTTGCAAAACTGTATGTTATAGGCGGAGGAAGCCAGAACAAATATCTGAATCGGCTGACAGAAGAAGCCATTGGAATTCCCGTAGTAGAAGGACCGGTTGAGGCCACTGCCATCGGAAATATCATGCAACAAATCAAGTGACAGGATAAAAAATCTACTGTCCTTATTAAAAATCTGATACCATGAATAAAACATCAAATAACCAATCCATATTGAAAAAGGATGGGGTGAATTTTCTGATTCCCTTTATTCTGATTACTTTTTGTTTTGCCTTGTGGGGATTTGCCAATGACATTACCAATCCCATGGTCAAGGCTTTCTCCAAAATATTCAGGATGAGCGTGACCGACGGAACCTTGGTGCAAGTCGCATTTTACGGCGGATACTTTGCCATGGCTTTTCCGGCTGCGATGTTTATCCGCAAGTATTCCTACAAGGCAGGCGTTATGTTGGGCCTGGGACTGTATGCCTTGGGAGCCCTGTCTTTTTTCCCAGCCAAGTTAACCGGAAACTATTATCCCTTTTTGCTGGCTTATTTCATTATGACATGCGGACTGTCTTTCTTGGAAACCAGTTGCAATCCTTATATTCTGTCGATGGGAACAGAAGAAACCGCTACCCGCCGCCTGAATCTGGCACAGGCATTCAATCCCATAGGTTCCTTGATGGGAATGTTTGTCGCCATGAATTTCATCCAGAATCAGCTCCATCCGCTGGATACCGCCGAGCGTGCCCAGCTCAGCCAGACCGAATTTGAGGCTATCCGCGATTCGGACTTGAGTATTCTCATCACTCCTTATCTGGCCATTGGTGTGGTGATATTGATTATGCTGCTGGTCATTCGTTTGACAAAGATGCCTAAAAATGCCGACCAGTCTCATGCCATCAACTTTATTCCTACCCTGAAACGCTTGTATGCCGTGAAGCGATACCGTTATGGGGTGGTGGCGCAGTTCTTTTATGTCGGAGCGCAGATTATGTGCTGGACTTTCATCATTCAGTATGGCACCCGTTTGTTTATGTCACAAGGCATGGAAGAGCAGGCGGCTGAAGTTTTGTCACAGAAATACAACATTATCGCCATGGTCATTTTCTGTATCAGCCGTTTTGTTTGTACCTTGATGTTGAAATATGTCAATCCGGGCCAATTATTGAAAGTGCTTGCCATTGCAGCTTCCCTGTGTGTGCTCGGTGTGATATTCTTGCAGAACATCTATGGCATATATTGTCTGGTGGGAGTTTCTGCCTGTATGTCACTGATGTTTCCCACCATCTATGGTATTGCCTTGAAAGGAATGGGCGACGATGCGAAGTTCGGTGCCGCCGGATTGATTATGGCCATTCTTGGAGGTTCGGTGCTGCCTCCCTTGCAGGCTTCTCTGATAGATTGCAAGACCCTGCTGGGTATGCCGGCTGTAAATGTGTCGTTCGTACTTCCGCTAATTTGTTTTCTGGTCATTATTGTCTATGGCCACCGGATGCGCCGGGAAAAATAAGAGTAAACAACCCCATCTTCCAAATTTTAACGGAAAATGGTTTTGTTCTATTTACAAACTTGTTGTAATGTTCAATTAAGTTCTTATCTTTGCAGATATTTCACCAACCTATGATGAATGAACTTAAAGACTAACTTACTATTCATTGCATTGTTGCTGCTTTCCATCGTAGTGCAATGTGTTTTTGGCAATTTTCCATTTGCCTTTTTCGCTTTTCCGTTGGATGTTCTCCTAGCCTTGCTTTGGATAGGAGGAATGGTATATATGTATAAGGAGAAGCGTTCCTCCCAAACCGTTAGGTTATGGATTTCTCCTCAATGTACTTACTGGACATTAGGCTGGTTTTTGGCCGGTTGTCTGGTTATCGGTTTGTTTCCTCAGCTTTCAGCCCAGGAAACTGCGGAGAAATCGGGTATCTTTTCCCGCCTGGGATGCTACAATTTCATGTCTTCCTGGATTTTTGTGACAGGCCTATTCGCTTTGCTCACCCATTTGGGAATGATTACCTTGAAGAGAGGATTTCTTCCGGGACGTAACCGGTGGCGTTTTGTACTCAACCATGCCGGATTGTGGCTGGCCCTTTTTGCCGGAGTGATAGGAAGCGCTGAAGAACAGACGCTGCGTATCCCGGTGTTTCGGGATTCCCCTAGCAATGAGGCCTATTCGGAACAAGGAACCAAGGTTTATCTGCCAAAAGCATTACAGCTTACTGATTTCACCGTGGAGCATTATCCCAATGGAAGTCCGCGTCGTTTTTTTGCAGAGGTTTCGATAGACGGACAGCCCGTTCATCTGGAGGTAAATCATCCTTATGCGGCAAACTGGGCCGAAGATTATTATCTGACGTCTTATGATGTGCAGTCACCGCAACCTCGGTATTGTGTGGTCCAGATTGTGCGTGAGCCCTTGAAACACCTCATGTGGCTGGGCATCGTGATGATGTTGTGCGGAAGTGTCCTACTGTTTCTGGCTGGGCCCGACAGGCGGAGAATGACTTCATATTAAGAAATATTGATGACTAGACTTTATTAAAACGAATACTTTGCATACATGATTACGTGGAATAATTTTCATTGGTTTGCCCTTTCGGCCATAGCCTTATGGGGTAGCGGGGCAGGTGTTGCGTTGTTTTCCAGAGAGCGTAACCGGTGGGCCATCCTGCTGACATTGTCGGGCATCCTGGTCTTTGGGGTGTTTATTGCCGGTTTCTGGATATACTTGCAGCGTCCTCCTTTGCGCACCATGGGTGAGACCCGGTTGTGGTATTCCTTTTTTATGGGAGTTTCCGGACTGCTGACCTATATCCGCTGGAAATATCCTTGGATATTGTCCTTTTCTACGGTGGTAGGTGCGGTATTTGCTCTTATCAATATTCTGAAACCCGAAATTCATGACCAGTCTCTCATGCCTGCCTTGCAGAGTCCGTGGTTCATTCCCCATGTCACAATTTACATGTTTTCTTACTCTGTGCTGGGATGCGCCTTTATCTTGTCGTGCATGGGACTCTTTAAGCATCGTGCGAACTATCTTGAAGCAGCCGACAAACTGGTTTATGCAGGGTTGGCTTTTCTTACCGTCGGCATGCTTACAGGGGCTATCTGGGCCAAGGCAGCCTGGGGACATTATTGGAGCTGGGATCCGAAAGAGACCTGGGCCGCAGTGACGTGGACGGGCTATTTGTTGTATGTACACCTCCGACTGTTCCGTAGGAATGCTTCCCGCATGCTGTACTGGATATTAATTGTTTCTTTTCTGTCGCTTCAGATGTGCTGGTATGGAGTAAACTACCTTCCAGCGGCTCGGCAAAGTGTACATCTGTATTCTCGTTCATAGTGTTATTTTTATATATACTGTTTGTTTAATTTTAAATTCATTCTTTTATGAAAAAAAGTTCGAAGATTATTCTTTCCGTGCTGGTGGTGGCCATCGTGCTTTGTGTGGTCTACCGGTTGGTGAATAAAGCACCTTCAGCCAGTTTGGAAAGTAATGCGCAAATGGAAGAAATCATTGAAAGCAGCGGTTGTATGGCTTGCCATTCAGCCGATCCGAAGTTGCCTTTCTATGCTGAATTTCCGGTAGCAGGCAAATTGGTGAAAGAAGATGTGCGTTTGGGCTATCGTTCTTTCGACATGACTCCGATGGTAGGGGCATTGAAGAAGGGCGAAAAGATCAATGAAGTGGACTTGGCCAAAGTGGAGAAAGTGATTGCCGATGGTATGATGCCGTTGGCTAAGTATTACCTCGTTCACTGGGGTTCTTCATTGACCGATACCGAAACACAGATGGCGCTTGCGTGGGTCAAATCTCAACGTGAAACTTTCTACCCCAATCCGTTGGCTGACAAGCAATGGACGAATGAGGCAATTCGTCCGGTGCAGGATTCCGTGCCGGTGGATATGCGTAAGGTGATATTGGGTAACCTGCTGTTCCACGACGTACGTTTGTCGGCCGACAATACCGTGTCATGCTCCTCTTGTCACGGATTGAATACGGGTGGAGTAGACAACAAGCCGTTTTCGGAAGGTGTAGGCGGACAGCATGGAGGTGTGAACGCACCGACGGTCTTCAATGCGTTGTATAATTTTGTGCAGTTCTGGGACGGACGTGCCGCTACATTGGCCGACCAGGCAGCTGGACCTCCTTTGAACCCGGTAGAAATGGCTTGCAAGTCGTTCGATGAAATCTGTGATAAGCTTAAAGCAGATGCGGCATTCAGCAAGGCATTTACGGAAGTATATCCCGACGGCATTAACGAAGCCAACATCACGAATGCCATTCAGGAGTTTGAAAAAACTCTGCTCACGCCGAATTCGCGTTTCGACAAATACCTGAAAGGGGATATGGCAGCGTTGACAACCGAAGAACTGGCCGGATATGATTTGTTCAAGAAATACAATTGCGCCACTTGCCATGTAGGCGAGAACATGGGCGGACAGTCGTATGAACTGATGGGTATCAAGCAGGACTATTTTGCCGACCGTGGTACGGAACTGACCGTGGAAGACAACGGTCGTTTCAAGGAAACAAAGAACGAAAGAGACCGTTACCGCTTCAAAGTGCCCGGCTTACGCAATGTGGCACTGACTGCGCCTTATTTCCATGACGCCACTCAGGCTACACTGGAAGATGCTGTCAGAGCCATGGGAAAATATGAAGTCGGTGTAGATTTGTCGCAGCAGGAAGTGAAGCAGATTGTTGCTTTCTTGCAGACGCTGACGGGTGAGTATCAAGGTAAATTGTTGACGAATGTGAATTTGCAGAAATAAATAAGAGTATACCTATTATATAATAAGAACCGTTTCAGTCATTCAAGCTGGAACGGTTTTTTTATTTATTTTTTCCGCTTTTGTTTGGTTTATAAAATAAACTTATTTATATTTGCAGTGAAAGCAAGAGAGAAGCGCGCCTCCTTGCTTTTATTTATCAATTTATGGTTTATAATATAAACTGTTTTGTTTAATCAAAAGGAGGAATGATGGAAACGATTAAAAAATGGGGGCGGTGTTGTCGCCGGTGGCCTGCACATTTAAAGCTAAAAATTATGCGATATGTGGTGATGAATCTTTTCCTGGCAGTGTTGAATTATGCAACCTCCCCGCACTGCTGGTGGGTAGGATGGGTGGCCTTGGGCTGGGGCCTGAGTCTTTCCATGGAAATCATTTCATGGTATTACACGGATAAGGAGGAAAAATAATGAAACGTTTGTGGAGTTTATGCTTGTTATTGAGAAGTTTTGTCACTGGTATGGTGGCCCGAGAATTTAAGTGAAAATTTGGTTTATTTGATAAACTACATTATTTTTGAAAAACTAAAAACAAATGAGTGCCTTATGGAAGAAAAGAGATTATCAGAACGGGAAAGTCTGGAACTGATTTCACAGATGATTCATTCCACACGGAAAAATCTGGAAGTGGGCAGTGGCAACCAGTTTCTTTACTGGGGCTATTTTACTACCGCCCTTTCAGTATTGTTGTTTTTGTTGGTGTACTACACGGGTGATTCCCGCTGGAATTTTGGTTGGTTCACTATGTTTTTGTTCTGGGGCTTCATGCTTTGGGAACAGCGTCGGCAGGTCGCGGAGGTGATTACTTATACAGACCGTGCCATTACGCAGGTCTGGAAAGTGATAGGAAGTCTGTTTGTGCTGACGGTGCTTATCATGTGCTTGCTGACCTTTTATTATGGAAGAGTGGATTTTTCACTGATGCTTCCTCTTTCCTTGCTTTATTGCGGCATCGGTGTTTCCATTACCGGTGTGGTTATCCGCAGCCGTCTGGTGACGTGGTGTCCGCTGGTGGCTTTCTGCTTTGCCATCTATATGCTGATGGCCTACACCATCCACCAGTCTTCCACGGTCGACTGGAATCTGTATTTCGGATTGTCGTTTCTGGTGATGATGGTTTTGCCCGGCCATTATTTGAACCGTAAAGCCCGTCAGGTATGTTGAAGGAATTAAATCCGTTGCTCCATTCCCAGTTGCGGCTGGCGGTGATGTCCATTCTTTTGTCGGTGGAGGAAGCCGAGTTCGTATACCTGAAAGAGCAGACCCAGGCAACGGCGGGTAATCTCAGTGTTCAGCTCGACAAACTGAATGAGGCCGGCTACATCGAGATTGAGAAGAGTTTTGCGGGCAAGAAACCTCGTACCGTTTGCCGGATGACCGCAAAAGGCAGGGAGGCCATGGCAGAATATGTGGAAGCACTGAGAGGATATTTCCCTGGATTTTGAGGATTTTTGAATACATTGGAGGAGATATGAGTCCTCGTGAAAAACGCAAGTACGTTTGCTCGAAAACGCACTTGCGTTTTGTTTTAAATGCACTTGCGTTTTAAGTAAAACGTACTTGCGTTTATGGGTCTTGAAAAGCCCTTTTTTATGTTTTATAGCCTGAATGTATCATGGGATAAAGAAAATGTTACACGTGTGAGTTGGATGTAACATGTAATATGCGTGTTTGTAATATGGTATAATTCCTTTCATTTATTAAGAACTACATTTGTGGCGTGTTAAATGATTTGTAATTGTGTAATCTTAAATGAAAATGCATATGGACACTACAATGGATGATGGAGGATGATACCTTGAAGTATACTGACGGGGAAGTAAAGTGTATAGCTGGATATTTTCCCTATTTTTAGTTGTTTTGCTGCTTCAGTCAATATAGAAGAAAGGGCTTATAAAATTGTTCTTATTTTCTATCGACTTCTTAAGAAAATTGTAATGAAACAAAATTCTTTGTTGAAAGTGAATTTTATGTTTATGTAAACATTAAAAAGAAAAATGAAGAGACATACTTGGTAAGAGAGAAATTTATTAACTATTAAACATACAACTATGATGAAAAACTTTTTTGGATTACGCCTTACATGGCTACTCATATTGTTTTGTATGATTCCTTTATGGGCTTTGTCCCAAAATATTACCGTAAAAGGAGTCGTTAAAGATGGAACTGGGGAGTCGGTTATTGGAGCGAGTGTGCTTCAGAAAGGTACAACTAATGGTACAATTACAGATTTTGAAGGGGGATTTACATTGAATGTACCTTCTAATTCGGTGATTGTGGTATCTTTTGTAGGATATAAAAGTCAGGAAATTTCGGTTGCTGGCAGAACAGATTTGACTGTTACGTTGAAAGAAGACACGCAATTACTGGATGATGTCGTAGTAGTAGGATATGGTACTCAGAAAAAAGAAGATTTGACTTCAGCAATTGCCACTTTGAGCCCAAAGGAAGTTTTGAAGTCTCCGGGTGGAATTACAGATGCCTTGCAGGGTAGTACGGCAGGTGTGAATGTATCAGGTGGTAAGATTCGTATTCGTGGTACTTCTTCTATTACAGGTAGTACAGACCCGTTGTGGGTAGTAGATGGTATCATTGACGCCTCTGGTAACATTCCGAATGATAATGAAATTGAGTCTATTCAGGTGTTGAAGGATGCGGCTTCGTGTGCTATCTACGGTGTGCGTGGTGCAAATGGTGTAATTGTAGTCACTACGAAAAAGGGAGCTGAAGGAAAACCGAAAGTAAGTTTTAATGCATATGCCGGTTTTGGTTCAAATACAAGTAAGGTAGACATGTTGAATCCTTATGACTATGCCGTTTATGTAAATGAACTTTATTATAATTCCTCCGATGCGAATGCAATTGCCAATGGCACATGGAATAAAACAGTTCCGGCAGGTGTGGCAAATCCAAGTAGTCCGCTTGGTAGCACAGACTGGTGGGATGAATATTTTAGCAATACAAACTATCAGAAATATGACTTGTCAGTAAGTGGAGGTAGTAAATATGCCAGCTATCGTATTGGTGCCACACATGCAGACAATGATGATAAGATGCATACGGAAGATGTGAAAGTGGATAACATCTATGCCAATGTAGAAGGAACTGTAGGGCGTTTTACTTACGGTGGTCGTATATTTGCCAATTATAGCAGAACAAATGGATTTACGGGTGCCTCTTTGATGAATGCTTTACAGACTCCTTCCAACCTTCCAGTGTATAATGAGGATGGTAGTTTCTTCTTGACTGGTAACAATGGACGTGACGGAAATGACTTGGTCAACCAGATCTGGTTCTTAAGAAATGAAAAGCTTCGCAATCGATCCATCAGTGCATTGGGAAGTATTTTTGGAGAAATAAAGATTTTTGACTGGTTGAAATACCGTTTGACTTATACCTATTCATTTGCCAGAAACAATGATGCCACTCTCATTCCGGAACATGATCTTGGAACCGCTAATGGAAGACAGTCATATAATTCACAGAGTACAACAAAAGGAGGAAGCGGACATGAGATTATTGAAAACTTGTTGACTTTCGATAAGACCTTTAATGACGTACACACTTTGTCGGGAGTTTTAGGTGTGGTATCAGAAAAATTTGACGGATGGTCTACGGGTATTTCTGGTCGTAGCAATGAATATGCAGATTTTGGTCCGGAAAGTCGTTTCCCGGACAGTCAGAACATCACGAGTTCACAGTATAACGAAGCTTATTTTTCTTATCTGGCCAGAGTGATGTATTCATACAACAGCAAATATATGATTACCGCCAATTTCCGTGCAGATGAATCTTCTAAGTTCAAGAAAGGCAATCGTTGGGGATATTTCCCATCATTCTCTGTAGGTTGGAGAGTAAGCGAGGAATCTTGGATGAAAGATGCCACTTCCAGTTGGTTGAACAACTTGAAACTTCGTGCCACATTGGGTTGGATTGGTAGTGCCAATGCGGTTGGACGGTATGATTATCAGTCAGTAGTGGTAACCGACAACAGATATTATACTTTTGGTCCTAACCAGATTAATCCTGAGGGAACTGCTTCTAATGCATCTGCCCCATTGATTGAAAATTTTGCTAATCCAGATTTATCATGGGAAACAACCAGAGATGCAGGTGTAGGTTTTGACCTTGATATGTTTAATAATAAATTCAGCTTGGTATTCGATTATTATAATCGTAAGACAACCGATATGTTGCTTGCCGTACAGTTACCTAAATCAACAGGTAATATCAATACCATGTATTCTAATGTGGGTAGCATGAAGAACTGGGGTATCGAACTTTCAGCTACTTATCGTGAGCAGATTGGGGATGTGAAATTGACTATTTCTCCTAATTTCTCTCTTTATCGGAATGAAGTAACAAGTTTGGGTGACAATGCTTCACTTGCCGGTGGTGCTTGTAGTACGGGTAATGTGACAATGACGGTAGTTGGACAGCCGGTAGCTCAATTCTGGGGATATAAGACAGATGGTTTGTTCCGTACAGATGAAGAGGCCGCTAACTATGTAAATAGCAAGGGAGAACGTCTTCAACCTTCTGCTGCAGCTGGAGATTTGAAATACGTGGATTTGAATGGTGACGGACAAATTACAGATGACGATAAGACATTTATCGGTTCTTCTTTACCGAATTGCTCTTTTGGTTTGAATATTACGGCAGAATATAAAGGATTTGATTTTTCAATGTTGTGGCAAGGTGACTTTGGAAACCAGATTTATAATAACTGGAAGACAGAGTTGATGGGTGGTTATGCTGCAAAGAATCAGATGGCAGATATGAACAATCGTTTCCGTGCGGAAGATGTAACCTTTACAACTGCAGGTGGTGAGACTATTACATTGCCGGCCAATGTGAATACCGATGTTCCCCGTGCTGTACTGAATGACCCGAATGGTAATCATACTATGGCATCTGATTATTTTATTGAAAATGGTTCTTATTTCCGTTGCAATCGTATTACCTTGGGATATACTTTTGACAAAGCATTGATTTCAAAAGCACACATTGAATCTTTACGTTTGTATCTGGGTGTAAAGAATCCGTTCACTATTACAGGATATTCTATGTTTGACCCGCAAGTCCCCAATAATGGTTCTACTTTGAATCGTGGTGTAGATGGAGCATATTACTACTCTGGAGATACATATTGGGCAAATCGTGAGTTCTTTGCTGGTTTGCAGTTGACATTTTAAGTAATAATGAAATATTGGAATTTTATGAAACATATTAAAACATATATGGGTATTTGTTTGGGCTCTTTATTAATGACAATGAGTTCATGTGAGCCTGACATGGATTTTAATAATCCTTCAGCAGATAACGAAGCTACATATTATAATACGAAAGAACATTTGACTTATGCGGTAAATGGAGCGTATAACATTCTTCAAAGAGCTGGTGGATGGGCTCGTTGGATGCCATTCATGCTGAATGCACGTAGTGATGAATATGTGTTTACAAGTGGAGCGGCTGCTGGTGAACCTGAAACAGCGAGATTGTCTCAGTATAATGTGAACGCAGACTTGGGTAGTGTATCAACTTGTTATCAGGATTTGTATGTATTGCAGTATGCGGCTAATTTAGCGCTTGAAAAACTGGAAGCAAATCAGGATGGAGCTTTTGATTTGAACAATGAAGATGACAAGAAGTTATATAACCGGTTAAAAGGAGAGGCCATCTTTTTGCGTGGATTGAGCCGGTTCTATCTGGTGTATTTCTGGGGAGATGAAATTCCTGACCGTGATTATGTGACTACCGGTGAAGGGGATTATATGTTGGCTCCTGCTGAACCAGGTACTATTTATAAACGTATGATAAAAGACTTCCAGGATGCATCAGAGTTGCTTACCGACTGGTCATACGAAGGAACAGAGAATGAAGGTCGTGCCACCAAAGGTTCTGCACTTGCCTTTTTGGCAAAGACGTATATGGCTCGTCCGATATTGGATGGTACAGCAAAGGCGGGAGATGCAGAATGGGCCTTGGCTAAAGATGTGTTGTGGCAGATTATTAATTCCGGTAAATATTCATTGGTGGATAATTATCGTGACAATGCCACAGAAGATAATGAAAACAATTCAGAATCGTTGTTTGAGGTACAATTCTGTCAGAGTGTAGAAACAGACGGTTTTAACCCTGCAGCCAATGGTGACTTAAATGACTGGGTTGTAACCGGACAAAATACAATCCGTGAATTGGAAATGAGTGCACCTAACTCTACTGAGTCTGCCAGATGGTGGAATGGACAACCTTCTTTGGCCCTGTACAATGAGTTTGAACGTGATGAGAATGACAATATTATTGATCCTCGTGCTTATCTGGGTATGTATATTCCAGACGGTTGTAATTTCTTAGGAAAGTCTGGTAACTGGATTCCTTATGAGACTTTGTTCTCAGGCGATACATTTGATGAATGGAGAGGAAAATGGTTTGGCTGCCGTAAGTATAGTCTTGATCAGGTGAGAAGCAAGGAACAGAGCGGTATCAATGACCGTCTTATCCGTTATTCGGATATTCTGTTGATGTATGCAGAGTGCTGTCTGGAAGCTGACAACGATGAGGCAACAGCTAAAAAATACATTCAGATGGTGCGTGATCGTGCGAATAACAATACCGAAGCGTTCAATACGACTGAGGCTGATGCTGGTAAAGATTATTTGAAAGGTGGTACATTGCCTACTGTCGATGAACTGTTGCAGGATCATCCGGTTGTAGGTAGAGTGGTTGGAACAAATGGTAATGTCATTTGTGAAGGCATGGAATTGAATACCGTACGTCGAATTCTGAAACATGAGTATTCTGTAGAGTTGTATTGGGAAGGCTGGAGATTCTTCAACTTGATGAGATGGTACAATAATCCGAATGATCCGGATCAGAGTATCATGTTGAATAACTTGAAGAATAAAAATGCCCTTCAGGTTGAACAGACTAACTTGACCGGTACTCAGACGTTTGATTATTCTCGTCATTTACGTGTGCCAATACCTTCAACAGAACTTTCTACCAATACGAATATGCATGGTAATTCTGCTAACTAATTTCATTTTTTGTTGAATATAAAAAGCTGCTCCATGTAGTTTGGGGCAGCTTTTTTTATCTTTTTGTTATATCTAATACTGATATTTATGAGGCATCTATATATCTGTGTACTTGTTTTGTTTGCGTCTGCATTGGCAGTCTACTCGCAAAATCCGATTATTAATCATTCATTCTCAGCCGATCCGACTGCGCGGGTTTTTGACGGGAAAATATATTTGTATCCGTCACATGATATAGAAAGTCCGGTAGCCCGTCTTAAAGATTGGTTTTGTATGGAAGACTATCATGTATATTCGTCAGAAGATTTAGTAAACTGGATGGACCATGGGGTGATTCTATCGCAGAATAATGTGCCTTGGGTGGAACGTGAATCTTATTCCATGTGGGCACCTGATTGTGTCTTTAAAGGAGGAAAGTATTATTTTTATTTTCCGGCTAAGGCGAAAAATGCAAAAGGATTTTCTGTGGGAGTGGCAGTAGCCGATAATCCGTCGGGACCATTTATGCCTGATTGGAAGCCGATAAGTGGAATTCAAGGTATCGATCCTTGTGTGATGGTGGATAAGGATGGAAGTGCCTATATTTATTGGGCTGGAAATGGGTTGCGTATGGCAAAACTGAAAGATAATATGCGGGAGCTGGCTTCCGAACCGGTCTTGATAGAAGGCCTTCCAGAGGGCTTTAAGGAAGGACCATTTGTTTTTGAAAGAAATGGCAAGTACTATCTGACTTTCCCGTGGGTAAAGGATAAGACGGAAACTCTGGCTTATGCAATGGGAGATTCACCTATGGGGCCGTTTGATTTCAAAGGAATCATGATGGATGAATCTCCTACGGGATGCTGGACCAATCATCATTCTGTGGTGGAATACAAAGGCCAGTGGTACCTTTTTTATCATCATAACGATTTCTCGCCGGAAGCAGACAAACGCCGTTCGGTCCGGATTGATACTTTGTGCTTTAATGCGGATGGGACCATCCGGAAGGTGAAACCTACACTGAGAGGAGTAGGCGTGACAAATGCACGTATGAAAATACAGATAGACCGGTATAGTGAAGCCAGTAAGAAAGGAGTGGGGATTTCATTTGTGGATGAAAAGAATAAATTTGAAGGATGGAAATGTGAACTGGCAAAAGTGAAATCTTGGGTCCGTTATAATCAGGTGGATTTCGGTACTCAGCCAGTACAGGAAGTGAAGATGCGGGTAAAGTCTCTCCATGGCGGAACACTGAAAGTGGAGGTCGCAGATAAGAAAGTGGCGCAAATCAAAGTTCCGGCATGTAAGGATTGGTGTATTATAAGGGAATCTGTGCGTGATGTACCAAAGGGAATACAGGACGTACGGCTTATACTCCAGCAGGGAGAGGCTGTGGAGATTGATTGGTTAGGCTTTGATGCGGTGCCATGGCCTGCCGGAGCTTTTGAGACTCATCAATATCGGAATTTCTTTGCGGAGATGGGATATTCTCAGGCTGAAATAGATGCAAAACTGAACGAGGTCTTCAATGAGGTATTTTATGGGGAAAACAAGGTCTATTTTAAGGTAGGCGACTCTATGGCGTATATTAGTGATGTGAAGAATCATGATGTGCGTACGGAAGGAATGTCCTATGGTATGATGATAGCTGTCCAGTTTGACCGGAAAGACATATTTGACCGTTTGTGGAGGTGGTGTAAAAAATATATGCAGCATCAGGATGGAAGGTTGAAAGGTTATTTTGCGTGGAGTTGTCAGACAGATGGAACTCGTAACTCAGAGGGACCGGCATCCGACGGGGAGTTATATTATGTGACATCTTTGATTTTTGCTTCTAACAGATGGGGAAACAGCTCAGGAGTCAATTATCTGGCGGAAGCACAGAATATCTTGGATTGTTCCATGCAAAAGACCGGAATGGATGCAGTGACTCCTTTTATCAATGTGGAGCAAAAGCTGATTACTTTTACTTCTACAGGTTTTGGATCGAGATTTACAGACCCGTCTTATCATCTGCCAGCCTTTTATGAGGTGTGGGCCAGATGGGCTAATGATGGTAGAAGTCGCTTTTGGAGAGAATGTGCCCAGAAAAGCCGTGAGTATTTGCATAAAAGCATTCATCCGGTGACAGGATTGAATCCTGATTATAATAACTATGACGGCTCTTTGCTCAATTCTAGCGGAATCATTGGGGATGCTTTTCGTTTTGATTCATGGCGTGTGCCCATGAACATTGCCTTGGATTATTCATGGGCATGTGTTGACAAAGAATGGCAGCAGGAATATGGCAATAAAATACAGAACTTTCTATATAGTCAGGGGCTTTATGATTTTAAAGATCAGTATAATGTTGATGGAAGCCCAGTAAAAGAGGTATTGCAAGCTGGTGAATATAAACAGCTTCGTCATTCTTTAGGACTTGTGGCTACCTCTGCTGCTGTATCATTAGTGGCTACAGATGTAAAATGTTATGAATTTGTAAAGCAACTATGGGAGGCAAAGCATGAGCCTTATGAAGATGGTTACTTGGATAAATATTATGATGGTTTGTTGCGCTTGTTTGCCTTTATGCATTTGAGCGGGCGTTACCAGATAATCTTTCCACAGTGATTGAACAGTGTTTTGTATTCGATAAAAAATCAGCCCACCAACTTTTAGCGGTCAGTGGGCTGATTTTATTGATTGGAAAAGCAAAATAAATATCATATTATAACGCTTCCGCATCATTGGATGTGGTGGCATATAATCCAATCATGGCACCTGTAAATCCTCCGGCTACGTTGGTTGAGAGGATATCTCCGGAAACAGTTCCTCCTACGGTCTGATAGTTGTCATCTTTTACGGAATAGCTGAATGTATAGTTGTCGCCTTCAGCGTTTACCCGCAGGTTGACAGGAGTATCCTTTTCAATCTTTTCGCTGGCAAGAGTAGAAGAGTTTCCGTTTTCAGTCCGTTGCAGGACGATGTAGTTTTCTTCCCCTTTCTTGGTCAGTCCGAATACGTAGTTGAACTTCTCACTTTGGTAGCAGGCGATTCCGGCAAGATCTTTTTCAGTGCGGGGAACATATTTCAGGGTCGTAGTGACGGTGAAATTAATGTGCTGCTGACGATAGAATAGAGTGGAAGTGGGAGCCACGGCCTTAATATTGGTTTCATAAGGCGTTATTTTCAGTCCTTCTGCTGTGGTAGAAATGAATCCTTCTTTGGCTCCTCTGACTCCTACCCATCGGTAATCCAGCGGGCTTTGCGTAAAGGTTTCTGTATAAGTGAAGTTTCCGTTAGGGAAATATCCATTCTTTCCGGTTTCATTCTTCACGCCTTGTGGCATAGCTAGTTTGGGCTGAATAGGTTCCAAGCCTCCTTTGAAGACAGGAAAAGTTCCACTCCAGTCGACAGGGAGTATGAAGGTTTCACGACCGGTATTTACTCTGTTGGCTTCATTTGGACGGATGGCAAGAAATACGCCATAGTATTGTCCGTTAGGACCTTCTACTAAGTCGGCATGACCGGCCCAGTCTACCTTGAATGGACGTTCTGCCGGAAGATGACGTTGGGAAAGAATCGGATTTTCCGGTGCAGGTTTGAACGGACCTTTCGGGCTGTCGCCGATGAAAATGACTTCACTGTGCCAGCCGCCTGTACCTCCCTCCGCACACATGAGGTAATATTTTCCATCTTTCTTATAAAGATGGGGTGCTTCTATCCAAATGGGCTTTTTAGACAAATCCACGCCTCCGTTTACTACAACTTTGTCTGTTCCGGGAATGATTTGGTCTTTTTCCAAGTCATATTCCCACACTTTGATTACTCTGTGTCCTTCGTATAACGGCTTTTCAGGTGCATCGTTATGCGTGACGTATGCTTTACCGTTGTCATCAAAGAAAATATCCGGATCGATACCTTCGAAATTCAGTTTGATTGGGTCGCCCCATCCTTTCATGGGGTCTTTAGTCTTTACAATCATGTTTCCCATACCTCCTGAGAATTGGGTCGTAATCATATAGAAGGTATCGTTGTAGGGATTGTATCGTATGGTGGGGGCGTAAATGCCGGCGCTGATACCAGAATCTTCTACTTTGAGTTGTGACGGACGGTCGAGCACATGTCCAATCTGCTTCCAGTTGACCAAATCGGTGGAGTGGAAAATGGGCACTCCGGGGTTGATGGCAAAAGAAGAGCATACCAGGTAATAGTCGGTACCTTTTTTGCAGATACTGGGGTCAGGATAGCAGCCCTGTAGTATCGGATTGTAGAATTCGCCTTCGTTGAGTGGATTTTTTTCGTACACCGCATCTTTTCCTGTGTAGGTGAACTGACCGAAAACCGGGACTCCAGGTTCAGGCATAGTCACCTTGTTACTACAAGAGGCGGCCAGAAGACCTAATGTCCCTAGTGTAAGTAGTTTAAATTGATTTCTCATGATAAAAAATTAAACTTGTAATTAAATGAATGATTTTGTGGTTAAATGAAGTGTAATCTTTCTAAATGCAAATGTACGTGTTTTGTATGGGGGGGATGTGACGGTATGTTGCAGATTTCTTATTGTATGTTACGATGTGGCTGATTTTATGGAATGAAGTCACAGCTTTTGTAAATATATGTAAAACAGCGTATTATAAGGTGAAATGTAATCTGAGGATATATAAAATGTACGTTTTGTAAATGGATTAGGTGCTGTGTGTAACGTAAACAAAAGTACTGGTAACGTAAATTCTTGTAATTTTTCTATGTGTGAAGTATTTTTGTGTAGATTAAAATTTATGTCTATGAATAAACATGTTTTTATTGTTATTTTGTCTGTTTTAGGCTTGATTCCTGTCTCATTGTTTTCACGTAGCAGGGTAGTGAATGATACGATTTTTAGTAAGAAATTGAATACGGAAAGAGTCTGTTCCATTTATCTGCCTCCTTCATACGGTGAAGTTCCGGGAAAGAAATATCCGGTACTTTATCTTTTCCATGGCATGTCGCAGACCAATCAGGATTGGGTGTGGCGCGGACATGTGCAGGAAGTGGCCGACCGTTTGATTTATGCACAGGAGGCCAGTGAGATGATTATTGTGATGCCGGACGCAGGTGGTGATATTTACAAGGAAGTCTGGAACGGCTTTTTTAACATGCCGGGTTGGCTTTATGAGGATTTCTTTTTTGAAGAATTCTTGCCTCATGTGGAAAGTAAATACAATATAATCGGTGATAAGGAAAATCGTGCCGTAGCTGGGTTGTCTATGGGCGGTGGCGGGGCCACAGGTTATGGCTTGTGGCATGCAGATAAGTTTGCTTCTGTTTATGCCATGAGTGCGCTGATGTCTATTCCGGAAGAAGGGGCGGCTCGTTTTGAAAATCCAAACAGCAAACTGGCTATATTAACCCGTGCCGTGATAGACCGCAGTTGCATAAAACGTGTGGCAGAGGCGGAGGAAAATACGGTTCAGGCATTAAAATCGGTGAGATGGTTCATTGACTGTGGAGATGATGATTTTTTGCTTGATCGGAATATTGAGTTCTTTCAGGCTATGCGTAAGGCAGGTATCCCCTGTCAGTTCAGAGTTAGAGACGGTGGGCACGACTGGGAATATTGGCATTCTGCTTTGTATATGTGTCTGCCTTTTGTGTCAAGGACTTTTGATAAACGATAGGTATCTATGAGAAAAGTTCTGTGTGTATGTGTGCTTCTGATAGCTTCTGTCTTGGGGTTAATCGCTGCAGAGACGGAGGTTTTGAAATTATGGTATTCGGCTCCGGCACGTAACTGGTGGGAAGCATTGCCTGTAGGTAATTCTCATATAGGAGGAATGGTGTTTGGAGGAGTTGCACATGAAGAAATTCAGCTGAATGAAGAAACCTTTTGGGCAGGTGGTCCTTACAATAATAATAGAGAAGGGGCATCCGCTTATTTAAATGAGGTGAGAAAACTGATTTTTGAAGGGAAAAACTCAGAGGCCAGGAGTTTGCTGGATGCAAAGTTCATGCCTTCTCAGCATGGAATGCGTTACCTGACTTTGGGTAGTCTGCGGATGGATTTTGATTGCGAAGGAGAGGTGGATGCTTATTCTCGTGACTTGAATTTGGAGGATGCGACGGCTTCTGTCCGTTTCCGTTGTGGTGGAGTGGAATATACCCGTCGGGTGTTTACTTCCTTTGCCGATAATGTCATGGTGATTGAACTGGCTGCGGGTGAGGGAAGTAAAAATTTGGGAGTTGACTTGAGATATGCTTGTCCACTGACTTCAGAGGTGAAAAATGAAGGGGAATACCTTGTCATGTATTGTAATGGTGCGGAACATGAAGGTGTTCCGGCTGCGCTTCATGCGGTGGTGATGATGCGTGTAAAGTCGGATGGAAAAGTGGTATGCAAGGATGGAAGCCTTTCTGTGAAGGATGCATCGTCGGCTACCATCTTATTGAGTTCGGCAACTAATTTCGTCAATTATCAGGATGTGTCGGGAGATGCATACGCTAAAGCACGCCGTGCCATCGAAGGAGCTTGGGGCAAACCGAATAAAATATTGTATAAGGAACATAAGGAAACTTACTCTGAGCAGTTCGGAAGGGTGGATCTGAGTTTGCCTTCTTCTGAATTCTCGAAGAGGGAAACAGACATACGTATCAATGATTTCAATAAGGTAGAAGATTGTTCGCTGGCTGCATTGATGTTTCAGTATGGGCGTTATCTGTTGATATCGTCCTCGCAGCCAGGTAGCCAGCCGGCAAATCTACAGGGTATATGGAACAAGGATTTGTATGCACCTTGGGACAGCAAGTACACCATTAATATTAATGCGGAGATGAACTACTGGCCGGCAGAAGTGACTAACCTGTCGGAGACGCATCGTCCTTTCTTCGAGATGGCACGTGACCTTTCTGTAACGGGAAGTGAAACAGCCCGTGTGTTGTATGGGGCCAAAGGATGGGTAGCTCACCATAATACGGATATTTGGAGGGCGGCCGGACCGGTGGATTTTGCAGATGCAGGTATGTGGCCCAATGGAGGGGCATGGGTAGCTCAGCATCTTTGGCAGCATTATCTGTATTCCGGTGACAAGAATTTTCTGCGGGAGTATTATCCGGTGTTGAAGGGTACGGCTGATTTTCTTTTGTCGTTCATGACCAAGCATCCCCGTTATGGTTGGATGGTGACGGCTCCTTCTGTTTCTCCAGAGCATGGACCGAACGGGGTATCCATCGTGGCAGGATGTACGATGGACAACCAGATTGCTTTTGATGCATTGAGCAATACGCTGCATGCGGCACGGATATTGGAGGAAAGCCAGGCATATTGTGACTCTCTTCAGCACTTGATAAACCAGTTGCCTCCAATGCAGATCGGACGGTACAATCAGTTGCAGGAGTGGTTGGAGGATGTGGATGATCCGAAAGACCAGCATCGGCATATCTCTCATCTGTATGGTTTGTATCCGAGCAATCAGGTATCTCCTTATCGAAGTCCGGAATTGTTCCAGGCTGCCAAAAATACCTTGATACAGAGAGGGGATATGGCAACCGGGTGGAGTATTGGCTGGAAGATTAATTTCTGGGCGCGCATGCTGGATGGCAATCATGCATATCGAATCATCCGGAATATGCTTTCTTTGTTACCGTGCGACAGTCTGGCTGGAAGATATCCTTTGGGACGTACGTATCCGAATATGCTGGATGCGCATCCACCTTTTCAGATAGACGGGAACTTCGGCTTTACGGCTGGAGTGGCTGAGATGCTTTTGCAGAGTCATGACGGGGCTGTACATTTGCTGCCGGCCATACCCAATGAGTGGCAGGAGGGAAGTGTAAAAGGTTTGGTGGCCCGAGGAGGCTTCGTGGTGGATATGGACTGGAAGAATACGAATCTCACGCAGGCGGTAGTCTATTCCCGAATTGGGGGAGTGATTCGTTTACGGTCTTATGTTCCTCTGAAAGGAAAAGGCTTGAAGGAAGCTTCGGGTGATTGTCTGAATGACTTGTTGAGGCAGGCAGAAATTTCTGCGCCACTGATTTCGGAGAAACTGATACAACCGGAAAAACCTGAATTGAGGAAGGTGTATGAATACGATTTGAAGACGAAGCCGGGAAAGCGGTATGTAGTTTACGCAAAATAGAATTTGAACGAATCATTTGTAAAAGTATATATAATCATGAAAAAACACTTTTTGTTAGCTTGTCTGTTAATGGCTATGGGAGGTATATGGGCCGGTCCGGCCAATGCGCAATGTGGAGATAACGGGGATGGAACGTTTTCTAATCCGGTATTCTGGGCAGATGTGCCCGACCCGGATGTCATACGTGTGGGGGATGACTTCTACATGGTGAGTACGACCATGCATCTGGTTCCCGGAGCGCCCATCATGCATTCAAAGGATCTGGTGAATTGGGAGATTGTCAGTTACCTGTACGATCGGCTGGATGACAAACCTAATTATGACTTGAAGGAAGGGACAGTTTACGGACGAGGACAGTGGGCTACTTCCTTGCGTTACCATGATGGAATGTATTATGCGTATTTCTCTCCGAATGACACTCCTTACAAAGGATATGTATATACGACTTCCGATCCGAAAAAGGGATGGACCTTGTTGTCGCGAATTCCTCACTTTCATGACGCATCGTTGTTTTTCGATGATGACGGAAAAGCGTATATCTTTTATGGAACCGGACAGCTGCGTGAGTTGAAGCCTGATTTGAGCGGTGTCATGCCGGGTGGGGTCGATATGAAGATATTCGAAAGAGATAAGGAGGAAAATGCCTTGCTGGAAGGTAGTAGGGTGATTAAACACGATGGAAAGTATTATTTGCTGATGATTTCATGGCCTCAGGGAGGCAATCGCCGGCAGGTATGCTATCGGGCGGATAAGATAACCGGACCTTATGAGAAAAAGGTGATATTGGAAGATGCGTTTGCAGGTTTTCCGTATGTGGCACAAGGTACGATTGTGGATGACGGAAAAGGGAACTGGTATGGCGTTATTTTTCAGGATCGGAATGGGGTAGGTCGCGTGTTGACCGTGATGCCTTGCCGTTGGGTGGACGGCTGGCCGATGCTGGGTGACGAAAACGGACATGTGCCGGCTACGATGACCAAACCTGTACAAGGGTATTCTTCCGAAGGGTTAGTAGTCAGCGATGATTTTAGCGGAGACAAGTTGAAATTGAACTGGCAGTGGAACCACAATCCGATGAATGACTGCTGGTCATTGACTGAACGCAAAGGATATTTGCGTTTGAAAACCGGACGGGTGGTTGATAATTTGTTTGTGGCTCCCAATACGTTGACTCAGCGCATGGAAGGGCCGGAATGTTCGGGAGTTGTTTGTATGGACCTTTCAGGCATGAAGGATGGAGATGTAGCCGGACTGAGTGCCTTTAATGGAGATGCGGGCATCTTGTCCGTGACTTGTGAAGGGAACCGGAAATACCTGACCATGAAGACGGAAAGTGTCCGGCTGGATGACACGAACAAGGCCGTGACAGGTATCGACCGGAATGTGATGCAGACTGTCGACTTGACGTCGGATGTGATATACCTTCGTCTGGATGGAGATTTCAGGTTGAACAAGGACATGGCCTGTTTCTATTATAGTTACAATAATAAGGACTGGAAGAAAATCGGTTCTGATTTCAAAATGATTTTTGACTATCGTCGTTTCTTTATGGGAACCAAATTTGCCTTGTTTAATTATGCAACAAAGACTCTGGGAGGTTTTGTGGATATAGATTTCTTCGATTATAAACACATTAAGAAGTAATTGTGGATTTGGAATTTTATGAAGGTTGGAATGATGAAACGGAATTTGATTGCAGGATGCCTGTGTTTGATGATGTGGAATGGTATCTCCTCAAACATTCAGGCTCAAGATAGATTGTACAGGAATACTTTTCCGTTAGGGGATGTGGAATTGCTTGACGGACCGTTTAAGCATGCTCAGGAATTAAACCTCAAGGTCTTGATGGAATATGATGTAGATCGCCTCCTGGCTCCTTTCTTGAAAGAAGCAGGGTTGCCCGTAAAAGCGGAGCCATTTCCTAACTGGGCCGGTCTGGACGGACATGTTGGTGGACATTATTTATCGGCTATGGCGATGAATTATGCAGCTACAGGCAATGAGGAATGCAAAAAGCGGATGGAATATATGCTGAGTGAATTGAAACGTTGCCAGGAGAGCAATGGAGACGGCTATATCGGAGGTATTCCTAATGGAAAGGTGCTGTGGACGGATATTAAGAACGGAAAAGTAGAGTCCATCTGGAAATATTGGGCTCCGTGGTATAACGTACATAAAATTTTTGCCGGATTGAGGGATGCCTGGATGTATACGGGAAATCAAGAAGCACTGGGTATGTTCTTAAAATTGTGTGACTGGGGTATTTCTGTCACAGAAGGACTTTCAGACAATCAGATGGAACAGATGCTGGCCAATGAATTTGGGGGAATGGATGAAATTTTTGCCGATGCCTACCAGATTACGGGTGAGCAGAAATATCTGACTACGGCCAAGCGTTTCTCTCATCGGTGGTTGTTCGATAGTATGGCAGCACACAAGGATAATCTGGACAATATACATGCGAACACACAGATTCCGAAAGTTATCGGGTATCAGCGTATTGCAGAAGTGTGTGGAGATAATCAATACTTGGATGCAGCCGATTTCTTTTGGAACATTGTAGCCTGCAAGCGTTCGCTGGCGTTAGGCGGAAACAGTCGGCGGGAGTATTTTTCGGCCATGGACGATTTCAGAAGTCATGTAGAAGTGCGGGAAGGTCCGGAATCCTGTAACACGTAT
Organism: Bacteroidaceae bacterium; assembly: GCA_902362595.1. Lineage (GTDB taxonomy): Bacteria > Bacteroidota > Bacteroidia > Bacteroidales > Bacteroidaceae > Phocaeicola > Phocaeicola fibrisolvens. The sequence continues at coordinate 36,448 of CABIXF010000021.1, read as the reverse complement.
AACATGTTGAAACTGACGGAAGGTTTGTTCCGGATGACAGGAAAGGCTACATATACGGACTTTTATGAGAGAGCCCTGTATAATCATATTTTGTCAACACAGCATCCGGAACACGGTGGTTACGTGTACTTCACTTCGGCTCGTCCGGCACACTATCGGGTGTACTCGAAGCCTAACAGTGCCATGTGGTGTTGCGTAGGTACCGGAATGGAGAATCATGGGAAGTATGGGGAGTTTATTTATACGCATGCTTCTGATTCGCTGTTTGTCAATCTTTTCATTCCTTCACGGCTGAACTGGGAACAGGAGAAAGTCACGATTACGCAGGAAACCCAGTTTCCTGATGCGGAGACCTCTCGATTTACGGTGGGATTGAAAGGCGGAAAGTCTCGTCATTTCAAGTTGTTGGTAAGACGTCCGGCATGGGTCACAGAAGGATATGAAGTGAAATGCAATGGAAAGGTAGTGGAGGCTTCGGAAAAGACAGACGGTTCTTCTTATATCTGTATTGACCGTAAATGGAAAGATGGCGATAAGGTGGAAGTATTCTTGCCCATGAAAATGCGACTGGAAACTCTTCAGGGAGAAGATGATTTTGTGGCCATTATGCGTGGTCCTATCCTGATGGGTGCATCTGTAGGTACAGATAATTTGGATGGCTTGGTGGCAGATGACGGGCGTTGGGGACATATTGCTTCAGGCAAGTTGGTGCCATTAAGTGAAACTCCGGTCTTGATTGGAAGTAAAGAAGAGGTGACCGATTACCTGAATGGGCTGAAACCCATGGAAGGTCAGACTTTACGTTATAAATTGTCGGGCATATTCAATGATTCGAAGTTTGACGGTCTGGTGTTGGAACCCTTCTCCCGTATTCATGATTGCCGATACATGATGTATTGGTTATGCATGACGGCAGATGGATATGCTGCGTATACGAAGCGTACACAAGAAGAGGAAAAACGGTTGATGGCATTGGATGCGCGTACGTTGGATGCGGTAAGTGTCGGTGAACAGCAGCCTGAAGTGGATCATAAGATGGTGAAGGAGAACTCTGAAACCGGATTATTGAAAGGTAAGAAGTGGAGGGATGCCCGCAATGGAGGGTATTTCAAATACACACTTTCTACCAACGGCAAGCAGCCTTCTTCCCTTATGGCTACTTATTGGGGGAATGAACAAGGTAACCGGAATTTTGAAATTGTGGTCGATGGTACGGTTGTGGCGACTGAGAATATCGTGGGCAAATGGAACAAGGAAGAATTTGTGGATGTGGAATATAAATTGCCCGAAGCTCTGGTAAAAGGAAAGAATCAGATTGAAGTCATGTTTAGAAGTAAGGACAATAATGTGGCAGGTGGAATTTTCATGCTGCGTTTGCTTACTGAATAATTATTCTCAATGGGAATCTATAAAGAATGAGTATCCGCAATGGGGTTGTTCCTGTTGCGGGTTCTCATACTTGAAACAAAAAGTAAGAACTTATAAAACAAGAATGGTGGGATATCGTTACATAAAACTTTGTTTATCGCTTTGTTTTCTTTATCCACTTCTGCTCAAAATGTGAACAAAGTGGTGGAAAGGACGGTCGTAAATCCTTCTTTCAAAGCGAGAACCGGGAGTATCAATACGATAACTAAGGTGGTAATAACGGATGCTGATACCAAATTGTTCGTACATGTGGTATTTCGTCCTCACTGGTGGGTTTGCCTGGATAGTACGATTTATTTGGAAGATGTGTCTACAGGTTTACGTTACCAAACAACAGGGATAGAAGGGATGAAGTTTGGTGAACGGTTTTTTATGCCGGATTCGGGAGAAACGGATGTGGTCTTGACTTTTCCTCCGTTGCCGGAATCGGTAAAAATGGTGAACTGGATTCGGCCAGATTCGTCAGAAGATAATACATACGGCATTGATTTGACAAAAGATGGAGAAGGGTTGGGTGTTTCTGAAAAACGAGAAAGATGGCTTGCTCAAAATCCACAGACGGGAACGTCAGTCGGAAGGGAGGAGGGATTTACTCATTTCTTTCACTCGGATACGACTTATGTGACTGGGGTACTTGATCATTATGATCCTATATTGGGATTTGATACCGGTATCATTTATGTACAAGATATGCTGGAAGATAAAGACCGACCAGTAGTCATAAAGATTCATCCGGACGGAAAATTAGAGGGAAAAGTATTTTTAGAGCATCCTTCCCAATGTTTAATGGTGATAGGAGAAAATAATTCACTGCATAGAAAAATTTATCTTGAACCAGGAAAGACTTTGTCGCTGTATATCGATTTTGAAGATATGCTTGCCCGCAGCAGAGCTAGAGACTGGAACTATCCGTTGTCCAATCTGATGTATGGAGATGAGTTGGGTGAAATAAACCGACAACTTGCCGGAGCACCGGAGTTTACGCTTGGCTATCTGGAAATGAAAGAAATGGAAAGTAAATTGACTCCAAAGCAGGTACGTGAGAAATGGGATGAAGTTGTGAGTTTATGGCACGATAAGTTGTCTCAATACATGGATAAGCAACAGGTATGTCTTAAGGTCCGACAGTTGTTGCCATTGGATGAAAAGATATCTGGAGCATATTGGTTACTGGATTACGCGATGGATTATACTTATGGGTTAGCGAATGATACTACCGGAAAGGCGCCGTTACCCATGGAGTTTTTCAGCTTTTTGCGCGATATGCCGCTTAATGATGAAAAAATTTTGGCTGTAAATAAAGCTTCCATCTTTATCAATCGTTTTGCGTTTATGGATTGGTTGCAAAAGCAGGCGTATGAAAAATTCAAAGCATGCTATGGAATGGTAATTCCATCTGATATGACTCCTTTACAGACTGCGGAGAGAATGTTTTATCCTTATAAAATACAGACAGAGATTCTGATGGAGTATTTGAATATGAATGAAATACCTTTTTTGTGGCAGTTGGTTTTGTGCAATAAGATTTGTACAGTGTTGGAGGCGGAAGCTAACAAAAAAGTGACTCAGCAGGATTTGAAAACTACACAGACGATGTCGTGTCTGAAGGATTCTTTCTGTGCAATGATTACTTATCCTGTGCTGACACAGGCAATAGAAAGCTCTTATCAGGAGTATCTCAAGAAGCAACCTTACCAACTACCCCCTTGTGAAGGAACGGATATTTTTCGAAAAATTACGGAATCTTATAAAGGGAAGATTTTGTTGGTTGATTTTTGGTCGACCGGTTGTGGACCATGTCGGTTTGCAATTGAGAGAAGTGCAGACTTGAGAGCGAAATGGAGAGGGCATAAAGATGTGCAGTTCATATTTATAACCAGTGAAGGTGAGTCTCCGGAGAAACCTTATAAAGAATATGTAGAAAAGAATTTAAAAGGAGAGGCTGTCTATCGCATTCCGTCATCCGACTATCAGCGCTTGCGTGAATTATTTAGTTTCAATGGCATTCCACGTTATATACTTGTGGGACGCGATGGAAAAATCATTTCGAATGATTATCTGCATATTTATCAGTCTGAAGCATTGGAGAAGGATTTGAAGGCCTTGGGAGTGAATTTGGATGAAGAAAAAGAAAAATAGGAATAGATAAATTTCGTTTAGAAGAATTTAAGTAGAGGTATATAAGTTTAAATTAAAAACTAATGTCTATGATAAAACGTGTATTGTTATCGTCTTTTGCGGCAATGATGTGTATAACCGGGCTATATGCAGGTGAAAAAGATGTGTTAAGTCCTGATGGACGCTTGAAAGTGGTTGTTTCGGATGAAGGTGGAATTCCTTCTTATCAGGTATTCTATGACGGAGTGGCTTTTATCAAGAAATCTCCGTTGGGTATGAAGACCACTATCGATGATTTTACTTCTTCTTTGTCATTGGGAGGTGAAATCAAGGAGGCTGCTATCCGAAAAAACTACCGCTTACCCAACATCAAAAAAAGTAAGGTGGAATATGTGGCTGAATCGGCTGTCATTCCGTTTACCAAAGAAGGACAGAAGGTTTTTGATGTGGAATTCCGGGTAAGTAACAATGACGTGGCTTTCAGATATACAGTGTATCCTAAGAAAGATATCTTGTGTTGCGTCGTGCAGCAGGAAGCTACGGGTTTTGTGTTGCCGGAAGGAACGACTACCTTCTTGTGTCCGCAAAGTGGGCCGATGGGTGGTTTTGCCCGAACTTCTCCCAGCTATGAGACTCCATATACAGTAGATGATACGATGGGAAAAAATGGCTGGGGGGAAGGATACACATTCCCTTGTCTATTCAAAAATTCTGACAAAGGTTGGGTATTAATATCCGAAACTGGGGTGAGCAGCTATTATTGTGGCAGTCGCCTGATCGGACACGAGAACGGACTTTATACCATTGGTTTTCCGCAGGAAGGTGAATTTAATGGTAATGGTACAACCTCTCCAGGAATCGCTCTTCCGGGCAAGACTCCTTGGCGTACCATAACCTTGGGGCCAACGCTGGCTCCTATCGTAGAAACAACCGTACCGTTTGATGTGGTAGAACCTTTGTATGAACCGTCGAAAGATTATGCGGCTGAATATGGTTGTGGAACCTGGAGCTGGATTATTGCGGGCGATGCCAGCATGAATATGGACGACCAGAAACGTTACGTAGATTTCTGTGCAGCGATGGGTTACCGTACGGTACTGGTCGATGCGCTTTGGGATACGCAGGTGGGCTATGATAAAATAGAAGAGCTGGCCGCTTATGCCAAACAGAAGAATGTAGGCTTGTATTTGTGGTACAATTCCAATGGATACTGGAATGATGCGCCTCAAGGTCCTCGTGGAAAGATGAGTAACATTATTGCCCGTCGAAAAGAGATGAAGTGGATGCAGCGTATCGGTATTAAAGGAATCAAGGTTGACTTTGTGGGTAGTGACAAGCAGGTCACCATGCAGCTTTATGAAGATATTTTAGCCGATGCAAATGATTATGGACTCTTGGTCATTTTCCATGGTTGTACTATTCCGCGTGGATGGGAACGTATGTATCCTAATTATGCGGCCAGTGAAGCGGTATTGGCCAGTGAGAATATGAATTTCTCGCAGGGAAGCTGTGATGCGGAAGCATTCAATGCATGCATTCATCCGTTTGTGCGCAACACGATTGGGAGCATGGATTTTGGAGGAAGTACTTTGAATAAATATTATAATGCGAAAAATGAGCCGGGTGGACGGATGAGAGTCACTTCTGATGTGTTTGCACTGGCTACGGCGGTATTGTTCCAGAGTCCGGTGCAACATTTTGCATTGGCACCTAATAATTTGACGGATGCTCCGGCTTGGGCAGTCGATTTCATGAAGAAGGTGCCTACCACATGGGACGAGGTGAAGTTTATAGACGGATATCCTGGAAAATATATCGTAATGGCACGTAAACATGCAGGTAAATGGTATGTGGCAGGTATTAATGCACAGGATGAAACCGTTAAACTGAAGATTGATGTTTCGTCCTTGTTTGCGGCAGGAGAGGTTGTCTGTGTGTATGAAGATAATGATAAACTGGCAGGCTCTGTCAAGGAACAGGTTATCAGTAAGAAACAAGTTGTGAATCTTTCTATTCCTAAAAATGGAGGTGTAGTAATTACTCGGAAATAATTGTGAAGAAAAAGTTATGATAAGCAATAAAGTAATATTGGCAGCATTGGGAGGATTAATTTCTCCCATACTATTGGCGCAGAATCCGATTGTTCAGACCTGCTATACGACAGATCCGGCTCCTATGGTACACGATGGCAGACTTTATGTGTATACAGGGCATGACGAGGATAAAGCTGATTTTTTCTGGATGCAGGAATGGAGGGTATATTCTACGGAGGATATGGTCAACTGGACTGACCATGGTTCTCCGCTTGCCATAGAGTCTTTTGAATGGGCGGATGACCGGGCATGGGCTGCGCAGTGCGTGGAACGTCATGGCAAATTCTATTGGTATGTCTGCCTGCATTCGAAACTTACAGGGGCGATGGCCATTGGAGTCGCAGTGGGTGATTCGCCTGTGGGGCCTTTCCGGGATGCCATTGGAAAACCGCTTTGTGACGGCAGTTGGGATTATATTGATCCTACCGTGTATATTGACGATGATGGAAGGGCTTTCTTGTATTGGGGAAATCCGAATATCTATTATGCGGAATTGAATGAAGATATGATATCCATCAAGGGAGAGGTGAAAAAGCAGGAGCAGACTGTGGAAAGTTTTGGAGCTCCGAATCCGGAAAAGCGTGTGAAGGGAGAAAAATACAAGGATATTTATACGGAAGGTCCGTGGTTCTACAAACGGAAGGATAATTATTATTTGCTGTATGCAGCAGGAGGTGTTCCGGAACATATTGCATATTCCATGAGTAAATCGCCGGTGGGTCCTTGGAAGTATATGGGAGAAATCATGCCTTTGCAGGATACAGGTTCATTTACGAATCATTGCGGGGTGATTGACTATAAAGGAAATTCTTATTTCTTTTATCATACCGGGAAGTTGCCGGGAGGAGGTGGATTCGGACGTTCTGTAGCTGTGGAAGAGTTTAAGTATAATGCAGATGGAACTTTTCCTGTGATCAATGCTACGCAAGAAGGCGTAAAACCGATAGGCACCTTCAATCCTTATCAACGAGTGGAAGCGGAGACCATGGCTTTTTCTGAAGGAGTGAAGACGGAACCGAATGACCAGACAGGAATCTATGTGTCGGACATTCATAACGGTGATTACCTGAAGGTGAGGGAAGTTGATTTAGGAAAGAAGGGTGCCGGCCGATTGGAAGTTAGTGTGGCAAGTGCGTTGAGAGGGGGAACCATTGAAGTGCATGCCGACAGTATAGGTGGAACGTTGATTGCGGAAGTGCAAGTTCCGCATACCGGAGGATGGGAAATGTGGAAGACGTTGGAAACCGCGGTGAAACAAGATGGAAAGCCTGTTTCGGGCGTGCATGATTTGTACTTCTGTTTTAAGGGTAGAAAGGGCTGTAAGCTTTTCAATTTTGACTGGTGGAGAATGAAAAAGTAATTGTTGTTAAGGTTGGATTATGAGAAAGTACATGCAAAATATTGTCGGTGGTTTATGTGTGGCAATGCTGCCCATGACTGCTTGGAGTATGTCTGAGGGATATAAACAGCTTTCATACTGGAGTTTTGAACTGGCTACGGAAGTACATCCGGATTCCATCGCCCCTGCATTTGTGACAGACGACTCTCAAAATGGGAATACACTTCAGTTGAAACAAGGAGTAAAGGTTTCTGAACTTTTCAGTGAAGATGTGCCTTTTCATACTCGAGAAGGTCGATTGAATCGAACCTCATTGAAATTGAATAACAGTGAGTTCAAGGTACCTTTTAATGAGTCTCTCCCTTTCTCTGATATGCAGTATGGATGGACGGTTAGTCTGAGCCTTAAATGTAACCAGCTGGGAACAGAGCAGGTTTTCCTTTGTAAAGAAGGGAAGAAAGGCACGTTGACAGGGGATATTTCTCTCGGTTTTGATCCGATGAAGAAAAAGTTTTTTGTCGAGGTGGCCACGGATAAGGGAGAAACGGTGCGTATGGCAGCGGGTGATGAAGTAAGAGCCGGTGTCTGGTACGATTTGTATGTCTGTGCGAGGTATGACAAGGAGAGTGATAAAACGGTCTTGAAATTAGGGGTGAAGCCTTCTGAAAAGGAGGAATATAAATTTGCAGACACTTCTTATCAGGGATTGGCTGTGCGACACAATGCTGGAATGTGGATTGTGGGGCGTGGATTTCCAGGAGGATATCCCAATAGTTTGCAGGTATTAGACGGGTATATCGATGAGGTATCCATAAAAGGGATGGAACGTCCGTATGAGCCTGGTCAGAATCCTTTGTTCCGTGATGAATTTACTGCAGATCCGGCTGTGACGGTTTACAAAAATAAAGCCTATGCCTATGTAGGTGTCGACAAAGCCGGAGTGGGTGGCTGGTTCAATATGCCGGGATGGTTGTGTTATTCCAGTGAGGATATGAAACATTGGACTCCCCATGGCATGGTATTGCGTGCAAGCGATTTTCCTAATTCCAATCCGTATGGAGCATGGGCTGCTCAGATGGTGGAAAGTAATGGAAAGTTCTATTTTTATGTCACACTCGATCGGAAAGACAATGGAGAACATAAAATTGATGTGGCAGTGGGAGATAGTCCCTTGGGGCCGTTTAAGCCTGCCCGTACCGATGGAACACCCTTGATTACGGATTCCATGACACGTGATTCGCATCGCTGGAACGCCGATATTGACCCAACCGTGTGGATGGATGAGGATGGAACTCCTTGGCTGGCATGGGGAAACGGGGACTGTTATATGGTGAAGTTGAAGAAAAACATGATTGAACTGGATGGGGAGATTCAGAAAGTGCCTTTTCGGAATTACTCGGAAGGGCCCTGGCTTTTCAAACGGAAGAATCTGTATTATAATGTCTATGCGGCAGATGCCCCGGGTACACAGCCCGAAAAAATCTGTTACTCTACGGCCGAAAACATCAATGGTCCATGGACTTATAGAGGTTTTATTACCGGACCGGCAAATTTTGGCTTTACAATCCACCCGTCAGTAGTGGAATTGAACGGACAATGGTATTTCTTCTATCATGATGGTTCTTATTCTCTTGATGGGCAACCGGGAGGAGATTGTCGTCGTCATGTATGTGTAGAGTATCTTTATTTTAATGAAGATGGTACGATTCAACCGATTGAGTTGACTTCTTCTGGAGTGAGTGTGGCTCCTCGTAAATGAAAAGATGAATTTGTAAAAACTTAAATTTTTGAATATTATGAATATCAGTAAGATTCTGTTGTTTTGTGGTAGTTGTGGTTTATTGAATTGTTTGAATGTAAATGCGCAGCGGCCGATTATTCAGACAAAGTATACAGCCGATCCGGCACCGATGGTATATAATGATACGGTATTTCTTTATACGACTCACGATGAGGATGATGCGGAAGGATTTAAGATGCAGGATTGGTTGTTGTACACCTCTACGGATATGGTAAACTGGACCGACCATGGAGCAGTGGCTTCACTCAAAAGTTTTGATTGGGTGAAACGTGACAATGGAGCTTGGGCCGAGCAAGTGGTTGAACGCAATGGGAAATTCTATATGTATTGCCCGATTCATGGAAATGGCATCGGTGTACTGGTGTCCGACAGTCCTTACGGACCATTCAAAGACCCTCTTGGGAAACCTCTGGTATGGCAGAAAGAACACTGGGATGATATTGATCCAACCGTCTTTATCGATGAGGACGGACAAGCTTATATGTACTGGGGAAATCCTAATTGTTATTATGTGAAATTGAATGAGGATATGATTTCATATTCCGGAGATATCGTGAAATTGAAGGAAACTCCGGAGCATTATCAGGAAGGACCGTGGTTCTATAAACGCAATGGACACTACTATCTGGCTTTTGCTTCTACCTGTTGTCCGGAAGGTATCGGCTATGCCATGAGTGACAGTCCTACAGGTCCGTGGACGACCAGAGGATATATCATGCGTCCTACAGTCAGGAGCCGTGGAAACCATCCGGGTATTATGGATTATAAAGGGAAATCGTATGTTTTTGGCTTGAATTATGACTTGTTGAAACTGGAGACGGATACTCATTATGAACGTCGTTCGGTATCGGTCGCTGAGATGCATTATAATGAAGATGGAACCATTCAGGAAGTGCCTTATTGGGCAGACACCAAACTGGAGCAGGTGGGTACCTTCAATCCTTTCCGAAAGGTAGAGGCTGAAACGATGGCTTGGGGATATGGATTGAAAACAGTTCCCAATGCGGATAAATCTCTTTCGGTGGTAGATGTGAATAATGGAGAGTACATCTGTGTACGTGGGGTGGATTTTGGAAAGAATAAGGCCCGTCGCTTTGAGGTTTCCGCCTTGCCTCTTGAGGGAGGAAATCTGAAGATTCGTTTGGATGCTCCAGATGGAAAGATTGTTGGAAACGTAACCATACCGCAGAGAAACGAAACGTCCAAATATCAACTTTATTCCTGTGAGGTCAATGCGGTCAGTGGAGTCCATGATTTGTATCTTAGTTTTGAAGGTGAGAATAAGAAGGACTTGTTTGAGTTGGATTATTGGGAATTCAAACGTAAGTGAGTGTGGAATAAAGGGTCAAATACAATAAATCGTATGAGAATATGAAAGCTATTATTTTGACGGGCGTTTTATCGTTTGCTTCTGTTCTGTCTTCTTCTGGAATACTGTTGGCCGGAAATGTGCTTACAAAAACTGCACGTGGGCTTAAATTGAATATGGAGGAAGATAAGCTGGTGACAGAAATTGTATTTTATACCCCCGAGATAGCTCGGGTGGTGAAATATCCTTCTTCTTCCGATACGATACCAGAGCGTAATAATCTTTCAGTGGTATTGGCTCCTCGTAAATGCAAACTTTCTTATGGGGAGGCCGACGGGAAATATACCGTTACGTCATCGGAAGTAATGGTGTTGCTGGATAAAGAAACTGGGAATGTGTCTTTCCAAACCAAGAATGGAGCCGAGTTGCTGGAAGAACAGGAAAAACCTGTGTTAATACAATATAAAGAAGGAGTAAATACGGGCGATTACCGTATCAAACAGGTCTTTAAGTTGGACAAGGATGAGCCTATTTATGGTTTGGGGCAGATGCAGAGTGGAAAACTCAGTCAGCGGAATCAGGATAAGTATCTTATTCAAGGAAACGTGGAAGATGTGGTCACATTCTTCCAGTCTGTGAAAGGATATGGTGTATTTTGGGACAATTATTCTCCTACTTGGTTTGTTGATAATGAAAAGGCAACCTTTTTTGAATCGGAAGTAGGAGAGTTCATCGATTATTATTTCATGACCGGTGGTAACGCCGACGGGGTAATAGCCAATATGCGTGAACTGACAGGTCAGGTACCGATGCTCCCTCTTTGGACTTATGGTTTCTGGCAGAGTCGGGAAAGGTATAAGAGTCAGAATGAGATTGTAGGAGTGGTGAGCAAGTATCGTGAGTTGCAGGTTCCGCTCGACGGTATCATCCAGGACTGGCAGTATTGGGGTGGAAATTATCTGTGGAATGCCATGGAATTCCTGAACGGGGAGTTTTGGAATCCTCAAAAAATGATGGAGGATATTCATGGCATGAATGCCAAGGCTATAATCTCTATCTGGTCTTCTTTTGGACCGATGACAAAGCCTTATAAGGAACTGGATGAGAAGGGAATGCTTTTCAACTTTCAGACATGGCCTTTGGCAGGACCTGATTTGTGGCCTCCACGGGAAGATTATTTGTCGGGGGTACGGGTTTACGATGCCTATAATCCAAAAGCCCGTGATATCTATTGGAAATATGCGAACAAAGGATTGTTTACCTTGGGAATGGATGGCTGGTGGATGGATTCTACGGAACCTGACCATCTGAACTTCAAGGATGAAGACCTGAATGAAGAGACTTTCTTGGGAAGTTTCCGGAAAGTGCGTAATGCGTATCCGTTGATGTCGGTTGGAGGGGTATACGACCATCAGCGTAAGGTCTCTTCCGATAAGCGTGTGTTTATTTTGACTCGTTCCGCATTTGCTGGACAACAGCGATATGGGGCGAATACATGGACGGGAGATATTCAAGGGACATGGGATTCTTTTAAGCGGCAGATTCCGGCTGGATTGAATTTCTCTCTTTCCGCTATTCCGAACTGGAATACGGATATAGGGGGATTCTTCTTGGGTGAATATCCGAAGAAACTGGCAGATCCGGATTATAAGGAACTGTATGTAAGATGGCTGCAGTTTGGTGCCTTTTGTCCGATGATGCGTTCGCACGGTGCGGATGCGCCTCGTGAAATCTATCAGTTCGGGAAAAAAGGAGAGCCTTACTATGATGCGATTGCAAAGTTTATTCATCTTCGTTACTCCTTGTTACCGTATATCTATTCTCTTTCTTGGGAAGTCACTTCACGTCAGTCTACTTTCTTGCGGGCGCTGGTAATGGATTTTCCAAAAGACAGGAAGGTGTGGGACATGAACAATGAGTATATGTTCGGGAAGTCCATTCTGGTGAAGCCCGTAACGGACCCGATGTACACTGGAATGCAGGGCGAAGAACGTGTTTCTGATTTTTCGTCAGTGAAGTCTACCGAAGTGTATTTGCCGGAGGGAGCAGACTGGTATGATTATTGGACTGGAGAGAAACTGGCAGGAGGTGTATCTGTGCAGAAAGAAGTTCCTTTGGATGTGATGCCTTTGTATGTAAAATCTGGAAGTATTATTCCTATCGGACCGGAGGTGCAGTATGCCCGGCAGAAATCATGGCAACAGCTGGATATTCATATTTATCCTGGTGCAGATGGTACTTTCTGTTTGTATGAAGATGAGTTTGATAACTATAATTACGAAAAGGGGGCTTATTCAGAAATATGGATGAAATGGAATGACAAAAAGCGTACCTTTACGATTGAAAGCAGAAAAGGCGAATATCAAGGAATGCTCCATGAACGGACTTTCCTCTTGAAAACGGCAGATGGAAAAGAAAAACAATTAATTATACGGGTAAAAAAATCAATGTAAAATTATGAGTCAACTAATTCTGATGAGATATATACAGGCTAATAAGATTTATGGTAAGAACCGGTGGCGTAAATTGGCAATGGGGGTAGCTCTGTTGTCCAGTTTGACTGTGGCTGCGCAAAATCCTATTATTCAGACTTCTTATACAGCCGATCCGGCTCCTTTGGTATATAATGACCGATTGTATCTTTATACCAGTCACGATGAAGATGGGTCTACTTGGTTTACCATGAATGACTGGAAACTTTATTCTACAGATGATATGGTAAATTGGACGGAACATCCCATGCCTTTGTCATTTAAAACATTTGAGTGGGCAGGAGGAGATGCCTGGGCGGCTCAGTGTATGGAACGCAACGGGAAATTTTATATGTATGTACCTGTGACGGATTTGAAGGGGGAGACTGCTATCGGAGTGGCTGTGTCCGACAGTCCTTATGGACCTTTCTATGACCCGTTGGGAACTCCGCTTGTGCAGGCTGAATACGGAAATATCGATCCTACTGTCTTTGTCGATGACGACGGACAGGCTTATTTGTATTGGGGAAATCCTAATTGTTATTATGTGAAGTTGAATGAGGACATGATTTCTTATGAAGGAGGAATACATGCGGTACCGATGAAACCGGAAGCTTTTGGACGTAGGGAGGGAGATCCGCAGCGTCCTACGTTGTATGAAGAAGCTCCTTGGTTGTATAAGCGTAAGGGAATGTACTATCTTTTCTATGCAGGAGGACCGGTGCCTGAACATCTGGCTTATGCCACATCAAAAGGTCCGGAAGGTCCGTGGAATTACGGAGGTACATTGATGGCTACTGAAGGAGGAAGTTTTACGAATCATCCGGGTATTGCTGATTTCAGAGGAAAAACTTATTTATTCTATCATGACGCTTCTCTCCCAGGCGGAAGTGGTTTTACTCGTTCTGTTTGCGTCAGAGAGCTGGACTTTCAGGCAGATGGGAAGATTCCGTGTGTGAAGATGGTGAAAGAGGGAGTCGCAAAAAGCTTGAAACCTCTTTGTCCATACCGGAAGGTGGAAGCAGAGACCATGGCCTGGTCGGAAAAAATGAAAAGTTCATATAACGCTCAAGTTGGGGTTTTTATTACTGCTTTAGCGGATGGAGCTTATACAAAAGTTCGGTCTGTGGATTTCGGTGAAAAGGCTCCGTCTCGTTTTTCAGCCCGTTTGTCTACCACTCACAATGCAGAGATTACGATGGAGGTACGTCTTGACGGACTGGATGGACAGGTGTTGGCAAAGATAAAGGTGCCGCGGACGGGGGGAAGTGACCGTTGGCGGATTGTGGAGGCACAGATACCGAAAGTGACAGGAGTACACGACCTGTATTTTATCTTTAATGGAAAGGCTCCGAAGGATCTTGCTTATTTTGATTATTGGAAACTGAATTATTAATTGTGCATGTCATGAAGAGGGGTTATCTATGTTTGTTGTTCTTCTTTGCTTGTGTATGGTGGAGAGGAGAAGGTGTGGCCGGGAACATCCCCGGCCTCTCGTCTACTTGTCAGGTAGAAGAATGGACGCTGAAAAAAAAAAACTGACCAGGTTATTTTCCGTCGGGCAGATACCCGGTTGAGGCTAATGCCGTTGACCGAAGGTGCTGTAAGGGTGGTTCGAAGCCGGGGGATTGCGCATGAGCTTCCGGAATTGGTGTATCTTCCAGTGAAGGCTCCAGCTTACACACTTAAGAAGGAGGACGGTGGGTATATTTTGACTTTAAAGAATGTAAGAGTAAAGGTGTCAGTATCCGACGGACGGATTTCGTTCCTTTCTTCGGATGGAAAGGTGATATTGGGAGAGGAAGGAGGTCAGATTCAGGCTTCTTCTGTACAAGGGGAACAGACGTATGTGTCCACACAGACTTTCCATTCTCCTTCCGATGAATATCTTTATGGACTGGGGCAGTTTCAGGATGGGTATTTGAATGTGCGTGGATTGACGCGGAGGCTGACTCAGGTCAATACGCAGATTGCCATCCCCTTTGTGATGTCGAATAAGGGATACGGACTTTTGTGGAACAACTACGGTCTGACGGAATTTAACCCGTCTTCTTCGGTGATTGCGCTCCAGAAAACGGGTGCTTCGGGTGATAAGGTGACTGTGAATGTGACTTCTACCGAAGGAGGTAAGGAAGAAGTACGTGAAAGTAATGTGTTTGCAGGTAGCCTGCAAGTAGAGTCCGACGGGCAATATGCTTTGATGCTGGACGTTGGAAGTTCCATGGCTCGCAGGCACAACTTGGAAATTGACGGACGTACGGTAGTAGACTTGAATAATTTGTGGCTGCCACCTACAGTTTCTGTACTGATTGACTTGAAAGCGGGAACACATCGTTTGAAGGCGGAGTTGACGAAGGAGGATACTCCTAAGCTGTATTTCCGGAAAGTAGACCAGACTACGACCTTTCGTTCTCCGGTTTCTAATGGCATCGATTATACCTTCTTTGCCGGGACGGCCGATGAGGTGATTGCTTCTTATCGGGCTGTGACGGGAGAAGTACCGATGTTGCCGGCATGGGCCTTGGGATACATTCATTGTCGGGAACGTTTTCATTCTCAGAAAGAATTGTTGGAAACGGCCTCTCGGTTCCGAAGAGAAAAATTGCCGGTCGATTTGATGGTGCAGGACTGGCAGTATTGGGGCAAATATGGTTGGAACGCCATGCGTTTTGATGAGGCAGATTACCCTTCTCCTCGGGAAATGGTCGACGGCCTTCACCGGATGGATATGAGATTGATGCTGTCAGTCTGGTCGAAGGTAGACCAGAACTCGGTGCTGGGAAAAAAGATGGCCGAGAAAGCCTATTATATTCCAGGCACTCCTTGGATTGATTTCTTTAATCCGGAGGCAGCTTCTTTTTACTGGCAGAATTTTCGGGATAGCTTGGTTCTCCCGATAGGAATAGATGCTTGGTGGCTGGATGCCACAGAACCGGAGAATGACGATTTGGTGGGGCGTCGGGTAAATCACTCAAGTTGTCCCGGAGAGGTGTTCCGGAATGTCTATCCATTGGTGGTTAATAAAACGGTATATGAAGGTCTGAGAAGCCTTTCTTCCAATGGGAAACAAGGTTTCTTTAGTCCCCGAACGGTCTTGCTTACCCGTAGTGGCTTCCCGGGCATTCAGCGGTATGGAGTGGCCACCTGGTCGGGGGATGTCGGGAACGATTGGGATACGTTTCGTCGTCAGATTGTAGCCGGATTGGGAATTTCTGTCTGTGGTCTGCCTTGGTGGACGTACGATGCCGGAGGGTTCTTCCGGCCGGGAGATGCACAGTATACGGATGTCCATTTTCATGAACGGTTTTCCCGGTGGCTTCAGACTTCGGTTTTTCTGCCTTTGATGCGTGTACATGGATATATGACGAATACAGAGTTTTGGAACTACGGAGACAAAGTGACGGAAATGGCCCGTAAATCGTTGGCCTTGCGTTATCGCCTTCTACCCTATATCTATTCAGAGTCTGCATGGGTTTCGCTGGAAGATGGAACAATGTTGCGTCCTTTGGTGATGGATTTTCCGAAGGATACGTTGGCGTTATCTTTGAAATACCAGTATATGTTTGGTCGTTCTCTGCTGGTTTCTCCTATTGTGGAAGAGGGACCTGCTACTTGGAAAACGTACTTGCCTGTCGTTCGAGGTGGGTGGTACGATTTTTATGACAATCGGCATTTGTCTTCAGGATGGGTTCAAACCTCAGTTTCTCCGGATTATATTCCTGTATTTGTCAAATCGGGTACAATTTTACCTTTGGCTTCTGGCTATACGGACGAGGCTAAGACAGCTTTGCAATCGGAGTGGGAAATTCGGGTGTATACCGGAACGGATGGTACTTATCAGCTGTATGAAGATAATGGAACAGACTGTGAGTATGAAAAAGGAGCTTGTTCCTGTATCCGTCTGACCTGGAATGAGAAAGACGCTACGTTGGTGATAGGTAAACGGAAGGGGACATTTGCGGGAATGAAGCCTGTTCGGGAACTGAAGATTGTGAAAGTCGCTTCGTCTTCCAATGGGGCGGTAGAAGTGGCCGAGAAGTCGGTCGTATATAAGGGAGAGGAGCTGAAAGTTACTTTCTGATAGAGTGTAAAAAAGGAAAATGAAAAGTGGAATCTAAATTTGTGAATAATGGAAATGAAGAAAATGATTGCGACGCTGACATCGTTGATGGCTTTGACTTTTGGACCTGTTTTTGCACAGGTTCATACAGAAGCAGGCAAGGTGGATGAGAATTTTCATATTTATTTGTGTTTGGGTCAGTCGAATATGGAGGGAAATGCAAAAATAGAAGCATGCGATACAGTGGATGTGAATCCTCGTTTTAAAGTGCTTCAAGCTGTGGATTGTCCGGATTTAGGACGGAAGAAAGGGGAGTGGTACACGGCAGTTCCCCCTTTGGCAAGATGTGGCACCGGATTGACTCCTGCAGATTATTTCGGTCGCACAATGGTAGATAGTCTTCCAGCCAATGTACAGGTGGGAGTGATTGATGTGGCCGTAGGAGGTTGTAAAATCGAATTGTTTGATAAAGATGATTATACTTCATACGTAGAGACTTCTCCGAACTGGCTGAAAAACATGGTGGCCGAGTATGATGGAAATCCTTATGCCAGATTGATTGAATTGGCCAGACAGGCTTCCCGCTGTGGAGTCATAAAAGGGATTCTGTTTCATCAGGGAGAGTCAAATACTGGTGATTCGGAGTGGCCGTTGAAAGTTAAGAAAGTGTACGACAGCATTCTTTCCGATCTTAATTTGAAACCCAATTCATTGCCTCTGTTGGTGGGTGAACTTGTGTCAGAAGGGCAGGGAGGAGCTTGTGCCTCTATGAATCCGGTGATTCAGAAATTGCCGGAAACAATACCTTCCGCGCATGTCATTTCATCCGAAGGGTGTGAGGCGGTTTCCGACAGACTGCATTTCAGTGCGGCCGGATATCGTGAGCTGGGTAAAAGATATGCGCTTACGATGCTTCAGATTCTGAAAACAGAATAAAAACTAAAAAGTCTGGTCGTTAAGTTGCGGCCAGACTTTCTTAGTGATGTCTTTTTATTGTTTTTCTGTTTTATCTTGTTCGTTCCGAGTGTCCTCTTCTAGTTTATCTTTGTTCTCTTTGCAATGTTCCATGTATTTGCTTGGAGACACACCATATAATTCTTTGAATGCGTTCGAGAAATAAGTGGTATTGTTAAATCCTACTAGTTGGGATATCTCAGAAATACTGTAATTCTTTTCTGATTTCAGTAGAATCTCCGCCTGCTTTAGTCGAATATTCCGGATGAAATCTCGTGTGGACTGGTTCGTGATTTCCTTAAGTTTCCGGTATAGATGTACTCGGCTTATACCCACTTCTGCCGCAATCATTTCTGCGTTCAGGTCCGGATTGTTCAGATTCTTGTTGATGGCTTTCATCACTTTTTTCATCAGTTTCTCATCTGCCGACTGAGGTTGAATAACTTCAATCTGTCCATCTTGTTCCTGTTTGCCACTGAAGTTGTTACGCAGTACTTCCCGGTTTCGAATCAGGTTTTCAATGGTGGTGATTAGAATTTCCAGATTAAACGGCTTGGCAATGTAGGCGTCAGCTCCCAATGAAAGCCCTTCAATGTAGTCTTTTTCACTGTTCTTGGCTGTCAGAAGAATGACCGGAATATGATTAGTCTTGATATTCTGTTTCAGCTTTTTAAGCAAGGTAATTCCGTTTATTTCCGGCATCATGATGTCGCTGAGCACCAAATCCGGCATGTGCGACATGATGATTTCCATGGCTTCTTTTCCGTTGCTGCAACTTAATACACGGAAATGGTTGCCTAATTCGGTCAGTAAGTAATTCCGGATGTCGTCTTCATCTTCCACAATGAGGACAGAATGTTTCTTTCTCGGTGCCTTTTTACTGTTTTCCTCCCCTTCATTTTCTTCTGGAGGGAGTGGAATGTGCTGAAGCGTATGATCTTCTGTGGAAGATAGAGGTGTTGTATCAGAGGAGTTTGAGGCCATATCTTCTGGGGAGAGATGGTTGCATCCTAGCGGGATGTGTATGGTGAAACTGCATCCTGGTTGGTTGTCGTTGTTCTTGACCGTAATGGTGCCATGATGCATTTTTACGAGTGACATAGACAAATGAAGTCCGATTCCGGTTCCTTTGCTGCGTGACCTGTCGTCGCTCACTTGGTAGAAGCGTTCAAAGATGCGTTTCATTTCACTTTCCTTGATGCCTGAACCGTTGTCTTCAATAATGATTTCGGCATAGTTGTTCAATGGAGCTTTTTCTTTGCTGTCGTGAATGGAATTAATGTAGATATTAATTTTTCCGTCATTTTGAATGTGCTTGAGAGCATTGGACAACAAGTTGAAAATCACTTTGTCAAAATTGTTCGGGTCCAGCCATACTTTCAGTTGGTCCAGTTGGGTGATAATGTTCAGTTGGGCTCCTTTGCTGGCAGCCTGATAGGCAAATGTGTCCTTGATGTCGTTGACAAAACCGATTAATTCCACTTCTGTAAAACTGAGTTTCATTTGGTTCTTGTCTATTTTCCGGATGTCCATCAACTGATTGATGAGGTTCAATATGCGTTGTGCATTACGTTCAATCAGGGAGTAGCTCTTCTGTCTTTCCGCATCGTTGTCGGTAGAGATTAATTTCTGGAGCGGGCTTATTATCAACGACATCGGCGTTCGAATCTCATGCGAGATGTTGATGAAGAATTGCAGTTTGGCTTCGTTGATTTCTTCCAGATGCTTGTGTTTCAGCATTTCTTGCCTTACCCTGTATTTTTCTTTTGCCTGATGTATGAAGACGGCAGCTATGCTGCCAATGATGGCCAGATAGATAATCCAAGCTATAGTCGAGTTATACCATGCTGGATGAATATGGATGAATATGGTTTTTATTTCCGATTCTGCAGAGCCATTGATAGCTTTAATCTTAAACTCATACTTTCCTACCGGAAGGTTGCTGAATGATACACGGGAAGTTCCTTTGGGCAAAGAATTCCATGTTCCGTTGTTCATGGAGTATACATAACTTTGAGGAACGATGAAATTGTCTGTAGCGAATTCAATGTAGAAAGAGTTGTCGTAATGTGCCAGGTTAATTTCTTTTGTATTGAATATGTCACTGTCTATTACAGGATAATTCCCGGATTTTGTAAGTTCGTTTACAGCTTTATCATGTAAGTAAAATCCTGTAAGTCTGATTTTACTTTGAAATTTCTGAATCTTGATGTCATCTAGATTGAAGAAAATGATTCCGTTGGTTCCTCCAAACAGGATTTTACCGTCGGGATATTGGCAGAACGCATTTCTGGAGAATTCGTTGTTGTATAAGCCGTCGGAAGTATAAAACGGAATGAAGGAGTTTTTCTGCGGGTTGTATTTGGCAATGCCCTGATTGGTACTGACCCAAATGTCATTGTTTTTATCCACTACGATGGATGAAACGGAGTTGTTAGGCAATCCGTTTTGGGTAGTGAATTGTTCGAGGACATTCAAATCCTTGTCCATAACCGTAATACCATCGGATGTACCGGCCCAGATACGATGTTCATGATCTTCTGCAATGGAATAGATAACAAGTCCGAGCAATGCTTTTTCTTTTCCTGCTACTTTTAGAGTTTGAGTATCTATACATTTAATGCCATCATAAGTACCGATGTATAATCTTCCATTTTGGGCATAGTAAAGTGCATCAATCCATTGGTTGACATCTTGCAATTCTTTGGTATTGTACACGTTGATATTTTCCTGAATGGACGTTTGTAAATCGGTGAAATAGAGTCCCATTCCCATTGTGCCAATCCATAATCTTTTATGAGCGTCTTCAGCCAGGCAGTACACACGTTTGATTTCGTTTCCGTTTTTGTCTTTCAAAGATACTTTGGTAAATCTATCTCCTTTGTTGTTCATGAAGGAAAGTCCACTCAGGTAAGAGCCTATCCATACATTCTTGTGGGAATCTTTGAACAGACACATCACTGTGGAGGGTATGTCAGGGTTTGTTTCAGGTGTCAAATGTCGGATAAAATTGTAATGGTTATTTAGCTGGTAGATTCCATCGTTATCAGTTCCGACAATGAGTTTCCCGTCATCATAGTCGCATAAGGCTGTGATGCAGTTATTCCCGATGTAGTTTCGAAGAGAGGAATAACTTCCGATATAACCAAACATATTGGCTTGTAAAGGAATAAAGGCTACCCCTTTCTGATAAATACCTACCCAAAGATTGGTACTGTTGTCTATTAGAAGGGAATGTACTTTACTTTTTTTGATGTTGACATTATCAATATAAAAATCTGTATCCGCAATCTTTTTTTCCAAAATATTATAGGAAACAATACCTTCTCCGTCAATGCCAATCAGCATGAAGTGCTCTTTTTGTTTCAGGTCCTTGATGGGAAACTCGGATTTAAAGATTTGCTGAAACGTATCGTCAGCCTTTCGATAAACGAATACTCCACGTCCGGTGGTACCTACATATACATTGCCGTATGAATCTTCTGTGCAGCAGTTGATAAACTGGTTGCCGTTGTGTGTGCCAAGCGAATAATCGTACCGCTTTCCGTTTTTATCAATTCGGATGATGCCATGGTATTCTGTGCAAATCCAGATATTTCCGTTTTTGTCTTCCATGATTTCGTTGATAGTATATCCACTCAGGGAAGGATTCCAGTCCTGAATCAGAAAATTCTCTTTGCTGTCTGTTGACAGAGTCTTCATTCCGTATCCGCTGGTTCCAATCAGAATGTTGCCGTTACGAAGTTCTGTGATACTTTTATTGTTATAAGACGGACTCGATTTCTTGATGGTTTTGAATGTATCCGACCGGTAGTCGTAGATTTGCAGTCCTTTGGTAGAAAGAATATACAAATGACCTTTGGAATCTTGAAATACCTTGTATACATGGTTTCCTATTAATGACGTGGAGTCGTTCTTGTGAGTCCTGTAACTAGTAAACTTTGCTCCATCAAATTTATTCACCCCGTCCTCTGTAGTTACCCATATATATCCTTTTTGATCCTGATATATATTGTTGATCATACTGCTGGAAATTTCTCCATGGGTAGTATATAACTTGCAAAATTGCCCTTTACAAAAGAGGGGCAATAGACAGAAAATAACGGTTATAATGAATGTTTTATTTCTCATTATTGACGTGGTTTGTAGGACTAAATTGAATCAAAATATTATTTAATAGATACAAAGTAAGTTATTTTTCTTTAGTAGTCAATGAAAAAAACATGGATTTTTTAGGCTTTTGAAAATAGATTTTAAGGGGTGTAAGAGAGTTCTTGTAAAAGTTACCTGGAAAATTATATAAGAGCCTTTGGGGAGGATTTTCCTTTTGTGATGTAACATTTCCGTAAGTTTTTGTTACAACAGAAAGGATGGTGTAACAATAGATATGAGGTTGGTATCCTGTGTGAGAGCCTGTTCCATGGCCTTTTACTATTTTTGTAGTGGTAAGAATCGATGAAAAATACAAGATATAATGTATGAAAACACAGGCTTATTTTAGTAGGGTATTTTGGACTCTTCTTTTGCTTTCTTGTTGTAGTTTTGGATTGTCAGCCAAAGTCACTTTACCTGCGTTGATTTCCGATGGAATGGTGCTTCAACGAAACGTTCCTTTGAAGATTTGGGGTACAGCCAGTCCGGGTGAAGAGGTGAATTTGACTTTCATGAAGAAACGGTATCATGCCGTAGCGGATGAAACTGGAAATTGGATGATTGCTTTGCCTGCTTTGAAAGCAGGAGGTCCTTATTCTATGACTGTCAATGACATTTTATTAAAGGACATTCTGATTGGGGATGTGTTCTTGTGTTCAGGACAGTCGAATATGGAATTGACGGTAAACCGGGTGATGGATAAGTATGCCGAAGAGATTGCATCGTATGAAAATTCATCTGTTCGGTATGTAAAGGTTCCGTATGCGTATGATTTTTCACGTCCGTTGGAGGATGTACGGACAATCAAATGGCAGCCGATGACGAAAGAATACGTCCAGAACTTCTCTGCTCTTTGTTATTTCTTTTCTAAACTGCTGGAGGAAAAGACAGGAGTACCGGTCGGAATTATTAATTCCAGCTGGGGAGGTACACCGGCCGAAGCATGGATTAGCGAGGAAGGGTTGAAAGATTTTCCGGAGTATGTAAACCAGAAAACCTTATATGAAGATGCCGCACTAGTGGCTCAAATAAAGGAGACCGAACAGCTGCATCAGTCGGCATGGAATAAGCAATTGTATCGGTCGGATGCCGGGCTGCATGGTGAAATGCCTTGGTATGCCGAGTCATACAATGATACGGATTGGGAAAGGGTAGATATGTTTTCAGATAATTGGGCACTTCGTAACGGTCGTCCATTGAATGGGACCCATTGGTTCCGAAAAGAGTTTGTAGTGCCCGATGGATGGGCAGGAAAAGACGTAGTATTGCGGTTAGGCTGTATGGTCGATGCTGATTCTGTGTATGTGAACGGACATTTTGTGGGGTCTGTTTCCTATCAGTATCCGCCGCGGATTTATCAGGTACCGGCCAGGTTCCTGAAAGAAGGAAAAAACCAGCTGACCGTACGTTTGTTCAGCTACGGTTCTTGCCCTTCCTTTGTAAAAGAAAAACCGTATAAATTGCTGTGTGGCAATCAGGAAGTCAGCTTGGAAGGTACATGGAAACATAAGATTGGAACGGTGATGCCTCCTTCCCCTTCTTCTACGGCTTTCCATTATATACCGACAGGTTTGTATAACGGTATGATACATCCTTTGCAGCATTATGTGTTCAAAGGGGTGGTATGGTATCAGGGCGAGTCGAATGTGGGTCGCTGGCGGGAATATTCCTCCTTGCTTACGGCAATGATTGCAGACTGGAGAACCCTTTTTCAGAATGAAAACTTACCTTTCTATGTGGTGGAATTGGCCGATTTCCTGGCACCGAATGACCCTGGACGCGCAGCTTGGGCAGAATTGAGGAAACAGCAGGCAAAAGCGGCACAGGAAAGTCCTTATGTAACCTTGATTAAAAATAGCGATACGGGTGAATGGAATGATATTCATCCGCTGGATAAGAAAACACCGGCTACTCGCTTGGTGGAAGCAGTAATACAGAATGAAAAACAAAATAAGTAAAAATGAGTAATATTCTAAGTCAGAAAGTGTCCATGGCCGAGAAAGTCGGTTATGGACTGGGCGATTGTTCTGCGAATCTCGTCTTTCAGATGATGATGATTTACCAGACCAAATTCTATACGGACGTGTTTGGTCTGGAAGGAGCAATTGCAGGTACCGTGATGTTAGTGGCACGTATTGTCGATGCTTTTGTAGACCCTACTGTGGGTATTTTGTCCGACCGCACTCAGACACGGTGGGGAAAATACCGTCCCTGGGTATTGTGGACGGCTCTCCCGTTCATGGTATTTTATGTGTTGGCCTTCTATAATCCGGGTATTGAGGAAAAAGGGCTGGTAGCGGTGTATGCAACCATCTCTTATACATTGTTGATGACAATGTACTCTTTTAACAATACGCCTTATTCCTCTTTGGGAGGAGTGATGTCGTCGGACATTAAGGAACGTACCAGTATCACTTCCGTACGTTTTGTCTTTTCTACCATTGCCCAGTTTGTGGTACAGGGACTTACTTTGCCATTGGTGAGCAAATTTTCGGATGGGGGAGACAAAGCGCATGGGTGGCTTTGCACGATTTCCCTGTTTGCGGCAGTCGGTTTTATTTTTCTTCTGATTGTATTTTTCTCGGCAAGGGAACGTATTACTCCACCGGCTAACCAAAAAAATGATACCCGTCAGGATATTAAAGACGTGTTGAGTAGTGTGCCTTGGCGGGCCATGTTTATTTTGACCTTGTTTGTTTTCATCACACTGGCCATGTGGGGAAGTGCCATGAACTATTATTTTGAGAACTACGTGGATAAGGTCGCGTTGTTTGCTTTTCTGGATAATATTGGGTTGGTGGCAGCAGAACCTGGGAACTCGGTCGGCTATCATGTGCTCAATGCCTTTGGATTGATTGTGACATCACCGGATAAGGCATACGAAGTAGGATTTGGTGTCTTTAATATGGTCGGGGCACTGGTACAGTTCTTCGGAGTGATTTTCTTATCTGAGTTTTTGGCGAACAAATACGGCAAGAAGCGTACGTTTATTGTGTGCCTCTCACTGACAGCCGTCTTTACAGCCCTGTTCTATTTCCCTGCTAAAGATAATGTGGGTATGATGTTTGTACTGAACTTCCTGAAGAGTCTGGCCTATGCGCCTACGGTGCCTTTGCTTTGGGCGATGATTGCCGATGTGGCCGACCATTCTGAGTATATCCATTATCGTCGTGCTACGGGATTTGTCTTTTCGG
The DNA here is from genome assembly GCA_902362595.1 of Bacteroidaceae bacterium. Lineage (GTDB taxonomy): Bacteria > Bacteroidota > Bacteroidia > Bacteroidales > Bacteroidaceae > Phocaeicola > Phocaeicola fibrisolvens. The sequence goes on along the minus strand of CABIXF010000021.1, from coordinate 11,529 downwards.
GTGTGGTATTTGCCTTGAAAGCGGGATTAGGCATTGGTGGTGCCGTATTGGGATTTTTGTTGTCCGGATTTGGCTACGCTTCCGGTTCGGGTGCCGTACAGAGCGATACGGCTGTGCATGGTATCATCTTGTCTTCCAGCCTGATTCCTGCCGCTTTCTTCCTAGTGGGAGTGGTAGCGTTGTTTTTCTATCCTATCAGCAAGGAATATAATGAGAAAATGCAGGCTGAATTGAGCGAACGCAGAAGTAAAAACGATTATTAATTAGGAAATAAACAGAAAAATGAAGAACAAACACATTGTATCGATGGCATTATGTAGCCTTTTTCTGATGGCATGTGGAAGCAATGTTTCCAAAATGACCGTTTCGGAAAAGTCATTAAAAGAGGTGGTTGGGGATAAATTTCTGATGGGAGTGGCACTTAATGTCCGACAGTCATCGGGTATGGACACTTCCGCACTGAAAATCGTGAAACGGCATTTCAATGCCATTGTGGCAGAGAACTGTATGAAAAGTGAGGAAATCCAACCGAAGGAAGGAGAGTTCCATTTTGAGGATGCCGACCGTTTGGTTCAGTTGGGACTCGATAACGGCCTGACGGTGACAGGACATTGCCTGATATGGCATTCACAGCTTCCCGAGTGGTTTTGTGTGGATGACAAAGGAAAGAATGTTTCTCCTGAAGTATTGAAACAGCGTATGAAAACCCATATTCAGACGGTAGTCGGACGCTACAAAGGCAAGATTAAAGGATGGGATGTGGTGAACGAAGCCATTATGGAAGACGGTTCTTACCGCAAGAGCAAGTTCTACGAGATTTTGGGAGAAGAGTTCATTCCATTGGCTTTTCAGTATGCGCACGAAGCCGATCCGGATGCTGAATTATATTACAATGATTACGGCATGGATGTGCCGGGACGCCGTGAGGGAGTGGTAAAACTGGTTCGTTCGCTGAAAGAAAAGGGCTTGCGTATCGACGCGGTGGGTATGCAGGGACACATGGGAATGGATTATCCGGACATCCGCCGGTTTGAGGAAAGCATGCTTGCCTTTGCGGCAGCCGGTGTGAAGGTGATGATTACAGAATGGGACATGAGTGCCTTGCCAACGGCCCGCAGAAGTGCCAATATTTCGGATACGGTGGCTTTCAAGAAATCCTTGAATCCCTATCCGGATGCTTTGCCGGATTCTGTCAATCAGGCATGGAATAAAAGAATGCAAGAGTTCTTTCAGCTTTTTGAAAAGCATGCCGACATTGTGGAACGGGTGACCGCATGGGGAGTGACCGATGAGGATTCCTGGAAAAATAATTTCCCGATTCGAGGAAGAAAGGACTATCCGTTGCTTTTCGACCGGAATTACCAGCCTAAAGATTTTGTACGGAAAATGATAGAAGAAGCATCCGATTCCGTAACGTCTGCAAAGAAATAAATGTTGAACTGGAGACCAACATCAAATGGTCTCATAAAATTACATAGTATGAAAAAGGAAGAAAGATATCTGTTTCCTGCCGATTACATGGCAGACCCGTCGGTACATGTATTCAATGGCCGCTTGTACATTTACCCTTCACACGACCGTGAATCCGGTATTCCGGAAAATGACAACGGTGATCATTTTGACATGAATGACTATCATGTGCTGTCTACCGACGACGTGATGCATGGAGAAATCGTCGACCATGGCGTGGCTTTGAAAGTAGCTGATATTCCTTGGGCCGGGCGCCAGCTTTGGGATTGTGACATTGCTTGTAAGGACGGAAAATATTACCTGTATTTCCCGTTGAAAGACCGGAACGACATTTTCCGCATGGGAGTAGCCATCGGTGACAAGCCGGAAGGCCCGTTCATTCCTCAGCCCGACCCGATTCGGGGCAGTTACAGCATCGATGCGGCTGTGTTCCGTGATGAGGATGGCAGTTATTATATGTATTTTGGCGGTATCTGGGGTGGACAGCTACAGCGTTATCGTGACAATAAGGCCATTGAACATCCGTTTCTGCCGGAAGCTGATGAACCAGCCTTGCCGAGCCGGGTGGTAAAATTGTCGGATGATATGCTCGGTTTTGCAGAAGAACCTCGTCCGGTGATTGTGTTAGGGGAAGACGGAAAACCGCTGACAGCAGGTGATCCGCACCGCTTCTTTGAGGCTTCTTGGATGCACAAGTACAAAGGGAAATATTATTTCTCCTATTCCACTGGCGATACACACTTGTTGTGTTATGCCGTAGGCGACAATCCTTATGGTCCGTTTGTGTATCAGGGAGTGATTCTGACACCCGTGGTGGGATGGACCACGCACCATTCCATTGCGGAATATAAGGGAAAATGGTATCTGTTCCATCACGACTGTGTGCCTTCGGGTGGAAAGACTTGGCTTCGCAGCCTGAAGGTGGTCGAACTGGAATATGACGAGGACGGCAAGATTCAAACTGTAAAAGGCAGTGCGGATGAATAAACGACTTTGGGGTAGTGTCTGTTTCCTGTCTTTGGCCCTGACGTTGTGGGCTGAAGACGGGAGCAGACTTTGGTTACGACAGACGCCTGTGAATCAAGCGTCTGTCTGTTGTTTAGTGACTTCTCCTACACTCACTGTGGCACGTGAGGAACTGGCCGCTTTGTGGAAAGGAGGGGAAGTGGATTTGCAGCTCTGTGCCGATGAGACACATCGTCGGTTGAGCAAAGAGGGATACACCATACGTACTTCCGAAGGAAAGACGGTGCTGGAGGCCGCTACGGAACAGGGATTGCTGTATGCAACTTACCATCTGCTGCGGTTGCAGGCGGAAGGAGCGGATTGTACCCGGCTGGATATTCAGGAAAAGCCGGCCTTTGACATCCGTGTGCTGAACCATTGGGACAATCTGGACGGCACGATTGAGCGCGGTTATGCGGGACGTTCTTTGTGGAAATGGGAGGACCTGACTGATTCCGTGTCGGCCCGTTATCGGGAATATGCCCGTGCCAATGCTTCGGTGGGTATCAACGGGACTGTGCTGAACAATGTGAATGCTTCGCCCGAGATTCTATCCTCCGACTACCTGCAAAAGGTGCGGAAATTGGCCGACGTGTTCCGTCCTTATGGCATCAAGGTGTACCTTTCGGTCAATTTTGCTTCGCCGATGAAGTTAGGAGGTTTGTCTACGGCCGACCCGCTGGACGAGGAGGTGGCCCGTTGGTGGAAAGAGAAAGTACAGGAAATTTATGGATTGATTCCTGATTTTGGCGGTTTTCTGGTGAAGGCCAATTCGGAAGGACAGCCCGGCCCGTGTGATTACGGGCATACGCATGCCGAGGGAGCGAACATGCTGGCGGAGGCTTTGAAACCCTATGGGGGAATCGTGATGTGGCGGGCCTTTGTCTACAGTCCGTCGGATGCAGACCGGGCCAAGCAGGCTTACCTGGAATTTCAGCCGCTGGACGGCCGATTCCGGGATAATGTGATGGTGCAGGTGAAAAACGGGCCGATTGACTTTCAGCCGCGGGAACCTTACAGTCCGCTCTTCGGGGCCATGCCGCATACACCCTTGATGGTGGAGTTTCAAATAACGCAGGAATACTTAGGACATTCCAATCACCTGGCTTATCTGGCCACTATGTGGAACGAGTTTTACCGCTATGTGCAGCCTTCTTCCCTGAAGGGGGTAGCGGGTGTAGTGAATGTAGGCGATCACGTGAACTGGTGCGGACATGATTTTGCACAGGCCAACTGGTATGCTTACGGGCGGTTGGCTTGGAATCCGGACTTGTCGGCGGAAGAGATTGCCCGCGAGTGGCTGGCACAGACTTTCACGACCGACCGCCGGTTTGTGGAGCCCATGACGCAGGTCATGATGGAGAGCCGGGAGGCAGTGGTGGATTACATGATGCCGCTGGGCTTGCACCATATTTTTGCCTGGGGACATCATTATGGGCCGGAACCTTGGTGTGAGGTGCCTGGGGCACGTGCCGATTGGCTGCCTTCGTATTACCATCAGGCGGACAAGGAGGGATTGGGTTTCGACCGGAGCCGTACGGGAAGTGATGCCGTGTCACAGTATCCGGATTCGTTGGCCCGGGTGTTCGATTCGCTGGAGCAATGTCCGGAAGAATATCTGCTTTGGTTTCATCATGTGAATTGGAATCAGAAACTTCGTTCAGGGCGCTCCTTGTGGGATGAACTCTGTTATAAGTATCAGAAAGGGGTAGACGAAGTGCGTGCGTTCCAGCGGATTTGGAAGGATATGCAGCCCTATGTCGATGCGGAACGCTATCAGGCGGTGGCCGAACGGCTGGATATTCAGGCACGCGATGCCGTGTGGTGGAAAGATGCTTGCCTGGAGTATTTCCGCACGTTCTCAAAAAAGAAATATCCTGAAGGAGTGGAACCTCCGGTATTTACCTTGAAGGAATTGAAAAAGGTGAAACTGCCTATCAGTAATTATGAATGTCCTACATCCGGCATGCTTCCGCGGAAGTAACAATTGGGATGAAGATGTAAGTAGATTTCTGAGGACTTTATGTCGATTTTTCGAGACATTTAAAGACTTGCTGAAAACGCCTAAGCGTTTGTCTTCAAACGCCGAAGCGTTTCGATCAAAACGTCGAAGCGTTTTATGTCAAACGCCTAAGCGTTTCCATTCAAACGTAAGGGCGTTTTGACTGGAACGCTTAGGCGTTTTTTATGTCTCTTGAAAGGACGGTTTTAGAACCGACAACGTATGTCGATACCCACTTGTACGGGGCGACCTTTTTGGGCAAAACCGCGGCTCATCGTCTCAAAGTAGAAGGCCTGGTAATCCTTGTTCAGGGCATTGTTCACCCAGATACCGATTTGTCCGTTACCTTTGTTCAGGCTGAGGCGTCCGTTCAGTGTGCCGTAGAGGGCCTGGCTGGCGTTGTTCTGCTCTGTCCAGTAGATACGGCCTGCCGCTCGGTAGTTGGCATCAAGGGTAATATTGTCCAATAGCGCATTGTTACGGAACGGGAAGATGTACTGTCCGCCTACGGTAAAGGTGTGTTTGGGTACAAACGGTACATAATTTCCGTTGTAGTTTTCAGTTTCGCTCACTACGTAGTCGGTGAAAGTGGCGTAGGTATAACCGTAGTTTCCGTTCAGGCTGAACTTGTCGGTGAGCTGGGCACGCAGGCTGGCTTCGGCTCCCAGGCTCCGACTCTTTCCGGCATTGACTGTGATACGTCCCAGTCCGCTTTCGGCGAAGCGCGACAATTGCTGGTCGCGGGTATCCATGTAGAAGGCAGAAAGGTCGGCCTGCAGTTTTCCGTTCAGCTGGGTGAGGTGCGAACCGATTTCATAGTTCCAGGAATATTCCGGCTTGTAGAGTGTGGCAGCCTTCACGTCGGTTTGTGGTGCTTGTGCCATACCGTTCAGCATACCTGCAATCATCTGTTTCTGTTCGTCGCTCAGCATGGGCACTTTGTTGACAATAGGAATTGTTACATCGGCCACATCTTTCATCATGCTGGCCTGCATGTCGTTTTGCAGCAAGTCGGAAAACATCTGGATGTTGTATCCTCCCGAACGGTAACCTTTGCTTACGCTGACGTAGATATTGTTGCGTGAATCAAAGTCGTATTGCAAGGCGAACTTCGGCAACAGCTGGATGTAGTCGTGCGACAGTTTTCCGTTGTAACTGTTGTTCACGTTGAAGTCCTGTGCCGGTACCATCGGGATGACTTTGTCACCAGGAGTCAGTGTGCCGCTCAGTGAGTAGGTATGAGTAAACTGGCAACCGCTGTAATAATCCAGCTTCAGGCTTTCATAGTCCATGCGGAGACCGGCGGTCAGTGAAAGACCTTTCAGACCGAAAAGGTCGTTGAAGGTGGACTGATGGAACACGGCCGCATTCAGGATAGGCGTGCTGAATTGTCCCGGGATGACCAGTTGTTCGCCGTTGATGACGTCATTGAAAGTCATTTTCATGGTCATCGGACCGGCCGATATGGTCGGCATGTATTTATTGGCATTGGTGTTGATGGTAGAGTTCAGCCAGTTGATTCCGTCTTTCTGGAAAGTGACGGGAGCCTCCGTGTCGAGCCATTGGTAGAAGCCGCTCACTCCGGTAGTCCACTGCCAGCGGCGTCCGGGTTTGGATTTGAGGACAATTTCCTCGCTCAGTGTCTTGGAGTTCTGCTTCTGCATCATGGTATAGATGTTCTGTTCCGTGAAGTCCTGGTCCAAATCCATGTGGTCACGCAGGTATTGGAAGCCGGTCACACTGCTCAGAATGAAATTGTCGGCCTGATATTCTAGATTCAATCCGGTGTTCAGCAGGTTACGCTTGTAGCCGCAGGCATTGTCGTAGGAGATGTGTCCGATGTATTGAGCTCGGTCTTCCTCTCCTTTTACCTTTCCGGTGTATTCATACGGATAACCTCCCTGGTTGGCGTATTCGTAGTTCACGGTGAAATCAAGTTTCAGGTTGTCGGTGGGCAGGTAGATGGCACGGATACGTCCGCCGAATTCATTGTCGGTATCAATCCGTTTGCCGTTGAAGTCATTCTTGAAGAACCCTCCCTTATGGTCGTAGAACAAACCTACCGAGAAGGCGAACTGGCTGGAAATACGGTGGTAGTGGGTGAGCGAGGCGTTGTAGTTGTTGTAAGTGGCCGCTCCCAAGCGAAGGTCTGTGCCCTGATAAGTGAAGGGTGATTTGGTGAACACACGGATAAGTCCGCCCATGGTGTTGCGTCCGTAGAGCGTTCCCTGTGGTCCGCGCATGACGTCGATACGTTCGATATCCGAGTAATTGAAGTCGAAAGCCGACTTGTCGATGAAAGGAATGTTATCGACGTAGAGACCTACTGCCGGTGTATTGATACGTGAACCGATACCGCGGATATAGACAGAAGTGGTCAGCTTGGAACCGTAGTCGGGGATGAACAGGTTCGGCACCAGAGCCGACAAAGACTTTACGGAAGTGACCGACTGGTTGCGCAGGGCACTTTGGGAAAACGAGGTCGATGAAGCGGCCTGCTGGCGCAGACGGTTGTTTTCCTTCGGTGTGGCAATGACGACTACTTCTTCAATGTCGATGACTTTGGTAGTGTCTTTGGGCAAGGCATCCACGGGAGTACCCACAGCCCATACGCTGGATGCCGAAGCAGCCCATAAAAAAGCGATAGCGGTATTTTTTTTCATTCTGTTGAAATATAGTTTAGTTAACGGGTGCAAAGTAAACGCAAATTGAGGGGACGGGCAATCCTAATAAATGAGGATTTTGCTAATTTTGTGTATCGTGAAGGAGTTATATATAATAAGGTATATGATATGAGAAGATTTTTGAGTTTGGCGGCGATGTGTGTGTGCGCACTTGGCGTCTGGGCGCAGGAAACTGTGGCTGTGAATACGGGCAATCTGGTTTCGCCCGAAGTAAAGAACCAGACCGTCACTTTCCGTCTGTGGGCTCCGGAAGCGAAGCACGTGTCTGTGGAGGCCGATTTTTTTGAGAAGACCCGGCAACAGACTCCACTGGGAGAAGTGGAAGTGGCTGGAAAGATTCCAATGCAGAAAGAAGAAAACGGAGTGTGGACTTATACCACCTCGGTGCCTGCGCCGGAATTGCACACCTATTGTTTCTATGTAGACGGCATGCGTATGCTCGATCCCAACAATGTGTATATGTTGCGCGACATTGCCACCTATACCAACTATTTCCTGGTCGACGGGGAGCTGTCGCAGAATTATCTGGTACGGGAAGTACCTCATGGTACCGTCTCAAAGGTGTGGTATCCGAGTCCCACACTGGGGATGGAACGCCGCCGGATGACGGTCTATACTCCGGCCGGGTATGAAGACAGTCAGGAAAGTTATCCGGTGCTCTACCTGTTGCACGGAGCCGGTGGCGATGAGAACGCCTGGAGTGAGTTGGGACGTGCCGTGCAGATTCTGGACAACCTGATTGCACAGGGAAAAGCAAAACCGATGATTGTGGTGATGCCCAACGGTAACGGAGGGCAGGAGGCTGTGCCCGGAGAATACCCGAACAGTATGTACAAGCCTTCGTTCATAAACCCGAAAACCATGGAAGGTTCTTTCGAAAAGGCCTTTCCGGATATTATGAACTATGTGGAGACGCATTACCGCACGGTGAATGACAAGGCACACCGGGCCATTGCCGGGCTGTCGATGGGAGGATTCCATTCTTTGTATATCTCGGCCAATTATCCGGATAAGTTCGGCTACGTGGGACTGTTTTCTGCCGCCATCAACCGTCAGTCAAAAAGTGAGAATGCGTATATTTATGAGAACTTGGAAGAAAAGCTGGCTGCCCAGTTTGCAGAGGCTCCCAAGCTGTATTTCATTGCCATCGGCAACGGGGATTTCCTGTATCAGGACAATGTGAAATATCGTCAGCTGCTTGACAAGCACGGATACAAGTATGAGTATATGGAAACCGACGGCGGCCATGAATGGCGCAACTGGCGGAAATACCTGAACCATCTGCTCCCCGAGCTGTTCCGCTGAATCACACCCGGTCGGCTTCCACGTATCCGTGCATGACCGCATAGATGGCCAGGCCGGATACGGACTTGATGCCTAATTTTTCAGTAATGTTTTTCCGGTGTGAAATCACCGTGGTCAGGCTGATGTGCAGTTTCTCGGCAATTTCCTTGTTGATGAGTCCTTTGGTCACCAGCCGGAGCACCTCTATTTCCCGTGGAGTCAGTTCATGTTCCGTATCCGTCGGTGCGGCGGGTACGGGATGATGGGTCAGTTCGTGTCCTCTTTTCCGGGTCTGCATGATGGTTTTCACCAGCTGTTCCTGTGGAAGAAGGATATTCAGGCTCGGGATGCCTGTCAGCAAGGAAGGTTCTCCGGCAGACAAGACAATGCATTTGGGCTTCCGTTCCAGAAAGAACGAGGTATGCTCGAAATAGACATGAGCTGAAACGAAATAATGCGCATACATGTCGGGGGTGTCGTCAATCAGTCGTTCGAAAGAGGAAAATGTACGGATGACAGCTTCCGGAATCAGTTCTTCCAAGATGGTACGCAATCCGAGGGCTGTCAGGGTATTGGGCTCGATAATGGCTATTTCAGGCTGGTGCATAAGGCGTAGGGATTAATGGTTCAGGTAATGGGCTACAGCCTCGGCGCAGCGTTCGCCATCGATTCCGGCCGAAACGATTCCTCCGGCATAACCGGCTCCCTCTCCGCAAGGGAACAGGCCTTCCACGGTGAGGTGTTGCAGGGTATCCTTGTCACGTACGATGCGTACAGGAGAGGAAGTGCGGGTTTCTACCGCAATCATGACGGCTTCGTTGGTTAGAAAGCCGCGGGAGCTTTTCCCAAAAAGTTGGAACCCCTTGCTGAGGCGTTCGCTCAGGAACGGCGGCATCCAGAAATGCAGGGGGGAGGATACCAGTCCCGGGCTGTACGAGGTGGCCGGCAGGTCGTAACTCAGCTTTTTCCGGGTAAAGTCTACCATACGTTGGGAAGGAGCTGTCTGTCGCATGTTTCCCTGTTGCCAGCAGATTTGCTCCAGTTTTTCCTGGAAACGCATCATGGCCAGTGTATGGACAGTGCCATCGGGCAGCTTTCCGTCGCGGAGTATCAGTTCTTCTGTGAGGGCTTCCTGGGAACCGGAGATAGGATCTGCCTGGAGTTGCATTTCCGGAAGCAGCAAGTCTTCCGGTCGCGTCTCGACCACCATGCCCGAGTTGCTCCACTTTGTACCGCGGTTGCTCGGGCTCATGCCGTTTACCACCAGCTGGTGAGGGCCACTGGCTGCCGGAACCACAAATCCTCCCGGACACATGCAGAAACTGTAGACTCCTCGTCCGTCTACCTGTTGCACGAAACTGTATTCGGCGGCGGGAAGGTATTTCCCACGCCCGTTTTTATTATGATATTGTATCTGGTCAATCAGCATGGACGGATGTTCCAACCGTACGCCAATGGCGATTCCTTTGGTCTCCAGTTGTACACCGTGGGCATACAGCCAGCGGTACACGTCCCTGGCAGAATGTCCCGTAGCTAAGATTACCGGTCCTAAGAAAGTCTTTCCGTCGTGAGTTTCAATGCCTTTCACTTTCTGTCCTTCAATCAGGAGGGCCTCCATTCGGGTCTGGAAGTGTACTTCTCCGCCGCAGGCCAGGATGGTGTTTCGCATATTCTCGATGACCCTTGGCAGTTTGTCGGTTCCGATGTGCGGGTGTGCATCCGACAAGATGGTCGGACTGGCTCCGTGCTGACAGAACACATTCAAGATTTTTTCTACGCTGCCCCGCTTCTTGCTGCGGGTGTAGAGTTTCCCGTCGGAGTAAGCGCCAGCTCCTCCTTCGCCGAAACTGTAGTTAGACTCGGCATCTACTTTGTGTTCCCGGCTGATACGGGCCAGGTCTTCTTTTCGCTCACGTACATTCTTTCCGCGTTCTATCACGATGGGGCGTAATCCCAGTTCTATCAGTTTCAGGGCGGCAAACAGACCTCCCGGGCCGGCTCCTACGACAATTACCGCGGGGCGGCCTTCTATATTGGGATAATTCGTGCGTTCAAACTCTTCTTCCGAAGGCGTTTCATTGACGAAAACACGGACGGTCAGATTGATGTAAATGGTACGTTGGCGGGCATCGATGCTGCGTTTCAGGGTACGGATAGCGTTGATAGTGCGGATGTCCAGCCCTTTTTCCCGACTGATGTATTGTTTGAGTGACTGTTCACAGGCTGCCTGTTCGGGCAGAATGCGGAGTTGGTATTCGTGAATCATATTTTTTATGGTGACTTTTTTGCAAAGATAAGATTTCTTGCTCGGTTAGGCGATTTGTAGAGTCTTTATTTTTCTAACTTTTTGGAAACAATATCGTATTTTGCTTTTAACTCTGTCATCTCTTTTATGAGAAGTTCTATCTTTTCGTCTTTTTCCCGTAAATATTTCATAAACTCGATTAATTGTTGTGAATCGTCTGTTTTCTCTGTTGGTTTTGTCTTTTCCATGCTTCCTTTGCCCATTATAAGCCACTCGGCACTGAGCCAATCAAATGTTTGAAGAATTTTTACAAGCATATCAAAGCTGGGCTTATTCCTTTTTTGGACGACTATACCTCTAATTGTTTGGTCTACAACGCCAATTTTCCTTGCAAAGGCAGAAACACTTAGGTTTTCATGTTCAATTATTTTTTGCAATCTTTCAATGATATCCATAAAAATAGCGAAAAAATCAATTAAATATTTGGTTATGTAAAACAAATGTTTGATATTTGCATTGTGATTTACTGATTCATGCAGCTAAGTTATAAAAAAAGATGAAAAGAAAAGAAGGAGTGCTGGGCTCCTGGTTTTGTCCATTTAAACACGATGTGTATGTATAAAATATAACAATGATATCAATGGTTTTGGTTTTAATAGGAAAAAGATTTTAGTTATATATTAACCTTCATTAGTGTCCCGTTAAAATGGGACGAGTTAAACAATTAATCAAATAGCCCGGAATCAGGGGATCATTTAGATCTTTGACATCATTGAAATTAGTCTTGTCGAACAGGTCACGTAAGTGGGTTTTGTCAGTCAATGATATGCTGAAAATTT
>CABIXF010000020.1 GCA_902362595.1 Bacteroidaceae bacterium | reverse complement strand
CCAAAAGGCATGGACATAGGAAAAACATAAATCATACTCTATGAAAAATGGCAAAACGATGATTATATAACGAAAAAGAGGATGCATCATTTTGACACATCCTCTTTTTTGTTGTCGTATAACGAATTTGCTATGATGAGATGCTGTATGCGGTTGTTCCCTTTCGTATTACGCTCGTACTAGAGCATGATTTGTATGCCTTCACGCAGGGAGGCGAACCCAACTGATGTGTTTTTCCAGGGGGCTCCAGCTGCCTGCCATTGTTCATGTCGTTGCGTCTGAGTATAGCTTCGACTTGCTGTAGGAGTAGATTCCGTACTCCATGTATTAGTGGAAGGTATTGTCGAAAGTGGAGACAGGTCATACTTTCGTCTGAGACTGTGACTATGGAGTTGCACAGTTTGTAATACGCCTCTTCAGGCTTGTGATACGTTTTGGGTCAAAGATGCTCTTTACACGTATTCAAGGCAGGCTGGCGATATGTCCTTAACCTTTTCCTCATAGACCTAGACCCATGAACGGATAAAAACAACCTTTGCTTATACTTTCAGGTCAGCATACAGGGCATCTCATGAGATTCCTTTTTCAAGAGTTTCAGCAGTTCCTTCTCCATGACATGACTGTAGGGATGCTTTCTACATACGGGTCTGATTGTGCCTTTTCATCAGCTTCCATACGGTACGGTTCAGTTCCAGAAGTGAATGGAAAGTGCGGTTACGCAATCTGGCATAGATATGGTTGTATGTAATCCTTACGGAGTCCTCTATCGGAGCCTTCTGTGTCGGTGATGCTGGGTCACATGGCGCACTACAAAATGGTAGTAGTTGCCCATGTCCTCAAGAGCCTTGTCTCAGCTTCGGTTCATGCCTGTCATTACTGATTACCGCCGATTTGAGGTTGCCGGAGTCAGTATAGGAGGTACACCGCCCAGATGTTCCAGGCACATCCTTATGGCATACAGGAAGTCCTTTGTCTTCTGCAAAGGTACACATATTACATAGGTATAGTTGCTGTAAAGTATGCAGGCGACAAACACCTCCACCTTGATAATTTTCTCCGGTTTCGGAATCCACATAGTTGAGCTTCTTACCGGCAAAGTCGGCCATGAGTTTTTCGCCCGGTTTATAGATATTGGCAAGTACAGCTGTAACATCCTTTCCGGTAACGAGATTCTGCTTCAGATGATAATAGGACTGTGGCTTGCCGTAACCGTTGGGATTCGTCAGTAGTTTCCTGTATCTCGGGGTTGTCAATCTCAAGGAGGTTGCGATGTTCTATTCGTTGGCTCTTATTGTATTCATATAACCTTGACGGTTTTCTTGTTGATGGGTAACTTGCAGTTTACATCGCGGTTGGATTCTCCGGCCTTTATGAGCTGGAGTACTTGTTTTATGAGACTCATATCCTTTGTTGTTCGTCCCATGCTTATGCTGTTTCGCATAAATTTACTAGCACCAAGAAACCTGAAACAGGAGAAAGGATGAACGGATATGCTCCGGAATATGTACAAAGAACGAAAGACGAAATGCTGGAAACTGGCCGGAGCTATCATGGATGCCATGAGAGCCTGGATAGAAACGGAAGGTATTAAATACAGCCCCAATTCCCAGATTGGGAAAGCTATTATATGCCTATACCCATGGGACAATATGATGAAATGTCTGGAGTACGGGCGCCTGCTTGGGGATAACAATCTGGCTGAAAATGTCATCCGGCCGATTACTTTGGGACGGTTATGTGGTGTACAATATAAGGATGGGAAAATTACCTCCTCTGTGGTGACCATGGGGCGGTAGTTAATATGTCGGTTATCTGCTCCCTGCTGGCCACTTGTAAGGCATACGTAAACCCAAGGGAATGAATATCTGAATGATGTTATTGCCCGAATGCCCTATCACAAAAAGGCGACTCATGAGGAACTGCTGAATCTTCTTCCGCATAAATGGAAACTGCAACATCCGAGAAGTGCATTGACAAAACAAGAGGAGGAATCCGGAAACCAGTGCTGATTGCAACTATTAAGTTCATAATGACAATCACTATTGTTGTATATAAGGTTTGATATTTGTCGTTTACTGAATGCTTACACAGTCTTTATCTTGATGAAGAAGAGGAGTTTGCATAAAGTGAAATTCGTTATTTAGAACGCATTATGGACAACGGGATGGCGCATTTGAATCTCTATGAAATATGAATGTGCCTTAGAAGAGGAGTAGGTCGTTGGAGTGCTGTTGGGATTCCTGTGACGGTCAATGTCTGCTAAGAGAAAAGTCCTCCTCCTTTCATGAATTAATCGTTTATTTAAAGAAGGAGGATTTTTTTATTCGAGAACGACACTACGTACGTGTACATCTGCACAATGCAAAAAAACGGAGGCAGATTCACGGAACTTCTCTTCCGATTCTGTGGTCAGGAATTTTCGTCGTTTGTTCTTTGAGCAGCGGGCATCCATGTCTGGGTGTCGCAAAAGATAGTCTTTCAGACTTTCGCTTACATATTCACCTTGGGTCACCAGTTGAATATGGGATGGGGTGAACTGCCGTATTTTCCGTAGCAGAAGCGGGTAGTGGGTGCATCCTAGAATCAGTGTGTCGATATCCGGGTCTTTTTGCAGGATAGCATCAATGTATTCTTTCACGAAGTAGTCAGCTCCGTCTCCGTCGTATTCCTTGTTCTCCACCAGCGGCACCCACATGGGGCAAGCCATTCCTGTTACTTGAATGTCGGGATAAATCTTTTTAATTTCCAGCGGATAGGATTCGGAACGTACCGTACCGGCTGTGGCCAACAAGCCTACGTGTCCATTGCGGGTGATATCGCCGATGGATTCTACCGTAGGACGGATTACTCCCAGCACGCGCCGGGTAGGATCCAGATGGGGGAGATCGTTTTGCTGGATGCTGCGGAGAGCTTTTGCTGAGGCCGTATTGCAGGCTAGAATCACCAGTGGACAACCCAGTTCGAATAGTTTCTTGACCGCTTGAAGTGTAAATTCATAAACCACTTCGAACGAACGTGTACCGTAGGGTGCACGGGCATTGTCACCTAAGTATAGGTAGTCGTATTGTGGCAGTCGTTCGATGAATTTCTCAAGAATGGTGAGGCCTCCGTAGCCAGAATCAAAGACTCCGATGGGGCCGGTGTGGGGGGCAGATAGCGGGTGCATGGATAAAACGGTTGAAGTGATTGAAAAGAAAAATGTCATTCAGAGAAACCTTTCCCGTTTTCTCTGAATGACATGAAAAGTCAGGACGACAAAGAACCTTTGCTTACTGAGCCGGAGTAGCTGCAGGAGCAGCTGCTGGAGTAGCCGGAACGGCAGTCAGGCTGATGCCCAGTTTGGTCTTGATGTCGTTGGTAATATCTTTTGATTGAGCTTCATCGATGTAAGGGATGTCTGTACGGTTCAGGTCGAATACGTAAGTGTATGCACCGGCTTTACCTACAGCTTTTACTGCATCTTCCATTTTTTTGTAGATGGGTTCCATCATGTCAGCGTATGCTTTCTGCAACTGCTGCTGAGCATCCTGCTGGAACTGCATACCTTTTTCGCTCAGGTCCTGCAATTCTTTCTGACGACGTTCTTGAATGTTCTGCGGCAAGTTTTTCTGTTCCTGCTGGTATTCTGCATATTTCTTGTTGAATTCGTCGGAAGCACGTTTGATTTCGTCTTCGTATTGTTTACGCATGGTTTCGATGTCAGTCTGTGCCTTTGCATATTCCGGCATTACCGGGATGATATCCATTGATTTGAAATGCGCAAACTTCTGTGCGAATACACTCATCGGTGCGATGAGTAAAAGTAAAAAAGCAATTTTTTTCAACATAATCTCAAGTTTCTATTTGTTATTAATTAATTCGATGTAAAAACGGTCTTTTTAAACCCCAGCTGCAAATGTATAAAATTAATTTGAATATCCGAGTTTTGCAAGAACCTCATTGCTGATATCGATGCGTGGAGAGGCAAAAATCATGCTTTGAGCCGAGGCACGGTCAATTACAGCATCATATCCGCGTTGGGTAGCAATTGCCTTGACGGCATTGTAGATGGCATCCTGAATCGGAGCAATCAGTTCCTGACGTTTTTTCATCAGTTCTCCTTCCGGTCCGAAATATTGCTTGCGGAGTTCAGCCGCTTCTTTTTCCTTGGCTACAATGGCATCTTCCTTACTGGTTTTCTGAGCAGCCGACAAGGTACCTGCTGTCTTCTGATAATCTTCGTACAGCTTCTTTGCTTCGTTGGCTTTGACCTCAATCTGGCTTTGCCATTCCTTTGACAGTGACTCCATCTGTTGGTTGGCCTGTTGATAGGAAGGAATCTGCTTGAGGATGTACTCCATATCTACCAGTGCGAATTTCTGTGCTGAGGCCATGCCAACGGCGGCCACTAACAGCAAAACGGATAAAACGAGTCTCTTCATAATTCTTTGGTTTTAAGTGTTAGAATTCTTGTCCGATGATAAAGTGGAACTGGCTTCCGCTGTATTGCATTGAACCGTCAATCTTGTCGAAACCGTATGCCCAGTCAATACCCATCATACCGATCATCGGAAGGAAGATACGGACACCTACTCCGGCCGAACGTTTCAACTGGAAGGGGTTGAAGTCGGTTACGTTGTTCCAGGCATTACCGGCTTCCACGAAGCCCAAGGCATAGATGCTGGTAGAGTTTTCGAGCATCAGCGGGTAGCGGAGTTCGGCACCCAGACGGATGTAAGCATAACCTTCACTTCCGTACGGGGTGAGTGAACCGTTTTCGTATCCACGAAGGGCAATGGTTTCGGATGCGTAGTTGTAACTGTAACCCGTCATACCGTCACCTCCCACGTAGAAGGTTTCAAACGGTGAGCGCTTGTACTTGTTGAAGTGGCCGAGGATACCGAATTCCGTACGGGTCATGATGACCGGACATTTTTGGATATCCATCAGAGCCGTATAAGTTTTGGCTTTGAATTTCCACTTGTGGTATTCAATCCACTTGTACATGCTGGCTGCATCGTGGTAGTTGTCTTTTCCGTAAGTAGAGTAGTCTTTTTTGCTGAACAATGAATACGGCGGTGTAATCTGCAAGGAAGCTGAGAACTCAGAACCGTAACGTGGGAAAATCGGGTTGTCTGTAGAGTTACGTGACAGGGTCAGGTTCAAGCTCAGGTTGTTGCAGTTACCAGTATTCATATATTGTCCGTTGTTCAGCTTGATGTAGAGGTAGCTCCAGTCTTTCAGCATAAATCGTTGGTAAGACAATTCTGCCGACAAAGTGAAGTAGTCATCCGGCCAGCGCAGACGCTTACCCCATCCTACAGATACACCGAACATCTTGATAGACTTGTCGGGGTCATAGTAGGATTCGTAGTTGTCATAATAGCTTCCGTAGCCTCCGTAGTAACCGTATCCACTCAGCATGTTGTAGTAGTTGTTCATGTAGGCGGAATTATAGTATTGGCTGCTTACATCGGTCTGTACAGAGTAGAAAGCCGATACAGAGAAGGAGTTCGGTCGCTTTCCACCAAACCACGGATCGAAGAACGATACGCTGTATGATTGGTAATAACGTCCGTTGGTCTGTCCACTGATGGTCAGTGTCTGTCCGTCGCCCTGTGGCAGGATACCGCGGTAGTTGTCGTTCTTGCGGAACAAGTTGGCAAACGAGAAGTTAGTAAACTTCAAACTTAGTTTACCGATGACACCGGTCTGTCCCCAACCAGCAGAGAATTCCACCTGGTCATTAGCCTTGGATTCCAGTCCCCAGTTGATGTCCACTGTACCGTCTTCGAAATTCGGCCGTACATCCGGTTTGATGTTTTCCGGGTTGAAGTGTCCCATCTGCGCGATTTCACGGTAGGAACGTTCCAATGCTTCCTTGCTGAAAAGGTCACCCGGACGGGTACGCAGTTCGCGTCGTACGATGTTTTCATACAGACGGTCGTTACCGTTGATGCGCACATGGCTGATGCTGGCCTGCGGACCTTCGGTGATACGCATTTCCAGGTCGATGGAGTCACCGTCGATGTTTACTTCCACGGGGTCCAGACGATAGAACACATATCCACGGTTGTAGTAGTTGTTACCGATGGCATCTTCATCGTTTGATATACGGTCGTTCAACAGTTTTTGGTTGTACACGTCACCGTGTTTCATACGGAGTTGCTCATTCAGCAAATCAGAAGGATATACCGTATTACCTACCCATGTAATGTTACGCAGGTAATATTTTTGTCCTTCATAGATTTTCATGTACACATCCACTGTTTTTTCATCATACGATGAAACGCTGTCGGTGACAATTTGTGCGTCACGGTATCCCAGTTCATTATATTTATCGATGATCTTCTGCTTGTCTTCTTCGTAGCGTTCCTCAATAAACTTTTTAGCACGGAAAAGGTTGATTAACTTGCCTTTTTCGTTGGTTTTTTTCATTACGCGTTTCAGTTTCTTGTCAGACAGTACCTCATTGCCGTCGATGGTAATTTTGTGGACTTTAACTTTAGCTTTCTTGTCGATATTCACATCCACATATACTTGTTCTTTGTTTTCGGGGTCTTCACGCTCAATGATGTTCACTTCCGCGTTCTTGAATCCTTTTTCATCAAAGTGTTTTTTTATCAGAATTTTGGCACGGTCAATCAAGTTCGGGGTCACCTGCGTACCCTTGGCCATACCCAGTTTGGCCTGCAAATCCTCGCGTTCGCTTTTCTTCACGCCGTGAATCACGATGTCGGTGATACGCGGACGTTGCGTCAGCTGGATGGACAAGTAAATTTTATTGTCTACAATCTTGTCGGCTACGATTTTCACATCGGAGAACAAACCGTGTCGCCAGTATCTTTTTACGGCAGAAGTAATGTCGTCGCCTGGCACGGTAATCGTTTGTCCCACTGCCAGACCGGAGATTCCTATCAAGACATAGTCCTCATAGTTTTTTACTCCGCTGACTTTAATGTCGGCGATTTCATATTTTTTAGGCGTTCCGTTGTAAAGGATAACAGGTTTATCGCTTTGTTCAGTTGTATTGTTATTGTCCTGCGCATATCCTCCTGTGGAAGCAGAAAGACAAGCGGCAATCAATAGGATGAGTGAAAAACGGTGTTGCATTGTTCTTTTTTAAATTTGTTCACTGGTTTTGCCGAATCGGCGTTCTCTTTTCTGAAAATCACAAATAGCCTTACACAATTCTTCGGCCTTAAAGTCTGGCCAGAAAGTGTCACAGAAGTATAGTTCGGTGTAAGCACACTGCCAAAGCAAGTAGTTGCTCAGTCGGATTTCCCCTCCTGTTCTGATTAACAGATCCGGATCGGGCATATAATAAGTGGCCAGGTATCTGTCGATGGTCTGGTCTGTAATGTTTTCTGGAGAAAGTTTGCCTTCTTCTACTTCGCGTGCGATACTTCTCACCGCTTCCGTAATTTCCCATTTAGAGGAATAACTTAGTGCTAATGTCAGGCACATACCGGTATTTTGTGATGTACGTTTGATGCATTGGTTCAATCGTGCCAGTACGTTTTCCGGTAGTTTTTCCGTATCACCGATAATTCGGAAACTGATGTTGTTTTTCATAAAAGTTTCTTCCTCAATGGAATCCATGAGCAGACTCATCAGGGCCGCCACCTCGTCTACAGGGCGGTTCCAGTTCTCTGTAGAAAAAGTATAAAGAGTCAGATATTTTACTCCCAGACGTGCTGCTTCTTCCGTAATGACGTGTACGGTTTCAGCACCGGCCTGGTGGCCGAACGTACGGGCTTTTCCCCGTTGTTTGGCCCACCGTCCATTTCCGTCCATAATGATGGCAATGTGTGCAGGTATCCGGTTTTTGTCTATTTGGTCTTTATATGACATAATTTTCTATTTTCAAGGTTTATTATTCCCATGTCTTAGCAGTAAATCCCAATCGGTTGATTCGTCCGCGGCTGATACTTCCGTTTTCCCATACAATCCAAATAAAGTTTCCTTTATGGATTTCGTCTTCCTGCTTCGGGCTTACTGCGCATGAATAGTTGCCATGGTGTGTTGTGTAAAGATTTCCGAAGTCGGATGGGAATACCATACATTCGGAAACGGGTCTCCAGCAAAGTCCATTGTCGGTAGAGCAGTAGAATTGGCTGAATGGCTGTATATGTAATTGATTGCATGCGCCTCCGAAAGCATACAGTTTTCCATCGTAGGAAATCATGGTTACGTTTTCCAAGTTAGGGAGTGGTAAGTTTTGCATTCTTGTTTCCCATTTTCCCTCATTCGACATGTATGCAAACACAAGTGCAGTTGTATCGCTTGCTGCTGTACCCTGATTGTAGCAGAGGGCTATGGTATGGGTTATTTGAGTATTGTAAGTTGTAGTTGTAGTATGGGAGAAATACGGCTTTCCTGCTGGGAATGCATGTGGATTTGCGTCTTCGGTCCAGTTCCCATTGAATTTGCCGCTAACCCCATTTCTTACAGCGTAGAGTTCCCCTTTCAGGTCATTTCCACCTATCAGCAAATCGAAAGCTCCTGTATCTTGCGCCGTAATTTCATGACTGTTTGTGTCAAGTTTGTATAGTTTCTTCTCACCATTTTCACTGGCTAAGAAATAGATGTTTCCTTCCCATGTCGTAGCAGAATAAGTGTCTATATCGGGTATTGTGGTGTGTTCCACCGGTATCCATGGGGTCGGATTGTCATTGGATACTGTGGTATATTCAATGTGTGATCCGTTATTGTTCTTACCAAAGACATAAACTTTCCCATTGGCATATACCGCCTTTTGTGTGTGCAGATTTCCTGCGCTAAATGCGTTGTCAAATTTCATCCAAGAAATCGTATCCGGTTCCTGCTGGTGTACGTTAATTTTTACTCTATAAGCTTTTCCAATTGCTCCACTATAAGCATATACTTTGAATTCAACGGGAGTTGTTATGCATTCGGAGAAATCAATGGAGTCGGTAGAAGTCCAGATTGTGTCTTTATCTGCACCTTTGGGTCTGTAGACCAGTATTCCTGCGTCATAGGTGATGTTAGTAATTACCTTATCAATATGAGTCCCATAAGGAAGAGAATCTTTGTTTTCGATTTCTCTTGTCATTTGATTGATGGTAAACGGATATTTAGAACAGTTAAGCGTGTCAGTATATGCACTATCTTCCCCGTTTTTATCTTTTCCTACCCGGTCAATGTTTAATGTCCCGAGCGAGAAACCCGTGATGCTGGTTTCTGAAGTGTAAGTCATTTGTTCTACATCATTATCCAAACACGATGTCATTATAGATGTTGCGGCAAAGAATACCACAATCAATGGCAAAAACTTTATTTTCATCTGCAAATGAGTTCTTTTAATTACAAGTTGCAAAAGTAGAAAGTTTTTCTTCGTTTCCTCTCTTTTAGGGGAAGTTTTATATAAAATTATATTGTTATCTGCTCTTTATCAAGCTCTGTTTCATAATGTCCTGTTTTGTTAATGTATAAAGGTCCGTGTGAAAAGAGCTTGTCAGAAGGAATTAAAAGACATCAGGAAGTCTATGTTTGAGGCTGTAAATCGATATTGTCCAATATAAAGCAATTTTATGCAATTCATTTCGTGCAAGAACGGGTAATTTTGTAATTAAAAAAGAAGAAAATTATGTATAGCCTACCAAATTCTAGTCAATGGAAATCATGTATCCTCTTAGTCTGTTTGTTGCTGGGTGGTATATCTGGAGAAGCAAGTGAAGTGTTGCACTCTCCCAACGGGAAGATTGCAGTAAGTGTCGATCATTCTTGGAAAGATTTAAAGGTGTCCTATAAAAAAGGGAATAAAATGATTCCGGTACTCCATATTAATGATGTAGGGCTTCAGCTTTTGCATAAGGAAGGAGATTTTGTGTATACGGCTTCTTCTTCAGTAATTCCAATAGAAGAAGATTACACGATGATAACGGGCAAACGTCGCTATTGTACAAATAAGGGTAACCAGCAGGTGTTTCATTTCAAGAATGACCGGGATATATGTCTTGACCTGGAGTTTCGGGTGTACAACGATGGTATTGCTTTCCGCTATGTATTTCCTGAATTAGATGGAGAAGTTTGTATTGCCGGAGAAAAGACCTCTTTTCAGTTTCAGGAGGGCATTACCCGCTGGACCCAGAGGCTGAATCAATCGTATGAAGATTTTTATTTGAAAAATAAAGGGAGGGTGGCAGGCTATACCCAAGGACAGTGGGGATTCCCGGCATTATTTGAAGTTTCGGATGCTGTCTTTGCACTTGTGTCAGAGGCCAATATCATGAGAGGAAACTGTGGCTCTTGGCTGAGTAATGTTTCCGATGAATCTGTCTATCAGGTGGAGATGGCGGCTCCGGCAAAGGTTTCCGGTAAATGGTGCTCTCCATGGCGTTTGGCTATCATCGGCTCCTTGGCCGATGTAGTGGAGTCTACTTTGATTACGGATGTCAGTGAGCCTTGTCGCCTGACGGATGTTTCCTGGATTAAGCCAGGAGTCGTTTCGTGGGTTTATTGGGCTTATAATCACGGTTCGAAAGATTATCAGATTGTAAAGAAGTACATTGACTTTGCGGCCGACTTTCATCTTCCATACGTCTTGATTGATGCGGAGTGGGATGAAATGGCGAACGGAGGCAATGTGAACGATCCCTTGCGCTATGCGAAAGAGAAACATGTTTCTCCTTTGTTATGGTATAATTCTTCCACTGCTTGGTGCTTGTATGGACCTTTGTATCGCTTGAACAAACCAGAAACACGTCAGAAGGAGTTTGCTTGGTTGGAGTCAATGGGGGTGAAAGGAATAAAGGTGGATTTTTTCCATCCGGATAGTGCTTCTGTGATGAACTATTTTGTAGATATTCTGGAAGATGCGGCAAAGTATCATTTGATGGTCAACTTTCATGGGGCTACCATTCCCCGTGGCTGGCAACGTACATACCCTCACATGATGTCCGTGGAAGGTGTATACGGGGCGGAATGGTATAACAACAAGGAGGTACTGACGGATAGTGCGGCTTGGCACAACTGTACGCTGCCTTTCACCCGGAACGTGGTGGGACCGATGGATTATACTCCTTGCACTTTCACCGATTCTCAGCATCCGCATATCACTTCCAACGGGCATGAACTGGCTTTGCTGGTGGTCTTTGAATCGGCCCTGCAACATTTGGCCGACCGACCGGAGGGGTATCAGGCTCAGCCGGCTGAAGTGCGTGCGTTCATATCGTCTCTCCCCACCGTTTGGGAAGACACGAAGCTGCTCGATGGCTATCCTTCTCATCATGTGGTGATTGCTCGAAAGAGTGGAAACTGCTGGTATATTGGAGGATTGAACGGAACTAACGAATTGATGTCTCTTCCGGTAGATTTAAGCTTTATTCGAAATGGCATCAGAGGAATCACCTTGTATGCCGATGGACAGAAGAGCAACCAGTTTGCTGTCTGCAAACTCTCAGGCTTGAAAAAGAACGTACAGGTGGATTGCCTTCCGCGGGGCGGGTTTGTGATGAAAGTCGAGGTAGAATAAGAATGAGTTTGCTTTGTCAATGAAAATATGAGGTTGGGTAAAAAGACGGATGTGAAATAACAATAAGAGAAAGATGGTTATTGTTATTTATATGTGCCGATATAGTTAAATATATGTCGATATTATCCTATTGATAGATTGTGTTTTGACTTTATAAGTCGATTTTGTATTATTGAAAGTTTATTTAATCCTATACTGTGGATATACGGTTAGTTAACTTTGCATTGTACAATTTAAATCTAAAAAAGATGAAGCACAATTCTATTAGGAAAATGTGGCAGGCATTGAGGATGTTTGCTTTACTTTTTGCTTGCTGTATGAGTTCCGTGGCGTGGGGACAAGGAACAAACAATGTGAAAGGTCACATTACAGACACTAATGGGGAGCCCTTGATTGGGGTTAGTATTTTAGTGAAAAATACCAGTAATGGAACTGTAAGTGATTTGGATGGTAATTTTGCGTTATCGGTGAATCCGGGAGATGTTTTACGGATTACGTATGTGGGGTATGCGTCTCAGGAAGTTCCGGCTGTGTCGGGAAGACTGATGCGGATTGTTTTGAAGGAGGATACTGAGGTATTGGACGAAGTGGTAGTTGTCGGTTATGGTACGCAGAAGAAAGTGAATCTCACAGGGGCTGTGTCTGCTGTCACAAGTGATGATTTGATGAATAAACCGGTGATGAGTACGGCGCAGGCTATTGCGGGGTTAGCTCCAGGTTTGAGCGTGGTACAAAATTCCGGGCGCCCGGGTACTGGTGCAAACGTAAAGATTCGTGGAACAGGAACCTTCTCTAGTGCAGGAACCGATCCGTTGGTCTTGATTGATGGATTGGTAATCTGGATGACGTAGATCCTAATGATATTCAGAGTATTTCTTTCTTAAAGGATGCAGCTTCAGCTTCTATTTATGGTAATCGGGCTGCCAATGGGGTAATCTTGATTGAAACGAAGAAAGGGGCACAGGGAAAAACTGTCGTTACTTATAATAACTCTTTTGGCTGGCAGAAAGCAACCGAACTTCCTGATTTTCTTCCTTCATGGGAATATGCGCAGTATTATAACATGGCAATGCAGAATATGGGAAAGTCGGATGCCTATACAGCAGAACAAATTCAGAAATATAGAGATGGTTCGGATCCAGACAATTATCCTAATGTGAATCATTTGAAATGGCTTTTAGAAAGTGGTTCTGGCTTCCAACATCAGCACAATGTCAGTATTCAAGGAGGGAATGCAACCACCAGTTATAATTTGTCTGTTGGATATAGAAATCAAGAAGGACTTACGGCTAAAACATCCAATGAACGTATGACTGCCTTGTTTTCTTTGAGAAGTCAGTTGGGCAAATCGGTTTCTTTGAGTTTGAATATCAATGCATATAATAATAAATACAATGCACCTAATGGAGAACCGACAAGCATTGACGGTATTATTGGGTATGCAGTGCGTGAAGCTCCTATTTATGCAGGACAGAAATCTGATGGCAGTTTCGGCTATCAGGATAACTATAGTCCGGAAGCATGGCTGGCTAGCGAATCGTTTGTACAGAATATCAGCCGCAATATCAGTGCGTCGGGACAGTTAAGATGGGAGACGCCGTTAAAGGGATTGTCATTGACTGGAAAAGCAGGTGTGACGTACTATACGAAATACGATAAAAGCTATCGTGCTGAAACTTACTTTGATGAGAACAAGACCATCGGTCCTTCCATATTGAATATATGGACTTCAAATAATACGAATACAATTCTGGAAGCACTGGCTAATTATGAAAGAACATTTGGCAGTCATGACCTTAAGATACTGGTCGGTACTTCAGTGGAACAGACATCCAATAAAGGCTTAGAGGGATATCGTAATACATTTCCTAACAATTCATTGTATGAACTGGGTGCGGGTGATGCATCTACGGCAACCAATAACAGCTCTTTGGAAGAATATGCGTTGGTTTCTTTCTTCGGTCGTGTGAATTATGCATTTAAAGATCGTTATTTGCTGGAAGCAAACTTGCGTTATGATGGTTCTTCCCGTTTTGCAAAAGATAACCGCTGGGGTATTTTCCCTTCTGTATCTGCTGGATGGAGAATCTCAGAAGAAAATTTCTGGCGCAATGCACGTATCGGCGAAGTGTTCAATAACCTGAAACTACGTGCTTCCTATGGTGTCTTGGGGAATCAGAATATCGGTGTATATCCTTATCAGCAGACATACGATTTAGGGCATAATTATCCATTGGGTAATCCGGCAACCCTAGTTCCGGGTACGTATGTTTCTACTTATCGTAATCCTGAAATTACTTGGGAGAAAACGGCCATCACCAATGTCGGACTTGATTTCGGTTTGTTTAATAACACACTGAGTGGAAGCATTGAATACTTTTATAAATATACTTCCGATATTCTTGCTCCGGTAGAAGTAACAGGTATTATCGGACAAAGTGTAGGAGAGTCAAATGTAGGAGCCGTATCCAATAAGGGTATTGAAGTCAACTTGAGTTATAATGGGCATATTGGAAAAGATTTCCGGTTTAGCATTGCACCTAATTTTACATGGGTAAAGAATGCAGTAGAAGAATTAGCCAACGGAGCTACCGAGGAAATCAACAACAATCGTATTGTAGGGCAGCCAATAGGTATTATTTATGGATATCAAACAGAAGGTTTGTTTGTGGATCAGGCAGAAATTGATGCAGCACCTGAACAGTTGGTAGGAAAAAGTGATTTGAAACCGGGTTATGTGCGTTATAAAGATATTAGTGGCCCGGATGGTGTGCCCGATGGAAAGGTCGATGCAGAATATGACCGTACAGTGTTGGGCAGCACTACTCCTAAATTCTATTACGGTTTGAACCTTTCCGCGTCTTATAAAGGATTCGATTTCTCTGCTTTGTTCCAAGGGCTGGGAGGTTATCAGCGCCAGATAGGTTCTTATATGGCTTATGCGTTCTATAACGGTGGGCAAATTCAAAGATGGCAGGCTGAAAACTGTTGGACAGAAGAAAATCCTGATAAATGGGCGGAATATCCACGGCTGGAAACATTGAATATGAATAATCCGAATCTGCAAACATCTGATTATTGGGTTCGCAATGCAAGTTTCCTGCGTTTAAAGAATCTGCAACTGGGCTATACATTGCCACAGGCATGGACGAAGAAAATTGGTATAGAAAAGCTGCGTGTGTATGTGAGTGGACAGAATCTGTTTAGCTTTAACAGTTTCTATCAAGGCTGGGATCCTGAAAATGAAATCGGAACAGGAGACTCTCCTTCTTATTATCCTATTACAGCGATTTATTCATTCGGATTTAACTTCAAGTTCTAATTACTATAAATCATATTATATGAAACCATTATTACACATATTACATATAGCCAAATTGTCCATTTATACATTGGCTTTGTCAGGAACACTTGTGAGTTGTTCGGATTTATTGGAGAAAAACCCTCCTTCTGCTATTTCAGAAAGCACATGCTGGACCGGTGAGAATGATGCATATTTAGCATTGGTAGGTTGTTATCGGTTCCAAACAGGATGGGCCCATGATGATTTTGCTACTCCTCAAGGATTATTGTATCTGGATTTTGTTGGGGGAAATGGCACGGAAAAAGAAAACTTTACAACTTTGATGGCCAGTTCTAATACCGTAGCAACAAACTCGAATATTACGACATATTGGAAGAATGCTTATACCCAAATAGCAAAATACAATAATTTCTTGGCGAATATAGGAAAATGTCCAATGGATGAAGATACGAAGGAAAAATGGATTGCTGAGGTAAAGACTTTGCGAGCCTATTTCTTCTTTAATTTGGCATTTTATTTTAAAGATGTACCTATGCCGCTTGCCCCATTGAGTGTGGAAGAAGCGAATACGATTGCTCAGACAGCGCAAGCTGATGTGTATGCACAAGTAGAAACAGATTTGAAGGAGGCTGCCCAGTTACTACCAGACAGTTATGATGCAGAGGATTATGGACGTTTGACCAATGCTGCTGCAAAAGTATTGCTATCCCGTTTGTATTTGGCACAGGATCGTTGGAGAGATGCGGCAAATATCTTGCATGAGGTGATTATTTCGGGAGATTATGAGTTGGATCGCCGGAATGGAGAAGAAAGTTATGAGAAATTATTCCAAATAGGCGGTGAATATAGTCCTGAAACCATCTTCTGTATCATGGGTATTGCAGATAAATATACCAACTCACGTTATCAATATTTGTATCCGGAATGTGCGTATGGAGGTTGGCATCAGTTTGCCCCTTATAATGAATTGGTGAAAGAATATTTCTGTACAGACGGAAAGGGCATCGAAACATCGGCTGTGTATGATGAGAATGATCCGTATGTAAATCGGGAGATAAGACTATATGCTTCTATATTTCTTCCTCCTGTAGGATCTTATCCGGGTACAACCTATAATGATATCACTTATAATTGTTTTTTGGGACCTAATACAGCGGATAGTTATAATCGTTATGCTCTGTTTAATGGGTATTGTCCGAAAAAAGGTTGTGATCCTTCAATTACTAATAACATTGCTTCGACTCCGACTTACACTCCGATTATGCGT
Organism: Bacteroidaceae bacterium; assembly: GCA_902362595.1. Lineage (GTDB taxonomy): Bacteria > Bacteroidota > Bacteroidia > Bacteroidales > Bacteroidaceae > Phocaeicola > Phocaeicola fibrisolvens. The sequence goes on along the minus strand of CABIXF010000020.1, from coordinate 50,690 downwards.
TATGCAGAAGTCTTGTTGAGTTATTTGGAAGCGTTGAATGAAGTGGCGCCTGGTGAAGTGGACCAGTCTGTTCTTGATTTGACCATCAATGACATTCGTAATCGTGTCAGTCTGCCAGGTTATCAGAAAGCAGATTTGCCTACTCAGGAAGATGTACGTAAAGCGGTGCGGAAAGAAAGACGGGTGGAACTTGCATTTGAAGGTTTCCGGTACTTCGATGTGCTTCGTTGGGGAATTGCCGAACAAGAGTTGAACCACACGTTTACGGGTGTGAAATTGTCTGATGATTCTTCTGCTCCGAATTATCGGGGAAGTGGTTCTGCTGCTTCACCGGTAGATGAAGATATGTATTATCAATTTGAAACTCGTACTTGGGCTGCTCATAATCGTTACTTCCCTATTCCACAGAGTGAAAGGAATGTGAATAAGAATCTGAAACAGAATGAAGGCTACAATTAATTTGTAGTTTTAACTTAATATAGCCGGCGGTATTCTTGAGGAGTCACGCCGGTTATTTTTTTAAATAAACGGTTGAAGTAAGAATAATCTTCAAAAGCCAATTGAAAGGCTATTTCTTTAACCGCTAAATCCTCCGTAATCAGAAGTAATTGGGCTTTTTCTATTTTCTTTTGGTTGATATATTGCAGAGGGGTATTTCCCAATTCTTTCTTGAACAGTCGGATAAAATGGTCTTTCGATAAGCAGGATATTTCGGCCAACTTCTCAAGTTCAATGGACTCGTTAAGGTGCTTGCGAATGTACATCACGGTTTTGGCAATTCGGTTATCTTCCATTTCAATTTTAGGTTGGGCATGTTTCAGGAAGTGTGACAACAGTTGCAGTACAATTCCTCTTGACTCTACTTTGTCGCAGAACGCTCTTTGCCGGTTCTTAAGCAGGTTACGCATAAGTGTCGGATTGTTGTCGTATGTGGTGGGATCTGATTTCTGAAGTGTCATGTGGGGGTTGATTTCACACAAGCGTTGGAAAAGTGCTAAATCGAAGGGGGCGGCTTCTATCTCTACCGGGAATTTCCAGTGCTCCAGCCAGTCATTTTCCGAATAGTGGTCCTCATAAATATGCAAGTAGTAATGAACAAAGTGTGAAGAACAGATATTGGTATGTACCGTAAATGCCGGCACGAAATACATGTGATTGGGATGTAAGGTATGTATTCCGTCGGGTAGTTCTATTTGAGCTGTACCTTCTGTGACATAGTACAAACGTGTAAACGGGCTGTTGACATTTTTCCAGTTCCAGTCGGCGTTGTGGATAGCCAGCCCTACACTCAGGACCAGTGGATGCAGTTGTTCTACTTGCAGATTCATAGGCTAAATTTTGGTGATAAATTTACAGTTTTATTCTTTTTCTTGATGAAAGCTTGTCGAAATAAGTGTGAATAAATTGGGAAAAAGAGGCTTTTGAGGGACAGTTTGTCGATATTGACATATAAACTTACCATTTAATCCTATTCCTGTTTTTAGTTTCTCTGTACATTTGTTTTTGTAAGAATCTCTAAAAATCATACTTATGAAAACAAAACTCATATTGGCTTCTTTATTTTTATCTGTCAGCGGACTGGCTGCTCAAACCTATCAGGTGCCGGTTTCGGAGAAAGACGAACCGATGATGAAAGGCAAATTCGAACCTACCTGGGCTTCGCTTGAAAGCAACTATCAGGTACCGGAATGGTTCCGGAACGTGAAGTTTGGCATTTGGGCGCACTGGGGTCCCCAATGTGTGGAAGGTTCCGGCGACTGGATGGCCCGCTCCATGTATATTGAAGGCTCGAATGAATATAAGTTCCATGTGGAACACTATGGCCATCCGTCGGAGGTGGGTTTCAAGGACATCATTCCGTTGTGGAAGGCCGAGAAATGGGACCCCGACAAGCTGGTGGCCTTTTATAAGAAAATCGGTGCTCAGTATTTCTTTGCCTTGGGCAATCACCACGACAACATGGACTTGTGGGACAGCAAGTACCAATCTTGGAACTCGGTAAACATGGGACCGAAAAAAGACATTCTGGCCGGATGGGAGAAAGCTGCCCGGAAATACGGGTTGTATTTCGGCATCAGTTTCCATGCCGACCATGCGTGGAGCTGGTATGAACCCTCACAGCGTCATGATACGATTGGCCCGAAAAAAGGTATTCCTTATGATGGAAAGCTGACCAAGGCCGATGGAAAAGGTAAGTGGTGGGAAGGATACGACCCGCAGGATTTGTATGCACAGAACCATCCGTTGAGTGAAAACAGTTGGGATAATGGAATGATTCACCGACAGTGGGCGTGGGGAAACGGAGTGTGCATTCCTACCCCGGAATATTGCACAAATTTCTATAACCGTACGGTAGATGCCATCAACCGTTACAATCCGGATTTGATTTATTTCGATGTGACGGTTGCTCCTTTTTATCCCATCAGTGATGCGGGACTGAAGATTGCGGCACATTTCTATAACCACAACATGGCTACACATAAAGGCAAACTGGAGGCGGTGATGTTCGGAAAGATTTTGGACGAAAACCAGCGGAAGGCATTGGTATGGGATGTGGAACGCGGGGCTCCTAATCAGATTATCGACCAGCCTTGGCAGTCATGCTCCTGCATCGGCGGGTGGCATTACAATACGTCCATTTATGAGAAGAATGAATATAAGTCGGCTGCCTACGTAGCCAAACTGTTGGTTGACATCGTGAGCAAGAACGGTAATCTGTTGCTGAGTGTGCCGTTGCGGGCTGATGGAACTTTCGATGAGAAGGAAGAGAAAATCTTGAAGGAGTTTGGCGAATGGATGAACATCAACAAGGAAGCCATTTACGATACGCGTCCGTGGAAAGTGTTTGGCGAAGGCCCGATTGCGGAAGAAGACATTCCGCTGAATGCGCAAGGTTTCAATGAAGGCTCCTACAGTCAGGCGGGAGCCAAGGAAATCCGGTTTACCCAAACCCCGAAAGCTTTGTATGCCACCGTACTGGCCTGGCCGGAAGATGGTAAAGTGACCGTCAAGTCGCTGGCTGCTGGTAGCAAACTTTATGAAGAAAATATTCGGCGAGTAGAATTATTGGGATACGGAAAGGTCGATTTTGTACGTACGGCAGAGGGGTTGCGGGTGACATTACCGACTCAGCCATTGAATCAGATTGCGCCTGTACTGAAGATTATGAAATGATAAAATGGAAGGATATAGAGTAAAAGAATATAGGATGCCCGTCAAGCGCTACTGCCAGACATTGGATTTGAAAAACAATCCGGAACTGATAGCGGAATACCGGGAAATACATAGTCGTGAAAAGGCTTGGCCGGAGATTCGGGAAGGTATTCGGTCGGTCGGGATTCTGGAGATGGAGATTTACATCATCGGCAGCCGCCTGTTCATGATTGTGGAAACACCATTGGATTTTGACTGGGATACCGCGATGAAACGCCTGGCTCAATTGCCCCGGCAGGCCGAATGGGAAGACCATGTAGCCCGTTTTCAGGAATGTGTGCCGGGCAGCACTTCTGCCGAAAAATGGCGGTTGATGGAACGAATGTTTTATTTGTATGAATCTTAAATAAAATGACTATGCAATACCATGAAATTGGAAAAACGGGAATGAAAGTTTCTTCCCTGAGTTTTGGAGCTTCTTCTTTAGGAGGAGTATTCCATGACATTAAAGAAAAAGAGGCCTTGGAGGCGGTGTTTACAGCTATCGATTTGGGAATGAATTTTATAGATGTGTCACCTTATTACGGGCATTACAAGGCGGAGACCGTGTTGGGAAAGGCGTTGAAGGATATTCCACGCGACAAGTATTACCTCTCCACGAAGGTGGGACGTTACGGAAAAGATGGCGTGAATACGTGGGATTATTCCGGCAAACGGGCTACGGAGAGTGTGTACGAAAGCATGGAACGCCTGCATATTGATTACATCGATTTGATTAACGTGCATGATATCGAGTTCGCCGATTTGAACCAGGTGGTGAATGAAACTCTGCCAGCCTTGGTGGAACTGAGAGAAAAAGGGGTGGTAGGCCATGTGGGCATTACCGACCTTCAGCTGGAGAACCTGAAATGGGTGATTGACCATGTGCCGGACGGTACGGTGGAATCGGTGTTGAACTTTTGTCATCACTGCCTGTGTGACGACAAGCTGTTGGATTTCCTGGATTATTTTGAATCGAAAGGTATCGGCGTCATCAATGCCTCTCCGTTGTCTATGGGATTGCTGACGGAAAGAGGCGTACCGGCTTGGCATCCGGCACCCCAGCCGCTGGTAGAGGCCTGTCGGAAGGCGATGGAACATTGCAAAGCCAAGCATTATCCCATTGAGAAGCTGGCCATGCAGTATGCAGTCAGCAATCCGCGGATTGCCACTACATTGTTCAGTACGGCCAATCCGCAGAATGTGAAGAAGAATGTAGCGTATATCGAGGAACCGATGGATGAGGAATTGGTACGTGAAGTGCGGGAAATCATCGGCAACCAGTTCCGCGTGAGCTGGGCTAACTCATAAAGGAGGAAGTTGTATATGGGGTTGATTATAGATGCACATTCTCATTTATGGTTGAAGCAGGATACGGTGGTTGATGGACTGCCTATCCGTACCTTGGAGAATGGGCGGTCATTGTTTATGGGGGAAGTGCGTCAGATGCTTCCCCCGTTTATGACCGACGGGGTGAACAGTGCCGAAGTATTCCTGTCGAACATGAATTATGCGCAGGTGGCTGCGGCAGTGGTGACACAGGAGTTTATCGACGGTTTTCAGAATGATTATCTGGAGGAAGTCGCTGCCCGCTATCCCAACCGGTTCTTTGTGTGCGGTATGTGCGAATTCCGCAAACCGGGTTTTCTGGAGCAGGCGCGTCAGCTCATTGCTCGCGGGTTCCGGGGTATTAAGATACCGGCTCAGCGGCTGTTGCTGAAAGAAGGCCGTGTGTGGCTGAACAGTGAGGAAATGATGCAGCTGTTCCATTTGATGGAACAACACGGAGTATTGCTTTCCATCGACATGGCCGACGGGGCTACGCAGGTGGGTGAGTTGGAAGAGGTGATTCAGGAATGTCCTGACCTGAAAGTGGCCATTGGCCATTTCGGGATGGTGACCACTTCCGGTTGGACGGAGCAAATCAAGCTGGCGCGCCATCCGAATGTGCGTATTGAGTCGGGCGGTATCACCTGGCTGTTCAACGACGAGTTTTACCCGTTCAAGGGGGCTATAAGGGCCATTCGGGAGGCAGCCGATTTGGTTGGTTTCGAAAAACTGATGTGGGGGTCGGACTATCCGCGGACGATTACCGCCATTACGTATCGGATGTCGTACGATTTCGTGAGCAAGTCGAAGGAACTGACAGACGAGGAGAAAGCCCTGTTCCTTGGAGAGAATGCCCGCCGTTTTTATGGTTTCCAGAAGTTGCCGGAACTTCCTTATGTCAAGAATATGTCGGAATAAGTGAAAAAGCAGGATACGATGAAAAACAAAAGTTATACACTTCCGCTGGCACTGGTGTTCAGCTTGTTCTTTTTGTGGGCCATCAGCAGCAACCTGCTGCCTACCATGATCCGGCAGCTGATGAAGACCTGTGAGCTGAATACCTTTGAAGCCTCTTTTACGGAAACGGCCTACTGGCTGGCTTATTTTATTTTCCCGATACCGATTGCCATGTTCATGAAGCGTTACAGCTACAAGGCGGGTATTGTGTTTGGATTGTTCCTGGCAGCCGTGGGAGGCTTGTTGTTCTTTCCGGCAGCCATCTTGAAAGAATATTGGGCGTATCTGTGCATCTTCTTCATTATTGCCACCGGGATGTGTTTCCTGGAGACAGCGGCCAATCCGTATGTCACGGCGTTGGGTGAGGCGGCTACTGCTCCCCGGCGCCTGAACCTGGCGCAGTCGTTCAACGGGCTGGGTGCCTTCATCTCGGCCATGTTCTTGAGCAAACTGGTGTTGAGCGGTACTCATTATACGCGCGAAACGTTGCCTGCGGATTATCCAGGCGGATGGGACGCTTATATCCAGTTTGAAACGGATGCCATGAAAACTCCTTATCTGGCGCTGGCCGTATTGTTGCTGCTCATTGCCGTGGTATTCCTTTTTGCCAGACTGCCGAAGATTGGCGACGAAGGTCACCGTGAGTCGGTTAAGGAAAAACTGATAGATTTTGGGGTATGGAAACGGTCGCATCTGCGCTGGGGAGTAATTGCCCAGTTCTTCTATAACGGCGGGCAGACGGCCATCAACAGCCTGTTTCTGGTGTACTGCTGTACGTATGCAGGCATTTCGGAAACCGTGGCTACCACGTATTTTGGATTATATATGCTGGCTTTCCTGCTCGGACGATGGATTGGTACCGGACTGATGATTCGTTTCCGTCCGCAGGACATGTTGCTGGTGTATGCACTGGTGAACGTGGTGCTGTGTCTGCTAGTGACCGTGTGTGGCGGGCGGACCGGGCTGTATGCCATGCTGGGCATCTCCTTCTTTATGTCCATCATGTATCCCACACAGTTCTCGCTGGCATTGAAAGGGTTGGGCGACCAAACCAAGAGCGGGGCCGCTTTCCTGGTGATGGCCATTGTGGGAAATGCCTGTCTGCCTCAGTTCACGGCCTATCTGATGCATGTCAATGCGCAGATGTATCATGTGGCTTATCTTGTTCCGATGGTTTGTTTCCTGTTCTGTGCCTATTATGGCTGGAAGGGATACAAGGTGTTGGATTAAAATAGAAACGTAGAATTAAAAATAAAAAGAAAATGAAAGCTGTTCAAATTGCAGCTCCCCAGCAAATGGCGGTCGTGGAGATTGAAAAACCCGAACTGCACGAAGGGGAGATATTGGTAAAGATTGAGTATGTAGGTTTTTGTGGTTCCGACTTGAATACGTATCTCGGACGGAACCCGATGGTGAAGATGCCGGTCATTCCGGGACATGAAGTCGGTGCCGTGATAGAAGCCGTAGGGGCAGGAGTACCCGACAGTTTCAAGAAGGGCATGAGTGTGACGCTGAACCCTTATACGAATTGCGGCAAGTGTGCTTCGTGCCGGAACGGACGAGTGAACGCTTGTGAACACAATGAAACCCTCGGTGTGCAGCGTCAAGGGGTAATGTGTGAATATGCCGTACTGCCCTGGAACAAGGTGATTCCGGCAGAGGGTATTTCTGCCCGCGACTGTGCCCTGATTGAGCCGATGAGTGTGGGCTTCCATGCCGTGTCACGTGGACAGGTGGTCGACAACGAACTGGTGATGGTCATTGGTTGCGGAATGGTCGGTATGGGAGCCATCGTACGTGCGGCCTTACGCGGTGCCACGGTGATTGCCGTCGACCTGGATGACGAGAAATTGGCATTGGCCCGTAAAGTGGGTGCTTCGTATGTGATTAATTCACGGACAGAGAACGTGCATGAACGGGTGCAGGAGTATTCTGGTGGAATGGGTGCCGATGTGGTAATCGAAGCGGTAGGAAGTCCGGCTACTTATGTAATGGCAGTTGATGAAGTCGGCTTTACTGGTCGGGTGGTTTGCATTGGTTATGCCAAGAGTGGAGTGGAATTCCAGACGAAGTTTTTCGTACAGAAGGAACTGGACATTCGGGGCTCCCGAAATGCACTTCCCGCCGATTTTCGCGCTGTAATACACTATATGCAGACAGGAAATTGTCCGGTTGAGAAACTTATTTCAAGAATCGTCCTGCCGGAAGGGGCTGCAGAGGCCATGTCCAGTTGGGCTGCCAATCCAGGTAAAGTATTCCGTATCTTGGTCAAGTTTGCCTGATGAACACTTTGTTTTATTCCTAATCCATTGAACCATTAGCCTTTTTGGCTTGTTCTTTAGTAGAGTATCCCCCGGCCTTTAAGAAAGTTGGGGGATACTTTTATCAGAATATTTAAAGACAAAAGAGTAAGGTAAATGAGATTAATTATGAGCGATAGGCCACTGGAGGTCACATTGCGTGATGATGCACGTATGAAATACATTGATTTGTCCTCATTGAAGATTGCGAACTGCATGGGATGTTTCGGGTGCTGGACAAAAACGCCAGGACGTTGTGTGATTCGTGATGATGCCACGACAGTATATCCGTATATAGCCCAAAGTGAGGAACTTCTTTATGTCAGCCGTGTCAAATATGGAGGATATGATACGGTGATGAAGACCATGCTGGAACGTGCAATTCCTGTCCAGCAGGCATTCTTGCGTATCTTTAAGGGGGAGACACACCATGTGCAGCGCGCAGTATCGATGAAAAAAGCCACTATTTTGGCCTATGGATGTATGTCTTCGGAAGAAGAGGATATTTTTCGAAGGCTGGTTGCCCGAAATGCGCACAACATGAGTTTTGAGAGTTACGAGGTTTTGTTTGTAGAAGAAACCAAGGTTGCCGATAGGGTGAAAAAAATTATTGAGCAATGGGGAAAGTAATGATGGTAAATGGGAGTCCACGGGCTCCGAAATCAAATTCACGGCATTATGCTGAGATATTTGCCCGGTATTGTCCGGCAGAATGTGATTATTTTGTGTTATCCAGAAACAATCATGAAGACTTGTGTCGCAGGATGAAAGATTATACGGATGTGTTGTTCGTCTTTCCGCTTTATGCAGATGCTCTTCCAGTGGGATTTCTTGGTTTTTTAAAGTTTCTGGAAAAGAATCCTCCCTGTAAGAAGCCTGTTGTGTCTCTGCTTATTAATTGCGGTTTTTTGGAATACCAGCAGAGCGACGTAGCAGTCAGTATGATGAAGCTTTTCTGTCGTCAGTGTGATTATGAGATGGGTTCCATCCTGATGCTGGGTAGTGGTGAGGCCATTTTGCGGACTCCGTTTAAGCCGTGGGCCGTGTGGAGCATCCGGAAACTGGCCCGGTCGGTGGGCAACGGAAATTACCGGCTGTTTCAAATGACCATGCCGTTGTCCAAGAGACTGTTTCTGATGGCCTCCACCTATTACTGGACACGTTATGGTCGGAAGTTTGGTGTCACAAAGCAACAGATGCAGACCATGCAGATAGAGTGATGTCTCTTTGAACAAAGTGTTAGCGTATGAGGTTGTCACAGGGAAGTACATAAATTTTATGCGGGGCCTTCCCTTGACTTTCCAGAACTTTGTTCTTCAGCCAGTTGTTCAAATCTTTCCATGCTTTTGATTTTTGCAGTCCGGTCAGGTTGCCATATTCCGTACGTGTAATGAACGGATGCTGTTTCAAATAATCCCTCAAGAGGCTGAGGCGTTCTGCTTCTGTGTAGCGGGTGGAACTTTGCTTGAACTTCCATGCAGCCTTGGCCCGTGTCAGTTGTTGTCCTCTGCATCTTTGATTGAAACTTTTGGCCGTGCGGAACCGTACTTTGTTAAAACGGATGTTCTGTGCATGTATTTCTCCTTCATCCGTGATTTCTTTTTCTGCTTTCAGGTTGGCTACAGCGTATGCCATGTGTCCTATTTCTACACATTCCCCTTTGGAAATATAATAAGCAGTCCATCTTTCTATTTCTTCCATGACTCCGATGACAGTTCCTTCCTTGAAGCCGGAAGAGCGGGCTATTTGTCTGATGATTTCACTGAAGGGTACAGCCCCTCTGGTTACGAGCTTCGGGTAAAGTTTCGGATTCTGTGCATCACTTTTTGTACCGGGTACGGGAAGAAAATCGTATAATGCTTCCATGTTTTTTAGATGATTTATAGTTAATATTTATGTCTCTGCTGCTGAAAACGTAAGTTTCGTATGGTGGAAACGTAGGTTTCTGCTTGGGAAAACATACGGTTCACATGAGCGAAATCTATTATGCTACAAGGCAAATATAGAAAAAGGCTTCGGCGCTTTGTAGACATTTGAAGAGATACGTACACTTAAGAGGTTATTATGAGTAAAAATTCCGCTTGTTTTAATATTTATTTGATTAAAGTCTTATAGCTGATAAAATAAGATGGATAAAAATATGTCATATTATAGTTTTTGTGTACTTTTGCAATCAGATTTATTAGAGAGTAAATAGGGTTCATGAATATATATTCATTTTGTATGATTATAGGTATTAGCAATCGGGATTGGGTATTTCGTAATGTAAAGTCACGTGATTCTTTCTGAAAGGAGTAGATAGAAAGGTGGGACTTTCCTGATTTTGTATTTTCTGATTTATGTTTAAGCACATTCACGGATTGTGAATGGAAGATAATTTTGTCCGGTTTCGTCGTGTGACGAAGCGGGATAGATTGTTGATGTGTGGTCGAAATTTTTTTTTATTTAATCATTAATTTTTATTTTACAGACAAAAGATGAAAAGATTTAGTCTTTGGTTACTCTTTTTTGCTGTATTAAGTGTTCAATCAGTCTTGGCCCAGTCGTATAGGGTGAAGGGTAATGTCGTGTCGAAAACCGACAATGAACCGTTGATTGGAGTATCTATTCTGCAAAAAGGAACTACTAATGGTGTGGTTACTGACATTGACGGTAACTATGAGCTGCAGATTCAGGGTGGCGAAGCTACTTTGGTCTTCTCTTATATCGGTATGCAAACGCAGGAACTGAAGGTGAATGCTAAGACAGGCATACTGAATGTGGTTATGACAGACGATTCACAGATGATGGACGACGTGGTGGTCGTGGCATACGGTGTTCGTAAAAAGGGAACCATTGCGGGTTCTGTGTCTACCGTGAAGAGTGAAAAGTTGGAAAATGTTCCTACAGCCAGTTTCGATCAGGCATTACAGGGACAAACTCCAGGTTTGACTGTCATTGCAGCTTCCGGTGAACCTAGCCGAGCAGCAACTTTCCAGATTCGTGGTACAAACTCTATCAATTCAGGAACGACTCCGCTTTTTATCCTGGATGGGGTACCTATCGAATCTTCCAGTTTCAATGCATTGAACCCTAGTGATATAGAGAGTATTTCTGTGTTGAAGGACGCTTCTTCCACTTCTATTTATGGAGCACGTGCAGCCAACGGTGTGGTAGTGATTACGACGAAGCGCGGACGTGATATAGGTAATGCAAAAGTTACTTTCCGTGGACAGTGGGGATTCTCTCAGTTGGCTGGAAACAACTGGAACCTGATGAATACTGCAGAGCGTATTCAGTATGAAAAGGAAATCGGATTGGATCTTGGAGATGACTTTTATAATAAGGTAAAGGATATTGATGTAAACTGGATGGATGAGGTGTTTAATAACAATGCCCCTTCACAGAGTTACGAGCTGTCTGTCAATGGAGCCACAGAGAAAACCAATTATTATGTATCAGGGGGCTTCTTTGATCAGGATGGTATTACAATTGGCTCCTCATTCAGCCGTTATAACCTTCGTGCCAACGTGGAAAACCGGGCAAAGGACTGGCTGAAACTGGGTACCAACACGTTGCTGGCCTATGAAGAGATGGAACAGGCTGAGGACGGAGAATATACTTTGTATGCGCCGATTTCGGCTTCTCATTTCATGCTTCCTTATTGGAATCCGTATAATGCGGATGGAACATTGGCTTCACAGAATGAGGGTGAATGGACTGGGACAGGACAGAATCCGATTGAATGGATGGAGAATAATCCGGTGAAACATAAGGTCTACAAAGTTATTTCTTCTCTTTATGCGGAAATTACTCCGATTGAAGGGCTGACCATTCGTTCACAGTTCGGTGCGGATTATTCACACTCCACTACTTTCATGCAGTCGTTCCCGAGTTATATTTTGAATAATAACTCAGGTTCTGCAGGTAGAGCCTCTACCGATGGATTGACATTGACCATTACGAATACGGCCAACTATCATTTCAACCGAGACAACAAGCATGATTTTAATTTTATGATTGGACAGGAAGGAGTAAATTATCATTATGAAACTTTCCAGGTGGTAGCCGACGGTCAGACCAACGATGCCTTGACCAATCTTTCTGCCGGCTCGTACGCTACGACATGGATGGATTCGACCACTGATTATGGCTTCCTTTCTTTCTTTGGAAGAGCTGAATACAATTATGACAGCAAGTATTATGCTGATTTCTCTATTCGTGCAGACGCTTCTTCCCGTTTTGGTAAGGATAACCGTTGGGCAGGATTCTGGTCTGTCGGACTGATGTGGGATTTCAAGAAGGAAGATTTCTTTAAGAAATATGACTGGCTGACGAACGGGCAGTTGACTTTTAGTACGGGTACCTCCGGTAACTCTTCTATTTCCAACTATGAACATCTGGCTTTGGTGACAGGAGATTCCAATTATATGGGTGAGACCGGTCTTACTCCTTCACAGCGTGGAAATGAGAATCTGACATGGGAAAAACTGTGGACAACCAACATCGGACTTCGCTTAGGATTCTTCAATCGTGTGAACTTTACGGCAGAATTCTATAACAAGCTTACTACCGACATGCTGATGCAGGTACCTGTAAGCTATGCCGACGGAGGTTATGGCTCTTATTGGGACAACGTGGGTGCAATGGTGAACCGTGGTATTGAACTGTCGGTAGATGCCGACCTTATCCATACCAAGAATTTCACATGGAACGTGTTTGCCAATGCTTCGTTCAACAAAAATAAACTGACGGAACTTTACAATGGTATAGACCAGTATGTAGACAGTAATGTCAACATGTATGCGGTGGGACACGATGTGTCGAATTTCTATATGGTACGTTATGCAGGTGTCAATCCGGCCAATGGAGATGCATTGTGGTATACAAAGGATGGAGAAATCACAAATGTCTTCAGTGAAGAAAACCGTGTGCTGATTGAAGGCAAGAGTTTTGTGGCTCCTTGGCAGGGAGGTTTTGGAACCAATCTTTCGTGGAAGGGGATTACTCTTTCTGCTCAGTTCAGCTGGATGGCCGACCGTTGGGTATACAACAACGACCGTCTGATGGATGAAAGTAACGGACTTTATACTTCCTATAATCAGTCCAGACGCTTGCTGTATAATCGCTGGAAGGAACCAGGTGACGTGACAGATATTCCAAGACATGGAGTGACTCCGCAGTTTGATACCCATTATCTTGAAAATGCGTCTTTCCTGCGTCTGAAGAATCTGATGATTGCCTATAATTTCCCTAACAGCTTGTTGGGAAAAACACACTTCTTTGATGCAGCCCGGATTTTTGTTCAAGGACAGAACCTGCTGACATTTACGAAGTTTACCGGTCTTGACCCTGAGGTCAGCTCAAATATATACCGGGCACAATACCCTATGACACGTCAGTTTACCTTGGGTGTGGAGTTGAACTTTTAAAAAAAGATGAAGACAATGAGAAATATTAGAATATATTTATTAGGTGTTGCGACAGCACTGCTTTCAACCTCCTGCTTGGATAAGGAACCAACTCATGCCATCCTTGCCGACCATGCGATTACTACCGTGGAAGAAGCAAATCAGGCGGTAGTAGGTATCTATGCAGACTACAAGAGCCAGTATCTTTATAGTGGAAACCTGACACTGTTGCCTGATATCCAGGCCGATCTGGTGTATGCCGTGAACGGATATTCAAATACGTACGGAGATATATGGCGTTGGAACATCAATCCGACCAACTCGGATATAGAAGCGGTGTATGGTACGCTTTATAAAGTGATTGGTGACTGCAATTTCTTCTTTGAGCAAATCGCAAAATGGGAAAATACCTTGGTGGATGACGATGCGTATGACCGTTTGCAGGGATTTAAAGGAGAAGTCTACTTTGCCCGTGCGTTAGCCTATTCTGAACTGATTAAATGTTTCTGCAAGGCATACGACCCGGCTACCGCAAAGGATGAACTAGGTGTGGTACTTGTTTCAAGCTACTCCAATCCGGGAGAGATGAAGCGTGCTTCTTTATACGATTCCTATCAGTTTGTGTTGAATGATCTGGCAAAGGCTGCAGAAGCTCTTGATTCGGATCAGGATGAAGATGCGGCTAATCTTTACAATACGCCTTACTTCACTTACTATACAGTGCAGGCGCTGTATGCACGTGTATATTTGTATATGCAGGATTGGGACAATGCCATTGAAGCGGCTTCCAAGGTGATAGACAGCAATAAGTTCTTGCTCTCGGATGCAAATACCGTTTATACCGGGAACTATTCTTATTACGACTACATGTGGCAATATGATCAGGCTACAGAAATTATCTGGAAAGTAGGGTTCACCAATACTTCTTATGGCGGTAAGCTTGGACAGGTGTTCTTGAATTATGACTTTTCAACTTATCGTCCGGATTATGTGCCGGGAAGTGCGGCACTTTCTCTGTACCAGACAGGAGATTTGCGTTATAATGCTTTCTTCGGAACGACAACTACCGGATATAGTCATGGCTTGACCTGGCCGTTGCTTATCAAGTATCACGGTAATCAGGATTTCATCAACAACTACAACATTCTTCATGTGAGCATGCCGAAAGTGTTCCGCTTGTCTGAACAGTATCTGATACGTGCAGAGGCTTACTGTCGTAAGAAACAGTTTGACAAGGCGATGACGGATGTACAAACTTTGCGTAAGGCCCGTATCTCATCGGAAGGTTCTTCTTCCTTGAACCTGACAGAAGACAACTGGCTGGAGAATATCAGTAACGAACGGGTTCGCGAACTGTATATGGAAGGATTCCGTCTGAATGACTTGAAGCGTTGGGGTAAAGGTTTTACACGTACACCTCAGACACAGAGTGTGAGCGACGGAAGCAGCTTGAAGATAGATGCGAACAATCCGCTGTTTGTATGGCCTATTCCACAGCATGAATTGGATTTGCCGGGATCGGCAATTGCGCCTAATGAAAGTAACAAATAATCTATTAAACATTCGATAATAATCATGAAACGACTTTTGAAAAATTGGGGTATGCTTTTCTTTGCACTCTCTGTCATGGCTGGGTGTAGTGAGGAAAATGCGACCTATAGCGGTCCGGATTATGTGATGTTCTCTGATACGCTTCAGACCATCGCCGTACAGAGCGACGATACGTATTATGACATTCCGGTAACAGCGACTACAGCTTGCGATTATGATCGTACTTATTCTGTTGAAGTCGTAGACAAAGGAAGTAATGCCATTGAAGGAGTGCATTACGATCTTCAGTCAAACAATGTGACGATTAAAGCAGGAGAACGGACATCTTCCATCAAGATACGTGGACATTATAATAATTTTGAAGATACAGATTCCATTGGGGTCATGTTGCGACTGACTGCCGACAAAGATAAAATCTGGGATTTGTATGGACGCGATACAAAAGTAGTGTTGGTCAAGGTTTGCCCGTTTGATATCAATACGTTTGTCGGGTATGCTGTGCTTACTTCTACTTTCTTCACCGATTATATGCAGACTACAGAAATGCGGTTGTTGACTACGGAGAAGGACCCGGAAGTAGAAAACGGTATTATTCTGAAGAATTTCTTGTATGATGGGTATGACATTAAGGTTTCGTTTAATACCGACAATCCGTTGCAGCCTCTTCTGGAGATGGAACCGCAAGTGGTTGGTTCTACAGTGGAAGCTTTTCAAGGAAGTTGGCACGGAGACGACAAGCTACGTGTCATGAATGCCACAGGTGCAATCTCTTATTATAATGTATGTCAGAACTTCTTCTTCCAATACATGACGTTCTATGTAAACGGAGTAGGTACCGTAGGAACTTATGCCAATGTGGTGGAATGGATTTCCAAAGAGGAATATGATTATCTGAAGAAACAAGGGTATTAATAATGTTAATCTACTTATTGGATATGAATGTGATAAAAAATATATCTATACTTAAGCGGTTCTGTCTGTTGGCTGCATTGATGTGTACAATGGCGGCCTGTTCCGATGAGGAAGAAGCCGTGGCACCGTCATTCCCTGAACAGGAGATTGTGGAGGCTGTTACTCCTGGAACTGCGCATACGCTTTCTTTTACTGCAAACCTGGACTGGAAGGTGACTTCTTCCGCTTTGTGGTGTAAGTTCTCCAATGGTCTGACTTCTATTTCCGGTGAAGCTGGAGAAGTGTCTTTACCGCTCACAATTTCAGATGAGGCGTGGTCGGTGAATGAACTGACGGTGGACATTACGTTGATAATGGGTAATGAGGAAAAAGTGATAGCCAGATACATCCGTACTGGAAAGGATTTAGCCGTGATGGATGTGGATGGAAATGCCTATAATGCGGAGAATAAACTTACGTTGTCGTATGTGAACAATGACGTCATTAATGGAACTTTTTCCGTGGTGACCAATTTTGCCTGGGAACTGAAAGATGCTCCGGAATGGCTGGCAATAGATTTACCTTTAAAAGTGAAAGCCAACCAGAAGTTTGATTTGTCGGTCCAGCTGAACAACGGTTATCTGACTGAAGTACAAGAAGGAGTACTAAGATTTTATGAACAGAACAGTGACCGCTATTATGATGTGCCGGTCTGCTATTCAGGAATGCCGGAAGGGGTTATCCGGGTAGATGGACTTGGTTCTGCCTGGAACTGGACGGTGTCATTGGATGGAAGTCAGTACTGGCAGGCAGCCTTGACAGAAGGAGATGAAGATGTAGAGAAAAAATTCTTCCCTCTGTCATTTAATGTACTCGCTCAAAACAATGAATATGTAATCCGTTGCTTGGGTGAAGAGAACGGCTGGATGAATATCGATGAGAACTTGTTCTATCAGTGTAAAGATGACCAGCATGGAAATCTGACATTGAGTGATTTCCAGGAAAATGGTGGGGCTAAGAGAAAAGGATACATTTTGGCCTTCCCTAAAAAAGATTATGATGAAATTTCTCATCAGGGAACCTGGCCGGATCGCAACACGTTATTGGATGCTTCAGGCAAGGATGTTTCTGAAGATGTCATCAAATATGTGATTATGTCTTTTGAACAAGAAGGTACACAGACTTCTTCTGTGGCTCCTGTCAAAGTCAATGTAAATGGAGAAGGAGACGTAGAAGCCACACAGGGCCTCGGAAATATCATGAATCCGGATGTGTTGGATGCTATCAGTCAGTTGTATTTTGCTGATGAAGCAAATAAGAATAATTACATCTTTAATTATTCAGTGCCTGCAGGAAGCTTCGTGACAATTACTCCTTATATAAAGAACTACTTTGGAGAAAATGCCGCTATAGGTTCATGTGAACTCAGAACTTTCTCTAATCCTTATGAGTCTAATACATCTATAGAAGTAAATAAGGAAGGAGAGACCTATGAAGACAGCAATGTCTATTTCATGTGTGGAGATGAACCGTTGATTGTAATCTTCAAAGATGAAAACATGATGATTTGTAAAGTGCTGATATTAAATGTAGAATAAAATGCATGTTATGATGAAAAAATTACGAAATATAAGTTTTATCTGTATCAACCTGATACTCTTGTCGCTCTTGTGCTTTTCATCTGGATGTAAGGATGAAAATGACGAGTTGCCAGCCGGTAGCGGTTATGTACAGTTTAAGGTGTACAAAAGTGCATCTTATGCAAAAAATGTAGCTTCGCGTGCGAACGCCAATGTGCTCGATTCTCTTTATGAAGCAGCCAAAGTGAAAGTGGTGTTGAGAAGCAATGATTTTGAGTTTTCTCAGACAATGGCTTTGCATGCATACGATGCGGAAAACGCGGAATATGGTATGCGCAGTGACAAGTTGGAATTGCAGGAAGGTGAATATACGCTTGTAGGATTTTATTTGTATAACAGAGCCGAAAAGGAAATCTACGTGGGTTTGCCTGCCGAAAAGGCTACGTTCTGTGTTACAGGTGGAGGACTGGTAGTACAAGACTTGCTGGTAGATGCTATCAGCAGAGGTAGAGTCAAATTCCAGTTGGTAAAGAATATTCTTAGCCGAGGTGTGGATGATGCGGAAAAAGCTTATCCCTTCAGTAGTATTGACAAGGTAGATATCCGGGTAAAGAATGTTGATACCAAAATCGAACAGGAATTTAAATCATTGAAGGTAACGTATGAAGAAGATTTCGATGGTAGTGGGACCGGATATCGTACTTCAGTGGGTAAGATTGATTCTCTTGTCACGATTGAAGCAGGTACTTACCAGGTAATGTCGTATACGGCCTATAAGGGTAGTGACATTTTGCAGTATTTCAATGACGAGGTGTTGAAAGAATCTGTTTTTACGGTGACAGACAATTCGCAGACCAATGCGGATGTGCCGGTCACACTGATTGAATCGGCACCCAATATCAAGGACTATGTTGCCTTGAAAGCCATTTGGGAAAAGATGGGAGGTGAAAACTGGTATTACCGTGGACAAACTTACCCTGCAGGTGTAAACTGGAGTTTTGACGACAAGGATATTGATATGTGGGGCGATCAGCCGGGCGTTGTGCTTGATGCCAACGGCCGTGTAACCTCATTGTCTATCGGTGATTTTGGTGCAGTAGGTATGGTGCCTGCTGAAATTGGCCAGTTAAGCGAACTGAATACTCTGGCTTTGGGTACGCATAATGATTTGCTTGGTTTTGACAACAAAGACCCTCTGACCAGTTTGAAGGGACAGTTGACAGCCAACGATTTGAAGGCGATACGTAATGACTATATGGATCATTTTGTAGCTCACGACATACGGGAAGATTTGTCTTCTCCTTTGCAGTTGGGTATGGAAATAAAAGGGGACTACAAACGTAAGACGACACGTAAAGGAATCACGACGAAAGATGTGTCTTGGGGTGATTTGACCAATGGCATTACAGGCATTCATCCAGCCATCGGAAAATTGAAAAAGCTGGAAATCTTCTATGTAGCCAATGCACCTATCACAGCTTTGCCGGAAGCTACGGTAGGAAATGAGGAGGAAGAACCGGGTTTTGCCGGTTTGACAGCTCTTACCGACCTGGAAATTTATAATTGCCCGAAAATGAAGACCTTCCCTTCCGTGATAGCTCAGCTTCCGGAATTGGTTCAGTTGAATATGGCGATGAACAAGCAGTTGTCTTCTGACGAATTCAATAAGGGACTGAAAGAACTGGTTACAGGAAAGTCAAAAGAGAAGGTTCAGATTCTTTATTTGGGATACAACAATATTTCTGAGTTGCCGAAAGAAGTGTCCAACATGGTAAAATTGGGTAAGATTGACATTGTGAACAACAAGTTGAAAAAGGTTCCTGCCTTTGGGGCGAATGTAAACCTGGTGCAGGCTGCTTTTGATTACAATGAAATTGAGACCATTGAAAGTCAGAATGGGATTTTCTGTGGGATGGATGATGTGGAATCATTGTCATTCTCTCACAATAAGTTGACTCAATTGCCTGATATTTTTGATGTGAAATCCATCTATACCATGGCCTCTGTCGATTTTTCTTATAATGAAATTGACGATGCTGGTCTTGAAGGTTTTAGCGGAATCAATGCCGGTGAACTTTCTTTGGCTGGAAATAAACTTAAAAAATTCCCTAAGCAGTTGTTTAAGACAGGTTCTCCGCTTACAGTGCTTAACTTGAGTGCCAATCAGATTTCTGAGTTCAATAAGGGAGACCTGACAGGTTCAAAGACTTATCTGTTGACTACGCTTGATTTGACTTATAATCGTTTGAGCAAGCTTCCGGACGATTTTGACGGGCACACCTTGCCTTATTTGTATGGATTGGATCTTAGTGGAAACCGTTTGACTACTTTCCCTTGGGGGGCTGCCAACATTTCTTATCTGACCGTACTTTCATTGCGTAATCAGCGGGATGATGCGGGCAACAGAGTTTACGAAGAATGGCCGGAAGGTATCTACCAGCACATTGGTTTGAGAGCTTTGTTCTTGGGTGGAAATAATATTGGAAAAGTGCCTGATACGGAAACGATATCTTATTTGATTTATACTCTTGATGTGAGTGACAATCCGAACTTGATATTGGATGTTTCAGATGTTTGTGCGTATATAAAGGCCGGTATGTATACTCTAATTTATGATCCGACTCAAGATATCCGTGGTTGTGATGCCTTGGATTTGGAGTGATGAACAACTAGATAAAAAGAGCTAAAATGAAAAATAATATCAAATATTTTGTAACAGGATTATTTTCTGTACTCACTCTCTGTTTTTATTCATGTAAGGAGGATGACGAAATCACATCTGAATTTTCATTGGATAAAGAGGAAATCGCCGTTGGTGAGAATGGCGGAATAGAGATTGTAAATGTAGGTGGAAATGTGAAATGGCAGACTACAACCGACGCTACATGGGTACGGGTAGTTCCTTCTAGTGGAGTAGGGGCTGCAAGTTGTGAGATTCAAGTAGATTCATCAGTCGTTGCCGATTTCAGAAATGCTGAGATTCAGTTTATGGCACAAGGGCTGGCTGCACCTAAAATCTTGAAGGTGGTGCAGGCAGGTTATGCCAAAGGTGTGTTTGTGGAGAATGCAGACCAGGAGATTGTCATTGAAAACTCAGCAGAATACGGAAAGCGTTATTATGATCTTCAGATGACGGCAAATACCAATTTTTCTGTGAGCGTGACCTCTGAAGGGAATTGGCTGAGATATAAGGATAAAGTTCCTGCCTATGATTATGGCGATCGTCCGCGTACATTTACTCAGCGGTTTGAATGGGATATCAATGTATCGGAAGCAGAACGGACAGCACAGATTACGATAACTCCTGCAGAAGGAGAGCCTGTAGTGCTTCAGGTACGGCAGAAGTCGGCTCCGAAGATTACAGATGACCGTGCGGGAGACTCACTGGCTCTGTTGTCTATCTACAAAAGCATGAATGGAATGCTGGGATGGAATGACGGAGAAAATATGATGTATTGGGATGGTGTGGAACTTTGGAAAGCAACCGACGGAGTAAGCAAGAATATGATCGGACGCGTGAAATCGGTTACATTCCGTTTGTTTGAGATATACGAATCATTGCCTTATCAGGTGAGATATTTGAAAACTGCCCGGTCTATTACCTTTACCGGTAATGCCAATACGTTTATCAAGAGCATCAAACTGGGACCGGAAATCTGTGAGTTAGCTCAGTACAATAATCTGAAAGAACTGACAATTAGTGCATACGGATTAACTGCATTGCCTGATAACTTTAAGGATTTAGGAAAGAATTTGGAGTTGCTTGATTTGAGTAGCAATAACTTTGAAGATGGGCTGGAAGTCATCAACAAAGCGAACTTCCCGAAACTGAAGGTTTTGCGTCTGAATAAAATTAATCGTTATGATACCACAAAAGACTTGAGTCAGGTGGAAGATAATGATACTATCGGTTTCAGATGGTACACTGGTTTTGGAGAAGGTTTTGAATCACTCCCTGCCAAGACGAACCGTACTTTCTTCAAGAACCTGCTTCAATGGGATACTTTGGAAGAATTGTCATTGACCATGAGCCTGCTTCAGGGTGAACTGCCTTCTGACGAAGAAGTCAGAAATATTGTTGGCGCCGACAAGGTTTATACTTGGGACTATATTTCTCAGACATTTGGAGATACAATCAAGCTGGAAGATGCTAAAAAATACCTGCTGGCAAATGGGGGTGCTCCAATGGTATGGCCAAAAATGAAATCTCTGTCATTAAATCTGAGCTTCTTGACTGGAAAGCTGCCTAAATGGTTATTGTATCATCCGTATCTGGCATACTGGAATCCATATTCCATGATCTTCCAGCAAGAATTGAGTGCCATCAATTCCAATGGAGATAAGGTAGGATTTAGCAATGAACCGACCAGCCTTAGCAATTATTCCAATACGGGATACACAGAAGGCAGCTATTATGAGGTTTATCCAGGCAGGAAACCTGATTACGAGGATAGCGGTGCGACCGAATGAGAAAGGTTTTGTTTGATTTAACGTAACATTGAAAATGAAAAAGAAATACATATTATCAGCGCTATTATGTGCGTCAGTCTTATTCTCTTGTAGCGATTCGGAAACTTTGGTTTCCGAATCGAATGGAGGAGACAATGGAAGTGCAACCATAGTCAATATCCCCGACGATGCGGTAAGTGGAGAATTGTTTATCAAGTTCAAGCCGGAAGTCGAAGAGGTATTGGATCAGGCTAATGCGTTAAGTAGAAGTGGAAAAATGTCACGCTCTTCCATTCCTTCGGTCGATGAAATTCTGGACATTGCAGGAGCATACGAGTTTCAACGGGTTTTCCCGGTGGACAAGCGTAACGAGGAACGTACACGGAAATGTGGATTGCATTTGTGGTATCTGGTGAAGTTTGATAAGAACATGGATGTGCAGAAGGTAGCACAAGACATGTCAAAACTGGCCGAAGTAGCCACAGTAGAGTATAATCACGAAATCAAGCGGGCTTATAAAACAGACCGGAAAGCCAAAGGGGTGAATCCGGTGGCATTGACAGCAGACGGTGTCACAGAACTTCCATTCAATGACCCGGATTTGAGTAAGCAATGGAGCTACATCAATGACGGAACGATTTTGGATGGAAAGGATTCTCCTGTGCAGGCGATTGCCGGATACGATGTGAATTGCAAGGAAGCATGGAAGAAATGTAAAGGAGATCCGTCGGTCATTGTGGCTGTAATGGATGAAGGAGTCATGTATAACCATGAAGACTTGAAAGGTAACATGTGGACGAACTCGGCGGAAGAACTGGGAGGAACCACAGACAATGACGGTAATGGTTATGCAGGCGACCGCTATGGATATAACTTCGTGACCGATTGTGGCCTGATTACTTATTCAGATATCAATGACCTTGGACATGGCACGCATGTGGCAGGAACCATTGCTGCCGTGAACAACAATGGGACCGGTGTATCCGGCATTGCCGGTGGAGATGGAACACCCGATTCTGGTGTAAAGATCATGTCTTTGCAGATTTTTGCAGGAAACAGCGGTTCTACTTTCTTGCAGGAGGCAAAAGCCATAAAATATGCTGCAGACAATGGGGCTGTAATTCTTCAGTGTAGTTGGGGATATAACTCCGGACGAGCCAATATCAACAATTATACGCCAGGTTATTTGTCGGATGAAGAATGGTCTGAGAATTGTGTGTTGGAGAAAGAAGTCATGGAATACTTCCTTCATAATGCTGGTGATCCAAACGGGGTGATGGAAGGCGGACTGATTATTTTTGCCGCAGGAAATGAGTATGCGCCGATGGCTGCCTATCCGGGTGCGTATAAAGACTTTATTTGTGTTGCTTCCGTAGGTCCGGATGGAACTCCGGCCCCTTATTCAAACTACAGCACACCGAGCGGTAGTGAGAATATGATTACAGCTCCAGGTGGCGACGGAGAAGGTACGAAGACAGAGGATGCAGGACTTATTTTGTCTACAATGCCGACGGCTGCCATTGAAGGGGGAGACCCGACGATGAACCAGAGTGGATATGGCTATATGGAAGGAACCTCTATGGCATGTCCTCATGTTTCTGGTGTGGCTGCATTGGGCTTGTCGTATGCAGCTAAGTTGCGTAAACATTATCGTGCAGAAGATTTCCAGAAATTACTGCTCCATTCTGTCCGTCCTTTCTCAGATGATAAACTGAGTGGGGAAAAATCATATTGGTATGGATGGGCTACATACAAGGATGCGGCTCCACACATGTCATTGAATCTGTCGAATTATCGAGGCAAGATTGGAGGCTTGATCGACGCCAATATGGTATTGAGCAATATTGAAGGAAGTGACTATGATGCTCAGCCGATGCGTGTACCTAACGTCTATGTAGCTCTTGATGGAACGAAAGTGGTAGACTTGAGCAAAATTTATGCCGATAATGTGACTGCTACTGACTTCAATGTGGTGGACAGCAATGTGGCTGCCGTTTCTTTGAAAGACAATAAACTGACGGTAAAGGGAACCAAGGTGGGAATGACCAAGGCCTCGGTGACTAGCAGTGACGGAAATACGCAGGAATTTGTCATTACTGTACGTAAGACTACTGGAAACGGATGGATGTAATTTAGGTACGGAATTTTTATGAAAACTGTAATTATCTTGATGTCAATGTGGCTTTCTGTGTCGTGCTTATCGGCACAGAAAGTATTTACTCAGCAGGAGCTTGAATCTGTGTTCAACCCCGTATTGGTGGAAAATGCACAAGCTTTGTTGCGCTTTGAGCCTATTGAGATAAATGCGGGAGTCTTGTCGGAGGATGATAAACCTCAGGTATACACTTTTACCTGTACGAATGTGAGTAAGAAAAGAATAGTCGTGACAAGAATTTCTACTACTTGCGGATGTACGGATGCTCATATCGATCATGCAGTGATGAATCCAGGTGATAAAGCGGTTGTCAGTGTGACTTATAATCCTTTCGGACAACCGGGAAAGCTCTTTACGAAAGCCTTTGTCTATACCGACATCTCTGAAAAACAACCTGTTGCCGCATTGAGTATTGTAGGCAAAGTAACTCCCTCGAGTGCTTTGTGGAAGGACTATAAATATGCAATGGGAAATTTGAGGATACGTACCAAGACGGTAAGTTTTGGGGCCGTGAGTACAGGCATGCATCGAGTGGAGAAAATTGCTTGTGCGAATGCGGGAAACGAGGTGTTGCGGATTGGTGCTGTGAAGGGATTTTTGCCTGAGTTTATTCGTCTGAGTACGGAGCCTGAGGTCTTGGAACCGGGGCAGGAGGGTTATCTGATTCTTGAACTGGATGGTGGAAAGATTCCTGGAGCTAAAGGAAAAAAACAGTTTAATGTGCTGCTTGATGGAATCTCTGCTCGTCCGTCTGACCGGACAATAAAAATTAATGTAGAAATAAAATAAATAACTTTTTAAACAAGATAGATATGATAAGATTCATATTCAGACTGATGATGTGCCTTTCGTTGTTGACAATGGTTGCATCTTGTAGCAAAGACGATGAGGCTCCGGTGGTGTATCAGGAAGTGAATTATGCCACGTTGAACGGAACCTGGATGTTGACTGAATTAAATGGAACTCCATTACAGGAAGGTCAGTATGTATATATTACGTTCAATAGAAAAGAACATACTTTTGAAATGTATGACAATATGGGAAGTATGTATTCTCATAAATCTACTGGTAGTTTTGAAATTGAAGAGGACGAGGAACTGGGATATATTCTTACGGGGGAATATGATTATTCTCATGATTTGTGGAATGAGTATATTGTTTCAGAAATGACCGATGAAACAATGAAATGGACCATGAAGGATAACAGTGAGGATGTGTCTGTGTATACACGTTGTGCAGAAATACCGGACGACATTTTGAATGGAAGCCGGAGCTTGAGATAATTGATGCCCGTCATTGACCTGGTGGTCTTTGACGGGTTTTTTTTAGGTGCGCTCGGCATGAGTCTTAATAACGGATGTAAGTTTTCAATGAACCTTAATAGCGAGAGCTATACAGTGAAGAGCTATGTCCATCGTAAGGTGGAATCTGAAGGAAGCTGTCGACAGATTTCTGGTCCGACGAACAGAAATTTCAGATAAAGCATATAGAATGCTCCATGAAGGACTGAACCAACTAATTCAATGATAGTACTGACAGTTGGATAGAATGCAGAAAACATCAGTCCAATTTGAGATAGCTTCCAGTTTAAAATTTTTTTAGACAGCCTCTACTCGATTGCCTTATTCTTTCGTGCTTATTGTAAAATGTTGTACTTTTATCGAAAAATTAGAAATTTTTCTTCTAAACAATAAAATTAGTATGCAAATGAACATTAGAAAGGCGATTTTGGTATCTTGCTGTTTGGCTTTCCTTCCAGCGTATGCACAGCATATCCCTACTTTGGAGGAGGTGGTGAATGGAGGTTTGGTAATTACAAAAGGAGAGAGCCGGGTAAACTGGCTTTCGGATGGAAGCAAGTACTCGAAAAAAGAAAAGAACCCGGCGGGAGGATATGACATCGTGTCGTATGATGCAGCCAAGAAGGATAAACGTGAAGTGCTGATACCTGCAGCTTCGTTTGTAAAGCCAGGTACTTCTGATACTCTGTCGGTCAGAAGTTTCAGTTTTGATGCCTCACGCAAGCAGGTCTTGGTTTATACAAATACCAAGCGAGTATGGCGTTACGATACTCGGGGGGACTACTGGGTGCTCAATATGCAAACAGGACAGTTGCAACAGTTGGGAAAAGATCTTCCGGAAAGCAGTCTGATGTTTGCCAAGTTCTCGCCCGATGGGACGCGGGTGGCCTACGTGAGCGGGAACAATATTTATGTGGAGAATGTGTCCGACGGGAAAATCACCCAGCTGACACACGACGGAAGCAGTACGATTGTGAATGGAACTTTTGACTGGGTGTATGAAGAGGAATTTTTCTGTCGGGACGGTTTCCGCTGGAGCCCTGACGGCAAGTACATTGCCTATTGGCAGAGCGATACGGAAGGCACCGGCTGGTTTGATATCATTAACAATGTGGATTCCCTGTACCCGAAAATCATCCGCTTCCCCTATCCAAAGGCCGGAACCACCAATTCAGCCGTGAAGGTGGGTTATGTGGCAGCTACCGGAGGTGAGACCACTTGGATTGATTTGCCCGGTGACCCCCGTCAGAATTACATTATGCGGATGGAGTTTATTCCCGAAAGCAACGACTTGTTTATCCAGCAGATGAATCGTCCACAGAATACGAACAAGGTATGGATTGCTTCCATCGGAGGTGGTGCACCCAAAAATATCCTGACAGAAATGGATGCAGCTTGGGTGGAAACCAACGACCAGGTGACCTGGCTGAAGCACAATACGTATTTTACCTGGCAGAGCGAACGGGACGGATGGCGGCATCTTTATCGGGTGAGCCGCGATGGAAAAGATATCCAGCTCATCACGAAAGGCAATTATGATTTGATTGAGCAGGTGGGCATGGACCTGAAGAAAGGGCTGGTGTATTTCATAGCCTCACCGGACAATTATACCCAGCGTTATCTGTATTCGGCTAGCTTGTTCGGCAAGGGAGAAGTGAAGCGCCTTTCTCCATTGAAGGAACAAGGGCAGCATAAATATGACATCTCTCCGGATGGGAAGTACGCCGTGCACACCTTTAGCAATGCCGTTACTCCTCCGCGAATAGAGATGGTGGCCTTGCCGTCGCACAAGACCTTGTCGGTCATTGAAGACAATGAGAAAGCACTGGCCCAGTATCAGCAGTTGAAGTTACGTCCGAAGGAATTTGTCAAGACACATTCCGGCGACTTGGTATTGGATGCCTTTATGATTAAACCGGTAGATTTTGATCCAGCAAAGAAATATCCGGTCATTATTGACGTGTATGGGGAGCCGGCCAGCTCTACGGTGCAGGACGTATGGCAGGGAGGTGATATGTGGCACCAGTTCCTGGCCAACCAGGGTTACATCGTCATCAGTATTGATAATCGGGGAGCTGCTGCCCCTCGCGGAAGGGAATGGCGTAAATGTATTTATGGCGAGGTCGGTACTTTTGCTTCGCAAGACCAGGCACAGGGAATCCTCGATTTGGCCCGTCAGTATCCGTTCATCGATACTTCCCGCATCGGCATTACAGGCTGGAGTGGGGGAGGAAGTCAGACCCTCAACTGCATGTTCCGTTATCCGGATGTGTTCCGCACGGGTATTGCCATTGCGTTCGTAGCCGACCAGCGGTTGTACGACACCATTTACCAGGAACGCTACATGAACACGCCGCAGGCCAATCCGGAAGGCTATCGCAAAGGTTCGCCCATCTCCTATGTGGAAGGCTTGAAAGGGAACCTGCTCCTCATTCACGGTACCGGTGATGACAACGTGCACTATCAGAATTGCGAGATGCTGGTCAACGAGCTAGTGAAACACGGCAAGGTGTTCTATCAGCTGTCCTATCCGATGCGCTCGCATGCCATCAATGAGCGGGAAGGCACTACCTATCACCTGCGGAAATCGATGACGGACTATTTCCTGAAAAATCTTCCGGCAGGAGGTAAATAAATCATGAAAGGCTGGCTGTGTGCCGGCCTTTTGTTTTTACAAAGTTTCGATGTAGGTAGCCGTTACTCTATCCAAGGAAAAGCCGGGCAGTGTGTCCAACTACATCAATGCTCCCAAGGAGAACGGCTACCAAAGTTTTCACCTGAAACTGTTGTGCGAGAACGGAAGCTGGGAAGAAATTCATATTTCTTCTGAGAGAATGGTCCGCAATTCCCGGTTGGGATGTGCAGCAGAACGAACCGAATCGAACTTGAAAGCCTGGCTGGATAAGTTCAAGTCTGTGCTTCAGGATGTGGCCTATAATAACGAGATGGACTATATGGACGGGGTGACCTCTTCTTTCTATAATGATGACATCATGGTGTTCACTACTGAAGGGAAAGGGATTATCCTTCCGAAAGGGGCTATTGCCCTTGATTTTGCCTACGAGGTTGACGGCCAGGCAGGCGACCAGGCGATGTATGCCAGAATCAATGGGAAGCTGTCGTCGGTAAAGACGGAATTGCACCGTGGTGATTGTGTGGAGATTGGGACGGATGTGCAGTCCAAACCTGACAAGGAGTGGCTGGATTGTGTCAAAACTTACAAGGCGAAACGATATCTGCGTCAGTTCTTTCATGATCAGCCGGTCTTGAAATACATCCGATGTACTTGTTGTCATCCGTTGCCGGGTGATGAAGTGATTGGCTTTAAGGATGAAAATGGTAAGATTACACTGCATACCCGAAATTGCGCGGCTGCCATCCGGCAGGCCTCTCGACAAGGTGATTCCATTGTAGCTGTCAGCTTTGAAGCCGACAATCGGTTCTTGTATCCTGTACGCATTCAGATTCGAGGGGTGGACCGGTATCATATTCTCAGCGATGTGGTGGAATGTATCACAGATAAACTCCGGCTTTCAATTGATTGCCTGCATACCGAAACAATCGACCGGATTGTGGAGTGTTATGTGGACTTTAAGGTACACTCCAGAAACGAGCTGGATAATGTCATTACTCTTATCGGCAGCATCGAGGGTGTGGATGAGGCTTATGGGATTAATATTGGATGAATGGAGGTTTTTTAGTATTTGTATCGTTTGCGGGGGATAATCCAAAAGTATATTTCTCCTTTGAGTGGGTTTGTGCAGACTTCTATGGACGGGAAGAGACAAGCGGCAGATAATTCTGTAGGTGAATTGTTTGTCGCTTTTTGAAAAGCTCCTGATATGGGTGATGAATTATGGATGCAGGTAGCTTCCGTTTTTATACCTCTCTTTGGATATATTTTAGTCATTATGATTATCGGAACCTTGATAGATTACATTTCTTCATTATTTGGGTTTTCACGGAATTGGGGTATAAACTTGATATCTTATAACATGTGATGTCATAGTGGATTTGTTTATAAACAAGAACAAAGTAAGTCCTTAAAATGCATATTCCGGAGCATACCCGTTCACATTCCGGTAGCCTATAAAGCATAAAAATAGCCTTTAAAAGCACAATTTTATATCCGTTCATCCCCTAAAAAGGATGAAAAAATGGATAACCAGACATTAAAATCTCAATTTTTCCGGAGCATATCCGTTCACCTCCGAGAATTGCACGTTGTAGCACCTTTTTTCCGGGGCATACCCGTTCACTTTAGACGTATGCTTTCAGATTTTCCGGAGTATATCCGTTCAACCGTGCATGGAATTGTCCGCGTATATCTTCGTTTCCGGAGCATATCCGTTCATTCTTTCCCCGGTTTCAGTTTCCTTTGTGCTGGTAAGCTAACAAGAAACAGCACAGTCATGGCAGGAACAACAAAGGATATGAGTCTGATAAAACAAGTACTCCAGCTCAAGCAGGCCGGAGAATCCAACCGCGGTGTAAGCCGCAAGTTACCGATAGACAAGGAAACCGTCAACGGTTATGTGAATACAGTAAAAGCCAACGGATGGAACATCAGCGACCTCCTTGAGATTGACGATCCCGAGTTGGAACGGATGTTCCATGCCGGTTCACCGGCATATACGGACAGGAGAATGGAAGAGTTCCTCAGTCTGCTCCCCAGATACAGGGAGCTGCTGGCGGATCCCAAATCCCATATAAGCCGTCAGGTCCTGTTCGATGAATACCGTGCGACTCATCCCGACGGTTATGGCAAGTCACAGTTCTATTATCATCTGAAACAGAATCTCGTTGCGAAGAAGGATGTCACAGCCGTACTGGCCAACACCTACAAACCGGGCGAGAAACTCATGGTCGACTTTGCCGGTGACAAGCTCAGCTATGTGGATACCGAAACCGGAGAAATTATCAAGGTGGAAGTGTTTGTCGCCTGTATGCCTTACAGCGACTATACCTATGCGATATGCGTACCTTCGCAGAAGACGGAGGACTTCCTGTATGCCATAAGGATGTGCCTGGAACATCTGGGCGGTGTACCTCCCATACTGACTCCGGACAATCTCAAATCTGCGGTAATCAGCAATGACCGGCATGAGCCGAAGCTGAACAAGGCTCTTGAGGACATGGGCAACTACTACCATTTTGTAGTGCTGCCATGTGACCCGGCATCACCGACACAGAAGGCTCTGGTAGAGGACTCTGTAAGAATCACATACAACCGTATTTATGCCAGGTTGCGTAACCGCACCTTCCATTCACTCATAGAGTTGAACCGTGCCGTATGGGAGCTGATGGAAAGGCACAACCAGACCCGCATGCAGAAGCGTCCCTACAGCCGTGAGGAACGTTTTCATGCCATGGAGAAGGAGCTGCTCAAACCCTTGAAGCCGGAACCCTATGAGATGCGCCTGTATGCCGATCTGAAAGTACAGGCAAACTGCCATGTGGAGCTGAGACAGGACAAAGTGACCCATTTTTACTCCGTCCCTTATATCCATGTAGGAAAACAGGCAAGAGTAGTCTTTACCCGTTCATGGGTCAAGGTCTATGTGGAGCAGAAACTGGTAGCCTCGCATATCCGCAGCCATACATACGGCTATACCACAGTCAGGGAACATCTCGCATCCAGTTGCAGGGTAATCATGGAGCGTTCGGCAGCCTATTATGTGGAAAAGGCGAAGGACATATCGCCGGACTGCCATGAATACGTAAAGAGCATCTTTGACCCCAAACGTACCGCACAGCCTGAAGAGGTGTATTACAAGCTGTGCAACTCCATAGTCAGCCTCAGAAGGAAGTATGACCTTGCCACGTTTGACCTTACCTGCCGCCAGTGCATGAAGTACGGTATTTATTCCTACAGCAAGTTTGAAGCCATACTCAAACGTAACGGTGTGAATGCATCTGCCGACGAGACGGTAATCTTCCATGCGCCTACATCGTCAAACCACGGAAACATGCGTGGAAAAGACTATTTTACAGGAAATGACATGAACCAATAACAATAAATGATTATGAGCAACGAAACAGAAAGAACACTGCACGAGCTGAAGCTTCCGGGAATGGCAAGCTGCTGGAGCTCCCTGGAAGAAACACATCAGTTGGACAAGCTTACCCTGCGTGAAGGCATGCAGATCATGCTCCAGTACGAACGTGACACGAGAGGGAACAACCGCATCCAGCGTCTTATAAAGAATGCCGGCTTCCGTCTGAGAGCCTCGATGGAAGAACTTGAAACGGACACGGCAAGGGGAATACAGGCCTGCTCTGCAGCCGACCTTGCAACCGGAAATTACATTACGGGCGGAATGACGGTCATCATTACCGGACCGGCAGGAACCGGAAAGTCCTACTTCGCCTGCGCCTTGGGTGACAGGGCATGCAGGAACGGCCGGAAGGTACTGTACTTCACGATGAACATGCTCATCGAGAACCTGAAGCTTGCACATCTGGAAGGACGGGAGACAAACTTCTTCCGCAAACTGAACGCACATGATCTGCTGATTATCGATGACTTTGGGATGGTCAAGCTTG
Source organism: Bacteroidaceae bacterium (assembly GCA_902362595.1). GTDB lineage: Bacteria > Bacteroidota > Bacteroidia > Bacteroidales > Bacteroidaceae > Phocaeicola > Phocaeicola fibrisolvens. The sequence continues at coordinate 19,049 of CABIXF010000020.1, read as the reverse complement.
ACGGCCAGATACAGCATGACTTTGAACAAATCATAGATGACCGCTACAACCGGAAGGCACTCATTCTGGCCAGCCAGCTTCCTGTTACAGACTGGTATGATGTGTTCCAAAGCGAGCTTATTGCGGAAGCATGCCTTGACAGAATCGTGCACAAGGCCATTAAATTTACTTTATCGGGAGAAAGTCTAAGAAAGAAGTATTAACTTTGCCAACGACACTGAATACTAACTGGGGAGTGAACGGATATCACCGGAAATGCTGAACGGGTATCCGCCGGAATATGCAAAAAGTGTCCTTTTTTATTTAAAAGCTAATTTATAGTTTCGCAGAAGCAGAAGCCAATCTCGCTTTTCGGGTGAAGTGTACCATGTCGGTAGACTGATAGAATCGGAAGCAAGATTAATTATGAAATTCAAGAATTTTCCCATGCAAGCTTCTAATGTACTTTATGTATCAGGAACAACTTAACGGTTATCCAATAATCAAGTTATTGAAAGATTTGTATGACATCATTTCATACTTGATCGAATAATAAGAATCCTATCTCTCAAAGATTCTTATTGATTGATAACGGAATAGACTTATATATCCAAGAAAATATTTACAAATCAAGCCCTACGGAATTTAACACAAAATCTCCCCTTACTTATACTATTGCTATGTTTAAGCTATTAGGTTACTCGAATGCAGATATAAGGAAATCTATTCTAAGCTTGTCAGATTTAGATTTATTGAATTGTATAAATGTATTTTTATATATCTATCCGGCTATTTCAGCTAACTTCTTTATCTACAATGAGACATCATATCTTATTACAATTTCTTCAAGCGCTTCTATCAATAAAATTCAAATAGAACCGAGACATTTTTATGGCGGAAATCCTGAAAGACTGACAAAAGAAAAAATAGATAAATGTATAGACAAAGCATTTGACTATGTCAGAAAATAAAAGGATATAACACAGCCGTGGGAAATTTTACCCCTCACGGCTGTTAGACGTCATACATCATCTGCCTTACACCCTTCAAGATAGCTGTCAATCCCTTCTTCAAAATCCTTTCGGAGTTCGTTGATGGTAGTCCCTTCATAAAGAATCAAGGCTTTATTGCCCATTCCTTGCACCTTACCGCAAAGGCAATTATCATCTTTACTGTATTCTACAGAACCTTTGTAACCTTTGTATTCCAAATAATCCATAAGCCTTTATATTACTTAAATGTTGGTAAGTTGCTTTTTGCATCCACGCTTTCAATCCCATCTAAACATTTTCATCTTCTATAGGAGATAATTCTCCCTTTCTTTTCACCATTCATCACACCAAATCTATAGCTGCCAGTTCCTCTGCCAGTGCGTTAATACCATTCTGAATCTTCTCCAACTGCTGTTTGCGGGGTTTGTGAACTCCAGCCGCATAGTGCCACAACTGGCGTTCATTGATTCCGGTTATCCGGCTCAAAGCTGCCTTGGGGAAGATACTGCTATAATAGTTAATGAAGGTAGTCGCCATCTATCTTGAACTTCAAGATAAACTCTCCCTGTAATACTTCCACTGGAGCAATGTGCATATCCTTGCATGACTCCAGGTAAAGCTCAACAGCTTCCTTCATATTCTTCTCGATTTCTTTTACATCGTTGCCGACAGTAATTACCGGAGCACCCTCAATGTAGGCACTCAGATTATTTCCAGCATTTTCAACTAATACTTCAACGGCTTTCATATCAAACACCCAGCACTATATTAGCGTCAATATTCAGTTTTTGACTAATTTCACGAGCGACCTTCAATGTCGGTTCACATTTACCAGACATATAATCACTTAAACGTGAAGGACTAACACCAATCAATTTAGCCAATGCTTTTTGGTTAAGCCCCATTTCATACATACGAAGTTTGAGCACATCCACAAGTGAAGGTTCCCCCAGCGCAAAATGCTCTTCTGAATAGTCAGCAACAAGGTTAGAAAGTAATTCCAACTCTATGCTATTAGGATCATCGAGAGGGGTTTCATCTGCAATCAGTGGAAGTAATTCCTCAACTCTTTTTACAGCCCAGTCGTATTGAGCTTTTGTTTCTATCTTTGTCATAGCTCTTTGGTAATCGGTAACCGCCGATTCGGTTTAATTATAAAACTGAACAATCAGCTATTCTATTATTCGGCATGAGTGCCAATGAAACGAACATAAACAAACTTTATAGTGAATTTTATTACTACAATCAACCTGTAATTAATTCCTTTAATATTGAATACATAATGTTGGTTACCCACATTATCCACACTATTGAAAGTCTTTTTTACGTCTGCAAAGCAAGTCCATTCGCTTTTCTGGACGATGGTAGTCCATTCTTGTAAAGCTACCTTTGCATCAGGATACGTTTCTGCATATTCCTTTATAACTTGTTCTGTAAATATCCTCATTAGGTTCACTCAATTATCATATTGCAAAAGTAAAAATAAAGTTCTGTTTTTCAAAATTAAATTCTATTATCCATAATCGTAAAAATAGCGATACCTCGAAAGATGCCGCTATTCAATTAGTCAATATCTTAGTTAGTTGATTTCATATAAGTCCCGTAATTTTCTGACTTGATTATTCTATTCTTCAGATTTACCCCGGTCCTTTTGAAAGAAGGAAGCTATCTCTGTTTAACGTGCAGCGTCAATGCCGTGGTTATTTCTTTAAGGTTATCTTATTTCAGAAGCTGATTACCTTTCATAGAAAACTGAACCGCTCAGCACAAATTATCCCTCTTTTTTCGTAACTTCACAAAAATCCTAAACCGAAATCATTATGAAAGCAAAGTTACTGATTGCCCTGTTCGGCTTGTTGCTCATCCTGGGCACTACCTCGTGCGTGACATCACGACACGCCAAGAGACCTCCCCACAAGAAAGAAGTTCCTCCCGGACATGCCAAGAAGAAACACGGCAAGAAAGCGGCCAAGTTCGATACTCCGGGACACCGCAAGCCGCTTCCTCCGCAGGTCTGAGAAATAGAAATTCCCCCTTCGGACCAGCCTTCAGCGGAAGTGTCAGGAGGGGAAAAGAGGAAATAACTACTCTTTTTAGTTATTTAACTAATAAAATTAGTTTATAAACTAAAAGTTTTAGTTCTTTGCGGTAACCAAATGAAACAGATATGAAAACACTTACCGCCAAAGAAGAAGAAATCATGGGATTTTTTTGGGAGAAAGGCCCCATGTTCGTCAAGCAGCTGGTGGAACTCTACGATGAACCCCGGCCGCATTTCAATACCCTGTCTACTATTGTACGGGGGCTGGAAGAGAAAGGCTACCTGTCGCATACAGCGTTTGGTAATACTTACCAGTATCATGCCGTAGTGTCGGAAGAGGAATTCCGGCGGAAAACCCTGCGTGGGGTCATCTCCAAATATTTCAACAACTCTTTCTTAGGGGCTGTCTCCTCGCTGGTGAAAGAAGAAGACATTTCGGTGGAGGAACTCAAGGAACTGATACAGAAAGTAGAAGAAGGAAGGCTATGAAAAAACGTATATTGCTGACAACGTGGCTGCTATATAGCCTGATGCTGCCTTTCTGGGGACAGACGGAAAGTAAAAAGGAACCGAAACTGCTGATAGACGGCTGTTTCTTCATGGAAACGCCCTCCGAACTGGATGGGGCAAAACTCAAGATGGCAGTTCTGAAGAGCGAAGACGGACGGATGATGATACTGGTAACAGGCGTCAAACTAAGCGAGAACTCAAAGACGTACGCCGTTCCTCTGTCTGAAGTGAAGGATGCAGATTATTGGCTGGAGAAAGCGAAGGAAAACGTAAAGTTTATGTCAATGATTACTCACACTTCTAAACTAGCCCTGAAGGAAGGGGAGCACATTAAGCCTTTCAGCGTACAGTCTACCGACAGTACCCGCTGGACTGACCGCAATACCCTGGGACGTCCGCTGGTGCTCAACTTCTGGTACACGGGGTGTGGTCCTTGCATCCGCGAGATGCCCGAACTGAGCAAATGGCTAGATGCCTGCCCTGATGTGAATTACCTGGCCGTCACCTGGAACACTCCCGAACAGATACAGACGATTGTGGAACGTCAGGGATTCCGCTTTCATCAGGTAGCAAACGATTCTGCGTTGTGGAAGATGTTCGGCGTACAGCAGACACCCACCACGGTAGTGATTGATAAGCAGGGGGTAGTGCGAAAGCTCACCATAGGCACCAACCAGCAGAAACGTGACGAACTACTGAAAACCATCCGACAATTATCGGCCGAGAAATAAACAGAAATTAGAAAAGACCTTGGTCGGTACAGAATAATAACTGTAAACACACATAAAGTCATGGGAACTTTTTTAGTCTATATACTCAAGTCGGCTGTCTGCCTGGCGATGTTCTATCTGTTCTACCGCCTGCTACTCAGCAAGGAAACTTTCCATCGTTTCAACCGGATGGCTTTGCTAGGGGTGATGCTGCTATCATGCCTGCTGCCTTTGGTAAAGGTGACGGTGGAACAGGCTTCGCCGGTAAATGCACAAGTGATGTCGATGGAGGACTTGCTGCTGATGTATCAATGGAACAGCGAAGCAGTAGTGGTGGAAGAGGGAAGTCGCCCGTTCCACTGGCAGGAAGGGCTGGTGTTAGTCTATTTTGCGGGATTGTTTTTTGTCATCGCCCGTCACCTCTGGTCGCTGGGACGCATGCTTTATCTCATTCGCCACAGCCGGTGTGAAAGGTTAGACAACGGTATCTGCTTAGTAGTTCACCATCGCAAACTGGCTCCTTTCAGCTGGATGCGCTACATCGTGATTTCTGAAACAGACCTGAAGGAAAGCGGACATCACATTCTGGTGCACGAAATGGCCCACATCCATCACCGTCACTCATGGGACTTGTTGCTGACCGAAATCTGTGCCTGGCTGCAATGGTTCAACCCGGCCATTTGGCTACTCAAACAGGAGTTGCAGAACATTCATGAATACGAAGCCGACGAAGAAGTACTCCGTCAGGGCATCAATGCGAAAGAATATCAAATGTTATTAATAAAAAAAGCCGTTGGCGCAAGGCTCTACTCTATTGCCAACAGCTTTAATCACAGTTCACTTAAAAAACGTATCACTATGATGATTCGAAAAAAATCCAATCCGTGGGCACGCGCCAAGTACCTCTATGTACTTCCGCTGGCAGCCATCACCGTGGCCGCCTTTGCCCGTCCCGAAATCTCCCAACCGCTGGACGAGATTTCAAGTGTCAAAGTTAATGATTTATCGGCAGTTCTGGAAACGTATGCCGATAAAAATGTGCCGAACCCTGCCGAAAAGGTCACCCTGAAGATGAAGGTAGTAGATGAGAAGGGAGAACCCGTCATCGCGGCAGCCATACTCGTAGTGAATACGACCAACGGTACCATTACCGACGAAAACGGCAACTTCACGCTTGAAACCGCTACCGACCAAAGCATCCAGGTGTCCTACATCGGTATGAGTACGGTTACCATGACGGTGAAGGATTGTCTGAAAAAGGCCGACCAGACGATTGTACTACCTGAAGGTGACACAAAGAAAGATGTGAAGGTAGTAGCACCTGTTCCGCAAGCCGTAACTTCGGACGACCGGACCTTTGACGTAGTGGAACAAATGCCGGAATTTCCGGGAGGCATGAAAGAATGTCTGAACTTTGTGGCCCGCAACGTGAGATACCCTACCAAAGCACAGGAAGCCGGTAAGCAGGGACGGGTCATCGTACAGTTCATCGTGCAGAAAGACGGTTCGCTGAGCGACCTCCACGTGCTCCGACCGGTCAACCCGTGGCTGGATGCGGAAGCCATCCGGGTGATTGGCACCATGCCGAAATGGAAACCGGGCATGCAGGGCGGTCAGGCGGTTGCCGTGAAATTCACCCTGCCGGTCACCTTTATGCTGGAGGGTTCCAAGCACAAGCCGCAGGCAGGCGACAATGATGTCGTAGTAGTAGGATATGGAGTCACTCCGGATCCTCAGAAAAGCGAAGTTCCGGCAGCAATCATCCAAATGTTTCAGAACGGCAAGGACGGTCTGGGAAAAGAGGAAGCATTGCCGATGGTGTTGATAGACAAAACAGAGGCCTCCACCGAAACGATGAACAAACTCGACCCACAATGCATTGAATCAATCACTGTATTGAAAGACGCATCGGCTACGGATATATACGGCGAAAAAGGGAAGAACGGCGTGATTCTCATCACCACCAAAAAGAAGTAAAAACGTACTTGCGCTCTCACTGAAACATAAGTACGTTAAAAGAAAAACACCTTTGCACTTGAAATAAAACGTAAAGGTGTTTTCAAACCAAACGCAAGGACGCTTTACCGCATACGTCCTTGCGTTTTTTTATGGATTTCAGCGATGATTTTATAAACGCAATCTTAAAGCGTTACCCCATTCTTGAAAATAGCGATTTCGCGGTAGTTCTTCTTCTCGTTGTTCACGAACTCCCCGCTGGCCACCCGAATCACATAGTCGGTGAAACGGCGGCAGGTGATCTCCATCGGTTCGTCTTCCACGATGACCCCCGCATTGAAATCAATCCATCCGGGTTTCTGTGCCGCCAGGTGGGAGTTGGTGGAAATCTTCATCGTGGGCACGAAGGTACCGAAAGGAGTACCGCGCCCCGTGGTGAAGAGCACGATGTGGCAGCCCGAAGCGGCAAGGGCCGTAGCGGCCACTAGGTCATTTCCCGGAGCCGAAAGCAGGTTGAGCCCCTTGGCCTGCAAGCGGTCACCATAGGCCATCACGCCCGACACGTAACTCTTGCCACACTTCTGCGTGCAGCCCAAAGCTTTCTCTTCGAGGGTAGAGATGCCGCCCGCCTTGTTACCCGGCGAAGGATTCTCGCCCACAGCCTCCCCGTGGGAAAGGAAATATTCCTTGAAGTCGTTAATCAGGCTCACGGTCTGCTGGAAGAGTTCAGGCGTGCGGCAACGGTTCATCAGAATGGTTTCCGCCCCGAACATCTCGGGCACTTCCGTCAGCACCGAGGTGCCTCCCTGCGCAATCAGATAGTCGGAAAACATGCCCAGCAGCGGATTGGCCGTGATGCCGGAAAAACCGTCGGAGCCACCGCATTTCAGTCCCACGCGCAACTCGGAGAGGGGCACATCGGTACGCTCGTCCTGACAGCACTTGGCATACAGTTCACGCAAGATGCGCATGCCTTCCTCGTATTCATCGTCCACCTTCTGCGCCACCAGGAAACGGATACGGTCTTCGTCATACGGGCCGATGAATTCCCGAAACACGTCGGGCTGGTTGTTCTCGCATCCCAAACCTACCACCAGCACGGCTCCGGCATTGGGATGCAGCACCATGTCGCGCAGAATCTTCTTCGTGTTCTCATGGTCTTCGCCCAGCTGCGAACAACCGTAATTATGGGGGAAAGCCACGATGGCATCTACCCCCTTTCCACCGTCCGTCTCGCGTCGGAGTCCGTCGGCCAACTGGTTCACGATACCGTTCACGCAGCCCACGGTCGGGATAATCCAAATCTCGTTGCGTACTCCCACATTACCGTTGCGGCGGCGGTAGCCCTTGAACGTGCGATACTCCACGGCGATGTCTGTATGTACTTCCACCGGCGTGTAGGTATAGTCCAGCAGTCCCGCCAGATTGGTCTTGATATCTTTTTCGCTCACCCAGGTACCTTCGGGCACGTCCTTCATCACGTGACCGATGGGGTAGCCGTATTTAATGACATTTTCTCCGGCACGGAAATCCTTCAGTGTCACCTTGTGTCCGGCAGGCACGTCCGTGCGAAGCGTAATAGTGCGACCGTCTGCCTCAATGGTCTCTCCCGCACGAAGGGGAGCGATGGCCACCGCCACATTGTCGGCCGGATTGATTCGCAAATAAGTTGTTTTCATATACTAATAACATGATCAGGTTATTCGTTGACGTGCGCATCGAAATAAAAATCGATGTTCTCTGTCGTAATCAGGTTGATAGGCATGTAGTTGCAGTCCTTCACCTTCTTGCGCAGAATCAGGTGGTTGCACAAGCATTCAATGCTGTTGTATCCCTGTACCGTAGGTTGCTGGGCGATGATAAACTCAATGCTTCCCGCTTTCAGGCAAGCTACATTGCGGCGCAACAAGTCGTATCCCATCAAGTGGAAATCCGTGCGTCTGTGACGCTGCATGTATTCCCCAATGATGTAAGCCTTCGAATTGAACGTAATGCCACATTTCACCGCCGGGTGTGCAGCAAAAAACTCGTCCAGCAGTGATGCATCTTCGCCCGGCTGCTTGGCATAGAGGTTGAGTTCCCACATCTTCAGTCCAGGACAGTGTTCCTTCATATAGGCATAAAAACCTTCTTCACGGTAAAGCTGCTGATTGGACCCCAAACGTCCCTCGTTAATCTGCCGGAAAATCACAATTTCCGACTGGCCTTGAGCAAGCAGGCGCAACATGCGTGCTGCAAAATAACCGCTACGCTGGGCATGCTGGCCGAAAAAAGTCAGCGGAGCAAGGCGCGGAATGTTCGAATCAATAAATATATAAGGTATACCGGATTCCTGCAACCGGGTAACGAATCTTTCGGTTTCCTCTTCGATGGTAGGAGACAGGATAACTCCGTCGGGCTGTTCGTCGAGGATGTGCTGCCCTGCTTCCGTAAAGGCTCCCGATTCATACTGGTCATAATAGAAAGCAGACAGCGAAACATTGAAATCGGAGAAACGAGTCACGGCCTGTTGCATGCCGCGCTCCACATCGTTCCAGTAGTCACCCTCGTTGTGCGAAGGAAGCAGGCAGGCAAACCTGTATTTCTTGTTCGAAGCCAGTGCGCTGGCATACATATTGGGCTGATAATTCAGCTTCTGTAATATTTCTTCCACTTTGATACGGCTGGATTCTGACACCCCGCTCCGCGAATGAAGCACACGGTCGACTGTACCCACCGATACTCCGGCCATCTGGGCAATATCCTTTATCCGGATTCTATCTTGCTGTTTCTCCATGCTTTTCCTACCTTATTATATTATAAAAACTCTGTGTGAAGTAAAAAATCATTTTTTTCGATACAAATATATAACTTATTTTGGTTTTTAAAAAATAAACCGTACCTTTGTGTGCGTACACAGAAAGGATATTTATAAAGAGAAAAAAGAAATATTTCGTTCTGCTACACGAGCTAAGAACTACATTATTAATTACATAAGTATTAAAAATATCTAGCAATGGGAAAAATTGTTACTTTAGGCGAAATCATGCTGAGATTGTCTACACCAGGCAATACTCGCTTTGTTCAATCTGACAGTTTTGACGTCGTTTACGGCGGAGGTGAAGCAAACGTGGCTGTAAGCTGTGCCAACTACGGCCATGATGCATATTTCGTAACCAAATTGCCGAAACATGAAATCGGACAGTCGGCTGTAAATGCATTGCGCAAATACGGCGTAAAAACGGACTACATCGCCCGCGGTGGTGACCGTGTAGGTATCTATTACCTGGAAACAGGTGCTTCTATGCGCCCCAGCAAGGTTATCTACGACCGTGCTCATTCAGCCATCGCTGAAGCTGACCCCTGCGACTTCGACTTTGATGCCATCATGGAAGGTACCGACTGGTTCCACTGGTCAGGTATTACTCCGGCTATCTCTGACAAAGCTGCCGAACTGACTCGTCTGGCTTGTGAAGCTGCAAAACGTCACGGAGTAACAGTTTCCTGCGACCTGAACTTCCGCAAGAAATTGTGGACAAAAGAAAAAGCACAGTCTATCATGCGCCCGCTGATGAAATATGTAGACGTATGCATCGGCAACGAAGAAGATGCAGAACTCTGCCTGGGCTTCAAGCCGGATGCGGATGTAGAAGGTGGAAAGACCGATGCGGAAGGCTACAAAGGCATCTTTACTGCCATGGCCAAGGAATTCGGCTTCAAGTATGTGATTTCTACTTTGCGTGAATCTTACTCTGCTACTCACAACGGATGGAAGGCCATGATTTACAACGGAGAAGAGTTCTATGTTTCCAAACACTACGACATCGACCCGATTATCGACCGTGTAGGTGGAGGTGACTCTTTCTCAGGCGGTATCATCCACGGCCTGCTGACCAAACCGACTCAGGGCGAAGCATTGGAATTTGCAGTAGCAGCTTCTGCCTTGAAGCACACTATCAACGGCGACTTCAACCTGGTTTCTGCCGAAGAAGTAGAAGCATTGGCAGGTGGTGACGCCAGCGGACGTGTACAGAGATAATTTTCAAGAAACAACCAACAACAAAATATAGGTTAGAAAAATGGCTAAATTCGATAAAATTGCGGTTCTGAACAAGATTGGTTCAACCGGTATGGTACCTGTATTCTACCATAAGGATGCAGAAATTGCAAAAAAAGTGGTAAAAGCTTGCTATGACGGTGGCGTACGCGCATTTGAATTCACCAACCGTGGCGACTTTGCACACGAAGTGTTTGCCGAAGTAGTGAAATTCGCTGCCAAGGAATGTCCGGAAATGGCAATGGGAGTGGGTTCTGTAGTAGACCCGGCTACGGCAGCTCTTTATATCCAGCTGGGTGCCAACTTCGTGGTAGGTCCGTTGTTCAATCCTGAAATCGCCAAGGTTTGCAACCGCCGTCTGGTGGCTTACACTCCGGGATGCGGAAGCGTGTCTGAAGTAGGTTTCGCTCAGGAACTGGGATGCGACTTATGCAAGATTTTCCCGGGCGACGTGCTGGGTCCGAAACTGGTAAAAGGCATGCTGGCCCCGATGCCGTGGTCTAAACTGATGGTAACCGGTGGAGTAGAACCGACACAGGAAAATCTGACCTCTTGGATCAAGGCCGGCGTATTCTGCGTAGGTATGGGTTCCAAACTGTTCCCGAAGGACAAAGTAGCCGCAGAAGACTGGACTTACGTTACTGAGAAATGTAAGGAAGCACTGGGTTACATTGCAGAAGCCCGCAAATAAAACAGGAATTCATTTTGTTTAAAGGTGTATAAGTGAGAAGCCTCGCAATGTCTTTTCATACATTGCGGGGCTTTTTCATGTCTGTATGCAAAGGAATATTCATGAAAAAATACAAAAACGATGTCCCCTCCATGGATATGTGCACGAAAAATCCTATCTTTGCATGAAATTCTTCGCGAAATATGAAAATTAAGGAAATTGTGAATGCCCTTGAGATATTCGCGCCTCTGCCTTTACAGGACGGATTCGACAATGCCGGACTGCAAATCGGATTGACAGACGCGGAAGCTACAGGGGCTTTGTTGTGTCTGGACGTTACGGAAGCCGTGGTAGACGAAGCCATCACGCTGGGATATAACCTGATTGTGTCCCATCATCCGCTCATCTTCAAAGGCTACAAGTCAATCACCGGACGCGACTACGTGGAACGCTGCATCCTGAAGGCCATCAAAAACGATATTGTGATTTTCTCGATGCACACCAACCTGGACAATGCACCGCAGGGAGTGAACTTCAAGATTGCCGAAATCATCGGCCTGAAGAACCTGCGCATCCTGGAGCCGAAAGAAAACCAGCTGCTGAAACTGGTCACCTTTGTCCCCACAGCCCAGGCCGAAGAGGTGCGCCGCGCCTTGTTCGAAGCCGGATGCGGATGCATCGGCAACTACGACTCCTGCAGCTACAGCCTGGAAGGAAAGGGGACTTTCCGTGCACAGCCGGGCACACATCCTTTCTGCGGAGAAATTGGCCAGTTGCACGAAGAACAGGAAGTACGGGTAGAGACGGTGCTTCCGGCCTACCTGAAAGGGAAGGTGCAGAAGGCCCTCATCGAGGCCCATCCCTACGAGGAACCGGCCTACGACTTCTATCCCTTGCAGAACGAATGGGCACAAGCCGGTTCGGGACTGGTGGGCGAGCTGGAAGAGCCGGAAACAGAGACCGACTTTCTGCGTCGCGTGAAGAAACTGTTCGAAGTGGGCTGCGTGAAACACTCCCGTATGACGGGAAGACTTATCCAGAAGGTAGCCCTCTGCGGAGGGGCCGGAGCCTTTCTGCTGCCCAACGCAGTAGGTGCGCACGCCGATGTCTTCCTGACGGGTGAGGTGAAATATCACGACTATTTCAGCTACGAGAACGACATCCTGATAGCAGAGATAGGGCATTACGAAAGCGAACAATATACCAAAGATTTATTATATTCAATCATACGGGAGAAGTTTCCGACACTCGATGTCCAGCTGACGCGTGTCAATACCAATCCCATAAAATACTTGTAGAAAACTATGGCTAAAGAAGCAAAAAAAGATCCGAATGAATTGAGTGTAGAAGAAAAGCTGAGAGCGCTCTACCAGTTGCAAACCATGTTGTCGGAGATTGATAAAATCAAGACACTGAGAGGGGAGCTTCCGCTGGAAGTGCAGGACTTGGAAGACGAAGTGACCGGTTTGAGCACACGTATTGAAAAAATCAAGGGTGAAATTGAAGAATTGAAGTCAAATGTAGCCAGCAAGAAAATCGAAATCGAAACGGCCAAGACTTCAATCGACAAGTATAAGAGCCAGCAGGACAATGTGCGCAACAATCGTGAATACGACGTACTGACCAAGGAAATCGAATTCCAGAGCCTCGAAGTGGAACTCTGCGAAAAACGTATCAAAGAATACACTGCCGGCATCAAGGCCAAAGAAGAAGAAATCGTAAAGAGCGAGCAGATGCTGGAAGAAAGAAAGAAAGACTTGGAAGTAAAGAAAAACGAACTGGACGAAATTGTAGCCGAAACCAAGCAGGAAGAGGAAAAGCTGAGAGAAAAAGCAAAGAACTTGGAAGCTACCATCGAACCGCGTCTGCTTCAGGCTTTCAAGCGTATCCGCAAGAACTCACGCAACGGTCTGGGTATCACTTACGTGCAGCGTGACGCCTGCGGAGGTTGCTTCAACAAGATTCCGCCTCAGAAACAGCTCGACATCCGCATGCGCAAGAAAATCATCGTTTGCGAATACTGTGGTCGTATCATGATTGACCCGGAATTGGCTGGAGTAGAAACAGAAAAGCACTTGGAGACAAAAATAAAATAAACACCGGAATTTCGGTGAGCAAAAGAAGGGATTCCCATCCGGGGATTCCTTCTTTTTTATGCCTACAGGTCGGCATAGCGGGGGATGTCGGGGAGGAAATAATACGTGTTGCGCGCATAGTCGATTCGGCAGCAGTAGTGGTAGAGCCCGTTGCTCACCACCAGGTAATCCACCTTCAGCACCATGTTGTAGCGCGTAATCTGGTCGAAGACCGCCTGCGTAATCTCCACCGTAGGGGCCTTGTACTCCACAATCATCTGCGGGGTCAGGTCGCGCCGGTAAAGCACCGTATCGCAGCGTTTCTTCGTCCCGTTCAGGCTGATCTGTATCTCATTGGCCAGTAGCCCTTGCGGATAGCCTTTCACTTCCAGCAGAAAATGCGTGAAATGCTGGCGCACCCATTCTTCCGGAGTCAGCGCCACATAGCGGCGGCGGATTACGTCGAATATCACGTGTTTCCCGTCGCGCTGCGCAATCTTGGCGTCAAAGGCGGGTAAGTTCAATGCATCCATAAGCGTCCTTTTATTACGGGGCAAAGATACGCTATTTTCCCAAAACCACATAAAAGCCGAATTATTTTCCAAAATCTGCGGGTCTCCGGTGCGAGAAAATACTGATTTCTTTTTCCTGTTTGCATTATTATTGTACATTTGCGTAAATAGAACGTAATTCCACGTTTCTGAGAAAACCTTATTGGCAACACAAATTCTGAAATCCAATGAAAACGAAAGAAGAAATAGTAGCAAACTGGCTCCCGCGCTACACCAAGCGGAAGCTGGAAGACTTTGGTGAATACATCCTGTTGACGAACTTCAACAAATACGTCGAAATCTTTGCCGAACAGTTCAACGTGCCCATCCTGGGACGCGACGCCAACATGATTTCGGCCCACGCAGAGGGAATCACCATCATCAACTTCGGGATGGGAAGCCCCAACGCCGCCATCATCATGGACCTGCTGAGTGCCGTGCATCCCAAGGCGTGCCTCTTCCTGGGCAAGTGCGGGGGCATCGACAAGAAGAACCAGATAGGCGACCTGATTCTCCCCATTGCCGCCATCCGCGGCGAAGGAACGTCGAACGACTATTATCCACCCGAGGTACCGGCACTTCCGGCCTTCATGCTCCAGCGTGCCGTATCTTCAGCCATCCGTGACCACTCGCGCGACTACTGGACGGGTACAATCTACACCACCAACCGCCGTATCTGGGAGCACGACGAGGACTTCAAGAAGTACCTCGTGAAAACCCGTGCCATGGCGGTGGATATGGAGACAGCCACCTTGTTCACCACCGGATTTGCCAACCACATCCCGACGGGCGCCCTGCTGCTCGTATCCGACCAACCCATGATTCCGGAAGGCGTGAAGACCGAACAGAGCGACTCGATGGTGACCAAGAACTTCGTCCATGAGCACGTAGAAATCGGCATCGATGCCCTGCGCATGATCATCGACGAAAAGAAGACCGTGAAACACCTGAAATTCGACTGGTAAACGAGGCAGGAGACAATGGCAAAGGAAGTCACATACGAAGAGATTGTACGCAACCTGAAGAACCGGGTCTACGCGCCTGTCTATTTTCTGATGGGCGAAGAGGATTACTACATCGACCGGATTGCCGACTACATCATCGACACCGTGCTGAACGAGACGGAAAAGGAATTCAACCTGACCGTAACCTACGGGGCAGATACTGACGTGCCCAACGTCATCAATGCCGCCAAGCGTTATCCGATGATGTCGGAATACCAGGTAGTGGTGGTCAAGGAGGCACAGAGCCTGAAGCGCCTCGACGAGCTGGCCTTCTATCTGCAGAAGCCCCAGAAATCGACTATCTTGGTAATCTGCTACAAGCACGGCAGCATCGACCGCCGGAAGAAGCTGGCCGCCGAAATCGAAAAGAACGGCGTGCTCTTCGAATCGCGCAAGCTCAAGGACAGCCAGCTGCCCGGTTTCATCTCGTCGTACTTAAAGCGCCGGAAGGTGGAAATCGAGCCCAAGGCTTCGGAGATGATGGCCGAGTTCGTGGGAGCCGACCTGAACCGCATGGCGGGCGAACTGGAGAAACTCATCCTCACGCTTCCGGCTGGTATGCGCAGAATCACGCCGGAGCAGATAGAGCGCAACATCGGTATCAGCAAGGACTATAATAACTTCGAGCTGAGGAATGCGCTGGTGGAAAAGAACGTACTGAAGGCCAACAAAATCATCAAGTATTTCGAGGAAAATCCCAAGAACAATCCGTTGCAGATGACGCTGGCCATCCTGTTCAATTTCTTCTCCAACCTGATGCTGGCCTATTATGCTCCCGAGAAATCCGACCAGGGAATCGCCGCCCAGCTGGGCCTGAAAAGTCCGTGGCAGGCGAAGGATTACATGCTAGCCATGCGCCGTTATTCAGGCGTGAAGGTGATGCAGATTATCCATGCCATCCGCGAATGCGATGCCAAGTCAAAAGGCATCGGCAATCCGTCCACGCCCGACGGGGAACTGCTGCGCGATCTGATTTACTTTATCCTGCACTAAATTTTCTCTCCGAAGCGGAGAGGTTACGATAAGCCCTCAAAAAAGCGGCATACATTCGGAAAATCGCCGGATGTATGCCGCTTTTTTCGTTTGCGCGAGAATTGAAAATTCCGGAGCGAAATACAAATGGACGTCAAATTTTGAATTCTCACGAAGTTTCCCTACAAACGGTCAATTACAAGTAGAAGTGGATAGGTGAAAATACAAAAGTAAACCCAATAATATGTAGATTTGTATAGTTTACATTTGTATTTGTCTATTTTACATAGCACAAATGTAAACTTTTAGAATCGGATATGGGAGTGATTACACTGATACAAAGCGATTTACAAGAATAAACCGTTACACATCTAAATGTAAACGAATAAATATAACCTTTACTTTAATAATACATAATACACTGATTACCAGCAATTATAAGACAAAAATCCACAAATACCTTCAACAAAACAAGGGAATACAGCGAATAAATTTCAATTTCAGCCCTAAATACACATGTATATCTACATAACACAATGAATACCAAATAAATAATCACTTATAATAAAGTAGATTACAAATGTATTTACACTTGTACAGAAGCAATATTATACAAATGGAACGCATTGTTTTACATCTGTAACGATGTAAATTTAGATTTATAAATTTGCATTTCTAAATTTAAAGGATTACTTTTGTAATCAATAAACAAAGCCATTTCCATTTGTATATGAAGGACCGGATTCTAAAAATCATGCAAAAAGAGGGATTGACGAACGCCGAATTCGCCGAGAAGATAGGGATTTCCACCTCGTCACTGTCGCACATCTTCAGCGGACGAAACAAACCGAGCCTGGAAGTCGTGATGCGCATCCACAAAGCCTGTCCGTATGTCAACATCAACTGGCTGCTCTACGGAGAAGGCGAAATGGAAGAAAGTGCTCCCGCCGTGACAGGCATGGACTTGTTCACCCAACCATTTGAGAATCCAAAAAACACGACCGACGAACCGGATTCTCCCGATTTTTGCAAGGAGAACGAGGTTTCCAAGGTAGTTTATCCCCCCAAAGAGATTATCAGAGAGGAAGTTAAGTACATCGAAAAGCCGCATCCGAAGATTACCGAAATACGCATTTTCTTCGACAACGGCACCTACGAGGTCTTCAAACCCGAAAAATAACACCCCGCACGGGAAAAGCATTCCCCCGGGAGCTAGGCATATAAAAGGTAAATTCGTATCTTTGCGTGAAAGAAACGAATTTACCTTTTTTATATGAAGAAATACATCTTAGATTTGACAGTCACCGAGAACCTTCGCCTGCACGCGAACTACGTTCTCATCAAGCTGACGCAAGAGGCTCCCTTGCCCGAAATGCTTCCGGGACAGTTTGCCGAAATCCGGGTGGACGGCTCGCCGACTACTTTCCTGCGTCGCCCCATTTCCATCAACTATGTAGATAGAGAGAAAAACGAAGTGTGGTTCCTCGTCCAGCTCGTGGGCGACGGTACCCGTAAACTGGCCACCGTAGAGAAAGGCGACACGGTGAACGTGGTGCTCCCGCTGGGCAACGGATTCACAATTCCGGATTCGCCCGACACCAAGGTGCTGCTCGTGGGCGGCGGCGTGGGTACAGCTCCCATGCTCTACTTGGGTGAAGCCCTCCTGAAACGGGGATGCAAGCCGACCTTCCTGCTGGGTGCCCGCTCGCAGAACGACCTGCTCCAGCTGGAAGAGTTCAAAGCTCTCGGCGACGTGTACACCACCACCGAAGACGGCAGCATGGGCGAAAAAGGATACGTCACCATGCACAGCGTACTGAAAGAAAAACGATTCGACCTGATCTGCACCTGCGGCCCGAAACCCATGATGGTGGCAGTGGCCAAGTATGCCAAGGCAGAAGGCATCGAATGTGAAGTGTCACTGGAAAACACCATGGCCTGCGGCGTCGGCGCCTGCCTCTGCTGCGTGGAAAAGACCGACGAGGGACATGTGTGCGTATGTAAAGAAGGTCCGGTATTTAATATAAAGAAACTATTATGGCAGATTTAAGCGTAAACATCGGTAAATTGAACATGTCGAACCCGGTCATGACCGCATCGGGTACATTCGGATATGGACTGGAGTTCCAGGATTTCGTCGACCTGGAGAAAATCGGAGGCATCATCGTGAAGGGTACCACGCTCCATCATCGGGAAGGAAACCCTTATCCGCGTATGGCCGAAACGCCCATGGGTATGCTCAATGCCGTGGGACTGCAGAACAAGGGCGTGCATTATTTCGTAGACCATATCTATCCTCAGATTAAGGACATCCGCACGAACATGATTGTGAACGTGTCCGGCTCACAGGTGGAAGACTATGCCGAAACGGCTTCCATCATCAACGAACTGGAAAACATCCCGGCCATCGAGCTGAACATTTCCTGCCCGAACGTGAAGCAGGGAGGTATGGCTTTCGGTGTGACGGCCCACGGAGCAGCCGAAGTGGTGAGCGCCGTGCGCAAGGTCTACAAGAAGACTTTGATTGTGAAGCTGTCGCCCAACGTGACCGACATCACTGAGATTGCCCGTGCAGCCGAAGGTGCCGGAGCCGACAGCGTGTCGCTCATCAACACCCTGCTGGGTATGGCCATCGACGCGGAGAAGCGCCGTCCGGTGCTGTCTACCGTAACCGGCGGTATGAGCGGTGCAGCCGTGAAACCCATCGCCCTGCGCATGGTATGGCAGGTGGCCAAGGCCGTGAAGATTCCGGTAGTAGGCCTGGGCGGTATCATGAACTGGAAGGATGCCGTGGAATTCCTGCTGGCTGGTGCCACTGCCATCCAAATCGGTACGGCCAACTTCATCGACCCGGCCATCACCGTGAAAGTGGCCGAAGGCATCAATGACTATCTGGACCGTCACGGATACAGTTCCGTACGCGACATCATCGGGGCATTGGAAGTCTGAAAACCGGCTTCTCAGTGCCCGAAAACAAGCAATTGAAAAACGTCGAAGCGTTCGTCACAAAACGCTTCGACGTTTTCTTTTAAACGCCTAAGAGTTTTGATTGAAACGCCGAAGCGTTTTACTTCAAACGTCGAAGTGTTTTAATTGAAATGCCTAAACGTTTCAGAACAAACGCTTCGACGTTTTCCTGAAATAAACCTTCCATTCTCGTATAAACACAAAATGAATATAATCGGTATTATGTTTAATTATAAAAAGAAGCAATCCCCTTTTCTGTAAAAATCAAACGAAAAAAGAAAGTAACTACAAAAAGAATAGCTTCAGAAGCTTTTTAAAGACCTCTAGGAGTCAAAACAAGATTCAGACAAAGGATTATATTCCCCACAAAAAATTCTACAATAGACGCCGATTTTATTCAGTCTCTAGAATTCTTTTTGTTCAGGCTGGCTAAAATTTATGCTTAATCAACGAATCCCTCAGATTTTTACGTTGAGCCCTGAATCCGGCTCAACGTAAAAATCTGAGGAGTAAACCGTATAAAATCGTATCTTTGCAAACAACGAATCATCAGCAGCTATGGAAACAAACGGTTATCGCCTCCTTC
>CABIXF010000019.1 GCA_902362595.1 Bacteroidaceae bacterium | reverse complement strand
TTTCTAATCGAAAAATTTTATTAGCTTGGTAACTAACTGATTATTAATTAATAATAGCTGTTTTGGCGAATTTTCTCCGGACAGCAATGATAAAGTTGATAAATACTGGTCTTGCAGAACAGTTCATAATTCACATGAAAACCTCAGTCTGTGCCGGTTTTCTCTTGGCCTCTCCTTATGTCGTCTATCAACTTTTCCGGTTCATTTCTCCAGCATTGTATGACCGGGAACGGAAATATTCATTGGGAATCATAACCGGCGGATATGTAATGTTTTTCATAGGTGTTTTGCTCGGTTATTTTCTCATATTTCCATTGACCTTGCGCTTCTTGGGAACTTATCAGGTCAGTAGTGAAGTAGAAAACATGATTTCTATACAGTCTTATATTGGTACTTTTATGATGATGAATTTATTGATGGGAATAGTGTTTGAACTACCGGTACTATGTTGGCTTTTGGGTCGTTTGGGCTGGTTGGATTCTACTATTATGCGCCGTTTCCGCAAACATGCAATAGTGGCTATTCTTATTATTGCTGCCATTATAACACCCACATCAGATATATTCACACTTATGCTGGTTGCATTGCCAATTTGGTTGTTGTATGAAATAAGTATTTATGTTGTAAAGGATAAACTATAGTTCTATTTCTGACTGTTGTTATGGTCAACGAGCGTTTCCGCTTTCGAAGGTTTGAGGGCGTTATAAATGAAACGAATTATGCCCGTGAAAATATTCATAGAGCTCATTTGTATATTACCAGGTTGGCAACTTTAGGCGAATCAGTTATTGCATGGGATGAATCAGATTATAACAGATACCATTATCAGCGTCTTAAAACAGACAGTATTCTGCTTGAAATAAAATCCGGGTGTGGAAATTTCTTACGTCCTGTTCAGATAGACTCTTTACGGGTGCTGCTTGAGACGAAAGAGACACACCTGTTCAGGATAATGAAAGCAGTCCAATCCTGGGTGGAGTCCGACAGTATTCTTGCTAATGAACTACCTGTAATAGCCACACAGTCGGTTCGGATGAAGACAATAACGCAGAAAAAGAAAGGAATTGCCGGGTTATTTGGAAAGAAAGAGACGGTACAAGTTCCATACATCACAAATGAAATACAGGATTTCAATGAAAGATTGACTTCTGCCAGAGATTGGCGGAACAATCAGATGGGAGCGTATGCAGACAGTCTGCGTTTACAGCTTTTGGGTTCCGTAGTCTTTCGGCATGGAAAGAGAGATGATACATTATGGTTTCTTATTTATTCACCTGAAGGGTTGTTACCATTTATACTGATGACCGGGTTCCCATTCTCGTCTTCAATCAGACTGAGTGTGGCGTCCATGGTCAGTGAAAATACAGGAGTCTTGATTTTAATGGACATGACATTGGTCTCCTCTCCCTGAAGGAGCAGGTCCATGTTTCCGTCCTTTTCAATTTGCAATCTGCTGATACCTACCGATTCCAGTTTCTCCCAGTCGATTTGTTCAGCCCTGTAGATATGATGACTGGTCTTGTTCATGCGTCTGATAATTGCCTTTCTCGTCTGCCTTGCTGACCGCTCCTAAACCTTCCTTTGGGTCATTCTTGTTATGTACCAACAAAAGTTCGTCAATTTGTTCCACATAAGGCTTTTCCGGTTTCTTTGTCCGGCCTTGCCTTTTTTCCTTATCAGGACTGTTTTCTTGTACCATAATCTTTTGTTTTGAGTGACTACTTGATTTGTTTCACAGTCCAAATGTAAGATGATAAATTGATTAAGTATCTGATTTACAAACAAATGGAATTATATGTCATTAGACGTCATCAAATGTCATAGCGAAGATAGGAAAGAATGTAGAAACAGCAGGAAAAAGGATGAAAAGTGGTAGGAAGAGTAGGGGTAAAAGCATAGCGAAGCCACCGGACTATGCAGATCGGAGGGAACTAAAATTCCTGTCTTATCTCGGGATTTGACAAGCACTCTATGTTTTGTTATTGAGGAAGGTGGATTTTCACAGTATTTGTGGGGTCATATATGGAATATAAGGATAGCCGCCTTTGATTTACGGCTATGCGTCACGTCGGTCGCAGTTAATCCCTGTAATCTTTCCTTTAATTCCAATCCGTTTGCCGCCGTATTCTTTTTCAGGAGAATTTTCATGGCGTAAGCCATAAGGAAAATTCTCCTGAAAAAAAGGAATAAATGCGGCTGGCAAATTAGGATTGGGATTTATCTTTGATGGAAGGGATAACTGGTGTGGATATATAATAGCTTATCTTTAATTTTTAGTATAAATGATATAGATAGAAAATATTTACTATTGCTTAAACAAGCTATAAGTTTGGGAATAACCAGAACTCAGTTAAAATGAATGGTTTGAAATAAAAGTCAGACAATACCCTAGCTAGGAAATCAACAAAAGGAAGTACTGAAGAGTATGAGATTAGAAGAATTAACTTATACGACAAGGCATACGAATTGTTGTTAAAACCATTCGCATTTCTTCAGCGCATTCAAGCGGCGGTTTGGAGTATCTCCGGGGAAGGTGGAATATTAAAGCTTTGTCCGATTTGGTTCAATTTTATTAGGCCTGAAATCATACTCAGGAAAACGCCGGGTAGAATTGTACCTCATGCTGAAATGTTTTTTATGTTTCTCCGGTTGGAGCCGTACGTTTCCCCCTCGTGAAACATACGGTTCCTTGCCCGGAAACAAATGTTTCCTGTGTGGGAAACGTAGAAAAGTCAAGGATAAGTCTCTTTTTGTGCCTATTCGTTTTTGAATCCGTCTGAAAGGGGAAGTTTGAAAGACCATTCTCCCGGAAAATGACGGCTTGAAAAGCAGGATTTGGACTTTTTAAGTTCGTCAAAAAGCCGGAATGCCAATGCTTATTATTCTAAGGTCTTAATAAATCCTACGAAATAGTTGATTTTGAGGATTTATTTATGATTTCCGATTAATTTTATAAAAAAACTCCATTTATATGCATCCTTGCATACGTTATATCTTGTCACACATGGAAAAAGAAAATGAACATAAGAATTAATGCTTTGTTTTTATATCTTGAGATAAAGTCATATTAATTTTTTTAATATCATGAGTATGGTTTCGATAAAGTTAAATTTCAGACCTTCTAAGGTCATTGGGAAACCGGGGACTCTTTATTTCCGGTTGATTCATAATCGCATAATGCGAGAGGTGGGTACATGTTATAAGCTCTATTCCGATGAGTGGGAAAATGGGCATATAAAATTTTATGGATCAGGGACTGAGCGACATCGTTATCTTTTCAATGTTCAGAGACTTCTACAGAAGGATATTCTTCATCTAAAGAATATTATTAATCGCATGGAGCAATCAAGGAAACCCTATTCTGTAGATGATATAATAAATACTTATAAATCAGTAAATAGCAATTTGGTGAGTTTCTGCACTTTTGTAAATGAAACTACGCGACATCTAAGAACAATAGGAAAGCTACGACTCGCGGAGACGTACACAACCTCAAAGAATAGTTTTCTCAGATTTCGAGGTGAAAAAGGGGATATTTGTTTTGATGAGATGGATGCTGATTTGATAAAGGAGTATGAGGCATATTTATTGGAAGACTGTGGACTCAATCTGAATACCGTATCTTTTTATATGCGCAACTTACGTGCAATCTACAATCGTGCGGTTGAAAAGAAACTGACTGAAAGCCGAAATCTTTTTAAACATGTTTATACTGGAGTGCGAAAGACCGTCAAGCGTGCAATATCTTCTGAAGTTATTCAAAGAATAAAACAATTGGACTTGACAAGGTTTCCAATCCTGGAAGAGTCACGTGACTATTTTTTACTTAGTTTCTATCTTCGAGGGATATCTTTTGTAGACTTGTCGTATTTGAAAATGAACAACTTGCAGAATGGCTGTTTAAAATATCTCCGTCATAAGACAAATCAGCTGCTTAGTATAAAATGGGAAACGCAGATGCAGGAAATTGTCAACCGATATCATGTGGCCGGTTCACCTTATCTGTTGCCTATAATCAATGTGCCTGGCGTCGAAGAAAGGCGACAATATCAGAATGGGTTACATCGAATTAATGCACACTTGAAAATAATAGGCCAACTGGTCGGTTGCCCTATTAAATTGACAACTTATTGCGCTCGTCATGGATGGGCTAGTATTGCTCGGAACCTGAACATCCCTTTATCAATCATCAGTGAATCTATGGGACACACTTCCGAGAGTACCACGCGTATTTATCTGGCATCTTTGGACAATGTACTTATTGATGATGCAAATAAAATGATAATAGATGCCATTTAGTATAATGATTGAAGGAATAGTCGGTCAGTTGCGAAGTAACAGAACTAAGATGTTTCAAGTTGTACTATTTCCTTTATTTCTTAAATCTAGAACATTAGTGTCCCGTTAAAATGGGACGAGTTAAACAATTAATCAAATAGCCCCGGAATAATGGGATTATATAGATCTTTGACATCATTGAAATTAGTCTTGTCGAACAGGTCACGCAAGAGGGTTTTGTCTGTCAATGATATGCTGAGAATTTGCAAAACTTCATAGGTAGAGCGTTTCAACTTCATATCATGTTGGACAATAGCCACAAGACAGTATGTGATAATAGCGACACTGATTTGTATGCGGACGGCGTTCTCTGTTGTGCCCCAGAATTTCTTTATCTTGAGGTGCTGCTTGAGCCATTTGAAGAACAGCTCGATCAACCATCTTTTCTTGTAAAGATTGGCGACATCCAATGCAGAAAGTTGTTTCGCATTCGTCAGAAAAGTGAGCTCACGGTCATCTTCTTCATCGTAATATCGGACGAGTCTGAATGACTCCGGATATTTCTTCCCGGAGAGATAACCGGTCAGTTTCACTTCCGCATCTGTCGTTATGTTCTTTGGCATTCTCCGCTTCCATTTGACTGTCTTATATTTTAAGTTCGTCTTGGCCCTGACAACAAAGAAAGAGTCTGTAAGATGTATCCTATAGAGCTCTTTAAAGGAGTCATAAGCCCTGTCGAATATATAATAAGCATTTGGTTCATAATGGATTGAAGACATCGCTGTAGAATCATGCTTTGAGGCAGTGGTTACAGTATAGAAGGCAGGAACTTGTGCTTCAATGTCGTATAAGACATGAGCTTTCACTCCTCCTTTCTTGCTTCGGAACTTTGCCCATGGGAATGTTGCAAGACACAACGGAATCGTTGTTGAATCAAACGCATATTTCTTTCTAGAAATGTCAAGGATGTTGGTCGTCCGCTTCTCGCAGGCTTCCTTCATCATATATGGTTGGCTGTCGCAAGAGTTGTCTTGGCTATCGGTTCACGACCTAAACCAAGATGATATTGCTTGGCCCTATGCGCCTCGAAAGCAACGATTAAGTCTCGCAGGCTCTCACGGTTACTCAGTTGTCCAAACATCATCGCGAGCATCTGATTCCAGCAAGTGAAATGTTTCACATATCTGTTGCCATCATACTTGCGAACATAGTTGTTGAACTGAGTCCTGTTCAGAAAAGCGGTTAATTGAGAGAATACGTATTTGTCTTGGAACATAGCAGCCATTTGTATTAAACTGCAAAGTTGCAAAATCAAGTCCGTTTCATTTCAAAAGACCGTGTAATTGACTATATTTCAATAATTTCAAAGAACTATTTATCCACTTTTACGGGACAGTAGTGACCATATAGGTAAAATGAAATGACAAATTCCACATACTTTGCGGATTTCCAGTTCGGGAAGTCTGTGCAAGTCTGTGGAATTTGTGTATGAAAACTTCCTGTTTGTGGAAGTGTGTGTTATCTCATTTCTGTGTATTTGATTTTGTCCATGTCGCCATAGTCAAGGTTTTCACCGGCCATACCCCAGATGAACATGTAGTTGCTGGTTCCGGCAGCTGCGTGGATAGACCATTCCGGTGACATGATGGCCTGTTCGTTGGCCAGCCATACCAGGCGTTCTTCCTGCGGCTCTCCCATCAGGTGGCAGATCATGTTGCCTTCCGGTACGTTGAAGTAGAAGTAAGCTTCAATACGGCGGCTGTGTGTGTGGGCCGGCATGGTGTTCCATACACTACCCGGTTTCAGTTCCGTCAGACCCATCTGCAACTGGCAAGGACCTTCCTGAAGTACATTTTTTACAATCAGCTGGTTGATGACACGGTCGTTGCTTTCTTCCATCTTACCGGCTGCAAAAGAGTTTGCTTTCAGAGAACCTTTGCGTCCGTCGATGGTAACCCACTGTGTTTTGTATTCTTTGTGGGCGATGGCAGAGTTGATGTAGAACTTGGCCGGTTTGCTGGCATCCTTGCTCTTGAAAGTCACTTTCTGCTTGCCGCGTCCTACATAGAGGGCTTCCTTGAATTTCAGTTCATATTCTTTTCCGTCTACTGTCACGATACCGTCACCGCCAATGTTGATGACACCCAGTTCCCGGTTGAACAGGAAGTAGGGAGCTTTCAACGGGTCGATAGTATCCAAAGACAATTCCTTGTTGACCGGCATGGCACCACCGAAGATAAAGCGGTCGTACATGGAATAAGTTACGTTGATTTCATCGGCTACCAGCACTTTCTCCATCATGAAGCTGCTGCGCAGTCTTTGTGTGTCGTATGTCTTTACATCTTGCGGATTGCAGGCAGTCTGCATCCGGTAGTTAATCTGGGCATTTGCAGAGAGAGCTGCCACACCCAGCATCATAGCCATAGCTAATTTTTTCATAAGCGTTTATTTGTTATTTGGTTCTTATTCTTCAATGTGTTTTGCTTCTTTGATGATGCGGCGGCGGTTGTAGATGGCCATGGCCAAAGCCACGATAACCAGGATGGCCGAGCCTACAATCTTGAAGTTGTAGACCGCATGGAAAATCAGCCAGGAGAAGATGCTGGAAGCAAAGTCGAGGGCACCTCCCTGGAATCCTTCCGGAATCTGTACGGCTGTATCGTTGGTACGGATAAATACGTCTTGAGCGGCTTGTGTAAAGAACGGAGCCAGATCGGTGACGAAATACAGTCCGACAATCAAAGCTACCAGACCGATCAGGAAGGTCTTCAATACGTTACCTTTGGTGATAGGCAGTACGGCCGGGAACAGGTAGAACATACCAGCCAGTGAAGCCAGCGGCAGGAATTGGTTGCCGGGCAGTACGACTGACAGGAACAGGGCCACCGGAATCAGCAACAGAGAAACCACCAAGGTGGTTGGATGACCGATTACCAGTGCCGGACTCATACCGATGTTCAGGCTTGCACTGTTCTTGAATTTGCGGGCAATCAGCTCGCGGGTGGCGTCGGAAATCGGGCGCAGACCTTCGATGAACAAGGAGGTGATACGCGGGATAAGTTCCATGACGGCTCCCATCTTGATACCCAGTCCCAGGATGGCCGGAATGCCGTCAATCAGCTCGTCTGTGTTCTTGCAGGCCAAAGCACCGATGACGCAGCCTACAACTACTCCCAGGAAAAGAGGTTCTCCCATGATACCGAATTTTCTTTTCATGCCTTCAGCGTCGATGTTCAGCTTGTCGAATCCCGGAATTTTGTCGAGTACCTTATTGATAACAAGAGCGAACGGTACGAATCCCTGGCAGAACGGCTGCGGGATAGAGATTCCGTCCATTTTTTCGTAATAAGACTGGAACTGTTTGCAGGTCAGGTCGGCCATAATCAATGTGATGATGTAGCAGATGATGGCAGAGAAGAATCCCCACCAGATATTTTCCGTTGCAAAATAAACTACCGCCCCAATGAAAGCGAAATGCCAGTAGTTCCACAAGTCGATGTTGACAGTTTTGGTGGTTTTGGTTAACAGCATGATAATGTTTACTCCCAAACATACCGGGATAATGAAGGCTCCCACCGAAGTGTTGTAGGCCACAGAAGCGGCTGCAGGCCATCCCATATCAAAAATACCCAGGCTCAGCCCATAAATTTCCGTCACCTTTTTCAACGGTTCCCCCAGGCTGCTGGTCAAAAGGGCTGTCACCACAGAGAGCCCTACAAATCCTACTCCGACTAACAGGCCGCTTTTCAGCGCCTTGCCGAATTTAATTCCGATACATACTCCTAGAATGGTAAACAGAATAGGCATCATCACGGCTGCCCCGAGCCCGATGATATAGCTAAAAACTTGTTCCATGTCTTTTTCTTTGTCCTTTTTTTAATGTGGATTTAGGTTAAAAATAAATGATTTCGACCCAAAATTACAGTCTTTTATTCTAATATCCAATTGAAAAACTGTTATTTTCGAAACTTTGCTGATTTAATAACATTTTTTTCGTTTACGCACACGGTGGGACTATCTTTAAGAATCGTTCTGCTATTTGTGTCAATCTGAATAAGGATAAAAAAGTCTTGCGGATTTTTGGACTGCGGAAATGCCTTCGCCGCATAAAGGAGAATGACGATGGAATTAGTTAAAAACGTCAAACGGAATTTTCTGTCCGGCTGTGTGGTTTTTATATTTCACACTGTGAGATATGTGTCCCACACTGTGGTTTTTGTATCCCACAGTGTGAAACAGAGAAATTGCACTTGAATTGAGAGAAAATCGCTTATTCCTCTACTGTTTCCTGAATAAAGATTCTCCCGTTTTTCTTTTCCACCTGTACCTGGCTGCCGTTCGGGTTGAGGTTGAAGGGAGTTACCTCATCGGTACGGTTGTCTACAACCATCAGGGTGCTTTCTTCGGCAAAGCGTTTCACCTGGAACTTGACAGAAGCTTGCCGGATGGTGGTGTTGAGTAGCAGGCTGTCGTTGAGGTAGACGGAAAGGCTGTCTCCAGCAAAAGATGGTGTGATTTCCACGGCATAGAGCCCTTCAAACGTCTGTGTCTTGTCGCCGGATTTAGGCTGGTGGCGGAAACCGAGATAGAGGAAAAGGCAAACGATGAAGAATACGCCGAACGCCAGGATTCCGTTGCCTATCATGAATTGTTTGTTACTGTTGATACTTTTGTGGTTCATAAAAAAGGTAGTTAAAAGCTGATTGCCTTGCAAAGTAAGTTATTTTCAGTTTGTTTATCGTGTATGTTTTAATTTTTTTTCTACATTTGTCGCGGAATATATAAAAACGGAATACAAAATATCATGCAAAATAACCTCGTCATAGTGGAGTCTCCGGCTAAAGCCAAGACAATTGAAAAGTTTTTGGGGAAGGGCTATAAAGTTTTGTCAAGTTACGGACATATTCGCGACTTGAAACAGAAAGCGTTCAGTATTGATGTGAAAGACCACTTCAAGCCGATTTACGAGATACCGGAAGAAAAGAAAAAACTGGTGGACGAATTGAAAGAAGAAGCAGAGAAAGCCGATATGGTATGGCTCGCATCCGATGAGGACCGGGAGGGAGAGGCCATTTCATGGCATTTGTTTGAAGTGCTTCATCTGGACCCGGAAAAGACCCGACGGATTGTATTCCACGAAATTACCAAGACTGCCATTCTGAAAGCAATAGAGCATCCGCGGCATATTAACATTGATTTGGTGAATGCCCAGCAGGCCCGTCGCGTACTCGACCGTATTGTGGGTTTTGAATTGTCGCCGGTGCTTTGGCGAAAAATCAAGCCAGCTTTGTCGGCCGGTCGTGTACAGTCGGTAGCCGTAAGGCTGATTGTGGAACGCGAGCGGGAAATCAATGCATTCGTAAGTGAGGTATCCTATAAGGTAGTGGCCGTTTTCCGGGATGAAAAAGGGGCCAATGTCCGGGCTACGCTTGGCCGTCGTTTCAAGACAAAGGAAGAAGCGCATGAATTCCTTGAAAAATGCAAGAATGCGACTTTCCGTATCGAAGATATTACCACCCGTCCGGTCAAGAAATCACCGGCGCCTCCTTTCACCACTTCTACGCTGCAGCAGGAGGCTGCACGCAAGCTGGGTTATACTGTGGCACAGACCATGATGATTGCACAGCGTCTGTACGAAAGCGGATTGATAACCTACATGCGTACCGATTCAGTGAACTTGTCGGAACTGGCCTTGACAACAAGCCGTGATACTATACTTAACCTGATGGGAGAACGTTATGTACATACCCGTCAGTATGCGACCAAGACAAAGGGCGCACAGGAAGCGCATGAAGCCATTCGTCCGACTTATATGTCGAATGAAACCATCGAAGGAACCTCGCAGGAAGTACACTTGTATGAACTGATTTGGAAGCGTACGCTGGCTTCGCAGATGGCAGACGCGGAACTGGAAAAAACAACGGCTACCATCTCCATCAGTGGGTGTAGCGATGAATTCCAGGCGGTAGGCGAAGTTGTGACTTTCGATGGCTTCCTGAAGGTTTATAAGGAATCGTTCGATGACGAAACGGAACAGGAAGATAAAGTGGGGCTGCCGAAGATGGAAGTCGGACAGGTATTGCAGCGGGAAGAAATTTCGGCTGTACAGCGCTTCAGTCAGGCTCCAGCCCGCTACACGGAAGCCAGCCTGGTACGTAAACTGGAGGAACTGGGTATCGGTCGTCCGTCTACTTACGCACCGACCATTTCTACCATCCAGCAAAGAGGGTATGTAGAAAAAGGCAACAAGGAAGGCGTGAAGCGGGAGTATGCGTTGCTGAAACTGACAGGAAAAGAAATAGAAGAAACCGTACAGACGGAAATGAGCGGAAGCGAAAAGTCGAAACTGATACCGACCGACGTAGGTTGTGTGGTCAATGACTTCCTGATGCAGTATTTCCCGAAGATTATGGATTATAACTTTACGGCCAGTGTGGAAAAGGAGTTTGATGAGGTGGCCGAAGGAGAAAAGAAATGGACCGACATGATGGAAGTGTTCTACAAAGATTTCCATCCGTTGGTGGAAACGACATTGGCCACCAAGAGTGAACATAAGGTGGGCGAACGCATGCTGGGTACGGATCCGGTGAGCGGAAAGCCGGTATCTGTAAAAATCGGACGCTTCGGACCGGTGGTGCAGATTGGTTCATCGGAAGATGAAGAGAAGCCTAAGTTTGCCCAGTTGAACAAGGAACATTCTTTGGAAACGATTACGCTGGAAGAGGCGTTGGAATTGTTCAAACTGCCCCGCGTATTGGGTGAACTGGAGGGCAAAGCCGTATCGGTGGGCGTAGGACGTTTCGGCCCATACGTCCGTCATGACAAGGAGTACGTGTCTATCCCGAAAGGTATGGACCCGATGACTGTCACGATGGAAGAAGCAGAGCAGATGCTGCGCGAGAAAAAAGAGAAAGATGCCCAAAAGGTCATCAAGCAATTCCCGGAAAATCCCGATATGCAGGTGTTGAACGGGCGCTACGGACCTTATATCGCTTATCAGAAGAAGAACTACAAGATTCCGGAAAATGTAAATCCGGCTGACTTGAGTCTGGATGCTTGCTTTAAGGTAATTGATTTGCAGAACCAGAAAGCCGAGATGCGTAAGACGAAAACTACGGCACGGAAAAAGAAATGAAAAGAGTTTTCTTGATAGGTTACATGGGGTCGGGAAAGACTACGCTGGGAAAAGCTTACAGTGTGGCTGCCGGCCTGCAGTTTGTCGACCTCGACTGGTACATCGAAGAGCGTATGCACAAGTCCATTTCCGATTTGTTTGCGGAAAGGGGAGAGGAAGGGTTCCGGCAACTGGAGCGGAAGATGCTTCACGAAGCAGGTGAATTTGAAGATGTGCTGATTGCCTGCGGAGGAGGTACTCCCTGCTTTTTCGACAACATGGATTATATGAACAATACAGGCGAGACAGTATTTCTGGACGTATGTCCGGAGGTACTGTTCCGTCGTTTAAAGATAGCAAAGGCCAAACGTCCGTTGTTGGCGAACAAAACGGACGAAGAACTGATGCAGGTCATTGTTTCGGCATTGGAAAAGCGGCTGCCTTATTATACGAAGGCAAAGTGGCGTTTCAATGCGGAAGAACTTGAAAGTTATGCACAGATTGACAGGGCGGTAAACCGCTTGAAGAACTTGATAAATTAAAGAAGTATAAATCTAGACTTTATGTAGTGAAATGAGAAAATGGCGTATTGAAGACTCTGAAGAGCTCTACAACATCACGGGGTGGGGCGTTTCATACTTTGGTATCAATGACAAAGGTCATGTGGTAGTAACTCCACGCAAGGACGGGGTGGCCGTCGATTTGAAGGAACTGGTGGACGAGTTGCAGTTGAGAGATGTGACGGCTCCTATGCTGGTCCGTTTCCCGGATATCCTGGACAACCGGATTGAGAAAATATCCAATTGTTTTCGTCAGGCTTCGGAAGAATATGGTTACCAAGCCCAGAACTTCATCATTTATCCGATTAAGGTGAACCAGATGAGGCCGGTGGTGGAGGAAATTATCAGTCATGGAAAAAAGTTTAATCTGGGACTGGAAGCGGGTTCCAAGCCGGAACTCCATGCCGTAATTGCTATTAATACGGATTCTGATTCGCTGATTATCTGTAACGGTTATAAGGACGAGAGTTACATTGAACTGGCCTTGCTGGCACAGAAGATGGGTAAGCGGATTTTTTTGGTGGTGGAAAAGCTGAATGAGTTGCGTCTGATTGCCAAGATGGCCAAGCAGCTGAACGTGCGTCCCAATATCGGTATCCGGATTAAACTGGCTTCTTCGGGAAGTGGAAAGTGGGAGGAAAGTGGAGGTGATGCCAGCAAGTTTGGCTTGACATCCAGTGAACTGCTGGAAGCTCTCGATTTCTTGGAAAAGAAAGACTTGCAGGATTGTTTGAAGCTGATTCATTTCCACATAGGTAGTCAGGTGACTAAAATACGCCGTATCAAGACGGCTTTGCGTGAGGCGTCCCAGTTTTATGTGCAGCTGCATCAGTTGGGTTTCCCGGTAGAATTTGTGGACATCGGTGGCGGACTGGGCGTGGATTATGATGGCACCCGTTCTTCCAATAGCGAGAGCAGCGTGAACTATTCCATCCAGGAATACGTGAACGACTCCATCTCCATCATGGTGGATGCCAGCAACAAGAACAACATTCCGCATCCGAACATTATCACGGAAAGCGGCCGTTCGCTGACGGCTCATCATTCCGTCCTGATTTTTGAGGTACTGGAAACCGCTTCTTTGCCTTCCATGGACGAGGATTTCGTGGTAAGCAAGGACGACCATGAACTGGTGCAGGAACTGTATCAAATCTGGGACAACTTGAGCCAGAGCCGGATGCTGGAAGCATGGCACGATGCACAGCAGATTCGTGAGGAATCGCTCGACTTGTTCAGTCACGGCATCGTCGATTTGAAAACGCGGGCACAGATTGAACGGATGTACTGGTCGGTAACACGTGAAATCAACCAGATTGCTTCGGGACTGAAGCATGCGCCGGATGAATTCCGGAATCTGGACAAACTGCTGGCCGACAAGTATTTCTGTAACTTCTCGTTGTTCCAGTCGTTGCCAGACTCCTGGGCCATCGACCAGATTTTCCCGATTATGCCGATTCAGCGTCTGGACGAGCGTCCCGACCGTACGGCCACGCTGCAAGACATCACCTGCGACTCGGACGGAAAGATTGCCAATTTCGTGACCAGCCGGAACGTGGCCCACGATTTGCCGGTACATACCATCAAGTCGAAAGAGTCTTATTATATCGGGGTATTCCTGGTAGGAGCTTATCAGGAAATCCTGGGAGATATGCACAATCTGTTCGGGGATACGAATGCCGTACATGTGAGTGTGGACGACAAGGGTTACAGCATCGATCAGGTGATTGACGGAGAAACGGTGGCCGAGGTGCTCGACTATGTGCAGTATAATCCGAAGAAACTGGTGCGTACACTGGAAACTTGGGTCACTAAGTCGGTGAAGGAAGGACGTATTTCCTTGGAAGAAGGAAAGGAATTCCTGGCCAACTACCGTTCCGGATTGTACGGTTATACTTACTTGGAGTAAAATAGGGAGATAAATATGAAAGAGAAACTGACAGTCATAAAGGTAGGAGGAAAGATTGTAGAAGAGCCTGATACATTGAATCAGCTGTTGAACGACTTTTCTTCCATGCCCGGTTATAAGGTGCTGGTACACGGTGGAGGCCGTTCGGCTACCCGTATTGCCGCCCAATTGGGTATTGAGAGCCGGATGGTGAACGGTCGCCGTATTACCGACGCCGATACCTTGAAAGTGGTGACCATGGTCTACGGAGGCTTGGTCAACAAGAATATCGTGGCCGGTTTGCAGGCAAGAGGGGTGAATGCTGTCGGATTGACGGGAGCCGATATGAACGTCATCCGTTCTGTGAAACGTCCGGTAAAGGATATCGACTACGGGTATGTGGGCGACGTGGAAAAGGTGGACGGAGCGGCTTTGACCGACCTGATTCACCGTCAGATAGTGCCTGTCATGGCACCGTTGACGCACGACGGCCACGGCAACCTGCTGAACACGAATGCCGACACCATTGCCGGAGAAACGGCAAAGGCCCTGGCTGAGTATTTTGAGGTGACACTGGTCTATTGTTTTGAAAAGAAAGGCGTGCTGCGCGACGAGAATGACGATGACAGCGTGATTCCGGTACTGACCCCCGACTTATTCAAGCGCTACGTGGACGAGGGTGTCATACAAGGAGGCATGATTCCCAAGCTGGAAAATTCTTTTTCAGCCTTGGATGCCGGAGTGTCGCAGGTTGTAATCACCTTAGCATCAGCCATTCACAAGGACTCGGGAACCATTATCAGAAAATAATTGAAAAAAATCGACGGGTGGGTGTAACTTTTAGGTAACTCACCCGTCATTATTATAGAAAGCAATGCAAGAAATCAGTTTTCGTGACGATATCCTACCGCTGAAGGACAAGCTTTTCAGACTGGCCCTGCGCATTACGTTCAATCGGGCGGAAGCGGAAGACATTGTTCAGGATGCACTGATTAAAGTGTGGAGCAAACGCGAGGAGTGGGCGCAACTGGAATCCATCGAAGCCTATTGCCTGACGGTTGTCCGCAATCTGGCCATCGACCGGAGTCAGAAAAAAGAGGCGCAGAACTTGGAGCTGACTCCTGAAACGCAGGAAATGCCGGATGCATTGACTCCTGAAAGCCAAATGGAACGCAACGAACAGTTCCGGCTGGTGCACAGGCTGATAAACGAACTTCCTGAGAAGCAGCGAACCATCGTACAGCTCAGGGATATTGAGGGTAAGAGTTATAGAGAAATTGCGGATGTGCTGGGGGTGACAGAAGAGCAAGTGAAAGTGAACCTTTTCCGCGCTCGTCAGCGTATCAAACTAAAATACAGCGAAATTAACGATTATGGACTATAAGTACATTGAACAACTTCTGGAACGCTATTGGAACTGTGAAACTTCAGTTGAGGAAGAACAGATTCTCCGGATTTTCTTTCAGCAGAAAGAACTTCCCGCTCATTTGCGCCGTTACCGTTCTTTGTTTACTTATCAGAAGGAAGCGGGCGAGATGAAGCTGGGTGAAGATTTTGACAAGCGGGTGCTGGCAGAAATCGAACGTCCGGTAGTAAAAGCCAGACGTCTGACCTTGCATACACGTTTCATGCCGTTGTTCAAGGCAGCTGCCATGATGATTTTGCTTTTCACCTTAGGCGGTGTGGTAAAACATGCTGCGGGTGACGACGGTGCTTCAGGTATCGTATATGTACATGATCAGTTCGAGAATCGTCAGGCTGACCCACAGGTGGCTTATGAGGGCGATTCAGTAAGGACACTGATGAAAGAAACGTCTCCTAAGCCTCGGCTGGAGGAGAACAACAACAGATAAGAACATTTTCATTTGCTTTTATATAAATAGTTAGTGCTTATTAAAACTTAAAACAACAACGAGGCTGTGAAGTTTCAATTCTCTCAAAATTAAATTTACTAACTCAATAAAAAAGGATTACCGCGTGAGCAGTAATCCTTTTTTATTGGCCTTTTGTGTGGAACCTTCGGAAAGATCTGTTCTTCCGCAGGTGAGGAATAAGTCGACTTTTTTTCGTTATTTTTGCAGCAAATTTTGAGACTACTGACATGTTTACAGTGATAGGTGTGATGTTGGGCGGAATAGCCGTAGGCTCTCTGCTTCGTCGTCAGGAATTTTCATGGATAGGTAAAGTGATTACTTGCCTGATTTGGGTATTGTTGTTTCTGCTGGGAGTCGAGGTGGGAGGTAACCGCCGGCTTGTGGAAGGACTACCCACATTGGGAGGAGAAGCTTTTATCGTTGCGTTAGCTTGTGTGCTGGGCAGTTGTGTACTGGCTTGGGCATTGTGGCATTGGCTGTATAAAAGGAAAGGAGGAAACACATGAAGGGAAGTTTGATTATTGTAGGCTTCTTTGTGTTGGGAACTTTTTGCGGGGCATTTCATCTGCTTCCTTTCGATATAGGTGAGAGTCGCGTCAGCTTCTATGTGTTGTGCGGCCTGATGTTTAGTGTGGGATTGAGCATTGGGAATGATCCTCAGACATTGAAAAATTTTCGTGCATTGAATCCTAGGTTGGTTTTTCTTCCCATAGCTACGATATTGGGGACTTTGGGAGCGGCGGCATTGGTAAGCCTTCTGTTGCCTCACCGCAGTGTGGCCGATTGTATGGCGGTAGGGTCAGGCATGGGATATTATTCTTTGTCCAGTATTTTTATTACGGAGTATAAAGGTCCGGAGTTGGGCACGGTGGCCTTGTTGTCCAATATTTTCCGTGAAATCATGACGCTGTTGTGTGCCCCTTTACTGGTCCGTTGGTTTGGCAATCTGGCGCCTATAGCCTCGGGCGGAGCCACCACCATGGATACCACATTGCCTATCATTACCCGTTGCGCAGGACAGCAGTTTGTTGTAGTTTCGATTTTCCATGGCTTTGTGACCGATTTCAGTGTCCCGTTTCTGGTCACCTTCTTTTGTTCGATCTGAGCCATGGCATGAGTTCAAAATCGCTTGTAAATAAAGCACAGCCTCCGGCAAAGGAATGAAGTCCTGTGCCGGAGGCTGTATATTTTCGGTATCTATCCGATTTCAATCAGTCCTGATAGTACACTCTCTTTACACGGTTGGAAACGCTTGTCAGAATCTCATACGGAATGGTATCGAGAATATCCGACAAGACAGTGACTGGAAGCTCATCGCCGAAAATGATGGCTTTATCGCCTTCCTTGCAGTCGATGTCTGTGACATCAATCATGCACACATCCATACAGATGTTTCCCACGTAGGGTGCCTTTTGTCCGTTGACCAAGCAATAGCCATGTCCGTTGCCCAGATGACGGTTCAAGCCGTCGGCATATCCGATAGGAATGGCAGCGATGCGGGAATCGCGTGTGAGAATTCCTTTCCGGCTGTAGCCTACGGTGTCGTCAGCAGGCACATCGTGAATTTGCAGGATGGTGGTCTTCAGGGTGGTGACATTGTGCAGCATCTTGTTGGTAAACGGGTCGATGCCGTAGAGTCCGATTCCCAGACGTACCATGTCAAACTGTGCACCCGGATAACGTTCGATTCCTGCCGTGTTGCAGATATGACGGATAATCTTGTGTTTGAAACCTTGCTGAAGTACGGTAGAAGCGGCTTCGAAGGTCTCTATCTGATGACGGGTGAAGGCATCAAACCGTTCTGCGTCACTTCCTACCAGATGTGAGAATACGGAACGGGGAATGACCGCACTCTGCTTTTGCAGGCGTTGTACCAGTTGAGGCATTTCCTCAGGGGCAAATCCCAAGCGGTGCATGCCCGTATCAATCTTGATGTGAATCGGGAAATTGCTCACTCCTTCCCGTTCAGCTGCCTTAATCAGTTCCTCCAGCAGATGGAAACTGTATACTTCCGGTTCCAGGCGGTAGTCGAACATGGTCTTGAAGGCCGTAATTTCCGGGTTCATAATCATGATGGAGCTGTTGATGCCGGCTTTGCGCAAATCGGCTCCTTCATCGGCTACGGCTACAGCCAAATAATCCACTCGCTGGTCTTCCAGTGTCTTGGCAATTTCGAAAGAACCGGCTCCATAGGCTGAGGCCTTTACCATACAAACCATCTTGACTCCCGGTTTCAGCTTGTTCCGGTAATGGTTCAGGTTGTCTACCAGTGCGTTCAGGTTTATTTCCAGGATGGTTTCGTGCACTTTCAATTCGAGTGCGTCGGTAATGTCATCGAAATGGAACACACGGGCCCCTTTTATCAAAATGTCTTCGTTGTGCAATTGGTGAAGCAATCCCGAGTTCAGAAGTTCGGCGGTGTTCGGAAAGAAATCTTTTTGAATTTCAAATCGATTGGCTGCTGCGGAGATTTCTTCGCCCACTCCGATGATATGGTCTACTTTCCGGCTGTGCACCAAGTCGGCTACCTGCCTGTAGAGCAGTTTGCTGGTCTGTCCACTCTCCAGCATGTCCGACAGAATCAATGTGCGTTTGCGGTTTTTGTCCTCCGAGCGTCTCATCATGAAATCCAGAGCGATGTCGAGCGAAGCAAAGTCGGAGTTGTAGCTGTCATTAATCAGTGTACAGCCGTTTTTCCCTTCTTTCACTTCCAGACGCATGGCAATGGGTTCCAGATGGAGCATACGCTCTGCGATGGTTTCGGGTGGTACCATCAGGTAGAGGGCTACGGCCAGACAGTGGAGTGAGTTTTCGATGGAAGCATCGTCAATGAACGGAATCCGGTATTCTTTGAAGAATCCCAGGTAGCGGTATTTGATGGTAGTACCTGTATCGTCTTTCAGTATTTTTTCGATGAAGAGCGGACGTTCGGAGTCTTTGGTCGACCAGGCAATTTCACGCGCTGTAAACAATGATTTGGTGACACAGCTGGCAATGAGTTCGTTGTCGCCGTTATACACAATGACGTCACAGTCCTTAAAGAGCTGAAGCTTTTCCATGCATTTGTCTTGCAGGGAAGAGAAATTTTCCTGATGTGCACCCCCGATGTTGGTCAGGATACCGATGGTCGGTTGGATGATGGGGCGCAAGGCTTCCATCTCACCCATTTCGGAGATACCGGCTTCGAAGATGCCCAGCTCGGTGTGCTCGTTCATGAGCCATACGGAGAGAGGCACACCGATTTGGGAGTTATAGCTTCTTGGAGAACGGGTAATGACACGGTCCGGACTGAGCAGCTGGTACAGCCATTCTTTGACGACCGTTTTTCCATTACTTCCCGTGATGCCGATGACCGGCACCTGAAACTGTTCCCGGTGCTTGGAAGCCAGGCGTTGCAGACTTTTCAGTGGGTTGGGTACAATCAGAAAATTGGCATCCTGGTAGGAGGAAGCCGTTTGAGGTATTTCATTCACGACGAAATTGCGTACTCCCTTCTTGTAAAGGTCTGGGATGTATTTATGTCCGTCGTTACGTTTTGTCTTCAAGGCAAAAAACAGAGTTTCTTCCGGAAAACACAGCGACCGGCTGTCTGTAAGTATCCAGTCAATGGTGGCGGGGGCGTTTCCTTTGCGTTCAGCCCCCAGGATGGAGGTTATTTCTTCAATTGTGCTTGACATAACTTTATTTCCTTTTGAACGTCTAAGTACGGGAATTTTTCTTTTAACTCCTCTATCTTTAACAGAATTTGACTTAAAAAGGCTTGATGGGCTTCCGTTTCGGGGTTGAAAGGTCTATGAGCCAGTCCACGTCGTATTTTTTCCCATTCTTTCATGAAGGAGAAAGTGGAGGAACTGAAATAGCAATTGCCGAAGCATTCCCAAACGTATTGTATGGCAAGCGGACTAGGATGCATCATGTCGTCGGCATAGAAACGATAATCCCGCAGTTCGTCTATCAGGATTTCATAAGAAGGGAAATAGTGGCAGAAATCCAGTTCCCGGCAAATCTGGTCGGCAGCCAGCAGGAGGTTGGCTTTGCTGAGTTGGTTGCCATGCAGTCCGTCTTTGAGGTGCCGTATGGGGCTGACTGTAAACAGGCATTGCAGGTGAGGGCGGAGGGAGCGCAGTTGTTGTAGCAATGGCAGATAGGCCGTAGCGATTTCATCGGCGCTGATCATGTGTCGTTCAAACAGGCGAGCCGGCAGTTTATGGCAGTTGCCTACGATTTTTCCATCTTCTTTCCAGGTATAGACAAATGAGGAGCCCCATGTGAAGATAAGCCAGTCGGCATGAAGCAGGTGCTCGTGGCCGGACATGATGCGCTGATTGATTTTATCCAGGCATTCCGTGACATCGGCAGACGAGAAAGAACTGTGGTGCATCAGGCTGTACCATTGTCCTTGCTCCTGATGCAAATCTTGTTTCTGATACGGTAAGCCATCCAGCAGTCGTTGGATGGAAGAAGCGATGGATATCGGATTGTATAACACTCCGAAAGGATTGACGTCACAGGTAAATTTATTCTCGCTCAGCAAGTTCCCGATGTGTTCGGAAAAGCAGGAACCCCACATCATCAGCTGGTCGGCGTGATGTATTTCGGGTCCTTTGAGGGGTAGTTCTACTTTGGTTCTGAATTCCATGACAAGAGAAAATTTACTGCAAATGTAAGTACATTATATATATTTGTGCTATTTTTGTACGATTAAAGTTAATGTGGAACAAGGATGGAACAGCCAACTTCATACGATTTGCTGAATAAGATAGATAGCCCTGAAGATTTACGGAAACTTTCTGTCGAGGCGTTGCCAGAGGTCTGTAGTCAACTTCGAAATAAAATTATTGATGAATTATCGCGTAATCCTGGCCATTTCGGCTCCAGTCTGGGAGTAGTGGAACTGACCGTGGCGCTTCATTACGTGTATCAGACTCCCTACGACCGCATCGTGTGGGATGTGGGGCATCAGGCATACGGACATAAGATTCTGACAGGTCGTCGTGACCGTTTTTATACAAACCGGAAGTTGAACGGATTGTGTCCTTTCCCTTCGCCAGCCGAGAGTGAATATGATACATTCACTTGTGGGCATGCGTCTAATTCCATCTCAGCCGCATTGGGAATGGCCGTGGCAGCCGCGCGCAAAGGAGAAGAAAACCGCCATGTGGTAGCTGTCATTGGAGATGGTTCCATGAGTGGGGGACTTGCATTCGAAGGGCTGAAT
This sequence comes from Bacteroidaceae bacterium, assembly GCA_902362595.1. Classification (GTDB taxonomy): domain Bacteria; phylum Bacteroidota; class Bacteroidia; order Bacteroidales; family Bacteroidaceae; genus Phocaeicola; species Phocaeicola fibrisolvens. The sequence goes on along the minus strand of CABIXF010000019.1, from coordinate 47,742 downwards.
AATGCTTCTTCCACTCCCAATAATCTGTTGATTATTTTGAATGACAACAATATGGCCATCGACCGGAGTGTGGGAGGAATGAAGCAGTATCTGTTGAACCTGCATACTTCGGAAGGATATAACCGGTTGAGAAACGTATTGTCACAGAAGCTCTATAGCTGGGGAATCTTGAATGATGAACGTCGCAAAAGCCTGATTCGTTTTAATAACAGCCTGAAATCAATGCTGATGCAGCAGCAGAATATTTTCGAGGGACTGAATATCCGTTATTTTGGTCCTGTAGACGGACATGATGTAACGGCATTGACAAGGGTCCTGAGGGAGATAAAAGATATGAAAGGGCCGAAACTTCTGCACATTCATACCCGTAAAGGAAAGGGATTCAAGCCAGCGGAGGAGGCGGCTACTTTATGGCATGCTCCGGGAATTTTCGATAAGGAGACGGGGGAACGTATTGTTGTAGACACCAGTGGTATGCCGCCTTTGTTTCAGGATGTATTTGGCAATACGTTGCTGGAGTTGGCCCGTAAGAACGACAAAATTGTAGGAGTAACCCCTGCCATGCCTTCTGGCTGTTCGATGAATATCATGATGAAGGAGATGCCCGACCGGGTTTTCGATGTGGGTATTGCTGAAGGGCATGCCGTGACTTTCTCCGGAGGAATGGCGAAGGAAGGTCTGCTGCCGTTCTGTAATGTGTATTCTTCTTTCATGCAACGGGCCTACGACAATATCATTCACGACGTGGCTATTCAGAAACTTCATGTCGTGCTTTGTCTGGATCGTGCGGGACTGGTGGGAGAAGACGGTCCTACGCATCATGGGGCTTTCGACATGGCGTATTTGCGTCCGATACCGAATTTGGTGATTGCTTCTCCTTACGATGAACATGAACTGCGCCGGCTGATGTATACGGCTCAGCTTCCGGATATCGGACCGTTTGTGATTCGTTATCCACGCGGAAGGGGAGTGTTGGTTGACTGGAAATGTCCGCTGGAACCTGTGGAAGTAGGAAAAGGACGCCGGTTGAAAGAAGGAACAGATTTGGCTGTGATTACAATCGGACCGATAGGCAACAAAGCAGCGTCGGCGATAGCCCGTGCCGAAAAAGAACAGGGCATGAGCATTGCTCATTATGATTTGCGCTTCTTGAAACCGTTGGATGAAGATTTGTTGCATGAGGTAGGACAGAAATTCAGTCGCATTCTGACCGTAGAAGATGGAGTACGGAATGGAGGAATGGGCAGTGCCATACTTGAGTTCATGAGCGACCATGGTTACCATCCGTCTGTAAAACGACTGGGACTTCCTGACCGTTTTGTACAGCATGGTCCGGTCAACGATTTGTATGCCATCTGTGGCATTGATGAGGAAAGTATATATCACACAATCACTCAGATAATAAAGATATGAAGATTATTATTGCAGGGGCCGGAGCTGTAGGTACCCATCTGGCGAAACTGCTGTCGGGTGAGAAGCAGGATATCATCTTGATGGATGAGGACGAGAGCAAACTGAGCGCCATGGGAAGCAACCTGGACCTTATGACTGTCAATTTGTCGCCGACGTCAATCAACGGATTGAAAGAGGCCGGAGTGGCAGGAGCCGACTTGTTTATCGGGGTTATGCCCGATGAAAGCCGTAACATGACGGCGTGTATGCTTGCTACCAGTCTGGGAGCCAAGAAAACGGTGGCGCGAATAGACAATTATGAATATCTGCTTCCCAAACATAAGGAATTTTTTGCCAAGCTGGGGGTTCATTCCTTGATTTATCCGGAAATGCTGGCCGCACGTGACATTGTCGACGCTGTAAAGATGAGTTGGATTCGTCAGTGGTGGGAGTTTGCCGGAGGAGCGTTGGTGCTTTTGGGAACGAAGTTGCGTGAACAGGCAGAAATTCTGAATGTACCTTTGCATGAACTGGGAGGGCGAAATATACCGTTCCACATCGTGGCCATTAAGCGAGGGAATGAAACCATTATTCCGCGTGGAGACGATGTGATAAAGTTGAATGATATCGTTTATTTTACGACTACGAAGAAATACATTCCTTATATCCGTAAGATTTCCGGGAAGGAGAATGAGGCCGATGTGCGGAACGTGATGATCATGGGAGGAAGCCGGATTGCCGTACGTACCGTGCAGTACATGCCGGAATACATGAAGACTAAAATTATAGAAAGCGATATTGCCCGCTGTAACCGGTTGACGGAACTGGTGGACGACGGAGTGATGGTCATTAATGGCGATGGACGCGATATGCAGCTGTTGCTGGAGGAAGGCATCAAGAATACGGAAGCCTTTGTCGCGTTGACCGGTAATTCGGAAACCAATATTCTGGCATGTCTGGCAGCCAAGCGCATGGGAGTGACTAAGACGGTGGCTGAAGTAGAAAACGTGGACTACATCAGTATGGCCGAAAGTCTGGATATCGGAACAGTCATCAATAAGAAGTTTATTGCAGCCAGCCATATTTATCAGATGATGCTTGATGCAGATGTGTCGAATGTGAAATGTCTGACCTTTGCCAATGCAGATGTGGCCGAGTTCACGGTGAAGCCGGGGGCCAAGATAACCAAGCAGGCTGTAAAGGATTTGGGACTTCCCAAGGGAGCGACTATCGGAGGATTGATCCGGAATGGAGAAGGTATATTGGTAACCGGTAATACCATGATTCAGGAAAATGACCACGTTGTGGTATTCTGTCTGGGAATGATGATCAAGAAATTGGAAAAGTATTTCTAAAATGTAGTTTTTAGAAGGAAAAAAAGTGGACAAAGAAGTCTGGATACGTTATTCAAAATAAAAATGTTATGGAATTTCGTATTCAGACTTATTTGTTTATGCTTGTCACAGTGTGCTGCTCTTTTTTCGGTGCAGGATGTGGGGCTTATCATGTAGAAGAGGAAGCGGGTGGAGAAAATGCCGGCGGACCGTATGAAATGGGTGTAGAGGTGTCGAATGCCCATCTTTTTACTTCACTTTATCCTTTGGAAATGTATTTGCTGGATAAACAGGGCAAGCTGGCCCGTGAAGAACATATTTCCTTTCCGGAGGAATGGCCCGAGGTACAGCAGGAAAGTGGTGAGTATACACTTTCTCTTTTTTCCGGGCTTTCTGCTGCCTACTTACCTCCAATGGTGTTGGATGCCAAGCAATTTTTTCGTTTCTCACAAGGTAATTATGCCGACGTTCCTTTGTTGGTCGGGAAAAACATCGTCAATCTGAAAAGTGATATGAAGGTATCTGTATCAATGTCTTATGCGGTGGCTGCTGTTTATTTATCTTTGGGTGGAATTCCTGAAGGCGCCATCGCCGTAGAGGCACGTATCTCACCGGTGAGTTCCGGGATTTCTCTGGAAGGAAACTTGAGCAATGACGGACAGTTTGCAACGGTGGAATGTCGAAATGAAAAAGGAGTATGGAAAGCTGGACCTGTTTATGTGTTTCCTGCCGAGAGTACACGGACCCATCTTTCTGTCAATGTTACCACCGTATCGGGAGAAACGACGTATGGATATTTCTTTAATTGTCCGTTGGAAGCAGGAAAGCCCTATCGGCTGGTCAGTACGGGAGATGGCAATGTGTCATTGGGAGGACACTCACAGATAGAAGGATGGACCCCGGAAGTCTCTGTGGAATTTCCGTTTGAAAACATGACACAGGAGGAGGGTTGGGAAGACCCAAAGCCCGAACAGCCGGATAAAGGAGAAACGGGCGGAAGTGGAGATACCGTTACAGATGAGGATACGGAAGTGATTACGGCTACTCAGTTGCCGGAAAGTGAGAGTATATGGGGGCCTTTCTTTGTGTGGAAGGCAGAACCCTTGTCGGGCGAAGCAGTAGTTGCTACTCTGGTGTCTCCTCGTCAGTGGCTGGTAAAAAAGGCTGAGGCTGCTTCTATTTGTACTTCGTATGAGGAAGATGGCATTCGCGGTTGGCGCACTTTTACTACGGAAGAAGCCAAGGAGTTTCGGGAACAATACAGTTCTACAATCGTGTCGCTTAGTGAGATGCTCAGGAAAAATGGACTGGATGCTTTCAATAAATATGATTGTCGCTATCTATGCAATGATTGTAAATCTACCTTTTGCTTTTATAATAATAAAATTCTCAGTTCAGGGGCTACGGTGGAATATGCCTTGCGCCTGGTGAAGAGAGTTTACGTGAAAAAGACAAAATAAAAGACGGCAAAATCCCGCTACAGGTATCTTTGGAAATTCTGTGGCGGGATTATTTATCGATTTAAATCAAATGCTGGGCCTCTAATTCCTTGGCGACGTTTTCCAGCTCCTCATACCAGTCTGATCCGAATTTCCGTATCAGTGGTTCTTTCAGAAATTTGTAGACAGGAAGGTTTTCCTTCTTTCCCAGTAACACGGCAGCCTTGCATACGTCCCAACGGTGGTAATTCAAAGCTTTGTAAGGTCCGTAGTCGCTGACCCGGATGGGGTAGAGGTGACAGGAAATCGGTTTGTAGAAGTTGCATTTCCCTTCACGGAATGCTTTTTCAATGGCACAGTAGCAAAAGCCTTTTTCATCGTAGCAGGTAAATACGCAGTCTTTCCCGTTGACGATGGAAGTAACCAGGTCACCGTCTTGGTCCGTATAGACCACACCTTGGCGGTTGATGACTTCCTGTGCTTCCGGCGAAAGGCTGTCCCATATCACGGGAAGCACTTCTTCCAGTTTTTCCACTTCTTCCAGCTCTACGGGAGCACCGGCATCTCCTTCGATGCAGCATTCTCCTTTGCAGGCATTCAAGTCGCACAAGAACTTTTCCCGGAATACGTCCAGGCTCACTATTACATCATCAATCTGTACCATAGGTTTATTCTTTAATGCTGCAAAGATACGAATCTTCTGTTACATCCTGTCATGTCCGTTCGAAAATCGGTGGATAACCTCGGGATAACTTCTGTTTTCCAGAAGCGGCAGGTTGGGAAAAATGTACTACCTTTGCAGTCCGAAAAAAAAGGAGGTAGATATGCTGTTACCCTATTTGCATAAAGAATTCATTGAGGCCGGATGTGATGAGGCTGGACGTGGGTGTCTGGCTGGAGCGGTCTATGCGGCAGCTGTTGTTCTGCCTCCAGGATTTCGCAATGAGTTGCTGAACGATTCCAAGAAACTGACGGAGAAACAGCGTTATGAATTGCGTACGGTCATTGAGCAGGAAGCCACGGCTTGGGCTGTAGGCGTGGTATCGCCGGAAGAGATTGATAAAATCAACATCCTGAACGCTTCTTTCCTGGCTATGCACAGAGCCATTGCCCAGTTGAAGGTGGTTCCTCAGCACCTGTTGATTGACGGTAACCGCTTCAATCCTTACCCCGGTATCCCGCATACCACTATTGTAAAAGGAGATGGGAAATACCTGTCCATTGCGGCGGCTTCCATTCTGGCAAAGACCTATCGTGACGATTACATGAACCGTTTGCACGAAGAATACCCCATGTACGACTGGAAGAGCAACAAGGGGTATCCCACCAAAAAACACCGTGCCGCCATTGCCGCTTACGGCACTTCTCCCTATCATCGCATGAGCTTCAATTTGCTGGGCGACGGCCAGCTTTCCTTCGATTTTTGAGGTGTGGAAAACAAAACAGCCTGTTAATAACCTGTCGAAGTTATTAACAAGCTGTTGAAAACTCTGTTCGTTTTACACCATTCCCTGAATGGACAGGAAAAAGAATACGCCTGTACCTATCATCAGTAGGCCAATCAATGCATAGAACCAGCGGGCTTGTTTCCGTCCTACATTTCTTACGATAAACTGTGTGTTTTGTGCCGTGAAGAACCAGTTCCAGTTGCAGATGGCTGCCAGTAAGGACAAGAGCCCCACCAGCACAAACAAGGCTTGTATGAAATAGTGTATTTCCATATTAATCGTTGTTCTCGTCGAAGCGTACCGTGCGGGTACCGTCTTCGTTTTCGTCGATGTGTACGCTGACCGCATCGCCCGGAAGCAGTTCTTCAATCAGTTCCGGCCATTCGATGAAGCAGAGTGCGCCGCTGTAGAAGTAGTCTTCATAACCCATGTCGTACACTTCTTCCAGTTTCTTGATGCGGTAGAAGTCGAAGTGATAAATCAGCTCTCCGTTTTCATCGGAGCGGTATTCGTTGACAATGGCGAATGTCGGTGAGTTGATGACATCCGTCACACCCAGTTCTTCGCATACGGCCTTGATAAAAGTTGTCTTTCCTGCCCCCATTTTTCCATAGAAGGCAAAAACCGTGTTGTCACCCATGGCTGCGATAAACTTTTTGGCAGCTTCGTGGATGTTTTCCAGTGAATCAATTTTAGTTTCCATATACTGTGGTTTTTTAACTTGAATTCTTTTGTTACAAAATTAGGATAAATCTCCCTCAGTTCATCCGTTTTTTGCGGAGCATGCAAAATAATTTAGCTCCTACATAAATGAGGATGGACACGAAAATGATGGCCGCTCCCGAAGGCACCCGCAGTTGATAAGACAGCAGCAGGCCGCCCAAGCATCCCAGGTAACCGATGCCGATGGAAAGCCAGATGATACGTTTGAAGCTGTACGTAAAGAGGTTGGCCGTCATCTGCGGAAGGGTCAGCAGGGAAATGGCCAATACGATACCCACCATCCGGAGGCAGGCCACGATGGTCAGTGAGATGAAAGCCATCAGGGTATATTCGAAGGCGCTCACGGGAATGCGCTGGGAACGGGCAAATTCCCGGTCGAAGGCAATGGCCGTGATAGGCCGGAGAAACAAGGTGAAAAAGACGATGAGTGTCAGGCTCAATATCACCAGTAGAAGAATGTCTGCTTGCGTGATGGTCAGGATGTTACCGAACAGGAACGAAGAAAGGTCGGGCGTAAATCCGGGGGCCAGAAAGCTGAAGATGATACCCACCGCCATGCCGAATGTCCAGAACACGGCGATGGCCGAGTCTTCCCGCATGTCGCTGCGTTTGCTGAGCCATTCCACGCCGAAGGCCGACAGCACCGAGAATATAGCCGCACTCAGAATCGGTGAGATACCGGCGTAGAGTCCGATACCGATACCTCCGAACGAGGCATGCGTGATACCCCCGCTGATGAATACCAGCCTTCGCGTTACGATGTACGTACCGATGATGCCGCAGGCAATGCTGGCAAAAAGACTACCCAGCAGGGCATGCTGGAAAAAAGTATAATGCAACAATTCGAGGATATTCATGGGCAAGTGAGGGAGGGTTAATGGAAACGGCGTTCTCCGACTATCAGGAACAACTCGTCTTTCAGTTCATCGGGAATTTCCACGCCACGGAGCTGCAGGCTGCGGCACCATCCGGCCACTTCCTCTTCTTTCATGGTGTACATGATTTCCCGGAATTCATCAATCTCTTCTTCCGTATAGGTATCCGACGGATGACCCTTGAAGCGGTCCAGTTCTTCGTCGTCGTAATACTCAATCTTTTTGCTGACGGCTGCCAGCAGACTTTCTTTTTCGCAGACCTGATGCTGTCCGCAGCATTCCCCGTCCACTGTCTTGACTTCCGGGGCTTCCGTCAGTTCTCCGCGGTCAATCTTCTTTTGCACGGAACGGTTATAAAAGTATCCGGCCACCAGTCCGAAGAGAACGACTCCAATTAATATGATGACTAAAATCCACATGATACAATCAGTTTTGAGTAAGATGAAAACCTGCCTGCTGCAAATCTTCCCAGAACCGGGGATATGATTTGGAGACTACCTGTGGGTTGCGCACACACAGCGTGCCTTGGCGCAAGACTGCCGGTGCAAAGGCCATGGCCATGCGATGGTCTTCGTACGTGTCGATGACAGGTGGGTTTTGCGGTTCGCACCGTTTGCCCGTCCAGGAAAGTATAGAACCTTCGCTCTCTTCCAGCACGTAGCCCAGTTTGCGCATTTCTGCGATTAAGGCCGCCATGCGGTCAGTTTCCTTGATTTTCAGGCTTTGCAGTCCCGAAAAGCGGAAAGTGACTCCCAGCATGGCACAAGTGACCACGAAAGTCTGTGCCAGGTCGGGCTGGTTCACAAAATTGTACTCCAAGTGTTTCACGCAAGAATGTGTCTGGTAGAGCGTGACAGTCTGTCCTTCTCTTTTCGTGCCCACGCCCAGCTGTTCGAACAGTTCCGCTACCTTGGAATCACCCTGCGGACTCTGTGCGAAAAGTCCCGGGAGGCTCACCGTGGCGTCCTTTGTTGACAAGGCTACAATCTCATACCAGTAGGATGACGCACTCCAGTCGCTTTCTATATAATAAGGTAAAGCCTGATAAGCAACAGGAGCTACATGAAGGCTGCAATCGGAAGTCCATTCCACTTCTGCTCCGAAATCCCGCATCACTTTCAGTGTCAGGTTGATGTAGGGGCGTGATACGATTTCCCCGCTGAGGGTCAGGTCCAGTCCTTTCTCCAGCATCGGGCCAATCATCAGCAAGGCCGAGATGTATTGGGAACTCACGTTTCCCGGAAGAGTCAGACAATTTCCTTTCAACGTTCGTCCGGAAATCTTCAAGGGAGGATAGCCTTCGTTCTCCACGTATGCGATGTCCGCTCCCAAACTTCGCAGGGCCTCCACCAGAATCTGGATGGGGCGTTGCCGCATCCGTTCCGTACCGGTCAGGATATGGGTGCCGGGGGTAACGGAAAGATAAGCGGTCAGAAAACGCATGGCAGTTCCCGCCGCCATGATGTCAATCACTTCCGGCATGTGAGCCAGCGCTTCGGTCATGACATGCGTATCGTCGCAGTCGGACAAGTTCTCCAGTTTACACTGACTGTGAGCCAGTGCATGAATAATCAGTGCCCGGTTGCAGATACTTTTGGAGGAAGGCAACTGAATGGTAGCCTGTATGTGGTCCGGAGGGGTGATGGTTATGCACTTCATGTTGAATCAAATCTTTGAATCGCAAAGTTACTACAAAAAAGTGAAATGCGGAAAGATATAGTGATAGAATTGAGTTACAAGGGTTTTGGTTGAAGTGGCGATAATCCGTGAAGCCATTACAATCCCTGCCGAAGCCAAATCCTGACGCCGCTACGTTACTTGTTCGTAACCATGCCCGAAAATGCGACAAACGGGTACGAATAGCGAAACAAGGCTCTAAGGAATAGTGAGTTATCCATAACTCATGCGAAAAATCAGGTTACGGAAAAAGATTGCGCCGTTCCTCCCCGTTTTGCGTACCAACACCGGACTCTTCACCAACTAATTTTGAAACCCAAAAATTAAGGACAATGAAGAGTACATTTTCAGTAATCTACTACCTCAAGCGTCAGGTAGTGAAAAAGGACGGGACAGTTCCCGTCATGGGACGCATCACGGTGGACGGCAGCCAGACACAGTTCAGCTGCAAACTGACTGTCGATCCGAAACTGTGGGACACCAAAGGTGGACGTGTCACGGGCAGAAGCACGGCGGCACTCGAAACGAACCGTATGCTTGACAAGATGCGGGTACGCATCAACAGGCATTATCAGGAAATCATGGAGCGTGACAACTTCGTCACGGCGGAGAAGGTGAAGAACGCCTTTCTCGGACTGGAACACCGCTACCACACGCTGATGCAGGTGTTCCGCCAGCACAACGAGGACTACGAGAAGCAGGTGGAGGCAGGCATGAAAGCCAAAGGCACGCTGCTGAAGTACCGCACCGTTTACAAGCACATGCAAGAGTTCCTCGACATCCGCTACCATGTGAAGGACATCGCCCTAAAAGAGCTTACCCCGGCTTTCATCTCCGACTTCGAGATGTTCCTGCGCACGGACAAGCACTGCTGCACCAATACCGTGTGGCTGTACGTCTGCCCGTTACGGACGATGGTATTCATCGCCATCAACAACGAGTGGCTGACGCGCGACCCGTTCCGCGAGTATGAAATCAAGAAGGAGGAAACAACACGCAGTTTCCTGACCAAAGATGAGATCCGCCTGCTGATGGAGGGGAAACTGAAAAACGCCAAACAGGAATTGTACCGCGACCTCTACCTGTTCTGCGCCTTCACGGGGCTGTCGTTCGCGGATATGCGCAACCTTACGGAAGAGAATATCCGCACCTACTTCGACGAACACGAGTGGATAAACATCAACCGCCAGAAAACGGGCGTGGTGTCCAACATCCGCCTGCTCGACATCGCCAACCGCATAATCGGCAAATACCGGGGACTGTGCGGGGACGGCAGGATATTTCCCGTTCCGCATTATAACACGTGCCTTGCCGGTATCCGTGCCGTCGCCAAGCGTTGCGGCATCACCAAGCATATCACGTGGCATCAGAGCCGCCACACGGCAGCCACGACGATATTCCTCTCCAACGGTGTTCCCATCGAAACGGTCAGCTCCATGCTCGGACACAAGAGCATAAAGACGACGCAGATTTACGCAAGTGCGCCCAGATTGGTCGCTTGATAAATACTTCTGTAGTAAGAAGTTAGGATTGGGTTCAATATAATCCTATCGTCAATCAGCTTATCCGACGGGGAAACCTAACGGGGAGTGTAGCATGCTGATTAAAGCCCTGAGTCTACTAATAGCCAAGTAGCGACTGAAGGGCAAGACGAAACGACATATATAAGGATGAAGCCTTGATTGGTTGAACGATAGTTCGGTGGTACCACATCTTGCAATAGCGGAAGGCTTTTATATACGCTATTTCATAGTACTCTGGCTATTTTGTGCGTTAGTGCAGAGCATTAAGAACCGACTATGACACAGCCGCAATAAGCGGACAAGAACGAAAGTCGCATCCGACAATATGTCACGATAATAGTTATCAAGTGAAACTAACTGGGGATTGCCTAAGTCAGAACGCCTCAAAGGCTATGAGAGCTGGTCTCTGAATATCTGATATGGCAACGGAGTTCCCATAGTAGTCCGAGCAAGTTAACGGCTTGTACATGGCGAAGGGGAACAGTCCATAACTTTAGTACAAACAAAGGAAAACGTGAGAGACGTATGAGAAATCCCGAGCAAGTATTAAACATTTTAGCTGAACACAGCAACGAGTCAGGTTACAAATACGAACGACTCTATCGTATTCTGTTCAATGAGCAGATGTTCTTAGTCGCATATCAGCGCATTCATGCAAAACCAGGCAATATGACACCCGGTACTGATGGACAGACGGAGGACGGCATGAGCATTGACAAGATACACGCATTAATAGACAGTCTCAAAAGCGAAGTCTATAGGCCTAAACCGGCAAAGAGGGTTTACATACCGAAGAAGAGCGGAAAGTTACGTCCGCTCGGTATCCCTACGTTTGCAGATAAATTAGTGCAAGAGGTAGTGAGAATGGTTCTCGAAGCCATATACGAAGGATATTTTGAACGGACTTCACATGGTTTCAGACCACACAAAAGCTGCCACACGGCACTTAAGAGTCTACAGAATAATTTCAACGGAACAAAGTGGTTCATTGAGGGAGACATAAAAGGTTTCTTTGACAATATCAACCATGGCGTGATGATAGAAATTCTGAGGGAACGCATATCTGACGAGCGTTTCCTTCGGTTAATACGTAAATTTCTCAACGCTGGATATTTGGAAGAATGGCACTTCAATAGAACTTATTCGGGTACGCCTCAAGGTGGAATTATCAGTCCAATACTGGCTAATATCTACTTGGACAAGTTCGATAAGTATATGAAGAAGTATGCACAAGATTTCCATAAGGGTAAAGTTAGACACCGCAACAAGGATATCGGCAGACTGAACAATCGAGTTCACTATCTAAAGAAGAGAATGAAGGAGGTGACGGACGTTGATAAATTGGAAGCAATGCGGGAGGAAGTTCGTAATAAGCAACAGCAAATACTGACTATGCCGAGCGGTAACGATATGGATGAGAATTTCCGTAGATTGAATTATGTACGCTACGCTGATGATTTCCTTATAGGGGTCATTGGAAATAAAGCAGAGTGCGAGAAAATCAAGGCGGATGTCACACAATTTATGCAAAAGAAGCTAAAATTGGAAATGTCACAAGAAAAGACCTTGATAACCAACGCACAAGACAGTGCAAAATTTCTCGGCTATGAAATATCAGTCCGTAAAGATTACACAACGCAGAAAAATGCAAGAGGAGAAACTCGTAGACATCGTAATGGTAATGTGATACTACACGTATCACGAGAAGTAATAAAGAAGAAGTTACTGAGTCTTGAAGCCATGAATGTGAAAACACAAAATGGCAAAGAAGTGTGGAGGTCTAAAGGTAGAACATACCTGATAGACAATGAGCCACAAGACATAGTAGCACGTTTCAACACAGAAATCAGAGGATTCTACAACTACTACTCCATTGCAAACAATGCATCGGCACTTGGACGTTCATTTGGATGTATCATGAGGTTCAGTATGCTAAAGACATTTGCGCAAAAACTTAACAGTTCCGTCAGAACCATAACAGACAAGTATCGTGAAGATGATAAATTTGTGGTGTGGTATACGGACAAGAAAGGCGAACGCAAACCAAGGGTGTTTTACAATGAGGGCTTCAAGCGTATTACCGACTTGGGAACTCAAAAATGTGATAACTTGCCCTACCTGTTCAACACTCCATCTATGAGTCTGGTCGAAAGACTGACTGCAAATAAGTGTGAGTTGTGCGGAAAAGAAGGAAATGTTGTGTCACACCACGTCAGGAAACTCTCAGATTTAAGAGGCAAAACCGAATGGGAACGTAAAATGCTCAAAATGCATAGAAAATCTTTAATCGTCTGTGCAGAATGTCATAACATGATTCATGCGGAGAATAGCTAAAATGCCGTTATGGGCGGAGAGCCGTATACATGGAGACGTGTACGTACGGTTCGGAGGCAGGCTGTCGGAAACCTACCACCGTAAGGTGGCATGGCGCCGACAGCCGAGCCTACTTTATAAAGATTCCAGACAGAAAATATGGATTGGTACTACTGCCGGATTGAATTGTTACAATTCGCAAACGGATGATTTTGAACGAATATATGAGCTGCATGGAGCCAGAATTTCGTATATATTTGAGGAAAAAGGGGAAAAGTTGTGGGTATGTTCGCTTAACCGAGGAGTATATTGTCTGGATTATCAGTCTGGGAAATGGATGCATTATTTTCATCAATTGAAAAATGAAGAAAGTACTTTGCTGACGAATCAAATCATTACCGGTTGTTTGGATATGCAGGGATGTCTTTGGCTCGGTACGGATGGAGACGGCTTACTTAGGTATGATCGGAAAAAGGATGTATTCGTACGTGAAGGATTGCCGGAGCACATACGTGTGATTTATAAGATATTACCGGATAAAGATAAATTGTGGTTTACTACCAATAATGGCATGTATTGTTATCAGCCTCTTACTTCTTCTTTGAAGTTTTATAATAAGAAAGATGGTTTACAAGAAAATTTGTTTCTTCCTAATTCCGGAATCCAGTTGTCTGACGGAACAATAATGGTGGGAGGAGTAAATGGATTCAATGAGTTCCGTCCTGATAAGATACAAGTTGATACACAGATTCCTACCGTCATTCTGACTGATTTTCAGCTATTCAATAAACCGGTGGTTATTGGAAGTGAAGACTCTCCATTAAAAGTTTCCATCACTTATGCAGACCGTCTGGTGTTGGACTATTCTCATTCCATGTTTAGTTTTTCGGTAGCTGCCTTGAGTTATATTAATACCTCAAAGAACAAGTATCGCTATCGTTTGGAGGGGTTTGAAAAAGATTGGACGGAAACGAATGATGCTCCTCATGTGACGTACACAAATTTACCTGCCGGGGATTATGTATTTCAGGTGAGTGCGTCTAATTCTGATGGGATGTGGAATGAAAATGCCATAGCCTTTCCTATTAAAGTGCTGCCTCCTTGGTGGGCTTCTTCATATATGATTGCTGGATATATATTGTTAGGGATAGCAGGTCTGGTTTATGCTTATTATCGGATGAATAAAATACATCGTCGGCGCATGACCTTATTGACAATTAAAAAAGACCGTGAGATTTATCAGAGTAAGATTGAGTTCTTCACGGGCATCATGCATGAAATACGTACTCCGTTGACATTGATTTTGGCACCACTGGAAAATGTGATGAAGAGTTCTGGAACAGTGAAGGATGTACTTCCTCAATTACAGGTAATAGAACGAAACGGGAAACGTTTGCTTACGTTGGTGAATCAGTTGATGGATTTTCGGAAGGCTGAATCGGGAGGAATGAATGTGATATTGGCTGAAACTAATATCAAAACTTTATTGATGAATGTATATCAGCGTTTTCAACTTTCAGCAGATATAAAGCATATAAAAATTAGTCTGACTATGCCGGAAGAATCTTGTTATGCCCGTGTCGATCAGGAGGCCTTTACGAAGGTGGTCAGCAATTTATTATCAAATGCATTGAAGTTTACAGACACTTGCATTTGGATTGATTTGTTGATAGCTGGTGATAAGAAACTGGAGGTACGGGTGAGAGATAACGGGCAGGGTATCGATGTAAAGGAGCAGGAAAAGATATTTACTCCTTTCTATCAGGTCCTGGATAAGGCATCTTCCGGACGTATTGGAACTGGAGTCGGACTTTCGTTGGTCAAGAAACTGGTTGATTTGATGCATGGCGGTTTGAACTTGGAAAGTGAACTGGGGGTTGGTTCTACATTCATTGTCAGCTTTGATAGACTTGAGCATAAAGAAGGGCAGGTGGTTGAACAGGCACCCTCTCAAGATATACAGGCTGAGGATAAGGCCGACATCCCTGAAGGGCAATATCGTATTCTGATAGTAGATGATAACCAAGATTTGAGGGAGTATTTACATCAACTATTGTCTGTTCGTTATCAAGTGTCGTGTGCAGAAAACGGGAAAGAAGCCTGGGATAGAATTTTACAGAATATGCCAGACCTGGTAGTCAGTGATGTGATGATGCCTGTGATGGATGGTATACAGCTTTGTCGGAATATTAAACAGAATCTTTTTACCAGCCATATTCCAGTAATCTTGCTTACGGCAAAGGCTGCTTCCGAAGACTACGTGGAGGGACTTGAAAGTGGAGCTGATGTATACTTGGAAAAACCATTTTCGGGTGATGTGATAAATGCACAGATTGCAAGTATTTTCAGAAATAGAGAAGGCATGAAGAAAGATTTCAAGACTAAACCGATGGTCTCTTCTGTTTCTATTTCTAAGTTGGATACACTTTTGATGGATAAAATCTCAAAGATTATAGAAAAACGAATGACAGACTCTGATTTTACAGTGGATGTGTTGGCTCAAGAAGTCGGGATTTCAAGGTCGGGGCTATTCGCAAAAATCAAGGCTATATCGGGAATGACTCCTAATGATTATATCCGTCTGATTCGTTTAAAAAAGGCTGCATATTTATTGGCGGAGGAAGAAGTGTCCAGTAGTGAAGCATGTTTCAGGGTCGGTTTTTCTTCTCCTTCTTATTTTGCGAAATGTTTCCAGGCACAGTTCGGCATTGCTCCGGCAGAATTCAGACGGAAAGGTGGTAAAGATTGAGGGTACTTAGCCGTTAGAACATGAACGCGATGGAAGTTCCGAAAGTAAAATTATGCATAGGCGTTCTTTTACTATACGAACGGACTTCGCGGTTACCGTCTTCGTCTGCCCAGGAGTTCTTCAGGTCGTATGTCAGTCGGGGGGAGGCAAAGTCATAGTCGCAATAGAGACGCAGGGCCGCATTTTCCTTGTAGCGGTAGGCGAGAGAAAGTTCGGTTCCTAATTTGAATGTAGAACTTTTACGAATGTGAAGAAATTCCTCATCAATGAAAGTACCCTGTAGCATTTCCTGAACGCTGAGACCTTCCTGCTGGATATAGTAATCTACGTCGGCTTTATAGAATTGGTCGTAAGCTTCCTGGCTCACTTTCTGGCGGTCGAAAATGGCTGGATTAATCCGTGAAATAGAGTTTAAGGTAAAGTTTGCATTAGTGCGTCGTCCAGCTAACAGCTTGCTTCCTATCAGGAAGCGGCTGCTGAGCGGATAAGAAAAGTAAAGTCCTAAATCGATGTCACACATGCCTAAATGGTCAGATTCCAGTCCGTCCAGCAGGTACATGTTGACAGGGGCTCCTTCCTTTAGGTCATTGTCCAGGTCAAAATGCTTTTTGTTCTCTTCGGGAATGTCGGCAATAACAGGAACGGTAGCTACTCTCAGTCGCCCTCCCAAGCCGATATACGCATTGAAAAAGTAAGCTCCTTCTGCGCTGACAACGGTCGATGTACCCGTATGCAGGCGCATGCCCAAAGGAGTTCCTTCTTCTGTGTCATAGAGGTCGGCGGTGCGTAAAGTGGAAGGTCCTGTGGCAAATCCCATGTTGAGGCTCAGAAATGAAGGTGCATCGTAGCGGTTGAAATGGTGTGTTGACCGCGTTCCGGTAGCATTCTTGTGAAAAATCAGGTCAGAAAATAAATAGCCTAAGTCCGTTGAAATCATGCCGATTCCAGCTCCTACCAGCACATCGCCAATCCAGTGACGGTTGTTCAGCTGGCGTGTTATACCGGTTATTCCCGCTAAGGTATATCCTCCGATGCTGTACCACGGGCTGAGCATGCCGTATTCTTTATGCAGGATTGTGGCACACATAAAAGCCGTGGCCGTATGTCCGGAAGGAAATGAATTGTTTGATGAATTGTCCGGACGCATTTCTTTGGTCGTATATTTCAGGGTGTTGACAAAGCCGGCCATCAAGGCTGCTGAGAAAATATTGCTGACTGTGAGTTCCTTCCATGAACTGCGGCTTTCTACTCCAGCTAATTTCATGCCCCATGTGGCAACTAACGGGACATATTGTGTATAATTGTCATATTCGTGGTGAAAAGTCGGCTGGAAGCGATTGCGCAGTGTACGGAAATCCTGGTTTTGTTTTTTGACGATTAATCCGGAAACGATAAAAGGAATTCCCATGTACGAAAAGTTTTGCTGGAAAAGTTCCTTTGTTTTCTTTGGCTTCGCAGGAAGAGCCGATGAGGTGAGAGAAGACGTAGAGTCTTGTGTCAGGAAGTAATGTCCCGTCGGATTATGTGCACATAGCGGGTGACAGGTCAGTGCTGAAATAAAGAAAAATAATAAAGTGCATATTCTCATTGCTGCCCGTAGTTTTAGAAATACATGGTAAAGAGAGCGGCAAAGATAGTGCTTTTAATAAAGAGACTGAAAGTTTTCAGATGTACATTGGGAAAATGTAAATGTATGAAGATGAGATTTTTATGATTTTATATGATGTACAGGTACGTTGGAATTTGGCATAAAAAAAGGAGACCGATGATTCAGTCTCCTTTTATATTAATGGAAAATCCGATTATTTAATGTTCGGGTTCAGTTTGTTCCATTCAGAGATAGCAGGAAGAACGCCCATAGCGATTACTTCGTCACGCAGGTCGCACAAGTGAGCGTAGCTCTTGTCCAAAGCAGCCTGTTCTTCCGGAGTACCCTTCAGTTCAGCGCAGTGGCAACCGTCAGCTGTGATTGAAGTTTCCCAAGCCATCATGATGTGATCGTACTTATCATTTGAGATATAAGTACCAGCCGGCCAACGGAAAGCTTTACCGCCCATAGCAGCACCGATCATTTCGATAGAAACGTATGCCGGGCTCTGGAATGAAGAACGGCCACGCAAGTTGATGATGTTGGCACCACCTTTTGTTACTTTCTGCTGGATTTCAGCCCACTGTTCTTTAGTCAAAGCGTCAGTACCAATCATGTCGATCAACGGTTTGCCGTTTACTTTTGCAGTTGAAGCAAATACAGCCATCTGTTCACCGTGACCACCGTAAGTACGGCAGTTTTCAACAGCGTCCATAGATACGCCGAAGTGTTTTGCCAATTCGCTGCGCAGACGAGTAGAGTCAAGAGCAGCCAAAGTAGTAACCTGGCTCGGTTTCAAACCAGAGTACAGCAAAGTGATCAAACCAGTGATATCAGCCGGGTTGAAGATGATAACGATGTGTTTTACATCCGGGCAGTACTGTTTAACGTTCTTACCGAATTCTTCAGCGATGGCAGCGTTACCTTTCAACAGGTCTTCACGAGTCATACCAGCTTTACGAGCAGCACCACCTGAGTTAACGATATATTTAGCACCAGTCAGCGCTTCTTTGATATCTGAAGTGAAAGTGACATTCACACCTTCGAAACCGCAGTGGAACAATTCTTCAGCAACACCTTCCAAACCTGGAGCGTACGGGTCGTACAAGCAGATGTTAGGAGTTAAGCCCATCATGATTGCAGTCTGAGCCATGTTAGAACCGATCATACCGGCAGCACCAACAATAGTAAGTTTTTCGTTTGTTACAAATTCCATAATTCTTATGTATTTAAGTTATGTATAAAAGTGTATAGTCTTCGTTTTTTCTTTCGATGCAAAGATAGGAAAGTTCTCATTGAAAAACGAATCTTTGTTCCGGGAAAAATGGGGGTGGAAGAAAGTATTTCCGGCAATTACGGAAAAATTTCACTATTTTTAGAAGTCACACCCTGATTTTGCAAAGAGTAGGTTGCATTTTTGTCTTTGGGTGTATGTGCTTTGTCCTTTTCTTTTTTCTGTGGACATTTTCTGAGGATCTTCAAAGTGTATAATTCGAAATTATCCGGTAAATTCTCTGTCCCACACTGTGGGATATGAAAACCACAGTGTGGGATACATATTTCACACTGTGGGATATGAAAACCATACTGTGGTACAAAGAATATGAAAGGCCGGAAGAAACTAGGAATAAGGCGATTTAGTAGAATAGCTGGTCATTCTTTCAATTCTGCATTGCAAACTCATTGTGGTTTCTGAAATATTCCATATTTTTGCCCCAATGACCATGAAGAAGATGAATTTGAAACTGTATATATTATGGTGGATGCTGGCCGTATGTTGTATCTTCCCGCTGGAGGCGCAGGAACAGGAAGAACCTGCCTTTCAGGAAGTAACCGATACAGCCGATGTGTATTTGCCATCTGATTCCTTGTTTGCCCGTTTCCTGGAAAAAAAGCATATTCCAGTGACAGCTTGCAATCGGATGACGTTGTTGAAGAGTGGCCGCAGCAAGTTTGAGCATCTGTTTGCGGACATTAAAAAGGCTCAAAACTATATTCATCTTGAGTATTTCAATTTTAGGAGTGACTCCATTGCCAAAGAGTTGTTCACCTTACTGGCCGAGAAGGCGAAGGAGGGGGTGACGATAAAGGCACTCTTTGATGATTTCGGCAATCTGTCAAACAGCCGTCCGCTGCGGAAAGAGCATCTGAAGATGCTGGCAGACAGAGGCATCGAAATGGCCCGTTTCAGTCCCATCCGTTTCCCTTATATCAATCATGTATTTTGTCGTGACCATCAGAAGATTGTGGTCATCGATGGAAAAGTGGGGTATACAGGCGGAATGAACATTGCCGATTATTATATTAATGGGTTGCCGGAAGTAGGCCCGTGGCATGATATGCACATTCGCATAGAAGGACCGGCGGTACAATATTTGGAGAAAGCATTTCTCGGGGTGTGGAATAAGGAAACCCATCAAGAGTTGAAAGAAATGAAGGTGGTGCCGGATAGTGTTTGCCAAGGTTCCGGGCGGAGGGTCGCTATTGTGCAGCGCATTCCGAAGGTCTGTCCGGAAATCATGCGGGAGGCTTACATTACCGCCTTGGATGCAGCAGAACGTAAGGTGCAGATTATCAATCCTTATTTTACGCCTACCCGTAAGGTGCGGAAGGCTATCAAGCGGGCTGCCAAGCGTGGGGTCCGGGTAGAAATCATGATTCCCGGCAAATCGGATATCCCGTTTACGCCCGATGCAGGCTTTTATATAGCCAACAAACTGCGCAAAGCCGGTGCGCATATTTATGTGTTCAACGGAGGATTCCATCATTCCAAAATCATGATGGTAGACGAACGATTCTGTACGGTGGGAAGTACCAATTTGAACAGCCGGAGTTTGCGTTATGATTATGAAATCAATGCCTTTATTCTGGATTTGCCGACTACGGCCGAACTGGGGGAGGTGTTTCAGAATGACAAACTCAACAGCACGATTATGACGCGTGAAGAGTATAAAAAACGCGGAGTGTGGCGACGCTTTGTCGGCTGGTTTGCACATTTGTTCACTCCGGTTATATAATAATAAGGGAGAATATGCCCTGAAACTACGATTTTTTTCTTATTTTTGTCCGATTATATGGAAGTAATTGCCTTAAAAGGAACCTAATTTTTTACCGGAACAGCATGTCGTTTTTTAAGGATGTAATCGGACAAGAAGAAGTAAAACAACTTCTCATTTACAGTGTGCGCAGTGGCAAGATGCCCCATGCTTTGTTGCTTACAGGACCTGCGGGTAGTGGAAAGCTGCCTATGGCCCTGGCGGTGTCGCGCTATTTGCTCTGCCGGCATCCAGGAGAGGACGATGCGTGCGGACAATGCAGTTCGTGCAAGATGATGGATCATCTGGCACATCCTGACATGCATTTTGTCTTTCCGGTGGTGAAAAAGAAAGCGGGGCGGGATGTTGTATGCGATGAGTTTTTGCCCCAGTGGCGTGAGATGCTGGGACGAAATCCGTATGCTGATCTTCAGGAGTGGATGCGAACCATTGATGCCGGTAATCAGCAACCGCAGATTTATGTGCGTGAGAGTGATGAGATTCAACGTAAATTGTCGTTGAAAGCCAGTCAGGGTGGATATAAGGTGATGCTTATCTGGCTGCCGGAGAAAATGAATGTGGAGTGTGCAAACAAACTGCTGAAACTGTTGGAAGAACCTCCTTTGAAAACGGTTTTTCTGCTGGTCAGTGAAGAGCCGGACTTGCTATTGCCTACCATTGTGAGCCGTACGCAGCGCATTCATTTGAAACCTTTGCCGGAAACCGATATTGCGCGTTACCTGAAAGAACGTTATATGCTTCCTCAGGAAGATGCTCGTGACATTGCGCACCGTTCTGCGGGTAGCTTGATAAGGGCCGTAGAAAATGTGCATTTAGGAGAAGAACACAAACTTTGCTTTGAACTTTTTGTGAGTTTGATGCGTACGGCCTACAAGCGTGATATCCGTAGTTTGAAAGCCTGGAGTGAACAGGTGGCAGGCATGGGGCGTGAACGTCAGAAGAATCTGTTGGAATATTGTCAGCGGATGGTGCGTGAGAATTTCATCTGCAATTTCCGTCAAGCGGATATGGTGTATCTGAGTCCGGAAGAAATGCAGTTTGCCACTCGTTTTGCCCCTTACATTAACGAACGGAATATTTTTTCGGTAACCGGATTGCTGGAGGAGGCGCAAATGCATATCGAACAGAACGTGAATCCGAAGATGGTTTTTTTTGACATGGCACTGAGAATGATTGTAGAAATGAAACAACAATAATAATATATGGACGATTTCAAGCTTAAAAACGGAAGTGGCCGACTCTGCTGTGGAGGCTGCGGACGACAGAATAATAAACTGAACACTTACGACTGGTTGGCCGACATTCCGGGAAATGCCGACGAACAGGAAATGGTGGAGGTTCAGTTCAAGAATACCCGGAAAGGATATTATAAAAACAGCAACGGACTGCACTTGGAAAAGGGGGACATCGTGGCGGTTGAGGCCAGTCCGGGACACGACATCGGTACGGTAACCCTGACTGGACGGCTGGTACCGTTGCAGATGCGGAAAGCCAACCTGAAACCGGATGTGGAAATTCGCCGTATTTACCGGAAGGTAAAGCCAGTGGATATGGAAAAATACGAAGAGGCCAAGTCGCGCGAACACGATACCATGATTCGTTCTCGCAAGATTGCGGAGAGTCTGGGGCTTCAGATGAAAATCGGTGACGTGGAATACCAGGGTGACGGCAACAAGGCTATTTTCTATTACATTGCCGACGAACGTGTGGATTTCCGTCAGCTGATCAAGGTGCTGGCCGAAACGTTCCGGGTGCGAATCGAGATGAAACAGATTGGTGCCCGTCAGGAAGCCGGACGTATCGGAGGAATTGGCCCTTGCGGGAGGGAACTGTGCTGTGCTACGTGGATGACGAACTTTGTGTCTGTGTCTACCAGTGCGGCGCGTTTCCAGGACATTTCGTTGAATCCGCAGAAACTGGCCGGACAGTGTGCCAAGCTGAAATGTTGCTTGAATTATGAGGTGGATGCATACGTGGAATGTCAGAAGCGCTTGCCGAGTAAAGAAATTACGCTTGAAACACTGGATAACGTGTATTATTATTTCAAAGCAGATATTCTGAAAGGAATGATTACTTACAGTACAGACAAGAGTTTCCTGGCCAACGAGGTAACTATTTCAGCGCGTCGGGCTTTTGAGGTACTGAATATGAACAAGCGGGGAGAAAAACCTGAAAAACTGGATGAGGACTTCTCCGGACGTGAACCGCAACGGTCGAAGGACTTGCTGGAACAGGAAAGTCTGACGCGTTTTGATAAAACGAAGGCGGGAAAGAACCGGAAAAAGAAACCGAAATCTTCTGCTCAACCAATGAACGCTCCCGTTCCGGCAGAAGCGGGTAATAGTAATAATGTGCAGACTCCTGAAACAACAAAAGAAAGAGAGAGAAAAGCTCCTCAGGCGAGGAATAATCGTCCGCAGCGTCCGAAAGGTAATTCCTCTTCGGAGGTACCGCAGGTTTCGGCTACAGCCGGGAGTGCGGCGCAGGCGAAAACGGGACAGGAACCTCGTCCCAGCCGTAATAATCGGAAAAATTTCCGCCGGAACAATAACGGTAACAATGAAGGAAAACGTCCGGAACGTAATACAAATACAGATGTTCAGGCTTAAAAAATGGATGAAAGGCATACCGGCATTTCCGTGTATGCCTCTCTTTTATCGTGGTATGCGGTGTGCAGGGCTGGCAGGAATTTGTCTGTTCTTGTTGGGTGCCTGTCATACAGATACGTTGTATCATGTGTATCAGGCTGTTCCTGGAGAAAAAGGTTGGAATAAGTCCGATTCTTTGGTATTTACTCTTCCTCCGGAAGTTGCTGCTGGGACGTATGGAATGGAAATTGGCATCCGTCACACGGGTAGATATCCATACCGGGATATCTGGCTTTCTGTGACACAGGTGGAGGGAGAAGACTCGTTGGCATCGCATACGGATACGCTGCATATTTATCTGGCCGATGAAAAAGGGGCCTGGGAACAGCATGAAGGTGCTATCGGCGGCTTGTATCAGCGGGCCTATACATGTGAAAAACCAGTTGTATGGCTCACGGATTCTGTGGGGCACAGTTTGAGGATTACCCATCTGATGAGACAGAATCCGTTGCCTGGAGTTTTGGATGTGGGAGTCCGTTTATTTTTCACGAGCCGCGTCAATACGGAGAAAGACAAATAACAGAATTGTGAAGCCCCAGAGCGATGAACCTCCATAGCTGAAAAAAGGGAGGGGGATACCGATGACGGGGGTCAGTCCGAGTACCATTCCGACATTGATAAACAGGTGGAAGAAGAAAATGCCCAGGACGCAGTAGCCGTAGACTCTTCCAAAGCGGGTTTCCTGTCGCTCGGAGAGGACGATGAGACGCAGGATGAGTGCCATGAACAGAGAGATGACAATGGCAGAACCCACAAACCCTTGTTCTTCACCGATGGTACAGAAAATGAAGTCGGTATCCTGTTCCGGCACATATTTCAGTTTTGTCTGGGTCCCGTTGAGAAAGCCTTTCCCGAAAAGTCCGCCTGAACCGATGGCGATTTTGCTTTGATTGACGTTATAGCCAGCTCCTGTCGGGTCGTCTTTCATTCCCAGCAATACTTCAATACGTATTTTTTGATGAGGCTCAAGCACCTGATTGAATACATAATCGGTAGAAAAGAAAAAAACGCCGGAACCGATGACAAAGAGGATGACATAAAGATAATTTCTTAGCCGTTCGCGAAGGTAAAAATAGAAGAGGGTGAGCACGATGGCCCCGCAGAGCACCAGTTGAAGATGGCATACGTTGAACGGGATGACATAGCATGAAAACAGGCTTCCCAGCAAGATGCCACCTCCTCCAATACCAAGAATATAGGGAGATACTTTGGGAAACTGTTCACAGTATCTGCGTACCAGGAAGGCACTGAGCAGGATGATGAGGGTGAGGACCGAAAATTCTCCCCAGGATGTGGTGCCGTCGGGCATGATATCAGTGCTGAACCGTAGACCTACAATAAAGAAAATGACGGCACAAATGCCCGAAAACAATACGGTGCCGGTCATGCCTTCACGATAAAGCATCAGAAAGAAGGACAGATATACCAGTGCTGAACCTGTTTCCTTTTGGAGGATGATCAATGCCATGGGCAACAGGATGATGCCTAGTACGGTAACCAAATTACGGGTACGCTGCATGTGAAAAGTATATTCGTTCATATATTTTCCTAAGGCTAAGGCTGTGGCAAACTTGGCAAATTCAGCTGGCTGCAGGCTGACAGGTCCCAGCACAATCCATGAGCGTGATCCTTTGATTTCATGTGGATTGAAGATGGTTCCAAAAAGTAGCAGAAGCATAATTCCATAAATCAGATAGGCGTATGTATCGTAAATGCGGTCTTCCAGCATGAGTATGACAAACCCCAGTCCCAGTGAACAGCCAATCCACATCAGCTGCTTTCCGGCACGCGTCGTGATGTCGAAGAAATTCGGTTCTCCGTAGTCATAGCTGGCCCCACATACGCTGAACCAGCCGCAGGTGACCAGTACCAGATAAAGTCCGATA
The DNA here is from genome assembly GCA_902362595.1 of Bacteroidaceae bacterium. Lineage (GTDB taxonomy): Bacteria > Bacteroidota > Bacteroidia > Bacteroidales > Bacteroidaceae > Phocaeicola > Phocaeicola fibrisolvens. The sequence continues at coordinate 23,091 of CABIXF010000019.1, read as the reverse complement.
GTCCACCAGTCTATATTTTTCCATACACTACCTCTCGTGTATCCCATAATCAATCCTCCTGTTTTGAATTTCTGTTGCCATCGCTTCATCTTCGGGCGAGAGCTGTCCTTTTAGATATTTTTCAATCATGAGCCGTCCGATAGGTACACCGTATACGGCACCAAATCCACCGTTTTCCACATAAACAGCAATTGCTATTTTAGGGTCGTTCATCGGGGCAAATCCCATGAAGGCGGAGTGGTCTTTTCCTCTGTTCTGGGCGGTACCGGTTTTGCCACAGACTTCTATGTCGGGCAGGTTGGCTCCCCGGCAAGTTCCGCCGAGTACAGCGGCACGCATACCTTGCACCACTTCATCGTAATGCGAACGGTCGACCATGGTATAGCGTCTCTTGGAATAGAGTGTATCGAGTGCTTCACCTTCCACTTCCTTCACCACATGTGGAGTGATAAAGTAACCTCTGTTGGCGATGGTAGCTCCCAGGTTGGCAATTTGTAGCGGAGTCAGGGTTACTTCGCCCTGTCCGATAGAAATACTGATGATGGTCAATCCATTCCATGAACCGCGATAGGCTTTGTCGTAGACACTGGCATTGGGGATAAACCCTCTTTTTTCGCCGGGAAGGTCAATTCCGAGCGGGTAGCCGAATCCCATGGACACCATATAGTCTCTCCATGTATTCAAGGCTTTTTGTACAGACCCATATTTCTGGCGGGCTCCAATCATGTGGTAAAGGCCCCAGCAGAAATAACCGTTGCATGAAGTCGCTATGGCCGGTATCAGGGAAAGTGGGGAGGGGTGTGAGTGGCAACCCACATGAAGTCCTCTGTAGTTGAACCCTCCGTTGCAAGGGTAACTGGTTCCCGTGGTGATAATGCCTTCTTGCAGGTAGGTCAGTGCCTGTGAGGTTTTGAAAGTCGATCCAGGTGGATAAGTTCCCATAATGGCACGGTTCAGCAAGGGTTTCCAAGGGTCACGTGCCAGTATCAGGTGGTTTTTTCCACGGTTTCTTCCTACCATTTGGCGTGGGTCGTACGATGGAGAGGAAACCAGACAGAGGACTTCGCCGGTAGCAGGCTCGATGGCGACGATGCTGCCAATTTTTCCTTCCAGCAGTCGCTCACCCAGTTGTTGAAGTTCAATGTCCAGGCTTAGTCTCAAGTTCTTACCCGCCACGGGAGCCTTGTCGAATTTTCCGTCCATGTAGTTGCCCTGGATGCGTCCACGGGCATCACGTAATAAAATCTCGATACCTTTTTCGCCTCGTAACTGCTTCTCATAAGAACGCTCTACTCCCAGTTTCCCGATAAAGTCGCCAGGGATGTAGTAGTCATCTTTTTCCATGTCGGATTTTGATACCTCTGCGATATCCCCTAAAATATGTGCTCCAGCGTTGTAATTATACTGGCGGATGGTTCGGCGTTGGATGTAGAAACCTGGAAATTTGAACAGTTTTTCTTGAAACACTCCGCAGTCTTCTGCTGAAAGTTGTGTCAGAAATACTTGATTGGTATAGGGTGAATATCCCGGATTCAGCCGTCGGTCTTTCAAATCGCGGAATTTCTTGCGTAAGAATTCTGGAGTGATGTGTAGCGTCTGGCATAAATCAAGCGTGTCCAGTTCCGTGATTTCCTTCATGATGACCGTAATGTCATAAGCTGGTTGGTTGTATACTAGCAGTTTATCGTTGCGGTCGTAGATGACTCCCCGGCTAGGATACTGTATCTTTTTGAGGAAGGCATTGCTGTCGGCGTTTTTCTTGTAGTCTTCGCTCATGATTTGCAGGGAAAGCAGACGTATCAGGAAAATGGCCACAATGGCAATGACCGCTCCGGCAATGACATATTTTCGTCTTTCAAGATCGTAATTTCTTTCCACTATCTTTTCCTCCTGACAGAATCAATGCATAAAATGAAGATAAGGGTGATGCAAGCATCGCTTAGGATTTTCAACAGCAAGGTTTGGAATCTGGCCAGCGAAAAGGTGTCGAGCAGGTTCAGCGTAAGTGAATGCAGCAAGACAATGACCAGAGCATACCGGAAAAAGGCTGTAAACCCCATTTGATAGATGCCGGGCTCAAAATTTTCGGTTGTATCACGTAGGGAAAGTACCCGTAATATCCAAGGGCGGCAGAATGCGGTGAGTACGGAGGCTGCCGCATTCAGTCCGGGAGTATTACTGAATATGTCTATGCAGAGTCCCATAGAAAAAGCCCATAGCATGAGACCTTTTCGACTGTTTCCTGAGTTGATTTTCAGCAGGAAATAGATGTAGAGCAAAGGGGTGGCATATTGTTCGAAGTGGACATGGTTGAGCACCAGTGCCTGAAGCAGGACCAGTATGACGAACCATTCAAGACGTATGATGTGTTGCATAATTTCCCTGAATTTCTGTGTTGTTGTTTAGTGTGTCATGGAGCGTACGCTGTCTTCCAGTTGTATCTGTTCTGCTCCATTGAAAGATCCTAGTACCCGTACGTCATTCAGTCGTGCAAAGTCGGTAAATAGTTTAACTTTGAGCAGGTAGGATAAACCATCGTGACTGTCGGTCATGTCGTCGACTGTTCCTACCGGTATTCCAGCAGGGAAAACTGCGCTATGTCCGCTGGTAACAATGGTGTCACCCAATGAAAATTCCGAATGTCGGGGTAAATCTTTTACATAAGCGTATTGCGAGGATCCTCCGTCCCATTTCAGAAAACCGAAATACGATGTCCTCTTGATTTTGCAACTGATGCTGCTTTTTGAATTCAGCACCGGCAGGACGATGGCGTGATGACGTCCTGTGAGATACACAATGCCTACTACGCCGTTTCCGCAAACCACTCCCATTTCGGTGCGTATCCCGTCAGCTTCTCCTTTGTCAATGGTAATGAAGTTATCCGGGTGAGTCACACTGTTATTGATGACTTTTGCATCGTATAATACGTAATCTTTCAATGCTTCTTTGCGCAGGTTGGCTATTCCGGTAGTATCTTGAGTATATTGCTCCAGCGCCTGTGAAAGACGTTCCACTTCAATTTCCAGCTCGACATTTCGTGCAGTCAGGTTTTTGTTGACTTCTGTCAGTCCGAAGTAACGGGTCACTTGGTTGGATGCTTCGTATACCAGTCCGGCCACATAATTGGCAGAGGTGAAGAAAGCACTTCCCTGATAGTTGTTGAATCGGAACAACAAGGTGAGTGAAATGATTTCCAAAAGTACGAAAAGAAACCAGTGATTATATTTCAGCAGAAAATTGATCAGATTTCGCATGTCAAAGAATCCGAAATGATGGGTGAACGAAAAATGAAAATTGAAAATGAAGAAACTCTTGGTTTCTTCATTTTCAATTTTATATGTTTTATCTCATCAGGAATGAGAAACGGTCTACATTCTTTAAGGCAATGCCTGTTCCTTTGGCTACGCTCAGCAAGGGGTCTTCGGCAATATGGAAAGGAATGTTGATTTTGTCTGTCAGACGTTTGTCGAGTCCGCGCAACAGTGCACCACCTCCCGCAAGATAGATTCCGTTATTAACAATGTCGGCATACAGTTCTGGAGGAGTATTTTCCAATGCACTCAGGATGGCTGTTTCAATTTTGGCAATGCTTTTTTCCATGCAGTGTGCAATTTCCTGATAGCATACCGGAACTTCCATGGGAAGGGCAGTGATACGATTCGGGCCACGCACGATGTAGTCTTCCGGAGCGTTGTCTCCCAAGTCGGTGATGGCAGCTCCTACATGAATTTTGATACGTTCGGCCATTCTCTCACTGACTTTGACATTGTGCTGTCGGCTCATGTATTCTTGAATATCTGCTGTCAGGTCGTCGCCTGCTACACGGATAGAGTTATTGGAAACAATACCTCCCAGTGAGATTACGGCAATTTCCGTAGAGCCTCCACCTATATCGACTACCATGTTGCCTTCCGGAGCTTCCACATCCAGTCCGATACCGATAGCAGCCGCCATTGGTTCAAATATCAGGTAGACATCACGTCCTCCTGCATGTTCCGCACTGTCACGTACGGCACGAAGTTCTACTTCAGTCGACCCCGATGGTACACCGATAACCATACGCAGGGAAGGAGTAAAAAGATGACGTCCGGTATTTACTTTCTTTATCAATCCACGCATCATCTGTTCGCAGGCATTGAAGTCGGCAATGACTCCATCACGAAGCGGACGTACGGTACGGATATTCGGATTTTCTTTTTCGTACATCATCTTTGCACGTTCACCTACAGCAATCATTTTGTCTGTACGGCGATCCAGCGCAACGACGGAGGGTTCATCTACCACAATTTTGTCGTTGCTGATAATGATGGTATTGGCTGTGCCAAGGTCCATCGCTATGTTTTGTGTAAAGGAGAATAATCCCATTCCTTTAATATAAGTCTAGATTGAAAATTAATAAATCCATTGAGGAAGACAGGACGTTTGCTCTTTGCGATTATTTCTTGAAATAATCGCGGATGGCAGAATCGTAGTGTGAAGAAACAGTAAAGGCTTCACCTGCAAACCAACGACGCTGTTCGCGGGTTGTGACGGCTCCTTGCTGGTTCAGGATGTCCAATAGAGGCTGGTATTGGTGCTTACTTGCTACGATGACTACGTCATTGAAGTTTTTGGCTCCGGCGCGAATCAATGAAATACCGCCTATATCAATTTTTTCGATGATGTCTTGTTCGGCAGCACCGCTGGCTACAGTATCTTCAAATGGATATAAGTCCACAATTACCAGGTCGATTTCTGGAATTTCATATTGTGCAACCTGTTTTTGGTCGCTTTCCAATTCTCTACGGCAGAGGATACCTCCAAAGATTTTAGGGTGTAATGTCTTTACGCGTCCCCCCAAGATAGAAGGATAAGTAGTAATGTCTTCTACAGCTTTGCAAGGATAACCCAGTGATTCGATGAAGTGACGTGTTCCTCCAGTTGACAGGAACTCAACTCCTTCAGCGTGAAGTTTAGCTAAAATAGCATCCAAGCCGTCTTTATGGTAAACTGAAACCAATGCGGTCTTTATTTTCTTTGATTCTGACATAATTTTGAGATTTTGAATTCAGCCGCAAAATTACGAATTTTCAAGTGATAAACACAGCATACGGAAAATAAAATATCTTTTTTTTACATTATCACTGAAAGTTTTAGGTCTGACCCTCTTGTGAATAGGCGGTTTGTTTTGGATGTTTTCCGGATTTTGTAACATGATTGTAATATATATGACATTTGTTTATAACAAGAATGAAATATTTTTGCACCCGGAAAAACTTAACAAAACAAATATGGAAACTATTTATCTGGGAATTGTTATTTTCCTGTTTATGCTGGCAATTTTTGATTTGCTGGTAGGTGTCAGCAACGATGCTGTGAACTTCATGAATTCGGCAGTGGGTGCAAAGGTCGCAAAGTTTAAAACCATTATCATTGTGGCTGCTGTCGGAGTTTTTGCTGGAGCAGTGTTGAGCAATGGTATGATGGATATTGCCCGTCATGGTATTTTTCAACCGGTGAATTTCAGCTTTTATGAGATTATGTGTATCTTGTTGGCTGTAATGGTAACAGATGTGGTATTGCTGGATGTTTTCAATACATTGGGACTGCCTACTTCAACCACGGTGTCCATGGTGTTTGAACTATTGGGAGGTACATTTATTCTGGCCATTCTGAAGATTATCGGAGATGAAACTGGCATGTTGAGCCTAGGGGACATGATGAATACGGAAAAGGCTCTGTCGGTCATTATGGGTATTTTCCTTTCTGTGGCAGTTGCTTTCATTGCGGGTACCATTGTACAATATGTGTCTCGACTTATTTTCAGTTTCAATTATAAGAAACATCTTTCATGGACCATCGGTGTGTTCGGTGGAATTGCCGTGACAGCCTTGGGGTATTTCATTATTATACAGGGATTGAAGAGTGCTTCGTTCATGACGCCTGAAGCTCTACAATGGATTCAGGACAATACCCCGATATTGGTGGGTGGATGTTTCGTGGTGTTTACGGTCATCATGCAAATCTTGCACTGGTGTAAAGTAAATGTGTTTAAGATTATTGTGTTGCTGGGAACTTTCTCTTTGGCTTTGGCTTTTGCCGGTAATGACTTGGTGAACTTCATCGGTGTGCCTTTGGCGGGCTTTTCTGCGTATACGGATTATGTAGCTAATGCAAATGGAGCTGGCATTCACGATTTTATGATGTCTTCTCTGATGTCTTCGGCTAAGACTCCGGCCATCTTCCTGATAGCTTCTGGTATCGTTATGGTTTATGCGCTGGCTACTTCCAAAAAGGCGAAGAATGTAATCAAGACTTCGGTCGATCTGGCCCGTCAGGAAGAAGGGGATGAGATGTTTGGCTCTTCTGCTTTGGCTCGTGTCATTGTGCGTCGTGCAACCAATATTAATGATTTTTTGGTTCGGGTGATTCCGGTGGGGATGCGTCGTTGGATTGACAGTCGTTTCAACAAGGATGAAGTGATTCTGAACGATGGGGCTGCATTTGATATGGTGCGTGCTTCGGTGAACTTGGTGTTGTCTGGATTGTTGATTATCATCGGTACTACCATGAAATTGCCGTTGTCTACTACTTATGTGACATTTATTGTAGCGATGGGTAGTTCATTGGCCGACCGTGCTTGGAGCCGGGAAAGTGCCGTGTATCGTATTACGGGTATGCTTTCCGTGATTGGTGGTTGGTTTATCACTGCATTTGTCGCATTTACGATTTGTGCGCTGGTTACTTTCATAATGTTCTATACCAGTTTCGTTGGCATGTTCATCTTTATTGTGGTAGCCGTAGTGCTTTTGGTACGCAGCAATATCCAATATAAGAAGAAAGAGGAAAAAGTGGAGGGGCAGGATGATATATTCAAACGGATGATGAGCAGCAAGGATAAGAGCGAAACCTTGGCATTGCTTCGTCGGCATGTACAGGAAACCTTGGCAAGCTACGTCGATTTCAGTGAGAAGACCTATGTACAGGTAACTGACGGATTCATCAATGAGGACTTGCGTAGTCTGCGGAAGGCCATGAATGCCACGGATGATCAGAAGAAGATGCTCAAGAAACGTCGTCGGAAAGAGATTTTGGGATTGCGTCGTCTTCCTATGACCGTAGCGATAGAAAAGAATACATGGTTTCACTTGGGAAGCAACAGCTGTGAGCAAATGCTTTACTGTCTGAAGCGAATCTGTGAACCTTGCAAGGAGCATGTGGATAATAACTTTAATCCGATATCTCCGGATTGCGTGAAGGAATTCCTTCCAGTGCGTGAACAGCTTTGTAGTTTGATGGAGCGTACAAAAGAGGTTATCAGTACGGGAAACTATGCAGATGCTGATGATATTCTGAAGAAAGGAGATGATTTGAAAAACAGCATATCGGCCTTGCGTAAGCAGCAGATGAACCGTATGCAGGAATCTGACAATGCGGGTTTAAAGGCTGCAATGGTTTATTTGAATATCCTTCAGGAATCTCAGGAATTGGTGAGTATCTGGCGTCATCTGCTGCGTGCCAGCCGTTTCTTCCAGGGAGATTACGTGCCTCAAGAGGTCTCTATACTGGCTTTGGCGGAAGACCGTTGAGGCTGATCAGTCTTGAATTGATAAAAAGGCCGGCAGGAAATTTTTCTCTTTCTTGCCGGCCTTTCTTTTAGGGTTTTATGTAGGTTAGTCTTCTTGTACCTCGGTGAGGTTTCCTGTGGTAGAGTCCATAATAAATCCTCTTACCCGTATATCTTGTGGTACTAACGGGTGGTGGCGCACGATGTGCACACTTTTCTGTACAGCTTCTTCTGTGTCATTGAATCCGCTAAGCCAGGAATTTAAGTCAATGTCGCAATATTGCATCATTTCGATGTGGTCTTGTGAGATTCCTCTTTCGCGCATGTGACGCAGCATGACCTGGCTGTCCATGTGCTGTACTCCACAATCTGTGTGTCCGATAATCATGACTTCTTCTACTCCTAGCTCATATATGGCTACCAGCAGGCTTCGCATGGCGCTTCCAAAGGGGTGAGTAATTGTACCTCCGGCATTCTTGATAATTTTGACATCTCCGTTCTTGATGCCTAATGCAGCTGGCAATAGTTCTGTCAATCGGGTATCCATGCAAGTGACAATGGCAATTTTTTTGTCAGGGTATTTGTTTGTGATATACTTTTCGTATCCTTTCGTTTCTACGAATGTCCTGTTGTAGTGTAATAATTCGTCTATCATGGTTCTTTATATTTTGTGTAGAATATGGACAAAAATACAGATTTATTTTTTGATTTTCCAGTAGCTTTCTGTGGGATTTCCTAAAATCATGTACTAATCGTGAAATATGCTTCTGTTTTTTTCGTACTTTTGTAGAAAATTCAACCAAACTATTAAAATATGGCTAAAGAACTCGAACTCAAGTACGGCTGCAACCCTAATCAGAAGCCGGCCCGCATTTTCATGCAGGAGGGAGAACTGCCTATTGAAGTGTTGAACGGACGTCCCGGTTATATCAACTTTTTGGATGCGTTCAACGGATGGCAGTTAGTGAAAGAACTGAAAGAAGCTACCGGTATGCCGGCTGCCACTTCGTTCAAACACGTGAGTCCTGCCGGGGCCGCGATTGGTCTGGAACTGGATGAAACCATGAAGAAAATTTATTTTGTGGATAACTTGCCTTTGTCACCGTTGGCTAATGCGTATGTGCGTGCCCGTGGTGCCGACCGTATGTCATCTTATGGTGATTTTATTGCTTTGAGTGATGTGTGCGACGAGGAAACAGCCCGTTTCATCAATCGTGAGGTGTCCGACGGTGTCATTGCTCCGGGATATACAGATGCAGCTTTGGAAATTTTGAAGAATAAGCGGAAGGGTACCTATAATGTCATCAAGATTGATCCGGCATATCGTCCGAATCCGATTGAACATAAGGATGTGTTTGGTATTACTTTTGAACAAGGACGTAATGAGGTGAAGTTGAATGGACCGGAACTGTTTGCAAATATTCCGACACAGAATAAGAACTTCCCGGAATCGGCCAAGCGTGATTTGATGATTGCATTGATTACGTTGAAATATACGCAGTCTAATTCTGTTTGTTACGTGAAAGACGGACAGGCTATCGGTATTGGTGCCGGACAGCAGAGCCGCATCCATTGTACTCGTCTGGCTGGAAATAAGGCTGACATTTGGTATTTGCGCCAACATCCGAAAGTATTGAATTTGCCTTGGGTAGAAAAGATTCGTCGTGCCGATCGTGACAATACCATTGATATTTATATCAGCGAAGATCACGATGACGTATTAGCCGATGGTGTATGGCAGCAGTTCTTTACTGAGAAGCCGGAAGTGTTGACTCGTGAAGAGAAGCGTGCATGGCTGGATACACAGAAGGGAGTATCTTTAGGCTCTGATGCATTCTTCCCGTTTGGAGACAATATTGAACGTGCCCATAAGAGTGGGGTAGAGTATATTGCGCAGGCCGGAGGCTCTGTACGGGATGATAATGTGATTGAAACATGTGATAAGTACGGTATCGCAATGGCATTTACCGGCATTCGCTTGTTCCATCATTAATATAAGGCGAAAGAAAAAGAGGAGAGGTGCAAATTTGCACCTCTTTTTTTGTAGATAGGGGAAGATTTGTTATCTTTGTAGTCAGTTTAATACTAATCTTGGGCTTGTTTGGTTTTGACAGCGAGAGATGTGGTATGTAAGCATGCAGTGCGTCAGTGATTTGCACTATAATCTCAGTTACTGAACAATTATCTGGCAACGAAAATTATGCTCTCGCTGCTTAATCGAAGTATAGTAGATTAGCTTTATTTCCGTCACAGTGATGGAAACGAGACATCGCTCAAAAGCTCTTGTTCCGAAGCGTTTGGTTTAGCGGTGCAGCAAATTCGGGAATAGTTTCAGTCTTGTTCCGCGGCTGAAATGAAATTTTAGGAACTAAGGCATAAGTGGGTGGCTCTGGTCTTGCTTGTGCACGAAAACCGAAGGCAGAGATAAGCATGTAGAAAGCATATGGCTTCCTTGTTTGGACGAGGGTTCGACTCCCTCCAGGTCCACGGAAAGAATTTGAAGAGGGCGTCTCAGAATAATATGGGACGCTCTCCATTTTTTATGAGAGCGAACAAATAGGGATATACACATAGATATATAAGAGAAGAGTTTTCTCGCCTTTGTTGTTACTTCCTTGTTAAAAATTGATTTCATCTTTATTTTTGAAACTTCAGTGGAGGAAAGGATATTTTAAGTTGACCACAAGAAATGCAATGAGGGCATTGATGTGATAATTATACTCTGAAATTACATGGTTATTTGTAGATTCCAATAAAACTATATTTCGTCACTTTTCACCAATAAGAGTTGTCTAAAAGTATCTGACAAGAATTTTATATTACGTAAGTTATCTCTTTAACCTTTGAGAAATATTTAAAAGAAGAGGTATGGAAAAGGGATATAGGATAATAATTTGAGAATATTGAGGTATTGATCCTTTAAGGTTTGTGGTGTAGAATTTAAAAATGAACAAATAAAGATTATCTGTTTCTGATCGAATATGAACTTTCTATAAAAAGAATCTCCCCTTATATGCTTTATTGCGAATAAGGGGAGATGAAAAGTGTCTTTTGTGTAGAGGATTTAATTTAAATTAGAATCCAGCTAGTTCAATGACTTTATCTACAGCAGCATTTAATCCGTCAGGATTTTTTCCTCCGGCTGTAGCGAAGTGAGGCTGTCCACCGCCACCACCTTGAATCAGTTTGGCAGCTTCGCGAACCAATTGTCCTGCATTCAATCCGGCTTTCACCTGGTCATCGCTCATGGTGACAGTCAGCAACGGTTTGTTTTCGAATACACTGCCGATTACCACAAACAGGTTTTCTGTGAACTGTCCTTTCAATTGGAAGGCGATGTTCTTCACTGCATCGGCTGGCATCGGAAGTACGGCTTTAATCACTTTTACACCGTTGATTTCCTTGGCGTTTTCAATCAGCTTGTTCTTTACAGAGGCCTCTTTCTCTTTCATGAATTCTTCCATCTGTTTCTTCAGGCCGGCATTCTCATCGATGTACTTGGTAATGGCAGCTTTCAGGTCCGGAGCGTTGTTGAACAAGGCTTTCAGGTCGTTGATGGTATCCTGTACGGTATCGAACATTTCTTCTACCTTGGCACCGGTTACGGCTTCGATACGGCGTACGCCTGCAGCTACAGAGCTTTCAGACAGGATTTTTACCATACCAATCTTTCCGGTAGCAGATACGTGTGTACCTCCACAGAACTCGATAGAGGAACCGAACTGTACGACACGCACTTCGTCTCCGTATTTTTCACCGAACAGGGCAATGGCACCCAGTTCCTTGGCTTTTTCAATCGGCAAGTTACGGTATTCTGTCAAAGGAATGTCTGCGCGAATCTTGGCATTTACCAGGTGTTCCACTTCACGCAGCTGTTCCGGAGTCACTTTCTGGAAGTGAGAGAAGTCGAAACGCAGAGAGTCTGGAGTAACCAAAGAACCTTTCTGTTCTACGTGGGTACCCAGCACCTGGCGGAGGGCTTCATCCAGCAAGTGCGTACAAGAGTGGTTGGCGGCACAAGCGGCACGTTTGTCGGTATCCACACAAGCCATCATCGGTGCATCCAGATGTTCCGGCAATTTCTTGGCGATATGGATTGGAAGATTGTTTTCCTTCTTGGTATCAATGATGTCGATGGTTTCGAATTCGCTGACCAGTACACCGGTATCACCTACCTGACCACCGCTTTCTGCATAGAACGGGGTTTCGCTTAAAACAATCTGGTAGAGTGTCTGGTTTTTCTGTTTGATTTGGCGGTAACGCAAGATGCTGGTTTCGTATTCCGTGTAATCGTAGCCTACAAATTTGGTTTCACCTTCTTTCAGGGTTACCCAGTCACCGGTTTCTACGGCAGCGGCATTACGAGCACGCTGTTTCTGTTTTTGCATTTCTGCTTCGAAACCTTTCACGTCGGCAGTCAGACCATTTTCACGAAGAATCAGTTCAGTCAAGTCGAACGGGAATCCGAAGGTATCATATAATGTAAAGGCATCTACTCCACTGATTTCAGTTTTTCCGGCAGCTTTTGTTTCGTTCATCGTCTTATCGAGCAGGCGGATACCTGTTTCCAGTGTGCGGAGGAAAGATTCTTCTTCTTCCTTCATCACTTTCTCAATCAGCGGCTGCTGGGCTTTCAGTTCAGGATAAGCACCTCCCATATTTTCAACCAGTACCGGAACCAGTTTGTACATGAAAGCTTGTTTCTGCCCCAGGAAAGTATAGGCATAACGTACGGCACGGCGCAGGATACGACGGATTACATAACCAGCCTTGGCATTCGATGGCAGCTGTCCGTCGGTGATAGAAAAGGCGATGGTACGAATATGGTCGGCTACCACACGCATGGCTACATCCACTTTCGGGTCATCACCATATTTCTTGCCAGACAAATCGCCAATCACTTTGATGATAGGCTGGAATACGTCTGTATCGTAGTTGGAAGTCTTTCCTTGCAGGGTACGTACCAAACGTTCGAATCCCATTCCGGTATCGATAACCTTTGCAGGAAGCGGTTCCAATGTTCCGTCGGCTTTGCGGTTGTATTGCATGAACACAAGGTTCCAGATTTCAATTACCTGAGGATGGTCTTTGTTTACCAGTTCGCGTCCCGGAACGGCTGCTTTTTCTTCGGCTGAACGAGAGTCGATATGAATTTCAGAGCACGGACCACAAGGACCTGTATCACCCATTTCCCAGAAGTTGTCGTGCTTGTTTCCATTGATGATATGGTCTGCAGGGAAATACTGTGCCCAGTAACCGGCAGCTTCATCGTCACGAGCCAGGCCTTCTTCCGGACTTCCTTCAAAGACAGTAACATACAAGTCTTTTGGGTCCAGCTTCAGTACCTCTACCAGGTATTCGTAAGCCCAACCAATCACTTCTTTCTTGAAGTAGTCGCCAAATGACCAGTTACCCAACATCTCAAACATGGTATGGTGGTACGTATCGTGACCTACCTCTTCCAGGTCATTATGTTTTCCGCTCACACGCAAACATTTTTGTGAGTCGGTTACACGTTTGTATTTAGCAGGATGGTTTCCAAGTATGATATCCTTGAATTGGTTCATACCGGCGTTGGTAAACATCAGGGTCGGGTCGTCTTTGATGACCATTGGTGCAGAAGGCACAATCTGATGTCCTTTTGACTCAAAGAACTTGACGAATGAGTCGCGGATTTCATTTGCTGTCAACATAGTCGTTATATTGTCTTGTAGTTAATATTCTCAAAATTGATTTGCAAAGATAATCGCTTTTATTATTTTTGTCTGTATGTTTGGTGCAAAAACTTGATGTTTTGTTGCTTAAATTTTTCCAAAATCGAACCACATGCGTAAAGTCTATTATGTTTATAATCCGAAAACACGTACTTACGACCGTATTTATCCTACCATGCGACAGCGGGCATTGAGTTATCTCAGACAGTTGTTTGTAGGTATGGGGCTGGGTGCCGGAAGTTTTATTTTGTTAATATGGATTTTTGGTTCACCTTCAGAAAAGGATCTTCGTACAGAGAATTCACGGTTGTTGTCGCAATATGCCATTTTATCTTCTCGTTTGGATGAGGCTGAAGGGGTGATGCTGCGTTTGCAACAACGTGATGACAATATCTATCGGGTGATGATGCAGGCTGATCCGTTGCCCGATGAACAGCGATCTGGGAAAGCCAGCAGTGCGCGTTACAATGAGTTGATGGATATGGCGAACAGCCGTCTGGTAATTCATACCTTACAGAAAATGGACGGTTTGGAGCAAAAAATTTATGCGCAGTCTAAATCTTTTGATGAAGTCGTAGCGCTTTGCAAGCAGCACGATAAGATGCTTGCTTGCATCCCTGCTATACAGCCGGTGTCGAATAAAAATTTAAAGCAGACTGCCTCGGGGTATGGCATGCGTATAGACCCCATTTATAAGACTGTGAAATTCCATGCAGGAATGGATTTTTCGGCAAATATCGGAACACCGGTATATGCTACGGGAGATGGTCGAGTGAAGCAAGCTGGATGGGACGGACTCTATGGGAATTGTATTATTATAGACCATGGTTTTGGGTATGTGACTCGTTATGCACATTTGAATGCCATTAAGGTACGGGTAGGCCAGAATGTGACCCGTGGAGAAGTTATCGGGGAAGTGGGTTCTACCGGGAAAAGTACAGGGCCACATTTGCACTATGAAGTACGTGTAAAAGGAAAGATTGTGAATCCTGTGAACTATTACTTCATGGATTTAAACGCAGACGATTATGAAAAGATGATTGAGATAGCTGCCAATCACGGTAGAGTATTCGATTAAAAAAAGGAGATTTTGTATGGCTTTAAAGGCAGAAAAAGAATTGAAATTGTATTATTCCATTAGTGAAGTGGCTCGGATGTTTGGCGTGAATGAATCGTTGTTGAGGTATTGGGAAAAGGAATTTCCCATGATTTCTCCTAAAAAGGCAGGTGGTAACATTCGTCAATATCGTAAAGAAGATATAGAGAATATCCGTTTGGTATATCATTTAGTGAAAGAAAAAGGGATGACATTGGCTGGGGCTAAGCAGCGTTTGAAGCAGAATCGGGAGGAAACTTTGCAGACAGCTAATGTCGTGGAGCGTTTGAAACGTATCCGGGAAGAGTTGGTGAGCATGCGTAACGAACTAGACTATTTAACGTAATGGCAAGAATAAATTCGGCCGAGAATCTTTTCCCCGGCCGAATTTTGTGTGAATCGTATATTTTTTAGTCGGTAATTTTGTCATCAAAACTTTCGATGCGAGTTACTTTTTTGATACTTTCCAGTTTCTTTAAGTTTTCACAAATCGTATTTACATCGTCTACATCGTGTACGAAAAGCTGGATTCGTCCTTCAAAAATTCCATCATTGGATTCGATGTTCAACTTGTGGATGTTGACATTTAACTGCTGGGAGATAATCTGGGTTACCTGATTCAATACTCCGATTCCATCAATACCTTTTATATATACATTAACAGGGAAGTTAAGGGCTTTTCCAGTTTCCCATTGTACAGCAAGTAATCTGTTCCCAAAACTGGTTTTCAGTTGGGCTGCAATTGGGCATTGTCGTTTGTGAATGATGATACGGTTGTTGTCATCAATATAGCCTAACACATCATCTCCTGGTATCGGTTTACAACAATCAGCGATGATATAGTGCTTTTGAATTTCGTCAGGAGTGAGTCGCACCACTTTCTTTTTGTCAATATTTAATTGTGGCGTGCTTTCCTTGGGTTGTTCATTGGATTGTGTCTTCGATTTACTCCCTCCAAAGGCAAAAGCAATATATTTTTTCCAGTTGGTTGGTGTAGGCTTTTCTTTTAATTCGTTTTTATCCAAATCACCTAGTACGAAGACCTTTTGTCCAATCTGATACATTAAATCCTCAGGTGTTTTCAATTTGTGAAGTGTGCATAATTTCTGAATATTTGTATCATTGGCTTCAATGCCTTCCTTTTGGAAGAAATCATGTAACATGTCTTCCCCTTGTTGCTGTGTTTCTTTTCGTTCTCGTTTCAGGATAGAAAGTATTTTAGCTTTCGCTTTTGCTGTAGTCGCAAAATTTATCCATGAGGGCTGTACTTTCTGTGATTTGGAAGTCAGAATTTCCACTTGGTCTCCACTTTGCAATTTATGACTTAGTGGAACCAGTTTATGGTTTACCTTTGCTCCGATACAATGGCTCCCAAGGAAAGTGTGGATAGAAAAAGCAAAATCGAGTGCCGTGGCGTTTTGAGGCATGGTTTTGATTTCACCTTTTGGAGTGAAAACAAATATTTCAGATGCAAAAAGGTTAAGTTTGATGGTATCCAAAAAGTCAATGGCATCCGGTTGTGGGTCATCCAGGATTTCTTTGATTGTTTTCAGCCATTTGCTGAGCTCTCCTTCGTCTTCACTACCTCCGCCTTCTTTATATTTCCAATGAGCGGCAAAACCCTGTTCTGCCACATCATTCATTCGTTCACTTCGAATCTGTACTTCAATCCATTGTCCTTTATTACTCATCAATGTTACATGAAGAGCTTGATAACCATTGGCTTTCGGGTGACTGACCCAGTCGCGCAGACGGTCTGGATGAGGTTTGTAGATGCGTGAAATAGCTACATAAATATTGAAGCAATCATTTAGCTCTTCTTCTTCATTTTTAGGTGTAAAGATAATTCTTACAGCTAGAATGTCATAGATTTCTTCGAAAGTAATATGCTTGTTCTGCATCTTATTCCAAATGGAATAAGGTGATTTGACACGTGCCAGAATTCGATAAGGAAGCCCCATTTTGTCGAGTTGTGCCCGTATGGGAGCAGTAAACTCTTCAAACAAACTATCTCTTTCAGCTTGTGTGGCTTTTAATTTATCTTCTATTTTTTGGTAGGCTTCAGGATGTTCATATTTGAAACTCAAATCTTCAAGTTCTGTCTTGATACGGTTGAGTCCCAAACGGTTGGCTAATGGCGCATAGATATAAAGGGTTTCTCCTGCAATTTTGTATTGTTTGCTGGGAAGCATGGAACCAAGGGTACGCATGTTGTGCAGGCGGTCGGCTATTTTGATGAGGATGACTCGGATATCATCATTCATCGTGAGAAGCAGTTTCTTGAAGTTTTCTGCTTGTGCCGAAGCTCGGTCTCCGAAGATACCTCCTGAGATTTTTGTCAGTCCGTCTACAATTTGGGCAATTTTAGGACCGAACAGATTTTCAATGTCTTCTACAGTATAATCTGTATCTTCTACTACGTCGTGAAGTAAGGCCGAACAGATGGACGTAGATCCCAAGCCTATTTCCACACATGCAATGCGTGCGACGGCTATAGGATGTAAGATATAAGGTTCGCCCGAACGTCGGCGCACTCCTTTGTGCGCCTGTCGGGCGAAATTAAAGGCTTTCGTAATAATTTCAACTTTTTTCCGGTGTTTGCTTTCTAGATATCGGTCCAGAAGTTCCTGGAATGCATCGTCAATCAGTTTTTCATCTGCCTGTTCCTGCGTAAGTTTCTCCTCAGTCATAATTCTCTCCCTTCTTTGAATCAATAATGCAAAAATAGGGAAAAATACGAATCTAACAAGCAAACGGTTACTTTTCTTATCGGATGCGCAGTGATTTGCCGGCACGGATATTGCTTCCCTTTATGCCGTTCAGACGCCGGAGCTGTTTCACACTTACTCCATATTTTGCGGCAATACTGCCCAATGTTTCTCCATTTCGAATGCGGTGGTATACTGCCTTTTTGTTACTCTGTTTTTGAGTAGTGGTGTTGCTTACAGCTACTACTGTACTTCTTCGAGTCTGATAGATTTCTGGCTTGTAGTTGTATATGCTATCTTCATGGTCAATGAAACAGCTCATCATATCAGTTGGGAGTCGCAGGGCATACGGTTTCTCATTTCCAGGGATAATGTCTTTTTTGAACTCCGGATTGAGGGCGCGCAACTGGTCGATGTCAATTTTACATACTCCAGCTATTTGATTTAAATTCAGAGGGCGGTTGATATGAACGGTGTCGGTACTTTCCGGCATGTTCATTTCCATTGGACTGATGTAGTGCTCGCAATAATATGTCATGATATAATTGGCGGCGACAAAAGCCGGCACATACCCTCTTGTTTCTTTGGGCAGATAATTGTAGATTTTCCAGAAGTCCGTTTCTCCTCCAGCCCGGCGAATGGCTTTGTTGATGGTGCCAGGTCCGCAATTGTAGGCTGCTAATACCAGGTTCCAGTCATGATAAATGTCATACAAATCCTTCAGATAGCGTGCTGCAGCTCGTGTGGATTTCACCGGATCTCTTCGTTCGTCTACCAATGAGTTGACTTTTAGTCCATATACCTGTCCTGTGCGGAGCATAAATTGCCATAATCCCACAGCCCCTTGTGAAGATGTAGCGGTAGGATTGAGTGCTGATTCAATGACAGGGAGGTATTTCAATTCCAACGGAAGGTCGTATAAGTCGAGTGCTTCCTCAAAAATCGGCATGTAGAGGTTGTTGGCACTTAACATAAAGGACACTTTTTGTCGAAGCCGGGTGGCATACATGTCGATAAATTTGCGAATAATGTCGTTGTAAGGCATTTCAATAATGGCAGGGATGCGTTGCAAGCGGTCCATATAAATGGAATCGCTGACTTCCGGGTTTTGGGTACTCATGGTACAATTTTCTGCCGGATTTATATAGTGTTTGGATATCCAGTCAAGATAAAGACTGTCTGTGGTAGATATCATTCCTTCCGGCAAATCTATTACATCCTCCTGTCCGTTGGCCGCTTGTATAGTAATGGTCTTTTCTGTCTGCTGTGCGAAAATAGAAGAGGCACTACAGAAAGTAGCGGTCAGTAAACTGAAAATTAGCTTTCTCATTTTTTAAAATTTAATACAGCATTGTACTCCGACTCCTTGCGGACGGTTACGAAATGCATCGTTGAAAACTGTGGGCTCCCATTTCATGCTCAAGTCCTTGCTGATATCGAAATCAGACAATTCGGCATCTACATAGGCATCAATCACTGATAATAAATATACACCAATGAATGCAAATATACTCAAATCGCGTTGACGGCGATAAAGGTCTTTTCGTTTACGGAGGATTTCTTGCCAGTACTCCAAGCGGTCGTTTACGTTTGTGCCAGGAGGCAGGAAATCTTCGTAGCTTTTGTTGTTCGGGTTGTTACTCATGATGTCCTGATAGGCTTGTGAGTAATCTTTATACATTTGTCCGTTCCATGTCAAGGCGTATGCACAGCCTACAAAACCTCCATAAATAAGAGGAAGTTTCCAGTATTTACGGTTGTATATCTGTCCTGCTCCAGGGATAATCAAGCCTAGCCATACCGTGCGATTGGAATTGGGTATCCAGCGTTTTTTCTCTTGTGGAGCAGGTATACTGTTTTGTATGGAGTCATTTTGTCGTGCCAGCAGGGCTGTATCTACAGGAGCTTCCAGCGTTTCCAGTTTCAATTGTCGCTGTAGGTCAGTTGTATCGGCTAAAGCCAGACTGTCTGTCTGATTTTTTGTCCGGATAGAATCTGCAGTGAGCACTCCTTCCCGGTGTTTCTTGGCCCGTTGGGCATGGGCTTCCGTGCAGTTCAGTAGAGACATGCATAGTAGCAGGACAAACGACAGGATATATGTAAATATATGTGGTTTCAACTCGCTTTTTGTTTATTCTGTTTTTTTCAAAGAGTCCAAAATCTCCATGATTCTTTCCAAATCTGCTTCACTGTTGAATGGAATACTGATTTTTCCTTTTCCTTTGTTTGTACAAGAAAGTTGTACTTTAGTACCAAAGAAGCTGCAAAGATGATTTTGCAGTATCGAGTATTCTTCCGATAGTTGCGTGCTTTTGGGGGTAATTGTTTTTCCTCCGCTTTTTACGCTCTCTCCATTTGACAGTGCTTTTACAATTTCTTCTACCTTACGTACGGAGTAGCCTTGACTTACCGTTTCATTGAAGATGCGTATTTGGGTTTTCGGATCTTCCAAGGTCAATAGAGCCCGTGCATGTCCCATGTCGATTTCCTTGTTCTTCAAGGCCATCTGAATTGGAGCAGGCAGTTTTAGTAGGCGTAGATAATTGGCGATGGTGGTACGTTTTTTCCCCACTCGTTCACTGAGCCGTTCCTGGGTCAGTTCGTATTGTTCAATCAGGTGCTGGTAAGCCAGTGCGATTTCCAGTGAATTCAGGTCTTCGCGCTGTATATTTTCTATCAACGCCATTTCCATGACATTTTCGTCATCGGCTGTTCGGATATAAGCCGGAATGGTCTTCAAACCGGCCAGTATGGAGGCTCTGTAGCGTCGTTCCCCTGCAATAATCTGATAAGAATCCTCGCTTAGCTGGCGTAAGGTAATAGGCTGTATGATGCCAATTTCAGCAATGGAGTCAGCCAGTTCCTGTAGAGCGATAGGATCAAATTCACGACGAGGTTGGTTGGGATTGACAGATATCTTGCTTAATTCTATTTCATTAATAGATGATGATCCGGAGGTCTTCACCTCTTCGTTGGATATCAGGGCATCCAGTCCTCGTCCTAATGCAAATTTTTTCTGTACTGCCATATACTTTTATTTGCTGTTTTTTGTTATAATTTCGTTGGCCAAGGCCAGATGATTTTTTGCTCCGGTAGATTCTGCATCATAGAGAATAGCCGGAATGCCATGGCTGGGTGCTTCGCTTAGTTTGACATTGCGCTGAATAATGGTTTTGAACACCAGTTCCTGGAAGTGTCGTTTCACTTCATCGTAAATCTGGTTGGCCAGGCGCAGGCGTGAGTCAAACATGGTTAGCAGAAATCCTTCAATTTCCAATGAAGGATTGAGTTTTGTCTTGATGATTTTGATGGTATTTAAAAGTTTGCTGATCCCTTCCAATGCGAAATATTCACATTGTACGGGAATAATCACCGAGTCAGCAGCTGTCAATGCATTGATGGTAATCAATCCAAGTGAAGGAGAACAGTCTATTAAGATGTAGTCGTATTCGTCTTTCATCGGTTCCAATGCGTGCCGCATGATTTTCTCACGATTTTCCAGGTTCAGCATTTCGATTTCAGCACCTACCAGGTCAATGTGAGAAGGTATGATGTCTAATCCGTCAATATCGGTTGTATAAATAGCTTCCCGGATGTCTGCTTGATTGATTAAACATTCGTAGATTGAACAGTCGATATCTTTCAAGTCCACACCTAGACCGGATGAGGCATTTGCCTGAGGGTCAGCGTCAATCACTAGTACTTTCTTCTCGAGAGTAGCTAAAGATGCAGCCAAGTTAATAGTCGTGGTAGTTTTACCTACTCCTCCTTTTTGATTGGCTAAAGCAATAATTTTTCCCATATTAATCAGTTTATTCTGATTGCGAAGTAACTAATAAATGATGACAGTGTCAATTAAATTTCAATGACTTTTTTGAAAGTGTTGAAAACTCACCTTATCTGTTAATAACTTCACGCGGGCAAAGATATATATTTTTGGTTAATTGCATGGCCCGGTTTGGTAAGATTAAGATTTGTTGTAACTTTACACACTTAAAAAAGATTGGATAATAAAATATGATGAAAGAGAAACCGTTTTTGCTGTTGTCGAATGATGATGGCTTTGCTGCAAAAGGCATTCAGGAATTGATAAAGGTTTTGCGGCCGATAGCTGATTTAATGGTAGTTGCACCTTCAGGTCCTCGCTCAGGAGCTTCGGGTTCCATTACTTCTGAACATCCTCTTCGCTGTACGCAATTGAAGTCTGAGCCTGGTTTCACGTTGTATAGTTGCACGGGGACTCCAGTTGATTGTGTGAAATTGGCTTTGCATGATTTGGTGCCTCGAGTACCCGATATGGTAATTGGCGGAATAAATCATGGGGATAATTCTTCGGTGAATGTGCATTACTCAGGAACGATGGGGGTTGTAATTGAAGGGTGTTTAAAAGGCATTCCGTCAGTGGGATTTTCTCTTTGTAATCATGATCCTGAGGCTGATTTTACGCCCACTTTTCCCTACATACAACGTTTGGTGGAGGAAGTCTTGTTGCATGGCCTTCCTTTGGGAACTTGCTTGAATGTGAATTTCCCGGCTGTAAAGGAATTGAAAGGTGTACGCGTTTGCCGACAGACGAACGGGATGTGGACCAATGAGTTCGTGAAAGCAGTACATCCAAGAGGCGGTTATTATTATTGGCTTACGGGTTCTTATAAGAACAATGAACCGGATGCGGAAGATACAGATCATTGGGCTCTTGAGCATGGATATGTAGCTGTGACTCCTACCCAAATTGATGTGACGGCATACGCGTTGAAAGAAGAGTTGAATCACTGGAATCTTCAGGTATGAAATATTATTTGATTGTAGGAGAAGCTTCAGGCGATTTGCATGCTTCTAACTTGATGAAGGCTTTGCAGAAGGCTGATCCGCAGGCAGAGTTCCGTTTTTTCGGAGGCGATTTGATGGCGGCAGTGGGAGGTTCGTTGGTCAAGCATTACAAGGACATGGCCTATATGGGATTTATTCCAGTCTTACTTCATTTGCGGACGATTTTCCGAAATATGGACTATTGTAAGGAAGACATTGTCCGTTGGCAGCCGGATGTGCTGATTCTGGTTGATTATCCCGGCTTTAACTTGAAAATAGCAGAATATATCAAGGGGCATACTCATATTCCGATATTTTATTATATTTCACCTAAGATATGGGCTTGGAAAGAATATCGTATCAAGAATATTAAGCGTGATGTGGATGAACTGTTTTCCATCTTGCCTTTTGAAGTAGATTTTTTTCAGAAACATTCATATCCGATTCATTACATAGGCAACCCGTGTGTGGATGCAGTTGATTGTTTCCAACAGGAATATACAGAGGATTTTATACATTTTGTCTCTCGTAACCATCTGGAGAATAGGCCAATCGTGGCTTTGTTGGCGGGTAGCCGGAAGCAGGAGATAAAGGATAATCTTTCGCGTATGATAGAAGCCTCCCGTGCGTTTCCGGAGTATCAGTTTGTTATTGCGGGGGCTCCAGGTATTGCTCCTGAGTTTTATCAGATTTACACTGAAGGTAATGCAAAGATTGTTTTTGGGCAGACTTATGATTTGCTTTCGCATGCGGTAGCCGCTTTAGTAACAAGTGGTACGGCCACTTTGGAAACAGCTCTGTTTTGTGTGCCTCAGGTGGTGTGTTATTATACGGCCTGTGGAAAGCTGGTTTCATTTTTAAGAAGGCATATTTTAAAAGTGAAATATATTTCACTGGTTAATCTGATTGCGGGGAAAGAAGTGGTGTCTGAGTTAGTAGCCGATGGAATGACGGTAAGTAATGTGAAGGAACAGCTTGCAAAGATTCTTCCAGGCGGTGAAGGCCGGAGTCGGATGCAAAAAGAGTACGAGTCGTTGATTCGTATATTGGGTGAGTCGGGTGCTTCTGACAGAGCCGCAGTCCAGATTGTGGAATTGTTGCGGCAAAAATATAACGAGGATGTGTCAAAATGATGCATCCTCTTTTCGTTATATAATCATCGTTTTGCCATTTTTCATAGAGTATGATTTATGTTTTTCCTATGTCCATGCCTTTTGG
>CABIXF010000018.1:22017-70068 GCA_902362595.1 Bacteroidaceae bacterium | reverse complement strand
CGGGGGAATACCTAAAGATACAAAAAAGCCAGCTAATTCGCAACACTTTGTGTATGAATTAGTTGGCTAATTTTATATTATTTACTGAATGTCCCTAGATTGGGGCCTTCAGTAAACACGGGCAAACCTACCGATATTCTTTTTTCGGTAAGTTTGCCCGCTTTTCATTCCATCTTATTTTAAAGCATTCAACCAAGCCGGAACACTTCCCAAACGATGTGCCAGCTGTGCCTCATAAAGTGACTGAGGCTCTACAGGAATGCCATTACTTTCATCCAGTTTCACCTGTTCCTGCACAAACTTGACAGGTTCACCATGAAAACCGACAATTATTGGAGGAAGGATTTTCCAATATTGCCATCCCGTACGCCACCAATCAAACTCCCCGTTTGCCGGAAGCGTGCCATTTCCATTCACTTTTGTATTCGTAGAACACATATTCCAAATTGTCAAATCATTTAAGTGGTTAGGAACTTGATTGGCATCTCCTCCTTGGCGAGATTGTACAAATCCACCCGTACAATTATCTATCAACGTTGCACGAGGTTGGGTAGCATGCGACTCAAAGCAAGCATCCTGTCCCCATGTCACTCTCCAAATTACAGCTCCCATACTAGGCTTCGATACCCCACAAGCATGATATTGCCCGGCATTCTTCTGCATCGTAGGATAAGCATCAGCCAATGGGCCATCCGTATAATCCCGTACAGCACCAATAAACACGCGACTGGACCCCTGAGAACGAATAGCCGAATGGCCTCGGTTTCCTTTAATATCAATATTGTATGCAGAAAAATTCGCACTGGAAATAATAGAAGCAGCTTCACTTACACTTTCAAAATTTACCCTTCGCATCCATGAATTCACCACGCGCATAAAAGCAATAGGTTTATAGGCACCATCGTCTATCCAACTACGATGATGTTTGAAGTCATCCACAGCATGTCCTACAAACGTCAAGTCTTCCACACCTACATTCTCATAATAAGAATACTTACATAGTTTCCAGTCCCACTGCGTATCCACTTCATGCATAATTGGTTCCTTGAAGGTGATTTCATCTCCGCTAATGCTCACAATCTGATGGTAATCTTCCACCTGCACACCTTCCGTGGAAATATTAGTCATATTAGATTCCCAAGCATAAGGAAGTAATTCTTGCTTAACCAATTTCGGATTATTGTCATGCAAATAGAGACATACCCATTCTCCAACCTTAAAATTAGACGAGCCGGATACTTTCACCGTAAAAGTGCCTTTTCCAGCATTTCCTATAACTTCGTATTTTGTACCCAGCCATGCATTATTCTTGATATTAATCATTACCGGCGAAGAGTACATATCCGACTTTTGTTTAGGCAAATTAGGAGTTTCCATTTCTAAAAATGTCTTATCTGCCCCATCACCCTTTATGATAAAGTTTCCTCCAAACATTAAAATCTCATTACTGGTATTATTTCCCTTTCCATCCGAATCAAAATCCGTCTTATCAGGATCATACGTATTGTCCTCCTCATTATGCAAGACATACCGTCCTTCTGGAAAATAAATTACCACCTTAGCCTCTTTTACGCCTTTATCTAATTTATATTCTGCCATAATATCCAATAAGGCATTTCGGGCCGTCATATTCTTCTGTACCATACGGTCACGTACATTCACCACCTGATAACCTAAAGAGAATCCATCCGGAGCCTCTTCTTCTCCATGCTTATACCCCGCATAAGAGAAATCCAGCAAGACATTATCGGCAGAACCAGCCACAAACTTGTTCCATGCTTCCGTTGTAGTCTTACCGGTTATTTGTGATGTAATCACCTGTTCTCCACAACGCAACGACAACGACAAGGTCCGCGCATCTTCATCCACCGTACATCCGGCAAAAGGAGAATAGGCAGCGGACGATGCTTTTTCTGTATCCCATACTTGCCGATTCCCTATTTGCATCCAGGAAGTACCATTATATGAAACCTCCCAAAACCGCTTTTCTCCAACCTGAAAACGAGGAGTTAATATACCTTTTCCTGTCGAACTTAAGGCTGCAGCAGGCTGTCCATCAGCATCTGTCAACGTTTGTGTATGCCCATCCAGTTCATACACCCAATATCCGTCTGCATCAATTCCCACCAAAGGAATGGAATTCTTCTTCACTTGTTCAGACTCTGCATATACGGTAAGTATATGCTCATTATCCAATTCCACCAAATATCGGCCACTACTTTCCCTCGTGTACGTCAATACTTTCACCTTACCTTCCGCTATCTGCTGCATATCAGCTATGTCACGATTCAGTTGTGCCAAGCCTCCATCTGCTGTTGGAGAATCAGCCCCTGTGCTCTCATCCGCTGAAAGATTGTCTTTTTTACATGAGGACATGATACACAAAGAGAAAATGAAAAACACAAAGCCTAACTGACTTATCCAAGACTTGAAACGATTACTTTTCATCTGTATTTAGTTTAAGTGTTTACCTTTTAAGGACAATTGCCCCGCAATAATTTATCTTTATTACGGGGCATTTATAATGAAATATTATTTTAACGCATTCAACCATGCCGGAACATAGCCCAAACGTTTCTGAAGTTGTGCCTCATAAAGTGATTCCGGAGTCACCTTCGCACCCGTACTTTCTTCATAAGTCACCTGACCTTCTTCTTTCGAGAACGTTACAGCATTGCCATGAGTACCAACTACAATAGGAGGACATATTTTCCACCAAATATTTCCTGCATCCCACCACTTAAAGTCAGAAGCGAAATTCTCACCTTTTTCATCAGTTGTACCCGTCACATACAAGTTCCATAAAGTGAGGTCTGCAAGATGATTGGGGGCTTCATTTTCTGCTCCACCCGCATGATAGCGGACGAGACCTCCCCGGCAGTTGTCGAACAACGTCGCACGAGGCTGAGTAGCATGTGACTCAAAGCAAGCATCCTGTCCCCAGTTACAATTCCAGACTACAGTTCCTATGCTGGGCTTTGACACGCCACAACCGTGCCACTGCCCATGTCCGCGTGAATCAGCACTTTCGTCCTGTACCTTTCCGATAAATACCCGGCTGGAACCTTGTGCACGTACAGCCGAATGACCTCGATTTCCTGTGATCGTAATATTATAGGCAGAGCAGTTGGCCGACTCCCCAAAGGTAATGGCCTCACTCACACTCTCAAAACTTACGTTGCGCACCCATGAATTTACCACGCGGTTCAACTGCAAAGGTACGTATCCACTGTCATACAGCCATGCTTTCGATTCATCCTGTCCTTCTCCATGATGGTAATAAGGAGTAATGGCCTTACCGACAAAGCTCAGGTCTTCTACACCAACATTTTCAAAATATTTATAATCACGAATCACCCATCCACCGTCATAGTCCTTGTAAGCCACATTCACCTCATGCATAATCGGTTCATAAAAAGTCACCACATTTCCACTGACAGACTTGATCTGATGAAATTCCATGACATTAATTCCCTTTCCATCCTCATTGCTTCCAGATAATCCCGGCTGTTGAGCCACCGACCAGGCTGCTTTCTTCTGATTATAGATTGGGCCCAACTCTTCCTTGAGCAAGGCATCATCTCCACTCCGCAAACGAAGCTGTACCCATTTTCCTGAAGATAGACCACTGGTCGATTCCACCTTCACACTAAAACTACCTTTGGCTGCATTTTCAGAAACCGTCGCCAAAACCTTAGAATTATTTATATTTGTCGGACTATTGGTATGCTTGATTGCCAACAAGGGAGCCGTAGTCGATTCACTGGTTCCAATCGAGTTATTCATCATCAGACGTGTCTTGCCCGCTCCGTCACCTTTTATCACGAAATTTCCCCCATAAATTTCAGGGAATTTTTCAGAGTTACCTTCCGGCTGCAAATCATAATCACCGGCCGGAAAATAAATCACAATCTTTGCATTCGCATTTGTAGCAGAAGTGCTGGAAACACGTACCAGCTTGTTTTCATCCAAGATTTTTATCAAAGCTTCGCGTGCAGACAAGTGGTCCTTGTCCATGCGGTCTTTTACATTAATCACTTTATATCCCCAAGCAAATCCGTCCACCGGTACACTTTCACCGTGGTCATATCCGGCATACGAATAATCCAGCAATACATTCTCGGCATTATTAAACAAAAAATTCTGCCACGCTGTGGCAGAATTTTCATCGATTGTTGTTGTTAATAACTTCACCGGAACCTTCACCACCCTGCAATATCCTTCTTTCGAGAATATCTTCAGGATAATGTTATCCTCATATTCTTTTCCTTGTGTATTGACTACGGGAGCAGTTACCCGGATTTTTGTTTCATCCAGCTTTACTCCCCAAGTATTGGTTTCAATCACCACGTTTTCCACTCCTTCCTGAGTCACATTAAATTCACGTGATTCTCCCAAGGCAAAAGCCACCGGACCTGAACCATATTCCACAGTCAGTGCCAAACCGCCATACAAAGAAATGGTCTTGCTCAGTGTTTCATCTCCATTCTTCCATTCGAAAGTCAAGGAAGACCCATCATCTGCCACTTTCACTCCTGTAAAGATAGAAGTTCCCGCACTACCTTTTCCGGGATTAGCCGGACCAATATTTCCCAGCCATGACAATCCACCATCCAATGAATACTCCCACATACCTTGTGCATCAACACGAATCTGTGGAGTCACTCCTGTTTCTCCCAAAGCCGGAGCCTGTTGTCCATTTGAGTTCATCAAAGGATAAGTCTCACCGTCTTGTGTATAATACCATCCTCCTTCACCAATTGAAAGCAGAGGAAGTTCTTCTGTAGGATTTCCACTACAAACATGGATTGTTTCTCCATTGCTCAACTCCACAGTATAGTCTCCATTTTCACTCAACGAATATCCCATTACCAGTAATTTTCCATCCAACAATCCCTGATAATTTGAGATATCCTCATTAAACTGAGGAAGATTTGCTTCCAACTGATCTAACCGAGAATTCAAATCATCAATATCCTTTCGGATATCGTCTCTCTTGTCGCACGAGTTCAGTGCGACGAGAGAGAATATACTAATAAATAAAAATATCAGTTTCTTCATGGTTCAAAGGTTTTTATTCAAATTTTGCACCATATTCTGCATAAGTAGCATTTGGGACAAATGTTCCAATAGACAAATCAAATGTTCCACCAGTAAATGGATTTTCTTCCACACGTTCAACTTCAACAGCCCCCTCAAAACCATTCTTAATACCACCATAGAACATCTGCCAATTATATGCATCATTACGATAAACAATATTGTTATCACAAACAGAGCCCGTTGCCGGAGTGTCTATTACACGGAAAACACCACATGCGTTTGGCAAATCCACATCTGTATAGAACAAATTATATTGGGCTACAATATCTGTTAATTTAGACACATAAACAAAGAAAGTAGTTTCACAAGCCATGTTCACAAAAGTATTATGTTCTAACTCTAACTTATTAATAGTAGCCTTCGTTCCATTAAACAACTTAAATTTAGGAATCAAAGAAGAAGCCTCTTTATTATAAAAGACATTATTCTTAAATATTAAAGTACCATAAGTTGCTGTACTACTTCCTAAACTAATTAAATACTGTTGTCCAGTTCCTGAATAGTCAAAAATACAATTTTCAAAAGACAACGTTTCAAAACTTCTTGTAGAAGTTGAAATATAAGTCAACGGTTGACTTGCCGGAGTTGTAATATCACAATTGTAGAATTTAGCATACTTATATGCCGTATTTCCGTTTTGAGCCAGAAGATAAGTAGATCCACCATCATTATTCGTTACTTTAGTCGCATCAATTTTCAAATTGGCACAAAGAAGCATTCCATCTCCCGAATCTGCATCAGATAACTTAATCTGTTTCGTCGGAGCTAACACACTCTTCTCTGAAGAATTATTACCAATCAAAATCAGTTTATCAAAGTTAGTAGCAGACTGCCAATTTACAGAAATTCCAGGTTCAATAAAATAAACTCCATTTGTTTTAAAATCAAAATCTTCAGTATTTACTATAGTAGCCTCTCCATATTTTTCCTTACTAATTTCAAGTCCACCAATGTTCAGAGTCTGACCTACATCATACAATGCCTTATAACTTGCAATGACAGTCTTTGCTTCCACTTTGATTTTATCAATTGCCCAGTTAATACCCTTATTTACCTGCAAAACCAATTCTGTAGAGTTATCAGCAGTAGCACGACTCAAGGTAGAAGCCTGAGCCGGAGCAGTCACTGTCAAAGTAGCCTTTCCTTCTTTTACTTCACTCAATGTAGCAGTCCATCCACCGGCAGGAACTGTGACAAAATAATTGTCTCCAGAAATTTCTACCTCAGTAGTTACGGTCTCACCATAACCAATGGTCCATACAC
This sequence comes from Bacteroidaceae bacterium, assembly GCA_902362595.1. Classification (GTDB taxonomy): domain Bacteria; phylum Bacteroidota; class Bacteroidia; order Bacteroidales; family Bacteroidaceae; genus Phocaeicola; species Phocaeicola fibrisolvens. The sequence goes on along the minus strand of CABIXF010000018.1, from coordinate 63,702 downwards.
CATTCTTGAAACCTTCTGCCGGGTCCACGATATTTGCTTTCAAATTGGCAACAATTGGCAATGAATATGTTTCTCCACCGTTTAAGGTTACCACCAGCATGTCGTTTTCCACCTTCACATCTTCAAAAAAGGCATCAGAAACACTGACATTTCCTGAAGTAGTAGCTGCCACTTTTTCACCATTTTCATCGAGTACATATTCATAGGTTTTACCCTCATCAAAACTAACCTGCCAGTACTTATCAGCACTGATGTTAAATTTCGGAGTGATACCGCTATTCCCTGTAGCTTGTCCTATCACTTCACCATTCAAAACCCATTGGCCATTCTCATTGATGGTAATATCAGGCATTACAATCTGCCCTTCTGAACCTTGTGTCAGTGCAATAGTAGATCCATCACTCAACGTCAAAGTATAAGTTCCATTCTCAGAAGTATAAGAAGATATAGTCTTAGAACCATCCAAAATCACACGAATGGCATTCAAGTTGTCATTCAACAGACTTACCTGTGCTTCCAGACTAGTCACACGATCTTTCAAACTGTCGATGTCCTTTTCCAAATCGTCAGTTTTACATCCCACTAACGCAAACAGCATCAGCAAAAAAGGCAATAAGGATTTTAATTTTTTCATAACTATACTATGGTATTAAATTATTTTACATTAATAATAATGTTGCACACTTTAGAAGCTTCATGTTCAAAGTTTCCATTGTTCAACAAAAAAGTAGCCGTATAAGTTCCCACCTGATTATAGGTATATTCATAAGAATTGACCATAGTAGCCATATTCTTTACACTCACACCAGCATCCGGTTCACAAGAATTTACCACCAAATAATCAGAAACAAGCCAGCTATAAGTCTTTGATTTATCAGCAGATGCACTATTAATCCAGAATTTACCTGTACCAATCTGATGCAAAGCCCACAAGCCAGAAGCACCGTTTGTCACAGTGGCATATTGTAACGCATCGATATCTGCTGTCGCACTGGCTTTCAAATCAGCCGGAAGATCAGTAATCTGAGCTTGTGTACGACTCTTATAGCTCATATTTATCGGAGTAAAGCCAAACTCATTTGCCCCAACCTCAATGACATCACCATTCTTCATATGGTTGGTAATCTTCATGTCATTAAATATAATCTTTGACTGTGTGGCTGTCTCATCTACCGTTTTATACCGCACTGCCAAAGTAATATTCTTTCCGAAATAAGGCTTCATATCTATGGTAAAAGATGCGGTTCCTGCTGTTTGCGGCAATTCATTCATCGGTACAAAATCAGTCCACGAAGACTCTTCTACCAACAAAGAATCGGCCTGAAAATCATCCTTGTACAATCCTGTAAACTGATCGGAATAATACAGATGAAAGATTCCCGCAGGATTACCATATTGAGCCTCCACAGAGAAAGTCATTTCTGAAGATTCAATCTGATCCATATCAATCAACGTACGCTGACGATACGCATACTTATGTCCGCTTTCCCCACTGAAGAAAGTAACGTAATCAGGATCACCATTAATATTGAACTTGATTGGTGTACCTTTGGAGACGGTAATAATCTGTCCGTCAGACACCACATTGTCATTTACTTCTACTGAGACATTTGCTCCCTCCAGTCCCTGTTCCAAAGACTTGTCACATGAGGCCAATGCGAAGGTAACCATACTCAGTGCAAATAATTTATATAGTTTCATTGATTTACACTTTAAAATTAAACATTCTGATTATTACCAGCCTGGGTTATTTTCTGTTATAGCTTTATTCACGGCCATTTCAGCCTCAGGAATCGGGAAATAGTTATAGGCAGAAGAAACTTGGAAATAAGTATACACATTTGAAGGACCTTGTTTCCAGCCACTTGATTGTCCATTAGTAGCTTCCTCTACTAATGCATTCATATTGTTCACGAATTCTCCCCAACGAATCAGGTCAAAATGACGGGTGTATTCAAAACAAAGTTCACGTGCCCGTTCATCTTTCACTGCCTGACGGAACTGATCTTTCGACATGGAAGGCAGGGCCTCCGTCAATCCAGCACGACTCCTTACCTTATACAAAGCATTTCTAGCTTCATCCGTCGGACCATTCACCTCATTCTCAGCCTCAGCAAACATCAACAACACATCCGAATAACGCAAAATCGGAAAATTAATAGCTGTACTATTCTTATCTTTTTTATCTGCCTCATATTCACGACGGAACTTTGCACATGCACGTGCATAATCTACATAAGAAGCTGTAGTCAGCACATCTTTATCACCATAGCTATATGAACGTCCGTTATCGTGTGCTAATACGAAATTGAGACCAGCCTGTTCATAAAATTCACGTCCTGTCACACCCGTATTCTTACCGCCAGCTTCCACATATTTAAACGGAGCGATATTCCAATAATAACGAACATCTTTCTCACGCAATGCTTTAGCTTCCGCACTTGCCGGATCAGCCAGTGTAGAAGCAGCAATGTCTGTACCGTAAAGTTTATACAACTTCGGAGTGGCAAATATAAATTCATAAGAAAAGCCCGGATCCGCAGAACCTACTACGCTGCTCTTGGAAGACATGTCAGGAGCAGCCAGACCGATAATATTACCAATACGACCTTCTGCCTTGATATCAGTGGTATTGTTTCCGGCAAATTCTGCCTCCCAGATACTTTCGTTCTTTCCAGAACTATTATAACGGTTTGCACATAAGTCAATGAAGAAATCCCAGTAATCTGGTGTCAAATCATGATTACCTAATGTCATCACCTTTTTTGCATATTTGGATGCTTCAGAGAAATAAGTAGTAGTTTCCACCTCAGTTGCCGCACGATTATCGCGATGCCATTCACCGGCCCGGAACAGGAATACACGAGCCAAAATACCCCATGCAGCGGACTTAGACACATGACCAGGCATATAATTCAACTCAGCGGCCGTTAGCAATCCACCATTCTCTTCATCTGAAACGTCCTCCATTTCAGATATAATGAAATCATATATTTTCTGTTTGTCCTCACGAGGAGCGTCCAAACCAATCACATCACTGGTAGCTGTCGTACGAAAAGGTACATCTCCCCAGCACTGCACCAGATTAAAATAGTAGAAGGCACGCAGGAAACGGGCTTCTGCCACATACTGTGCTTTCACCCCCTCATTTATATCTGACACACGGTCAATGTTTTCCAGAAACAAGTTTGCACGATTAATTCCTGAATACAGCGTATACCAGAAACCTGTTACTGCTGCATCACTGGAAGTAGCGTTATTACAAATCAATCCGCTGGATACCGGAGAACGGTTCACACCTCCATAATGTTCGAGGTCATCTCCTCCAACCAGATACAAGTAATCGGCACCATAAAAAGTAGACTGTCCCAATTCCGCATAAATTCCTGTAAGGAAAGAACTGGCTTCATCTGCCGTAGTGAAATAATTATCGAGCGTCAATTTTGTTGGCTCTTTGTCCAAGAAATCGCAAGACACAACCAGCCCTCCGAACATCAAAGACAAAATTGTATATTTTAATGCTTTCATAATTTTTTGTTTATTAAATCATTATGACTTAAATTAGAATCCCAGACTTACGCCAAAACTCAAAGAATAAGCTCTCGGGTAAGAAGAATAGTCCAAACCTGGAGTCAAAGCACTGTTACGTACAGAAACTTCAGGATCGTAACCTGAATAGCTTGTCCATGTCCACAAGTTCTGAGCAGCTACATACACACGCGCACTAGTCAGTTTTGCCTTGGCTATCTTATTAGCTGGGAAAGTATAACCCAATGTCACAGTCTTCAAACGAAGGAAAGAACCATCTTCTACTACACGTGAAGAAAAGACCTTATTGGAAGAAGATGTAGTAGCTGCCGGAATATCACTATTCGGATTTTCAGGAGTCCAACGATTAGCATAACTTGCATACTGGTTCAATTCACGAGATTTGTTGTTTGAACTTTCAAAGAACAGACGGTTGGCATTCAAGATGTCGTTACCGTAAGACCACTGGAAGAAAACGCTCAAATCAAAGCCTTTGTAAGTGAAGCTGTTAGTAAAACCACCTGTATGGATAGGCAAGCCACGACCAATAATAGTACGGTCATTTGAGTCAATAATACCATCACCATTCAAATCCTTATATTTCGGCATACCCGGTTGTGTATTGCTTTCCGAAGTGAAATGAGGTACATTTGACTTCAACGTGTAGCTGTTACCTGACTTATTAAAATCATCATACTTATAAGTACCTTCATAGATATAACCATACATCATACCCATCGGGTAACCTACACGGGCAATGTAACTCGGCTGAGAGTTATAATCCTTATCAAAAGTAGCAGAAGTCAATAAGGAAGTCTGGTTCTCAGCCAACTCCAACACTTCATTCTTATTAAATGAAATATTGAAATCAGTCGTCCAAGTAAAGTTCTTTGTTTTTACGTTTACCGTACTCAAACTCAATTCCAAACCATCATTACGAACCTTACCAATATTCTTCGTCGCACTATAGAAACCAGAGCTCAATGGCAAAGAGGCATCCAGCAACAAGTCACGAGTTGTCTTCCGATATATATCGGCCGTAATATTGATGCGATCATTGAAAAAGCCCAAATCCAAACCAAGGTTCCATTGTTCTGTTGTCTCCCACTTCAGGTTGTTGTTAGCAATAGATACCGGTACAACTCCTGCCGTAGAATTATCTCCTCCAAACGGATACACACCACTCGGAATACTTCCATTAGATATATAATCACCTTGTTTTGCCTTCAGAACCTGAAGCAGAGCATAATAGTCATATTCATCAATACGGTTGTTACCAGTCAAACCCCAGCTCAAGCGCAACTTACCAGCAGAGAAAACATTTGAAATAGGTTTCATAAATTCCTCTTCCGTAAAGCTCCATGCCAAAGAGCCAGAAGGGAAATAACCAAAACGATTGTCTTTACTAAACTTAGAAGAGCCATCGGCACGGAAGGAAACAGTTGCATAATACTTAGACATATAATTATAATTCAAACGAGCCAGATAGGACATCATTGACCATGAACTCTTGCTTGAACTAGTTGTATTTGCTTGACCTTCATACATACCGGCCATTCCGAGCGATTCGTTAGGAATATGCGTCGTTTTGAAAGAATAATATTCGTAGTCTGAATTTTGGAACGTGACACCAGCCAATGCATTAAAGAAATGTTTTTTCTTAATGTTGGTCTGATAAGTCAGCGTATTTTCATTTAACCACGTCAAACGTTCGTTACGTACAACTTCAGCATTTACTTTATCAGTAGAAGTAGGACCTCCATAACGAGTTTTAGAGTTATTGAATACGTCACGTTTACGTGCATCGTATGTATAACCACCTGAAATCTTTAATTTCAAACCTTTAATGAATTCATATTCTACAAAACCGTTCAACTGCAAGTTGTTGGTATAATTTTTACGATATTCATTCTTCAATGACATAATCGGGTTAAAACGATAGTCGTTGCTGTTGTCCACGGCATCATCCATCGCACTGTCCATCAAAGAACTAAGTGGTCTGTTCGGGAAAGTAACCGGACGATATCCCCATACACTGTAGAACAAGTTATTCATACCACTATAAGAAGTTTCAGAAGGAGTAGAACCTGTCTGAATTGCACGAGAATAGTTAGCTGTCAAACTCATGTTCAATCTTCCACGACGAACTACCGTATTCATACGGCTCTGCAAACGTTCGTAACCAGAATTCAACAAAACACCATCTTGATTATAATAAGAAAGAGAAGCGTTGTAACGAATACCTTCAGTACCACCTGTCAAACGTAGATTATGGCTATGCTGCCATGCTGTACGAAAAATTTCATCCTGCCAGTTATACTGATCAATGTTACGATAATCTTCCAACGTCCACTGCTTTCCATCGTAGTTCATCAAATAACCACCTGAAGAAGAAGTCATGGCATCCGGATACATTTCCGCTTGCAGTTTTACAAACTCATACGCATCCATCATCGGAATAGTCCGAGTCACATGCTGCATAGTCACACTACCATCGTATGTCAACTGAGGCTTACCTACCTTACCTTTCTTTGTAGTAATGATGACTACACCATTTGCACCACGAGCACCATAAATGGCTGTAGCTGATGCATCCTTCAAGATATCCAATGATTCAATATCCGAAGGATTAATAGTACTAGCAATGGTTGCATCTTCTACCGGGAAACCGTCAATTACATACAACGGAGAGTTGTCCTGCGTCAGAGAGTTATTACCACGAATCACAATGTTCATGGTTCCACCCGGAGTACCTTCACTAGAAGATACATTCACACCGGCAATACGTCCCCCCAACGTTTGGTCGAACGAACCTACCGGAGTGTTCAACAATTCCTTCATATCCGCCTTGGCCACAGAACCGGTCAAGTCTTTCTTTCTCACCTCCTGGTAACCTACTACCACCACTTCGTCCAATACCTTCGTATCTTCTTCCAATACAATAGACATAGGTTTAGAGGAATCCACCTTGAGTTCTTTCGTGGCATAACCAATAAAAGAAACCACAATGACAGATTTTTTGTCGGGCACAGTCAAAGAGAACTTACCATCCACATCAGTAATGGTTCCCTGAGTAGTCCCTTTCACTTGGATACTGGCACCAATGACACTTTCACCTGCCTTATCGATCACAGTACCCTTCACGAGCACCTGGGCCATAGCCGCAGTCATAGAAAACAGGACGAACAACATTATGCTCAATCCCCTTCTCCATAGAAAAGTTCGGAATTCGGTTTGCATACAATGAATTTAGATTAAATTTAGATTTTAAAGTTTTCGTCACAAATGTACCGTTTTATTATATAAAGGTGGGACAAAATAGTTCATTTAAGGGGGTAAAAATATTCACCAAAAGGTATACATAAGAACGCATCTATTACAAAACAATTAATTCTCAATGAAATATAAAAAACAAAAGGCTACAAAACATATTTTATTACATTAACTTTTATCTATTTCCAAAATGTTTAAGCGTCCACAATCTATACTGAATTGTTCCAAGGAAACGCTCATATATTCCAATCCAAGTACTTTTATGTTTTCTACAAGGTTTATAAAAGAGGTTTAAATCATCTTTTTTCTCTTTTAAGAAAGAGGAAATCCCACCTTCTACACGTTTTTCTGATTCTATTATTTGCAGAGTTCTTAAAATAGCCCTATCTTCGCACGATAAAAACATTCAACTTTGTTATGACCCGAATGAACAGAATAAAGAAACTTAAAAAAATCCGCCTCCATCACGAAGGAACTCACATTCTGATTACCGGTGCAATCTTATTACTCCTTATAAATACCGCTTTGTATTGGGGAATTGAGTGTAAGATACCATTCTATATAGTAGCTATTGCAAGCCTCATTGTCTATGGACTGATGGTTAATTTCTTCCGTTGTCCGATACGCTTGTTCAAAGGTGACACGGAAAAAATGGTAGTGGCACCGGCCGACGGACGTGTAGTAGTCATTGAAGAAGTGGATGAATATGAATACTTCCATGACCGCCGCCTGATGATTTCCATCTTTATGGACATCACCAACGTACATGCCAACTGGTATCCAGTAGATGGAGTGGTGAAGCATGTAGACCATCATAACGGACGCTTCATGAAAGCCTGGCTTCCGAAAGCCAGCACGGAAAACGAACGTTCAATGGTCGTTATCGATACACCGGAAGGCCATACCGTCATGGCCCGTCAGATTGCGGGTGCGGTGGCGCGACGCATTGTCACTTATGCGGTACCGGGAGAGGATTGTTACATTGACGAACACATGGGATTCATCAAATTCGGGTCGCGGGTGGATGTGTATCTGCCATTAGGTACAGAAGTCTGTGTGACTATGGGACAGAAAACAACCGGCAATGAAACAGTGATTGCCCGTTTGCCCTAATCAAAAAATAGTATATACCTTATTTATATAGCATCATGGCTCACGCGATTATCCGAAATATTCCTAACACGATTACCAGTTGTAATCTGTTTTGTGGATGCATAGCCTGTTACATGGCTTTTCATAGCAAATACGAATGGGCACTGCTTTTCATCGTACTGGGAGCGGTGTTCGATTTCTTCGACGGAATGACAGCCCGTCTGTTGCATGTATCCTCTCCCATCGGGAAAGAGCTGGACTCGCTGGCCGATGACATTACCTTCGGACTGGCTCCGGCCGCCATTGCTTTCTCCCTGTTCAAGGAGGTGCATTATCCGGATTTTCTCCTTCCGTTATCGGGACTCATGCCCTACACGGCCTTTCTGATTGCTGTATTTTCTGCCCTCCGACTGGCTAAATTCAACCTGGACGAACGTCAGACCAGCTCGTTCATCGGCATGCCAACCCCTGCCAACGCCTTGTTCTGGGGCTCACTGACCGTAGGGGCACACGATTTTCTTATTTCCGACAGCTTCAATGCCCTGTACCTCTTCATCCTGGTAATTGTCATGTCATTGTTGCTGGTAGCCGAACTGCCCATGTTCTCCCTGAAGTTTAAAGATTTGTCATGGGGACACAACAAGATAAGTTATATCTTCCTGATTGTCAGCATTCCACTGCTGATTATCTTCCAGTTGAGCGGATTCGCAGCTGTCATCGTATGGTACATTCTTTTATCCTTACTGACACGCAAAAAATAGATGGGGAAATTGTGGCACGTTTTTTGTTCCATCTAAATTAAAAACGAAAGAAAATGTTCCATATTCTAGGCTTTATATTTTTCATCATACTGGTTGTCCTGCTCATCGGACTCTTCATCCTGTCCAGAGTCATCGGCATGATATTCGGATTCAAACGACGCATGCAACGCAACGGCTCTGCCCAACGGACCACTTATACCTCCAGTTCCAGTCAGCCACAGGAAGATTCCTTCGATGCTTATTCCAACGAAGGAAATACCTCCGTACGACGACGGAAAAAGATTTTTGACAAAGAAGAAGGAGAATACGTGGATTTTGAAGAAATCAAATAAAACATTTCATCTTCTTTTCCGGAAGAAGTCTTTCATCAGTCCGGCACACTCGTCGGACAACACTCCTTTCACGACTACCGTCTTAGGATGCAAGGCTTGCGGCGCATACCGCTGGTAACCTCTTTTCTCGTCTTCCGCCCCGAACACAAGACGACCTACTTGTGCCCAGGCAATCGCTCCTGCGCACATCACGCAGGGTTCCACCGTGACATACAACGTACAATCATTCAGGTATTTCGCCCCCAATGCATTGGCCGCCGCCGTCACCGCCTGCATTTCCGCATGAGCCGTCACATCGTGCAAGGTCTCGGTCAGGTTATGCGCACGCGCAATGATGCGGTCCCGGCAGACCACCACAGCCCCTACAGGTACCTCTCCCCTGTCTGCGGCCCGTACAGCCTCAGCCAGTGCTTGTTTCATGTAAAAAGAATCGTCTGCCATCGGTTTATCTGCGCATATCATGTTCCTTGAAAAGCGTGGGATAATCATCTTCCATATTCTGATGGATAAAAGACAAGACCGTCTCGCGAAGCCAGCGTGCCTTGTTGGTTATCTGGTATTTTTCCAGATAACGGTCCACAATCCGCACCTCTTCTTCGCTCATCAAGCAAACCATCCGCTGACGACGGGGAGGATTGCTAACTGGCACTTTCTTTCTTTTTTTCCCGCTATTTACCATTTGTCCTGCAAAATTAGCGTATTCCGTTAAAATTGAAGCATAAAAATGCGTATTTTTGCAAAAAAGCGGAAAATGGCACTACATAATGAACTGGGAAAAGAAGGAGAAGCTGCCGCAGTGGCTTATCTGACTGAAAAAGGATATGAAATCAGACACCGGGACTGGCATTCCGGACACCGGGATTTGGACATCGTGGCCCAAAAAGACGGTACCTTAGTCATTGTGGAAGTGAAAACCAGAAGGGACAACCGTTTCGGCCATCCGGAAGAAGCGGTGGACAACCGGAAAATACGGAGTATCGTGGCTTCTGCCGATGCGTATGTCCGGAAATTCGCCCTCGACCTTCCCGTCCGCTTCGACCTCATTACCGTGGTGGGAATGCAGCCTCCTTTCCAGATTGAACACATCGAAGAGGCTTTCTTCCCTCCTGTGTGGAACTAATTAATGCATAAAGACTCATGAAATATCCTGAACCTATCGTATTGGCAGAAACCACTTCTACCAATTCCTACTTGGCGGACCTTTGCAATGCGCAACCATATCCGGAACTGACCAGCGTATATTCATCTTTCCAGTCGGCCGGACGCGGACAGCGTGGCAACAGCTGGGAATCGGAAGCAGGCAAGAACCTGCTCTTCAGCTTTGTGCTGTATCCGGACTTTCTGGAGGCACACCGCCAGTTCTACCTCTCACAAGTCACGGCCCTGGCCCTGTATGACGTGCTGTCCAGCTATACGGAAGGCATCTCCATCAAATGGCCCAACGATATCTACTGGAGAGACCAAAAGATTTGCGGCACCCTGATTGAAAACGACCTGACCGGTATCCACATCAGCCGTTCCATCTCGGGCACCGGGGTCAATCTGAACCAGGAACGCTTCTACAGCGATGCCCCCAACCCCATCTCCTTGTGCCAGATTACGGGCAACCAGTATGACATCCGTGAAATACTGGCACAAATCATGGACAAGGTTACCTACTATTATCAACGGCTGAAGGAAGGACAGACCGACCTACTGGAAACACGTTACAAGGAAGCCCTCTACCGCAAGGAGGGAATGCATCCGTATCAGGACAAGGACGGACAGTTCCAGGCACGCATCGTGGACATCGAGCCCAGCGGACGCCTGATACTGGAAGACGCGCAAGGACAACAAAGAGGCTATTTATTCAAGGAAGTGGAATACATCTTATGAAGACGACCGACAGACAGATTCTGCACATTGCCCTGCCCTCCATCGTTTCCAACATCACCGTCCCCCTGCTGGGATTGATTGACGTCAGCATTGTAGGCCATCTGGGAGCAGCTTCCTACATCGGAGCCATCGCTGTGGGAGGCATGCTGTTCAATATGATTTACTGGCTCTTCGGCTTCCTCCGCATGGGAACGGGAGGACTCACTGCCCAAGCCTACGGCCGACACGACTTGCAGGAATCTACCCGAATCCTGCTCCGCTCGCTGAGCATCAGTCTGCTACTGGCCCTTGCCCTGCTGATCTTGCAATTCCCCATCCGCAGCCTGGCTTTTATCTTCATGGACACCAGTGAGGAGGTGGAAAAATTGGCCACGCTCTATTTCCATATCTGCATCTGGGGAGCTCCGGCCACGCTGGGACTCTACGGCTTTACCGGCTGGTACATCGGCATGCAGAACTCCCGTTTCCCGATGTTCATCGCCCTCACCCAGAATATTGTCAACATTGCCGCCAGTCTATTTTTCGTCTTCTCCCTCGGCATGAAAGTGGAAGGTGTGGCCCTCGGCACCCTTGTAGCACAATATGCGGGACTGGGAATGGCCTGCCTGCTCTGGCTTGTCTACTATCGTCCGCTACGAAAGTACCTGCACCAGAAAGGTTTGTTCGACCGAACCGAAATGAAACGTTTCTTTCAGGTGAACCGAGACATCTTCTTCCGTACGCTCTGCCTGATTGCCGTAACTGTTTTTTTCACCTCCACGGGGGCCGCATACGGCGATGTGGTACTGGCCGTCAATGCCTTGCTCATGCAACTGTTCACCCTCTTTTCGTATTTCATGGATGGATTTGCCTACGCTGGAGAAGCGCTGAGCGGGAAATACATCGGAGCCCGGAACCACAAGGCACTGACACTAACCGTAAAACATCTTTTCAAATGGGGCATCTCACTCTCCCTGCTGTTTACCTTGCTCTACGGACTGGGAGGAAAAGGTTTTCTCAACCTGTTGACCGACGACGCGACTGTCATTGCCGCGTCCGGAGAATACATTTACTGGGTACTGGCCATTCCGCTGGCTGGATTCTCGGCTTTTCTGCTCGACGGTATCTGCATCGGGGCCACAGCCACCCGCCTCATGCTGCGTGCCATGTGGATTGCCTCGGCCAGTTTCTTCCTCCTTTACTACAGTCTGCACGACACATTAGGAAACCATGCACTCTGGATGGCTTTCATTGTCTACCTGAGTCTGCGGGGTATCGTACAAGGAATCATCCTTTACCGGAAGAGAATCACAGATTTACACACCCTGTCATAGTTTTTTTCGCAAAGCGGAAGATATCCGAAATTATTACTAACTTTGCTACAAACTAATAAAACAACTACGATTATGGCAAAATTCAAACGCATTCTGTTAAAACTCAGCGGCGAAAGCCTCATGGGAGAAAAAAAATACGGTATTGACGAAAAAAGGCTGGGCGAATATGCACAGCAAATCAAGGAAATCCATGACATGGGCGTACAGATTGGCATCGTCATCGGTGGCGGTAACATTTTCCGCGGATTGTCGGGAGCCGGAAAAGGCTTTGACCGCGTGAAAGGTGACCAGATGGGTATGCTGGCTACGGTTATCAACAGCTTGGGACTAAGCTCAGCTTTGGTGGCTGCCGGCGTAAAGGCACGTGTACTGACGGCTATCCGCATGGAACCGATTGGTGAATTCTATACCAAATGGAAAGCCATTGAGGCCATGGAAAACGGGGAAGTAGTCATTATGTCGGCCGGTACCGGAAATCCGTTCTTTACCACCGACACCGGTTCGTCACTGAGAGGCATTGAAATCGAAGCCGACGTCATGCTGAAAGGTACCCGCGTAGACGGTATCTATACAGCCGACCCGGAAAAAGACCCGACAGCCACGAAGTTCGATGACATTACGTACGATGAAGTACTGGCACGCGGCCTGAAGGTAATGGACCTGACCGCTACCTGCATGTGCAAGGAAAACAACCTGCCGATTATTGTATTCGATATGGATACCGTAGGCAACCTGAAGAAAGTGATGTCGGGCGAAAATATCGGTACACTGGTACACAACTGATTATCCCAACCCTTTTCTATTCTATAAAATGACGGCAAGCTGCGGTCTACGACTGCTCCTTGCCGTTTTTATTTACTCACCCGCCAGTTCATAACGGTGGAATTCCGCATTTTTCATCAAGGGAATCGTGCGAAGGTCGTCCAATGCTACCCCTTTCATCCGGGCCTCCAGGCAGCGGTTGATTTGCCCGTGCGCCACGACCAGCACCCGCTGGCCGTCATAATGCTGCCACAGATACTCCAGAAAAGTTCCCGCACGGTCGTACAACATCTGAGGGGTCTCTACCCCGGCAGGCGGATGACTCAAATCCACACTCCCCACCGTCAGTCCGGTCCACGGTCCCCAGTCGATTTCCCGCAGCAAAGTCGTCTGCTGCCACGGCAGGTGCCGGTCGCCCACGGCCAGCCGTACCGTATCCACCACCCGCTGCAAGTCGCTGCTCACCACGGCATCCAACGGAATCTCACGCAAGGTCTGCCCCAGTTCCACGGCCTGCTGTTTGCCTTCTTCCGTCAATGTACCAGGTAAATGCCCCTGAAAAATCCGACTCAAATTCTCCTCCGTCTGTCCATGACGGGCCAAATAAACTGTAATCATAAACCGTGCTGCTATTAAGTTGACAAACAAAGATAAGAAGTTTCCGGCAAGTTTCGAGCCAAACAGACACAAACTTATGTTCCGAAGTATTGCATGAGAATAAAAAATAGCTTATTTTTGTTCACATAAATACTTATCAGAGAATATAAAACCTATAAATGTAAGAAATATATGGCAGATTCTAAAACAATTATCAGCGAAGCTGAAGAGAAAATGGATATGGCAATCATGTACCTGGAAGACGCGCTGGCCCACATCCGTGCCGGAAAAGCCGACGTACGTCTGCTGGACGGTATCCGCGTAGACTCTTACGGAAGCATGGTGCCCATCAACAACGTAGCCGCAGTGACTACTCCCGACGCGCGCAGCATTGCCATCAAGCCGTGGGACAAGAGCATGTTCCGCATCATTGAAAAGGCAATTATCGACTCTGAACTGGGTATCATGCCGGAAAACAACGGTGAAATCATCCGTCTGGGTATTCCGCCATTGACTGAGGAACGCCGTAAACAGCTGAGCAAGCAGTGCAAAGGTGAAGGAGAAACTGCCAAGGTAAGCATCCGCAACGCACGCCGCGATGCCATCGACGCCCTGAAAAAGGCCGTAAAAGACGGTATGCCGGAAGACGAGCAGAAAAACGCTGAAGCCAAATTGCAGAAAGTACACGACAAGTACATCAAGCAGATTGACGACATGCTGGCTGCCAAAGACAAAGAAATCATGACAGTATAAATTTTATTCACCCCATAGGAGGAGAGAGGGAACCGTCAGGATTTCTTCCCTCCTCTTTTTTTAAATTTACATCTATTGGAAAAAGGTCTGGTCATTAAAAATACAGGAAGCTGGTATCTGGTCAAAACGGACGAGGGAAAGCTAATTGAGTGTAAGATAAAAGGAAATTTCCGCCTGAAAGGAATACGCAGCACAAACCCTATCGCCGTGGGCGACCGGGTACAAATCAATGTCAATGCGGAAGGAACCGCATTCATTACCGAAATTGAAGACCGGAAAAACTACATCATCCGCCGTTCTTCCAACCTGTCCAAACAATCACACATCATCGCAGCCAATCTGGACCAGTGCATGCTGGTGGTCACGGTGAACTATCCGGAAACTTCCACCATATTCATCGACCGTTTCCTGGCCTCGGCAGAAGCGTATCGCGTACCAGTCTGCCTGGTATTTAACAAAGTGGACCGCTATACAGAAGAGGAATTGCATTACCTGGAGGGACTGATTCACCTGTACACCCACATCGGATACCCCTGCTACCAAATTTCGGCGCTGGAAGGCACTGGAATAGAGGAAATCAAACAGGCCCTGCAAGGAAAAGTAACCTTGTTCTCCGGCCATTCCGGCGTAGGAAAATCGACCTTAATCAATGCCATCCTGCCGGAACAGAATGTCAAAACCGGCGAAATATCCACGGCACACAACAAAGGCATGCACACTACCACTTTCTCTGAAATGTTCTCTGTAGCGGGCGACGGCTACATAATTGACACCCCGGGCATCAAGGGTTTCGGCACCTTCGACATGAAGGACGAGGAAGTGGGACACTACTTCAAGGAAATATTCGAGTTTTCCGCGCACTGCAAATACGGGAACTGTACCCACCGGCATGAACCGGGTTGCGCCGTACGTGAAGCCGTGGAAAACCACTACATCAGCGAATCGCGGTATGCCTCTTACCTGAACATACTAGAAGACAAGGAAGAAGGAAAATACCGGTCAGCCTATTAACTTTTTTAACCTCAAACCTTACGAAAAACACACATGGACAAACGAATCAAATGGGGAATCATCGTAGTGATAGGGGCTGGAGTTATTGCCTTAGGTATTCACACGTTTACCCCCGGGAAGAACGAAGAACTGGAAGCAGCCGAGAAGCAAGTACCCACTGGCAAGTCCAAAGCACTCAACGTAAATGCTAAAATACTCAAACCTCACTTGCTCACCGACCAGCTGTTTGTCAGCGGCAAACTGATGCCGGATGAAGAAGTGGACTTGTCGTTTGAAACCTCCGGAAAAATCACGAGCATTGATTTCACGGAGGGCTCTTTCGTGTCCAAAGGCCAGCTGCTGGCCAAAGTGAACGACAGCCAGTTGCAAGCCCAGCTGAAACGGCTGGAAGCCCAGATGCCACTGGCCGAAGACCGTGTGTTCCGTCAGAATGCCTTGCTGCAACGTGATGCAGTGAGCAAAGAAGCGTACGAACAGGTAAAAACGGAACTGGCTACCCTCAACGCCGACATTGAGAATGTGAAAGCAAACATTGCCATGACGGAACTCCGGGCCCCGTTCGACGGCATCATCGGATTGCGGCAGGTCAGCCTGGGAGCTTACGCCTCCCCCACAACCGTCATCGCCAAACTGACGAAAATCACACCACTTAAAGTGGAATTTGCCGTACCGGAACGTTATGCCCGCGAAATCAAGAAAGGCACAAACCTGACCTTCAAGATTGAAGGACGATTGGAAGCCTTCAATTCCCAAGTTTATGCCACGGAATCACGCATCAATGAAGAAACTCATACGCTGACCGTCCGCGCCCTCTATCCGAACCGGAATGGGGAACTGTTGCCCGGACGCTATGCGGACATCGAACTGAAGCAGAAAGAAATCCAAGACGCCATCGCCATTCCGTCGGAAGCCATCGTCCCGGAAATGGGAAAGAACAAGGTATTCGTGTACCGCTCAGGAGTGGCCGAACCGGTGGATGTGGAAATCGGTATCCGCACGGAAGCAGAAGTACAGATTCTGAAAGGATTGTCGGCCGGAGATACCATCCTGACCTCCGGTACCCTTCAACTG
Source organism: Bacteroidaceae bacterium (assembly GCA_902362595.1). Classification (GTDB taxonomy): domain Bacteria; phylum Bacteroidota; class Bacteroidia; order Bacteroidales; family Bacteroidaceae; genus Phocaeicola; species Phocaeicola fibrisolvens. The sequence continues at coordinate 47,334 of CABIXF010000018.1, read as the reverse complement.
CGCACCGGCATGCCGGTAATTCTTGATCAAATCAACTAACTTTCTGCCGTATGAACATCTCCGAACTTAGTATCAGAAGGCCCGTACTGGCCACTGTGCTCACCATTATCATCCTGCTTTTCGGACTGATTGGCTACACCACCCTAGGGGTACGCGAATACCCTTCGGTGGATAATCCCATCATCTCCGTGACCTGCAGCTATCCGGGAGCCAATGCAGAAGTGATTGAAAACCAGATTACGGAACCACTAGAACAGAACATCAACGGGATTCCGGGCATCCGCTCCCTGTCGAGTACCAGCCAGCAGGGACAGTGCCGCATCACCGTGGAATTTGAACTGTCTGTCGACTTGGAAACCGCTGCCAACGACGTGCGCGACAAGGTGTCGCGTGCCCAGCGCTACCTACCCCGCGACTGCGACCCGCCTACCGTATCCAAAGCCGACGCCGATGCCAGCCCTATCCTGATGGTGGCCATACAAAGTCACACCCGTTCTTTGCTGGAACTGAGTGAGATTGCCGACCTGACCGTCAAGGAACAGCTGCAAACCATTCCCGACGTGAGCAGCGTCTCCATCTGGGGAGAAAAACGCTATTCCATGCGTCTGTGGCTCGACCCGGTCAAAATGGCCGGCTACAGCATCACCCCGGTAGACGTGAAAAATGCCATCGATAAACAGAACCTGGAACTTCCGTCTGGAAGCATAGAAGGAAATACTGTGGAACTGACCCTGCGCACCATGGGACAGATGCATACAGCGAAGGAATTCAACAACATCATCCTGAAAGAACAAAACGGACAGGTGGTGCGCTTCAGTGACATCGGTTACGCGGAACTGGGACCGGCCGACCTGAAGAGCTACATGAAGATGAACGGGGTACCCATGGTGGGTGTCGTCGTCATTCCGCAGCCGGGTGCCAACCACATCGACATTGCCGACGCCGTGTACGAACGCATGGAGCAGATGAAGAAAGACTTGCCCGACGACGTGGAATACACATACGGTTTCGACAACACCCGCTTTATCCGTGCCTCCATTGCAGAAGTGGAAAGTACCGTGTACGAGGCTTTCGCGCTGGTGATTATCATCATCTTCCTTTTCCTGCGCGACTGGCGTGTCACCTTGATTCCCTGTATTGTGATTCCGGTCTCCCTCATCGGAGCCTTCTTCGTGATGTATATCGCCGGATTCTCCATCAACGTGCTCACCATGCTGGCCGTCGTCCTGTCGGTGGGACTGGTGGTCGACGATGCCATCGTGATGACCGAAAACATTTACATCCGCATCGAGCGAGGTATGAAACCGTTTGAGGCGGGTATCGAGGGCGCTAAAGAAATTTTCTTTGCCGTGATTTCCACCACCATTACCCTAGCCGCCGTGTTCATCCCGATTGTCTTCATGGAAGGAACCAGCGGACGCCTCTTCCGCGAATTCAGTTTCGTAGTAGCCGGCTCTGTCATTATCTCGGCTTTCTCGGCTCTGACCTTTACCCCGATGCTGGCCACCAAATTGTTGAAGCACCGGGAAAAACAGAACTGGTTTTACCGGAAGACGGAGCCTTTCTTCGAAGGCATGAACCGCCTGTATGCCCGCAGCCTTCAGGCCTTTCTGCACAAGCGTATCATCGCTATCCCGTTCATCCTGATTACATTGGCCCTCATCGGTTACTTATGGAACCATATTCCAGCCGAGATGGCCCCACTGGAAGACCGCTCGCAAATCAACATCCGGACCAGTGCGGCCGAAGGAGCCAGCTATGAATACATCCGTGACTATACGGAAGAAATCAACACACTGGTCGACTCCATCGTACCGGATGCGGCTTTTGTCACGGCCCGTGTGTCGAGTGGAAGCGGAAACATTCAGGTTACCCTGAAAGACATCAAGGAACGCGATTACACCCAGATGGAGGTAGCCGAAAAAATCTCTAAAGCTATCCGTACGCATACCAAGGCCCGTTCCTTCGTACAACAGCAGTCTTCTTTCGGCGGACGAAGAGCCAGTATGCCGGTACAATATGTGCTTCAGGCGGTCAGTATCGAAAAGCTTCAGGAGGTATTACCAGAGTTCCTGGCACAAGTATACGATAACCCGACCTTCCAGATGGCCGACGTGGACCTGAAGTTCAGCAGTCCGGAAATGCGCGTCACCATCAACCGCGACAAGGCTGGCACCATGGGTGTAAGTGTGCGCGACATCGGAGAAACCTTGCAATACGGGTTAAGCGGACAGCGCATGGGCTATTTCTACATGAATGGCAAGCAGTATGAGATTCTTGGACAAATCAACCGCCAGCAACGTAACCAGCCGGCCAACATCAAGTCGATTTATATCCGGAACGACAAGGGAGAAATGATACAGCTGGACAACCTGGTGGAATTTGTGGAAGCTGTGGCACCGCCCAAACTGTATCATTATAACCGTTTCATCTCGGCCACCATTTCTGCGGGACTGGCCGAAGGCAAAACCATCGGCGACGGTCTGGACGAGATGGACAAGATTGCCGACAAGGTGCTGGACGACACGTTCCGCACCGCCTTGTCGGGCGACTCCAAGGAATACCGCGAAAGTTCCTCCAGCCTGATGTTCGCCTTCATCCTGGCCCTGATTTTGATTTACCTGATTCTTTCGGCACAGTTTGAAAGTTTCAAAGATCCGCTCATCATCATGCTCACCGTGCCGCTGGCCATCGCCGGTGCCCTGGTCTTCATGTACTTCGGCGACATCACGATGAACATCTTCAGTCAGATTGGTATCATCATGCTGATTGGACTGGTGGCCAAAAACGGTATCCTGATTGTGGAATTTGCCAACCAGAAACAGGAGGCGGGCGAAGAAAAGATGCTGGCCATCCGCGATGCGGCCCTCCAGCGTCTGCGCCCTATTCTGATGACCAGTGCCTCTACCATCCTCGGCTTGTTGCCGCTGGCTTTCGCTTCGGGTGAAGGAGCCAACCAGCGCATCGCCATGGGAGTGGCTGTAGTGGGCGGTATGCTGGTTTCTACTTTCCTGACCATGTACATCGTACCGGCCATTTATTCTTATATTTCGACTAACCGCGCTAAAAAAGAAAAGAAATGAGAAAACGGTCTATTTACTATGCACTTTTTTTCCTCGGTCTGGGACTTCCGGCACAGGCCCAGTACACCTATACCTTGCAACAATGCCTGGAAGAAGGATTGGCCAACAACTATTCGCTCCGCATCACCCGCAACGAAGAGCAGGTGAGCAAAAACAACGCCACCCTGGGAAATGCAGGCTACCTGCCTACAGTGGACCTGACAGCCGGCTATACCGGAAACGCAGACAACAGCAACAGCCAGTCGCGTGAAACGGGAGAAACCACCAAGCTCCGTGGCGTATACGACCAGACCTTGGATGCGGGTATCGACCTGAACTGGACGATTTTTGACGGGTTCAACATCAGCACCACTTACAAGCAGCTGAAAGAGCTCGAACGACAGGGAGCCACTAACACCCGGATTGCCGTCGAGGACTTCATTGCCGCCCTCACGGCAGAATACTATAACTACATCCAACAGGAAATCCGGTTGAAGAATTTCCGCTATGCCGTGTCACTGTCCCGGGAACGTCTGCGCATCGTGGAAGAACGCTACCACATCGGAAACTTCTCCCGGCTGGATTATCAGCAAGCCACCGTGGACTTCAATGCCGACCGGGCACAGTATATCAAACAACGGGAACTGGTGCATACTTCCCGTATCAACCTGAACGAGCTGATGGCCGCCAAAGACATGGACCGCCCGCTCAGCGTGAAAGACTCGGTAATTGACGTCAACGAAAATCTGGATTTCAATGCCTTGTGGGAGGGTACCCTACAAACGAACTCCAGTTTGCTGCAAGCAGACCAAAATACCGTACTAGCCCAGTTGGATTATAAAAAAGTATTGTCGCGCAATTATCCGTATGTACGGTTGAATGCCGGCTACGGTTATACCCTGAATAAATACGATGTCAATGCCACCCGCCAGCGCAGCAACTGGGGGTTCAGCGGAGGCATCACCGTAGGATTCAACCTCTTCGACGGCAACCGGAAACGCGAGAAACGGAATGCCAGTCTAGCCATCCGCAACGCCCAGCTGGCCCGCGACGAGGTGGAACAAGGACTCCGGGCCGACCTGAGTAACCTGTGGCAAGCCTACCGCAACAACATCCGCTTGTTGAACCTAGAACGTCAGAACCTGATTTCCGCCAAAGAGAACCACGAGATAGCCAAAGAACGCTACCTGCTGGGAGATTTATCCGGAATTGAAATGCGTGAAGCTCAGAAAAGCCTCCTCGATGCGGAAGAACGCATTCTTTCTGCAGAATATGATACGAAAATGTGTGAAATATCCCTGCTGCAACTTAGCGGGAAGGTGACACAATACCTGAAATAAAATATTTCATAATTTTTTGTATCTTTGCCGCACAATCTACAAATACAATCACCATGGGGCTTTTTATTCGAAAAAGTATAGAGGCTTTACAGGCTGAAGCCAAGGAAACGGGAAGCGGCACCCTCAAACGGGTATTAGGGCCCGTCAGTCTGGTAGCACTCGGAGTGGGAGTCATTATTGGAGCCGGCTTGTTTTCTATCACCGGAACCGTGGCGGCTTCTTACACAGGTCCGGCCATTACGCTTTCGTTCATCATTGCAGCCATCGGATGCTGCTTTGCGGGACTCTGCTATGCGGAATTTGCTTCCATGATTCCTGTATCAGGAAGTGCCTATACCTATTCATACGCCACCATGGGTGAACTCATCGCCTGGATTATCGGATGGGATTTGGTACTGGAATATACCGTAGCCGCCACCACCGTCAGCATCAGCTGGAGCCGCTATATGACCGTCTTCCTGCAAGGGGTAGGAATTGAACTTCCCCACGCATTCACGGCCTGTCCGTGGGACGGAGGCATCGTAAACATCCCCGCCATGGTAATCGTGGTACTCATGAGCCTGATTCTGATGCGGGGTACCGCCGGAAGTTCCTTCTTTAACGGACTGATTGTTTTCCTGAAAATTGCGGTGATTCTGATATTCGTGGTATTGGGCTGGCGCTTTATCCAAAGCGACAACTACATACCTTATATTCCGACTAATACCGGCACGTTGGGTGAGTTCGGCATTTCGGGCATTTTCCGAGGAGCCGCCATCGTCTTCTTTGCCTTTTTGGGATTTGACGCAGTGAGTACCGCTGCTCAGGAGACCAAAAATCCGAAACGGGATATGCCTATCGGCATTTTAGTGTCTCTGCTGGTATGCACCATTTTATACATCCTCTTCGCCCATGTCATGACGGGGGTGGCACACTACACCGAGTTCAGCGGACAGGTCGGGATTGCCCCGGTGGCCGTCGCCATTGAAAAAATGGGATACCCCGATGCCCAGGGTGTCATCCAGCCCGTTTATCCGTGGCTGAACAAGGCTATCATCCTGGCCATCTTGTTCGGTTATTGCTCGGTTATCATGGTCACCCTGCTCGGACAAAGCCGTGTTTTCCTAAGCATGAGTCGCGACGGACTGCTTCCCCCGTTCTTTTCCAAAATCAACCCCCGTTTCCGTACACCGGTTCATAGCAATGCTCTTTTCATGGTCGTAGTCAGCTTGTTGGCCGGCTTCATTCCAGCACAAGTGGCCGGAGAGATGACCAGTATCGGTACGCTGCTGGCCTTCACCCTGGTTTGCGCTGCCATACTGGTTGTACGTAAGACCATGCCCCACGTACACCGAGCTTTCAAGACTCCATTTGTTCCCTTCGTACCCATCATGGGTATCCTTACCTGCCTGTGTATGATGAGTTTCCTTCCCGCCGATACGTGGATACGACTGGTGTTATGGATGCTCATCGGACTGGATGTATATGCCTCCTACGGCATCCATCACAGCAAACTGGAACCCGGACAAAGACATCGAAAAGGGGATATGGTATTAAACCTTACAGGCTTGATTTTGTCTATTCTCAGTGTGATTACCGGATTGTGGCATCAGCAAACCGTAGGATGGGACGAGGACAAGACCTTGCTTACCATCTCCTTTGTCTTTGCCTTCACTCATTGCGCTTTCTACCTATGGCGTATCTGGAAACACCCACATGACAAAGTGAATCAGTCAAACCAGGAGGTAGCTTCTTAAAAGAAGTTATAAAAAAAAGACAGGAACAGAAAATACGAATAATAAACCACAAACGACATTAAAAAAAGCTGTTATTTTACAGCAATTTATACTATTATGGATAAAAATATATTATATACTGCCATTCAGGCTGCACTCACCGCTGGAGCAGAAATCATGTCGGTGTATACAGACCCAAATGCAGATTTTGAAATAGAGAGAAAGGCGGACAACTCCCCGTTGACCATCGCCGATCGCAAATCGCATGCCGTCATAGCCCAGGCTTTGGCTTCCACTCCCTATCCCCTGCTGAGCGAAGAAGGGGCCAAAATCGCACCTGAAGAAAGACAGCAATGGAAAGAGCTTTGGATTGTCGACCCGTTGGACGGTACCAAGGAATTCATCAAACGAAACGGTGAATTCACCGTCAACATTGCATACGTAAAAGATGGTTGCCCGGAAGCAGGAGTCATTTATATCCCCGTCAAAAAAGAACTTTATTTTGCCGATACCACGCTGGGAGCCTATAAAATCAATGAAATTACAGAAACCGGTTCATGCACTTCACTGGATGCACTGATTGCGCATGCACAGCGTCTGCCGAATGCCCACCGTACAGACGATACATTCATCGTCGTGGCTTCCCGTTCACACCTGACTCCTGAAACAGAAGCTTATATCCACGAAATGCAGCAAAAGCATACACATGTGGAAACCATCTCCAAAGGAAGTTCTCTGAAGTTATGCCTCATTGCCGAAGGGAATGCCGACGTATACCCTCGCTTTGCTCCTACTATGGAGTGGGATACTGCAGCCGGACATGCCATTATCCGTGCTGCCGGAAAGGAAGTCTATCAGGCTGGAAAAACAGAACCGCTACAATATAATAAAACAGACCTGCTGAACCCCTGGTTCATTGCAGAATAACCCCCAATTTATGTCTACTGAGATTATCATCGTACTTCTTTCACTCGTGGCCATGCTGGCCGCACTGATTATGGACAAGATGCGACCGGGAATGATTTTGTTCTCGGTGGTGGTGATTTTTCTTTGCACGGGTATCCTTACCCCTAAAGAAATGCTGGAAGGCTTCAGCAACAAAGGCATGATTACCGTAGCCATGCTGTTTCTGATAAGCGAGGGTGTCCGTCAGAGCAATGCCTTGTCACAGCTTATCAAAAAACTGCTGCCACAGCAGACCACTTCGGTCTTCCGGGCACAAATACGCATGCTGCCCAGCATTGCCTTCATTTCCGCTTTCCTGAACAATACCCCGATAGTAGTCATTTTTGCCCCTATCATCAAACGGTGGGCCGGCTACGTCAAACTTCCGGCCACTTATTTCCTGATTCCCCTTTCGTATGTGACCATTCTCGGAGGCATCTGCACCCTGATTGGCACTTCTACCAACCTGGTAGTCCACAGCATGATTCTTGACGCAGGACTGAAAGGGTTCAGCATGTTCGAACTCGGAAAAGTGGGAGTCTTTATCGCCCTGGCCGGCATCATCTACCTGCTTCTGTTCTCTAAAAAGCTCTTGCCTTCCGACCGTCCGGAAACCACCAGCGAAGAAGATGGCGATTCTTCATTGCACCTGGTAGAAGCCGTAATCGGCCCCCGGTTCCCGGGAATCAACAAGACGGTCAGCGAATTTGATTTCAAGCGCCATTACGGAGCTGAAGTAAAAGAACTTCGCCGCAGCGGACGCACCTATAAGAATCTGAGCGAGGTCAGTTTCCGGGAGGGTGACACACTGGTGGTGCTGACCGATGACAGTTTCATCCAGACATGGGGAGAATCATCCGTCTTCCTGATGCTGGCCAACGGAAAAGAATACGAACCTGCCGGCAAAAAGAAACGCTGGTTTACCCTTTTCCTGCTCCTGTTCATGATTGTAGGGGCCACCGTGGGCGAACTGCCGGGTATTGAAAAATACCTTCCAGAAGGCATCAAGCTGGATATGTTCTTTTTCGTTTCCATCACTACGGTCATCATGGCATGGAGCAAAATATTCCCTCCACAGAAATACACCAAATATATTTCATGGGATATTCTGATTACCATTGCCTGCGCTTTTGCCATCAGCAAGGCCATGGAAAATTCCGGGGTGGCCGATTTGCTGGCCGGATACATCATCAACCTGGGACATAATTACAGTCCCTACGTATTGCTGGCCGTATTGTTTATCATTACGAATATCTTTACAGAGCTTATTACCAACAATGCAGCGGCCGCACTGTCTTTCCCCATTGCCTTGTCATTGTCCACCCAGCTGGGCATCAATCCTATGCCGTTCTTCGTGGTCATCTGCATGGCAGCCTCAGCCAGCTTCTCCACTCCCATCGGCTATCAGACCAACCTGATTGTACAAGGTATCGGAAATTACAAGTTCACCGACTTCGTCCGCATCGGATTGCCGCTGAACATCATCACGTTCCTGATTTCCGTTTTCCTCATCCCGCTGATATGGCCGTTTTAAAACTGATTTAAATACGCTTTAAAATATGAACAACCAAGAAACAAATCATATCTATCCGATATTCGACCGCATGTTAGGGCGTGCCGACAAAGAAGAATTGCTGAAACAACACGGACTCATGATCTGGTTTACCGGACTGAGCGGTTCCGGAAAAAGTACCATCGCCATTGCTCTGGAACGTGAACTGCAGCAACGCGGCCTGCTATGCCGTATCCTGGATGGCGATAACATCCGCAGCGGCATCAACAACAACTTAGGATTCTCGGCAGAAGACCGTGTAGAAAACATTCGCCGCATTGCAGAAGTCGGTAAGCTGTTTGTCGATACCGGCATCATCACTCTGGCCGCTTTCATCAGTCCCAACAATGAAATACGTGAAATGGCTGCCGGAATTATCGGAAAAGAAGATTTCTTAGAAATCTACGTCAGCACGCCGTTAGAAGAATGCGAACGTCGTGACGTAAAAGGCTTGTACGCCAAGGCACGCCGTGGAGAAATCAAGAACTTCACCGGTATCTCTGCTCCGTTCGAAGCTCCGGCTCATCCGGCTCTTTCGCTCGACACATCGAAATTATCCCTTAAAGAATCTGTCGACCAGCTGCTCGACCTGATTCTTCCCAAAGTCACTAAAAAATAAACATTATATAGCCATGCAAGAAGAATACAAATTGAGCCACTTAAAAGAACTCGAAGCCGAGTCCATTCACATCATCCGTGAGGTGGCTGCCGAATTTGAGAATCCGGTGATGCTCTACAGCATCGGAAAAGACTCATCCGTCATGGTCCGTCTGGCAGAAAAAGCCTTCGCTCCGGGAAAAGTACCTTTTCCACTGATGCACATCGATTCCAAATGGAAATTCAAGGAAATGATTCAGTTCCGCGATGAATACGCTAAAAAATACGGCTGGAACCTGATTGTGGAAAGCAATATGGAAGCCTTCCGCGCAGGCGTAGGCCCCTTCACTCACGGAAGTAAGGTACACACCGACCTGATGAAAACACAGGCCCTGCTGCACGCCCTCGACAAATACAAGTTCGACGCAGCCTTCGGAGGCGCACGCCGCGACGAAGAGAAATCACGTGCCAAGGAACGTATCTTCTCTTTCCGTAACGAGTTCCACCAGTGGGACCCCAAGAACCAGCGTCCGGAACTTTGGGACATCTACAATGCCCGCATCCGCAAAGGAGAAAGCATCCGTGTGTTCCCGTTGAGCAACTGGACCGAACTGGACATCTGGCAGTACATCCGTCTGGAAAATATCCCCATCGTACCGCTGTATTTCGCCAAGGTACGTCCGGTGGTCAACATCGACGGACAGCTGATTATGCCCGATGACGACCGCCTGCCGGAAAAATACCGCGACAAGATTGAAATGAAGAAAATCCGTTTCCGCACCCTGGGATGCTGGCCGCTGACAGGCGCCATTGAAAGCGAAGCCGACACCATCGAAAAGATTGTGGAGGAAATGATGACCACCACCAAAAGTGAACGCACGACCCGTGTCATCGACTTCGACCAGGAAGCCAGTATGGAACAAAAGAAACGTGAAGGATATTTTTAATTACGTAACGACATGGAACATTTAGATAAAAGCAAATCAGGCAACCCGATGGAAGGAGAAGCCAGAGGCAAGATGTCTATCGAGGAATTCCTGAAAAAAGACGAACAAAAGGACCTGCTCCGTTTCCTGACCGCAGGTTCAGTCGACGACGGAAAGTCCACCCTCATCGGACGTCTGTTGTTCGACAGTAAGAAATTGTATGAAGACCAGCTTGATGCCCTGGAACGCGACAGCAAGCGTATGGGTAACGCCGGTGAACACATCGACTATGCCCTGCTGCTCGACGGACTGAAAGCCGAACGTGAACAAGGTATCACCATCGACGTGGCTTACCGTTATTTCTCGACCAACAACCGTAAGTTCATCATTGCCGACACTCCGGGACACGAACAATATACCCGCAACATGATTACCGGCGGTTCGACTGCCAACCTGGCCGTCATCCTGGTAGATGCCCGTACCGGCGTCATCACCCAGACCCGCCGTCATACCTATCTGGTATCCTTGCTGGGTATCAAGCACGTAGTACTGGCCGTCAACAAGATGGACCTGGTAGACTATTCGAAGGAAGTGTTCGACAAGATTGTAGCCGACTACATGGCCTTCATCACTCCGCTGGGTATCCCCGACGTACAGTGCATTCCGCTGTCAGCCTTGGAAGGCGACAACGTGGTAGAAAAATCCGACCGTACGCCGTGGTATGAAGGACCGGCTCTGCTGGAATTCCTGGAAACCGTCCACATCGGCAACGACCACAACCTGAAAGACTTCCGCTATCCGGTGCAGTACGTACTCCGTCCGAATCTCGACTTCCGTGGTTTCTGCGGAAAGGTAGCTTCCGGCGTGGTACACAAAGGTGATGAGGTAGTAGCCCTTCCTTCCGGCAAGCGTTCGCACATCAAGAGCATCGTGACCTACGACGGAGAACTCGACTATGCCTTCCCGCCGATGTCTGTCACCCTGACCCTGGAAGACGAAATCGACGTATCCCGTGGTGAAATGCTGGTACACCCCGACAACATGCCAATGATCGGACGCAACTTCGAAGCCATGCTGGTATGGATGGACGAAGAAAAGATGGACATGGAGAAATCTTTCTTCCTGAAACAGACCACTAACACCAGCCGTACCCGCGTAGACAGCATCAAGTATAAGGTAGACATCAACACCATGGAACACCTGTCTGTGGAAAACGGACGTCTGACCAAGGAAGATGTGCCCATGCAGCTCAACCAGATTGCCCATGTGGTACTGACTTCTTCCAAGGAACTGTTCTTCGACCCTTATACCAAGAACAAAGCTACGGGTGCCTTCATCCTGATTGACCCGATTACCAACAACACCAGTGCCGTGGGAATGATTATCAACCAGGTGGCCGACAAAGACATGCACAACCAGATGGAACTGCCTGTCCTCAACCTGCCGAAACTGGGCATCGGTCCGGAACACTACGAAGCCATCGAACGTGCCGTAAAGGAACTGGAACGTCAGGGTATCGCCATTGAATTAATAGTTAAAAATTAAAAGTTAAAATCGACAAGCTGAGTTTCTCAGTTGCCAATTATCAATTAAAGAAATGGGACTACTTGAATTTAACAAACTCCCCATCAATACCCTTGTGGGAGCCGACTGGAAGACTTTCAACCAGATTACTGCCGGACGTACCATCGATCCGGCATACAAAGGCAAATACCGCCTGACCAAGGCCGTCTGCCGTCTGTTATCCACACTGGCTCCTTTACAGGACAAACGGTATGAAAAACTGCTGGCCGACAAGCCCCTGGAACACGACCCTGTGTTCGTCCTCGGACATTGGCGCAGCGGAACCACCTTCATGCACAACGTGTTCTCCTGCGACAAGCATTTTGGCTACAACACCACCTATCAGACGGTGTTTCCGCACCTGATGATGTGGGGACAGCCCTTCTTCAAGAAGAACATGAGCTGGCTGATGCCGGACAAGCGTCCGACCGACAACATGGAGCTGGCCGTCGACCTGCCGCAGGAAGAAGAGTTTGCCTTGGCCAACATGATGCCCTACACATACTACAACTTCTGGTTCCTGCCGAAATACATGCAGGAATATGCCGACAAGTACCTGTTGTTCGATGACATCAGCGATGCCGAACTGAAAGTGTTTGAGGAAACCTTCACCAAACTGATCAAGATTTCCTTGTGGAACACCCACGGCACACAGTTCCTCAGCAAGAACCCACCACACACCGGACGCGTGAAAGAGCTGGTGAAGATGTTCCCGAACGCCAAGTTCATCTACCTGATGCGTAACCCGTACACGGTATTCGAATCGACCCGCAGCTTCTTTACCAACACCATCCAGCCACTGAAACTGCAGGACATCAGCAACGAAGAACTACAGGCCAACATCCTTTCTGTCTACGCCAAGCTGTATCACAAATACGAGGCCGACAAGAAGTTCATTCCGGAAGGCAATCTGGTGGAAGTCCGTTTCGAGGATTACGAAAAGAACGCCTTCGATATGACGCAAGAGATTTACCAAAAGCTGCAAATTCCCGGCTTTGACGAAGCCCGTGCCGACATCGAAGCATACGTCAACAAGAAGAAAGGGTACAAGAAAAACAAATACCAATACAAGCCCGAAACCGTTGAACTGGTTGAAAAGAACTGGTCGTTCGCCTTGGAGCAGTGGGGGTATAAGTTGTAAACTTATCAGACTATATATCACAAAAAATGCGGGACGCTCACATCCCGCATTTTTTGTTTCATGCCTTTTATTAACCGCTATCTTCATTCACATACAACCCGGAATCCGACAGCCGTCTTCAAAGAAGCAGACTCCGGATACACAATACGCAATCCGTCTGCCTCCTGTTTCCATTCTATTTTATCACCTTCCATACCCAACAGTTCCACCGAAGTCACCTGCTTCTTTTCCACTGTGGAGTTCGTACCCAAAGACACAATCTTCAAAGTCTCTCCCGGTTTCGGCACCGTCATGCACCAGGCATACAAGGCCTTGTCTTTTCCTACCGTAAAACGGAAATCCGTAGAATAGAAGATATGATTAGCCTGACTGCCCCCGATGAATCCACCCGGCAACACATTCAGCTTACCGTCTTTTCCTTCACCCAATACACGCCAGGCTGAACTGCCGTAAATACCTTGTCCGTTCACCCGTATCCATTGGCCGACCTCTTTCAGCATCTTCACGCAGCCTTCATCCAATGAGCCGTCGGGACGCAACGGAATAGATACCCCTACCGAGCCGTCACGTGCCACAATCTCCAACAGGTAACGTATCATCGCATCCGAACTGTACACGAAATTCGGGCCATAGAACCAGTCGCCTACCGGGGTTTCTGCAATCCAAGCCTGGTCGGTCTTGATATTCTCAGGAATTCCTGATTCACACGTATTCACCGTACCGTTCGTCTGCTTGCGGAACTTCACGATGCTGAACACATCCACCTTTCCACGACGAGCCAAAGTTTTGTTATAGAAATCCGCAATCACCCGCTGCATGGCATCACACTTATACCCCGTACCCGTACCGGAACCACTGAAAGGCTGCTGGTCCGTACCATCGGTATAAATGAAATCCGGGTTATATTTATCCACGGCATCCATCATGCGCAAGGCCCACCATTTCGCATACCATTCCGCATACGCCAGATGCCCGCTAAAAATACCTGCCTTGGGAGGAGACCAACGGGAATTGGCTGCCTCAGCCACCGTTTCATACTCTCTCAGATTGATGCCGTAAAGATATCTGGGGTCCAGTCCTTCCCACCATTTTCCTTTTCCGTCAGCCAAGGTCAGGTTCCCATCGTAAGGCACTCCCTTCTTTTCACCCTTCGTGTCACACTGGAAAGCCGTCTGCCACCACCACCAGGAGTATTCATGATGGAAAGTGAGTCCGAAACGGATACCCGCTTCTCTTGCCGCTTTCTCCCACTCACCAATCAAGTCCCGTTTCGGTCCCAGGCGGGTAGCATTCCAAGCCTGATATTTGGAGTTCCATAAGTCAAACTGGTCATGGTGTACTCCCTGAATAATCAAAAACCGTGCGCCGGCATCCTTGTAAATATCCACTAATTCTTTGGGATTGAACTTCTTCGGGTTCCAGTCGCGTAGCACCTCCTTGTAGCCCACTTCCGAAGGATGCCCATAGTTTTTCAGATGGTTCTCGTAAGCCGGCGTTCCTTCCACATACATTTTGCGGGCATACCAGTCGCCACTCTCTCCAGCCGACTGCGGTCCGAAATGAATCCATATTCCGAACTTGGAATCCCGCAACCATTCGGGTGTACCCGGATAGTTGGACTCTATCGATGCCCACGTGGGTTCATACGGCCCGGCGGTAATTGGTAAATTCAGTTTTACTTCCTCAAATGTCTGGCTGTCCCCCATCGGAACAGAGTTCTCCGGCAGTGGCTTACGCACCGACGGCATGGGTTCCAACTGATAGTTCACCCCACTGGTCTGCTGAGAAAAAGCCGTTGCACAGGCTCCCAGCCACAAACAGCTTAATAATACAAATTGATTCATGCCTATTTTTTTGTTTTCTAAGAATTTACGATTCGTTTTTTTCGGATAATCCCGTGATTCGATTTACAAAAACAAATGTAGATAGAAAACCTCGAAATAAGATAGGATGAAAATGTGGGATTATAGGAGGAAATCGATACTTATCAAAAAAATCTCAACTTCTAAGAAATAAAAGGCCGACCAGCTTACAATGCTAATCGGCCCTATCCTTACGTTCTTTTAAGACAATTCTGCCAGTCTTACTGTTCTGCTGGAGAATCTGCCTTCAACGGCCAATACGGATTTTGGTACAAAGTAGACTGTTCAACAGTAACTCGATCTGAAGAAGTCAACTGGAATTGTTTTATTGGAAGAGGTTCAAGATAATGAGCCATAAACCAAACGAAACCATCACGATATAAGTTACCAGACGTCATATTCTTTTCAAAAGGTCTCAAATATTCACTAAGACTCACATTTGAAACTGTAGCTGAAGAAGAACCATCATCTACTAAATTTTCCGCAGCATACCAGCTCTGCATTGGAGTGTTCCACAAATGAAAACCTTCCACATGATAAGGTTTGCTTATCATCTGATCCATTGATCTCCAACGTATCAAATCCATCCAACGTAATCCTTCGGCCATTAACTCACAACGACGTTCGCGACGAATATTATACAAATTTCTATCTTGCAACAAATGGCCTGCTGTATAAGCTCCCCAATCTAAAGTTTCTTTATCCATTTCTGTGGCATTAATCATGGTATACGGATCAGCTGCTACATCACTAAATCCAGCCGCTTCCCGAACCAAATTCCAATATTCTAGGATTTTCCCTGAAGCCAGATTTTTTGTCAACAAATACTCAGCCTCCATATAATTCAACAAAGCTTCTGTGGCTCTAAACACTACAGCCCCTGTATATCCATTACCATTTCCACACAAATCCTTATCAAACGTACCTCCCTTTCGAATGGTATATCCAGTGCTATAACCTTTTTCCGCATTCATATTCGTAATATCTGGATAAGGTTCCACTTCCACTCCATGAGTTTCCTGAGAAGTCATATTCTTAAACAAATTTTTCTGATTAGGCTCCTTCAAGAATATTTTTAATCTAGGATCAGCATTCTCTCTAATATTTGCCAACGTTTCATCATTATAAACAAAGCCAGTATGAGAGGCATAATGCGGTTTTCCATCCTTCATAACAAAAGACTCTATCATACTTCTAGTCAATCCTACCCCATTATTTCCATGCTGAATGCCAACTTCCACATTATTTACTATCCCGAGTCCTTTGCTATATTCACGCCATAGCAGAACATCTGGATAAGTAGACATATCAGTATTTCCAAACATACTGAAATAAGGATTGTCCGGATCCGTTTCTGATTGTGGAACTTCTCCCGTATTCTTAGTCAGATTATTCTTATATTTCTCGGCCACAGCTTCTGCACTGGTAACAGCTGTTTGTAGGAAATACTCAATTTCCTTGTCTATCGAGCCCGACGGATATTCATAATCTGCATTGTAGTCTTTCGATTTACCAGGCCATCCTTCTCCATTCGGCACAAACGCTGTACCTTTAAAGTTTTCCAACCAAGAAGCTTCAAATAAAGCGACTCTAGATTCCAACAGTTTCGCTACATCTGGAGATATACGATTTTTACGAGCATCAAAATTATCACTCATGTATTCTACCGCATACCCCAAATCCTCTAAAATAAACCTAGCCACCTCGTTTCTTGGAGAACGCTTATTCATACTGATTAGGTATTCCTCATCCAAAGGCAAATCTTCTTTTATAATAGGCAAATCTCCCCATTTCTGCAACATGGTAAAATATGCATAGGCTCTTAAAAAATACAATTCACCAATATATTGACGGATATTCTTCTCAGAACCAGTCACCTCTTTATTATTATAATTAGTGAGTGACTGTTTCAATGAATAATTTATATTATGTATATTTTCCCAATTCCAGTTGTCATTTTCCAGTGCTACTTTCCACTGACCTTTTGTATATTTTATCTCCGGGTCAAATCCAACCTGATTATCCGTACCACTATCCAAACCAAAAATACCAAAACTCCAATTAGTGTGAGAAGGCAATACCGCAGTATAAAGCTGATTCACAGCAGCCTGAATCTGTGCCTCATCCTTGTAATATTCTGTTGGAACAACAGAAGACAGCGGCTCCTTATCCAAGAAATCTTCACATGAGCTAAGCATTAATGTTGATGCTGCAGCAATACAACATAAGATTATATTTTTATTCATAATAAGATACTATTAAAATGAAACATTTAAACCACAAGATAATGTTCTAGACAAAGGATACCCAATACCTCCTACACCACTAGAGATAGTTTCTGGGTCAAACTGTTTTACCAGACTTGTTCCCGTCCACAAATTCTCTCCAGAGAAGTAAATTCTCAAATCTTGAATTCCAATCTTAGAAACTACTGATTTAGGCAAAGTATATCCGATTTGCAGGTTCTTCAGTCTGATATAAGCAGCATTCTGCAAATATCCTGTCTGAGTCTGCAAGTTCTTGTCGTTATACAATGGGCGTGGAAGGTAAGCATTAATGTTGGCAGTCTGGTATCCTTCTTTTACAGACCAAGTGTTTTCATCTCTAAAGTAATCATGCACATCCGAAATACCGAAAGAACTCCACATTCCTCGACTGTTAGCTCCAAAGAGATAACCACTTCCTTGCCAGAAGTCTCTCTTCATAACGCCCTGGAAAAACATTCTAATATCAAATCCCTTCCAACTGGCATATAAGTCCAAACCAAACAAAAATCTCGGAGTACTGTTACCGATTACTTTCATATCTCCCGTATCTCCCAATCTTCCAGAACCACTAGAAATCTTTCCGTCTCCATCTATATCTGCATACATAATATCTCCAGCCCGCCAGTCGGAACCCAATGCATCCTGACCTCCGTTCGGCAAACTCTGAAGATGTTCAGTCATCTGAGCATCAGTTCTAGCCAATCCTTTTGTTACATATCCCCAGATTTCATTGATTTCCCGTCCTTCAATGTAAGTAGAGATAGACTTAGTTGGGTTGTTCGGATATCTTGTAATAAATGAACGGGCATCCGAAAGATTAAACTTAGCTCCATAGCTAAAGCCATTTCCAAGCAGGTCATTCCATCCGATAGAAAATTCCCATCCTTTTGTTCGCAAGTCTGTATTGTTGGTCACAGGAACAGCTGTACCCAGAATAGCTGGTAATTCAGGTGCATTACCAATCATATTCTTCGTGTTTCTTACATAATATTCAAAACTTCCAGTAAGTCTGTTACTCAACAATCCCCAGTCCAATCCAATATTATATGATTCGATTGTTTCCCATGTCAACAGCGGAGATACTAATCCTGGTACAGTTGCAGTATTAGGCCTTCTGCCATTCATCATCCATTCACCATTTGCGGAGCCCACCACCATTGTCTGATAAGTCTGATACCAGTTTGTTGTATTTTGGTTTCCAAGCGTACCGTATGAACCTCTCAATTTTAAAGTCCCAATCACAGAAGACAAAGGTTCAAAGAACTCTTCTCTGGCAATATTCCAACCAAGAGAGAAAGAAGGGAACAATTTCCATTGATTTCCTTTCTGAAATCTCGAAGTACCATCGTATCTCAGATTGGCTTCAAACAAATATTTGTCATTATAATTATAGTTAAAACGACCAAAGAATCCTGCCGTTGACCAAGAATTCCTATATCCACTGACTTCTGGAGTAACAGGATTTCCATCATAATCCAATCCTGTAGTCAAATCTACATCTGGTTTACCAGGAAACATAATCCCGTTCCTTAACAAACTATAATACTTCTGATTTAAGTTCTCTGCCTGAAAACCAACCATTACATGAAGATTATGTACATCATTTACAGAGAAAGTATAATCAGAATAAATATTTACATTAAAGTAATTTTCCTTCAAATTAGATTCACTCACATACGAAGTCTTGTCATACACATACGGATTTCCATTTACATCATGATTATATAACATCTGTTTATCCACATGTTCATTCTGATTCTTAATTCTATAGTTCAAATCAATATGTGTTTTCCAGTTCTTTATGGGTTCTATCAAGAAACCTAACTGATGATAAATATTATCCGTTTGCTGAGTCGTCTTACCACCTTCTGCAATTCCCAAAGAAGGAGAAGGAGTAGAATAATAATAACCGTTTGCATCATACAATGACAGAACCGGCCATCCCATGGCATCATATAATGCATCGTTAAGACCTGTAGGGCGTAAATAATCTTCACGAGTAAAACGCATCGTATAGTTCATTTGCAACCAATCCGCAATCTTCGAAGATATTTTAGCTGTTCCATTGTATCTGTCAAGACCATCATCCGCAAGATTCATGAAACCTCCCTGACCTAAATAGTTTAAACTTACATAATAGTTCAGCTTCTCATTACCTCCATTCACACTCAGATTATGTTCTTGAGAAAACGTCCAAGTTTTAAAAATAGCAGTGAACCAATCTACATCGTCAATACCTTCTGCAAATCCATCTTCCCAATATCCATCAGCCTTAGCGGGAATACCATACAAGATTGTTCCATCTTCTGTAATACGAGTTCCAGGACCATAAGGTTTCGCATTGCGGAATGCTACAATCTTATCCATACGTTCTTTAGAGAAATAAATTCCACCTCCCCCATTAGTGTTGGCATCATTCACCCAGCTTCCAAAATCTACAGAATTCATTGAATGAGTCATTCGGATAGGAGTTGCCCATCTAAAACTATTATTATAATTAAATCGTGTTTTACCTCCAGTAGAACCAGACTTAGTAGTCACCAGTATCACACCAAAAGGAGCACGTGAACCATAAATAGAAGAAGCTGCCGCATCCTTCAAAACAGATATACTCGCAATATCCTGTGGATTTAAAGAGTTCAAATCACCCTCCATGCCATCAATCAACACCAAAGGACTACCACTTGACCCTTCACCAATCGTGGAAACGCCACGTATATTTATACTAGGTGCACTATTTAAATCACCACTAGACTGAGTTATCTGCAAACCAGGAACGACACCTTGTAAAGCTTGAGAGGCATTGGTAACCGGTCGATTTTGAAGTTCCTTGTCATCAACTACGCTCACAGATCCTGTTAAATTTACTTTTTTCTGTGTACCAAATCCCACTACAACCACCTCGTCCATTACTTCTGTATCTTCTTTCAAAGTAACGGATAGCGTTCCCGATTTAATTTGAGAAGATGCGAATTCCTGACTTTTATATCCGATATAACTAATAGACAGTATGCCATTTTCCGAAAGATCCAATGTATATTTACCATCAAAGTCTGTTACTGTCCCATTGGTAGTACCTTTTTCTATTACGGTGGCACCAATAATTGGTTCACCACTTACATCTTTCACAACTCCAGTAACTTTTTTCTTTTTCCCTGAAACCGGTTGCTGCTGATTCACTTTCTTAACAACAATATTTTTCCCTTGAATCTCGTATGAGACATTCTGCCCCTTTAGAATCTGATTCACAGCATCTTTCAATTCATTTGCATTAACAGAAACCATACAGTCAGTATCCAAATCACCGGCTATATATACAAAAGAATACCCACTCTTGGTTTGTAATTCAGCTATTGCTTTTTTTACTGGAACATTGTTCATCTTTAACGATACACTCTGAGAGTATATACTCAAATTAAGGCATAGCAAAGCTCCGGCCATTAACATGGCTTTTTTCCTGTAATTCATAAGCTTAAGATTTTAAGATTAAAAACTTCTAATAAAAGATGTTTACAAGGAATGTTTTATTACTTTTGCCACATTCCTTAGAAATACATCTTACAACTAGCAGGTTAGAAAGGACTAAGGTATGCCGGAAGAACTTCCCTTTCTTCCGGTTTTATATCCTTTCTTCAAATGTTAAATTAAGAATCTACTTTTTGCATAACATTTAAGGTTTTTAATGTGTTTAACAATCGGTTAATATAAGGTTATTTCTTTTTCAGTTTGCGTATAACGTACTTTTCCAGTTTTTACCAAAGCCTGCAATATATCTTTAATATCTTGTTCACTACGGCTAAAACTCCCATAGAAACGGAGATCACGCAATGAGTCCGTAGCAAAGGTGATATGCACGCCATAACTCCGTTCCAAAATCTTAGCCACTTCTGGTAAAGGCATTTCATCAAAAAATAATCTACCGGAAGTCCATTCCAAGCTATTCTTCACCTTTGTAGATTTCTTTTTCATATGCCCCTCTTCCTTATCCAGTGTCACCTGCTCATCCGGAAGCAGAATAATCTCGGCCTCTTCGCGAAGACGGTTTCCCAACGCCACTTTTCCTTCCAACAAAGCAATCACCGCTTCCTCATCATTCGGATAGTCACGAAAATTAAACTTGGTACCCAGTACTCGGACCGACAAGGAAGGCGTTTGCACATGAAAAGGAAGCTTTTCGTTGCGAGCTACCTCAAAATAGCCTTCTCCACTCAGTTCCACTTCCCTATTATCTACTCCGAAATCCTGCGGATATACCAAACGCGAACCGGCATTCAGCACCACCAGCGTACCATCGGGCAAACGAAGACGGGTCTGTGCTCCCAAAGGAGCTTCCACCTCTACCTGAGTCAAGGCCTCTTTCAGGTTACTTTCTCCCTTCTGATAAGAGAAGAAAGAGACAAGCCCTACCACCAACACCGCTGCCGCATATTTGAACACAGACTTCCATCCGATAACCCTCTTCGGCTGTTTCGGAGTCCGATGTTCGGCCACCCGTTGGCGGAAAGCCTCGAAAGCCTGGTCGGCGTCATATCGCATACGTTCTTCTTCCTGCACAGCGGAAAACCAAATTTCCTGCTGCTGCATGAAATAACGGCGGTTGTCTTCGGAAGCAGAGATCCATGCCTCCAGTTCCTCGCGCGCTTCCTTGTCTAATCCTCTGCTCAAAAACACCGCAATCAGTTCGTCGATATGTGAATTTCTTTCTTCCATTTTCAGGGTTTCTATAAGTGAGACGAAAATTTTGCCTACGCGGGTAGGCAAGAAATATTGTTTTTTTATTTGAAGGTGAAAAAAACAGCAGAAGAGCCAGCAGGTATTTCCCCAGTTCGGCATGCAGCGAGGCCAACGCACTCTTTATGTGGTACTTCACCGTATTAACAGAGATATTCAGTTCCGTGGCAATCTCTTCGTATTTTTTCCCCTCGAAACGACTTTTCACGAAAACTTTCCGGCAGATCTCCGGTAAATGATGAATGGCCTGATAAATTTTTTCCTCCAGCTCATGCTCCAGCAGACTACCCAACGGGTAATCGTCCGACAGCAAGTAACGCATTTCCCCTTCTTCCGGAATGGCAGAAAAAGCCACTTCCGTCCGTTCTTTCTTGGAGCCCAGATAATCCATGCAGTGATTCCGTACGGCACGCACCAGATAACTCCGTAGCGAAACCTGAATATCGAGTTCCGCACGCACTTCCCACAAATGGAAAATGACATCGCCTACCAGTGTCTCAGCCAGAAAATCATCGCCTACATACTCACGGGCCACGTGACACAACAGTGCATAATGATGACGATAGAGGTGCTTATAAGCCTCCTCATTGCCTCGTTTCAGTTGTTCTATGATAATCCGTTCCGTGATTTCCATTACTTATCCTGCTTATTCCGGTTGACCGAACACCTGCCGATAATATGCTCTTTTATCTGTCAGATTCTTCCACTGCTCCATTCCGTGGACAGCCTTGCCATTCACCCGTTCATAAAACGTGATTTCCTCCTGGAGTACACGAAAATCGTTCTTCATCAGCGAAAAATTCAACGCCTTTTCCAAGCGGACAAACCCGTACATTAAAGAATCTTGGGCCACTTCCTGCACTTTGACTCCATAGGCTGAATCCGCCCGCAGAAAATCTTTTCGGGCTACAACCGAATCTCCTTGATAATCCTCCAACACCGCTTTCAGACTCAGCAAATCTGCCGACATGGAATCGCGCATGCAGGCGTCCATCTCTCGAAGCAACGACAACACCTCCGGCAGACGCCAGCTACGGAGTAAATAAGTATATTTCAAAAGGTAAGTCTGCTTGTCGGGACGCAACGAAATGGCGCTGTCCAATTTTTCCCGAATCAAGGCATCCTGAATGCAAACACGCGGATGTGCTCTGTCGACCGGCGTATTCCAGAACAAGGAATCGCTCCGCATCAGACTGTCTGCCTCCAAGATAAGCGTATGCACAACAATCTGATTATCAGTATTGGATCCAGCTCCTTTATGGGTACAAGCAGCACACATTCCTGCCACACAGCCCACCATCAAGAAGAGTCTTACATTCATAGTCTAAAGGTTTGTTTCGCACAAAGTTAAGTTTTTTCACCCAACCTTGTCCTAAAAAACACTAAATTCTCTCCCATAAAAAGGAAAACTCGTCTATGAAAAAAGTCTCTCACTACCTGCATTTTCTCTGTCCCACAGTGTGGGATACAAAAACCACACTGTGGGATACATATTTCACAGTGTGGGATATAAAAGCCACAGTGTGGTACAGAGAATTTATCAGGACAAAAAAGAGTATGCTTCGGGGAGCTTTTTATTTATGTACCGTAGAAAGCAAATTATTTTTTCAGGCTTTTTTTCACCACTGCCGGCACACCTGCTGCCAGGGAATCGTCGGGAATGTCACGGGTTACCACACTGCCCGCCGCAATGATACAGCGGTTGCCGATGGTCACCCCCGGACATACCACCACATTGCCACCCAGCCAGCAGTCCTCGCCCACCGTAATGGGATAAGACGTTTCCTTCTCCTCACGGCGTTCCACATGGTCCATGGGATGCTGGGGCGTGTAGAACTGGCAATGAGGACCTATCAGCGTATTCTTCCCAATGCGGATATAAGCTCCGTCGAGCATGATGCAGTCGTAGTTCATGAATACATTCTCACCCAGGATTATGCCGTTGCCGTGGTCACAATGGAACGGGGGACAGATAGTGGTGTTTTTCGGGATACCTGGAATAAGGTCTTCCATCACCTGGCGGTAATCATCGTCATAAATGGTCATCGTCTGCAATCGTGCACAGACTTTCTTGGCATGCATCAAACTGGCGTGTATTTCAGGGTCGGAAAAATAATAGAGTTCCTGACTGCGCATTTTTTCGTATTCTGTTTTCATAGGATTTCAGTTTATAAATTACCAGAGTCAAAGGTAGGAGGAATTTTGCTTATCTGCAAAAGGATACGAAAAAACTGCTGAGACACTATTGCCTGCGCAAATAAGCCGAAGGTGCCTCTCCGGTAATCTGCTTGAACACCCTGCTGAAGCTGTTAGGCGAGTTAAATCCCACTTTGTAAGCCGTCTGCTCGATGTTCAGGACGTTATCGGTCAGAATCTCGATGGCACGCACCACACGCTGGTAGTTGAGATAGTGTACGAAACGGATGCCCGAACTGGTGAACAACCGGGTCAGACTGCGTACCGAGAATCCAAAATGGGAAGCCACCTGCTCAAGGGTCAGGTCCTGATGCAGATTTGTCTTCATATATTCCAATACGGGCAACAGACGACTATCCTTTGCCAGAATAAACGGCTGGGTGGGAAACGTGGCTTTCTGACAGATACGGGGCAGCACCTGAAAAAAGCTTCTGGCAAACGAAAAGATTTCCGGTTCAGCCCACTTGGACAAGCTGTGAAAAGTACTGATGAACTTCAGGTTGCGGGCTATCAGTTCATCGGTACGGTCAATGGCAAATTCTTCTTCATGGGAATGCTCCAGACAAACATAACTGGTCAGCAGGGTTATCTGCCGGTTGTTACTGGAAAGACGGTGCAAGGTTCCTCCGGGTATCCACACCAGGTGACGGTCGGTCACAAAATAGCTGCCCCCTCCCACTTCCACATGAAGTGTCCCCGAAAGGATATAAATTATCTGATGGCGGTCGTGGCAATGAGGGTGCAGGTTCACTTCTTCCCTCCCGGTCACCTTGGTGAACACTTCCTCGACCGACATGGCATCAATTGAAGAAATCCGCTCCTCGGTCACTAAGTCGTCTGGCGTAAATTGCATGATTTATGTCTTGATATGTAATTTAGGAACAAAAATAATGAAACATCTTTGCGGCGTCAAATAAAACAGTCACATTTAATGGAAGAAAGTCGTAAAAAGCACAAAGCCGAACTCTTTCGGCGATACCTGGTATTCGGTATCTCACTCTTTATCATCGCATGTGGTATCAGCCTCATCACCCGTTCAAATCTGGGTACCTCCCCTATCACGAGTGTGCCCTACGTAGCCAGTCTTCACACCCCCGTCAGCCTGGGTACGTACTTTTTCCTGTTCACCCTCGTACTGATAGGCATGCAACTGCTGTTGCTGGGCAGAAGAGGCATCATGGAGCGGAAAATGGAACTCCTCATGCAGTTTCCGGTGGCCTTCGTATTGTCTGTCTTTACCGACCTCGGCATGTGGATGACTGCCGGATTCTCCCCGGAAGCCTATTATATGAAAATCATCTCGCTGGTTATCGGTTGCGTGGTACTGGCTCTCGGAATCTGCCTGGAAGTCATAGCCGATGTGACGATGATCAGCGCCGAATATACCATACAATTTGCCACCCTACGCTTCAAGAAAAAC
>CABIXF010000018.1:0-21768 GCA_902362595.1 Bacteroidaceae bacterium | reverse complement strand
CCGCACCAGCACACTATCCGCCGGTCATTACCATTTCCCGCGAATACGGCAGCGGCGGTCATCAAATCGGTAAAGCACTGGCCAAAGAGCTAGGCATCACCTTCTACGACAAGGAACTGATTACCCTCGTAGCCAAGGAAAGTGGTTTCAGTGAAGAATTCATTTCACAGAACGAACAGAAGATGCCCAGTGCCCTGCTCTACCAGATGATCATGCAGGACTATGAGGCTCCGCTGGACAAGAGTCTGTCGTACGACGACGCCTTGTTCGTGGCACAAAGCCGGGTCATCCGCCGTCTGGCAGCAGAGAAACCGTGTGTCATCGTCGGACGATGCGCCGACTATATCCTGAAAGACCGCCCGCACACCCTCCATATTTTCTTGTTCGGCGACATGAAGTCCAAGACGGAACGCGTCATTTCTGAATATGGCATTTCCGCCGCACAGGCACCAGGCAAGATTACCCAAGTGGACAAGTCCCGGAAAGAACACTATTTCCATTACACCGGCCGGCAATGGGGTGACTCACGGAATTATCATGCCACGTTCAATACCAGCCTGATTTCCACAACCCAAGTGACGGAGGCACTGAAAAGGATTTATGAAGAAGACGTATAAAAAAATGTCTTCACAGGTATTTGTATGGGAAATTTGCCACTTCATTGAATTACCGTAAATTTGTAAGTGAAAAACATACAAAGTACCTATATGAAAGACAGCCAAAGAATACAACCGATAAGTTTTCCCCTCATCCAACGATTACAAACTAAAATAGAGACTTCAAGAGGTTACGCTTCCATTGATTCCACAAATTGTAACAATGAAGCGACACGCTCCGTATGAAAAGAAAGTTGGTTGAACAATTTATGGGTTTTCAGCATCTCAATAGCAGCATCGGCTGTAATCACCCCTTGTTCATAGAGCCGGATTGTAGCATATAACTGATCATTAGCTACAGGGCCCATCACCAGGTCATATTTTTCCACGTCTTTCCCTCGTCGGTTATTGACCACAAATTCCAGCCATTCTTTCGTGGCTCCTGTAAACCGGAGAACAGAAAATTCTCTATCAAAAATATTGTCAGGCACTTCATATACAGAAACTACAGCTTTCTCACTCTGTTCTCTATTCTTTTTCAATAGAGCCCACTTTTGAGCCTGTTCCAAATTGGTCGTCGTATAGAATCCTTTCCCAAAATCCGTAGCTTTACGTCCCTTCTGCACACTCGGGTGCTTTACAATAACCGTAGAACTGTGATATAGTTTCATTTCTTTTTATTGATATAAGTAGTTATAGTATCTATAATATAATCAACGTCTTGAGTATGAAGCATCTCGAAATTGTCAGTCAGAAACTCGAAAACCTGATAATTGGAAAAACGTAACAAAGTTTCTTCTCCACTTAAATGCTGCACTTTTCTATAATTCTCCAAACAAAACAGTTTGAAAAGTAAGATTCGGGTATCATTGTTCTGCATTTTCTTCCGCTTGGCCTTCTCCTTTTCCAGCATTTCATATAACAGCAAGGTACCTGAATACCATAATTTTGTACGCTCATCGAGCAAAGATTTATACAAACTACTTGTATATATGTAATACAAGGCATCTTCAAATGGCAATGATTTTTTCTTCATTACCATATCTACCAAATCACGCATGACAAACGGAAGCATAGACTGGCCAAGACCTTCAGTATGAGTATCAGATATATCCATAAACTACTTTTTGAAACATTACCACAAAACAGGTTTCACGCTGCCCATTTCTGCAAATGTATGGAATCTTCTTTGAAAAATCAAGTCCTGCATCATCGCATCGAACTAGGCTCACAACAGGAGGGCTACCGAGTACATACGCCACATCGGAGAGTCCAAAATCTATGTGGTTCCTGAACGTTCCGCCGATAACGAGCTGTGGATAAATCCAGACTTCGGCAGTCCGGATTTGCGGACATATTATGACAGAAAGTTTTCAGGTCGGGGACAGATGGCTCAAGCCGAACTATCATGCCCATATCGTTTTCGACTGGATGAACCACGAAACCGGAAAGAGCCGAAAGCTCAATGACGATGACATGATGCAGATGCAGACCCTTGCATCCGACATCCTACTGATGGAACGTGGTCAGTCAAAGGCTGTCACGGGTAAGGAGCATCTGGAACGGAACGATTTTATCATTGAGAAGCAGAAAGCCGAACTGCAACGCATGGATGCTGCCAAACGGCACAAAGAAGAACAGATAAATCTTGCCGAGCAGGAACTGAAACAGGTGAAATCAGAAATACGCACTGACAAGCTAAAGAAGACAGCCACCACGGCAGCGACAGCCATAACAAGCGGAGTTGTTTCTCTTTTCGGAAGCGGGAAACTGAAAGAACTGGAACATGCCAACGAAAAACTGCAAGACGAAGTTTCAAAACGGAACACCAAAATTGAAAAATTACAGAGCCAGATATAGCAGATGCAGAAACAGCATGATACGCAAATCCATAATCTCAAGGAAATGCACAGACAGGAACTTGACATGAAGGAAAAGGAACTGTCACGACTTGCCAGAATCATAGACAAGGCTTTCAGGTGGTTCCCGATGTTCAGGGAAATGCTACGCATGGAAAAGTTCTGTGCCATGCTGGGATTCTCTAAAGAAATGACCGAAAGTCTTTTGGTCAAGAAAGAAGCCTTAAAATGTAGTGGTAAAATCTATTCGGATCAGCATAGGCGGAACTTTGATATAAAAGATGATATTTTAAGGGTAGAAAATGACCCTGACGATGAAAGCAGACTGAACCTGACAATAAACAGAAAGCCGATTGCCGACTGGTTCAGGGAACAATGGCACAGGCTTAGATATGGAACAAGAGTGCCGCAACAGGAAGAAAAGAAAAGTAGAGGAATTAAGATGTAACTTGATAGTTTGCGACTCTATATTCCCGATTATCAATTAAATTGTGTATCTTTGCCAATGGATTGAGGAAACTCTTTCCAAGACATGTTAGAATTAGAAGAAGCGTTATGCTAGTCGTGGTGTCGGAAACCTAGGAAATTTCTTAAGACATACAAACGATGATGGCATAGTGGTTCTCACGCTATAGCGTGGGCTGCTATTGTTATATCTGTTTGTATGGGTTTTCCTAGGACCTCCGACACAGGTGAACGATTTGTGGTTCACGCTTCGTGCGTTAGGAATGACAATTAACCAATAAACATAGTTCATATGAACATTAAGCAATGCATCCATTTATTTGCCGCAATCGCATTTTCACTCTCATCTTGTAGCGATGACAGCGGCATGGGAAATGATTTCGAGCCTAAGACGTATAATGTATTAGGCAAAGTAGAAAAAGGTCCATTTGTCAGCGGTTCTACTATTACCATTCAACCGATGGACGGAAATTTACAAGTACTTGGAAGCTTGTATTCAGCTACCATTCAAGACGATTTAGGCAATTTTTCTTTTGGCTCCAAGTTGTTTGAAGCACCCTATGCGGAATTAACGGCTAATGGTTATTTCTTTAACGAGGTAGAAGGTGAGTTATCATCAGGCACATTAAATCTTCGTGCCTTGGTAGATTTATCTGATGAAACTACAGTAAACGTAAACCTGCTTACACATTTGAAGTATCAAAGAATACAGAAACTCATTGCGGAAGGGGTAAAATTCGGAGAAGCCAATAAGCAAGCACAAAAAGAATTGTTTACCGCTTTCGGACTTCAAAAATATGCAGAAAAAGATGCGTCCACATTTTCCATTGCTGGAGGAACAGATGAGTCTGCTGCTTTGATTGCCATATCTTCTCTGCTACTTGTAGATAGAAGCGAAGCTGCCCTGACAGAATATTTGGCAAAATTATGCAGGGAATTTGGCGAAAATGGAAAGTTTGGAAGCAGCACATTACAACAAATCAGTGAAGACAAAAAGTCATTGAGCAATCAACTTTCTTCTGTAAGAGAAAATATCATAGACCGCTATGACGACCTTGGATTAAAAATTGAAGTAAAAGAATTAGGACACTTCATAGATTGGGATGATGACGGACTTGCAGGAAATGAAACATTGCAAGATGGACAAGAAGTCAAATTGGAGACATCGGAACTTAACGTACCCAATGAAGGAGGAACCTATACAATCAACATATCTTCCCCCATTCCGGTATATCTAACGCCGTTAGTTGATAAAGACGATGACGGACCAATAGACAACATTACAGAAGATAACGTTTTCAATGAAATCTATGAACACATAGAAAATGATGGTATTTCTATAGAAAAAAGCATTAACGAAAACAAGTTGACAATTAAAGTTTCCCGACTAAATTCAAGAGCGGATAAATCGACTTCTGTAACCATATATGATTGTCTTGGCAATGTGGTAGGTGAAGTAAAAGTAATCCAAGAAGGAAATGGAAACACTTCAATACCGAAATTAGGACGGACAGGAGAGCAGGTTGTCGCAGGCTTTGCATTACCCATTGCTCGCGGACTTTCTGATTTTAATCTTATTGAGCAATACTACCACTATAATAAAGAAGCGGATTTGGTAAGTCAATACGTTTACCCCAGTTGTGATAATGTAAAAAACATTTGGAGTAATTTTTATAGTGCCAATAGGATGATTATGCTATTTAAAGAAAAGGAAGCTGAACAGCTCGGTGTTTATCAAGACTATCTTAATGTATTCAGCGCAATGCATTATTACTATATGGCAGTGGCTTGGAAAGACGTTCCTTATATAAATTACGTGCTTGATATAAATAACGCATATAATATCAGCAGAACTCCAATACATGATATATTCTCGGACTTAAAAGCCAATTTGGAAAAAGCCATAGATAATCTTGAAGAGAAAAAGAATGAATCGCTTAGTAATGATGCCAATGATTTTTTCTTCTTGTCAAAAGATGTAGCAAGAATATTGCTTGCTAATATTTGTATGTATCAAGGTGAATACAACCAAGCAGAAAAGCTCTTGGGAGAAGTTATCAGCAATGGCTTCTATGAGCTGGATGCTTCCAATTATAACAACAAGGAAACCATTACGAATTTATTTAATAATGGAAGCAGCAAAGAAACCATATTTGCAGCTCATAATGAACCTCAATCACGTGGAAATATTTCGATTGGCACCCCTCCATTAGTTCCCATAATGACTTATACTGATGTAGTTTTGTCTTATGCTGAAAGCCTTTATAAAAATGGTAGGACATTGGAAGCCGAATCACAGTTGCAAAAAGTAATCACAGCTAAACATATTAGCGTAACAGGTGAAAATACTTTGGAGAAGATAAAAGATGCAAGACTACAGTTGATGCTTTATACCAACACAAACTTCGCATTCATGAAAAGAAACAATTTTGCAAAAGAGGTATATGGAATTGAAGAATACAGACTGCTATTACCAATACCGCAACAAGAAATAATTGTTAACCCGTCAATGACACAAAATCCGGGATATTAATAAGAATACGACTTAGACCTAAAAAGTTCCACGATTCGCTATTGAATGGTGGAGCTTTTTATATTAAAAAACAATACGATCACAACTAAAACATAAAACTAAAAATTTTCTTTTGAGAGGTCTTAAATCGCTCAATTTCCAAAGAGAGCGATTTCTTTAATTGACCAGCCATAAAGCCCAAGAAAGGCTGATTTGTTTCTTCTTCCTGTGATTGCTGTAAAGCAGAAATATACTCTTCCCTGTCTTCCTTGAATATCTTGGTCGGAAATAGGTTGTAGCAGAACTGAATATAATTCATCAGCAAGCGAGCAGTTCTTCCGTTACCATCTACCCACGGATGAATAGTCACCAAGTTAAGATGAGCATTGAAACTTAGTTCGTATTGTTCCTGGAATGTTCCCACTGTCTTTTGCTTTTCCTGTAATAAAGCGCAAAGTTCATCTACTTTGGCAGGAACTTTCTGATAACTCATATAAGAACGGCCACCCACACCAGCCGTAACACCGCACAAACGAAATTCTCCTTTGGAAGAATCAAAGGAGCCCCCCATCACATTGTGTATGCTGCCTGTAGTACGCATCAGCGTTGCATTCAATCTTTGCAAAAATGGCGAGGTGATTGGTTCTTTACGCTTGGCCTCCTCTTTGGCTAGTTCGTATGCCTTCTTTAAGTCCTCATTCATCAAGTGATATACCAGCGGCTTTCCTTTGGCAGTCAGCCCCTCATCAAAAAGCATTTGTGCCTCTGCTTCAGTAAGTGTTGAACCCTCAATCGCTGTAGAATGGGCAATAAGAGAATAGAGGTAGTACTTCTCATAGTCCACCGCTTCACTGATACCAAGTTGCCGAAACTTTTGGTATAACTGTTCAATCTCTTGCCAAACATCTTGTTCCATGGACTCTTATTTAATAGGATTTATATCTTTTCAAAGGTAGTATATTTGTATTGCGTAGCCAAAGAAAACAATGACTTACTACCGTATTTTTGTACTTGTGGGGAAAATGAAGGGAAAGTTTCGATAAAATAAAAGAAGCTAAGCATTGATTTCTCAGTTGCTTAGCTTCTTGTGGTACCCAGACCCGGGGTCGAACCGGGATGGATGTTACTCCACTGGTGTTTGAGACCAGCGCGTCTACCGATTCCGCCATCTGGGCATAATTTTCGATTGCGAGTGCAAAGGTACACATCTTTTCCGATATTGCAAGGATTCCCACCGAAAAAAACGAAAAAAAGTTTTCTAACACTATTTAGAATCCTTTTCTGACGTTTCTTGCAAAATAAACTTTATCTTAGCATCAAACTTTAACGCTAGCATCTACCATGGACAGTAAGAATTTTTATTGCATCATCATGGCCGGAGGAACCGGGCGTCGGTTCTGGCCATATAGCCGCAAAGCCTTACCCAAACAATTCCTCGACTTCTTTGGAACTGGGCAGACGCTCTTGCAACAGACTTACGAAAGATACAAGCAAATACTTCCTGCGGAGAATATTTTCATCACTACCAACCAGCATTACAGGGAACTGGTGCTGAACTCGCTCCCCGACTTCAAGGAATCGCAGCTCATCGTAGAGGAAGAACACCGAAATACGGCTCCTGCCATCGCATACGCTTCGTATGTCATCCAGAAAATCAACCCCGACGCAAGTATCGTCGTCGCCCCGTCCGACCACCTGATTCTCAAAATGGATGAGTTCAAACGGGATATCCTGAAATCACTGGAATTTGCTTCCCGCACGGACAAGCTTCTGACATTGGGCATCAAACCCAGCTATCCGGAAACGGGTTACGGCTACATCCAGATTTCTGAAGAAGATAAGGAAGAAGACTTCTATAAAGTCAAAACGTTCGTCGAAAAACCGCTGCGGGAATTTGCGGAAGTGTTCGTACAGAGCAATGAATTTTACTGGAACTCGGGCATCTTTGTATGGCATGTCAATACCATCCTGAAAGCGTTTCATGAAATGATGGCGGATGTGTGTCCGCAAGTGGAATGTGACATACCAAAGTTTAGTACATGTCCGAACAGTTCCATCGACTACAGCATCATGGAAAAGGCGAACAATGTGTACGTGTTATTGTGTGACTTCGGATGGGCGGACATCGGCACGTGGAACTCGCTCTACGATGCCTCACCGAAGGATGAGAACCAAAATGTGACTACACACAGCAACACGTTGTTGTACAACTGCAAGGGAAATATCATCATGACGCCGAAGGACAAACTGGTCGTTGTGCAGGACTTGGAAAACTACCTGATTGCCGAACAGGGGAACGCCTTGCTCATCTGCAAGAAGGACGACCAGAACGCTATCCGGAAGTTCGTCAACGATGCGGAAATGAAATTCGGAGAACAATACTCATAACCCGCAAAAAGCAATCCGTCCATTCAGATAATGAAAACGGTCTGCCGCTTTCCTCGAAGAAAGAAGCAGACCGTTTTCTTATGTCGTCTTATTCTCAATATTCAAAAGTAATACCCAGTGTGGGAAGCAGGGTGCCACTTTCCTGACGGATGGATTTCATGACGTAACGCTGTTCAGCCAACGGAGCGGAAGGGTTTTCAATCTGCCCCGTACTCATCAGGGCATCCGGCCGACGCAGCTTGCTGGCTGTGATGTTCTGGATGTCGAGGTAAAAGCCCAGCATGCATTTCTTCAAATAAAAGGTTTTGTCTACCCGCACATCCAACTGTCCGAACACGGGGAGACGCTCCTGGTTGTAACGGCTGTAGTCGTAATAAGCCCGTCCCTGCACATCCCAAGCTTCCACCAGAGACGATTTTGCCTCATCATAGGGAGTGTACGGAGAACCTCCGATGCAGCTGACTTTGGCACCCAGGCTCCAGTGCTTGGGGAAATTGTAAGTACCGCTCACGTTCAGGATGAAACGGTTGTCCCAGGCGGAAGGCACATAACTGCCTTGCTTGCCGTCCTTGAACTCACTTTTGAAAATAGTCAGCGAAGAAGAAAGGTTCAGTTTCTGTGTCAACAACCATTTGAACATCAGTTCTGCTCCGTAGGAACGTCCCTTGGCTTCGGAAGAAAGGGCTTCGTTGCCAATCGTCCCGTAGTCATTTCCCTTGCACGACAAGGGTATCTGGTCGGACAAAGAGAACAGCATGTTTCCATAGAGTTTGTAGAAACCTTCCACCGAGAACTCCATGTTCTCATTAGGGGTCCAGGACAGCCCCACACTCTCCTGCGACACGGAGATGTAATCCAGGTGTTTGTTCACGTAGTCTCCGGCTTCTCCCTTGAAGCCCAAGGCGGTATAAGAAGGCAGCTGGTAGTACAGCCCCACATGACCGCTCAGAAACAGCCCTTCGGCCAGACGATAAGACACGGACAGACGGGGAGAAAGCTGGCGCCACAGTTCTTTCATCTTGTCGCTGTAATTGTTGCCATCGGTACGCACGCCAATGGAAGCAGTGAAACTTTTGTCGGGAGCCGCATAATCGATGGAAGCAAACAGTCCCCACCGCCAAAGGGAGAGGTCGGTGTGGTAATTGTATTCCCGAAGCGCATCGGCAAATATCTTCCGGTATTCATCGCTTTTGTAGCGGGAATAGTTCAGGTCAAAACCAGCTTTTACCTTCCACACACTCCACGAGGAAGTGTTCTCCATTCGCAATTTGGTTTCCTGTTCCACGGAACCCAGATGCAGCGTCAGATTGTCCTCACTGCTTTCATCGTTGTTACGGTATTTAATGTTCCGGTTGTTCAGATAGCTCTGACTCAGCACGATGGTCTGCACGTGTATAGGGGTATAATGCCGGTACACCCCGCCTACGGTATAGGTTTCCTGCTCTATCTTGGGAAGGTAACTGAGCATGTATTCGGCATCTTCTCCTTCAATACCCAAGTTCAGTTTCATGCGGTCAAGACCTCCCAGTCCGAGCAAAGTCAGTTCATTGTGACTGTCGAAACGAGTTTTCAGTTTGAAGGAAGCATCAGTATACGCAGGCAAGAAAGGCAGTCCCAACACCTTGAACAGAGCCTGCAAGTAGGACTGGCGGACCGACACCAGATAGGAGGTCTTTTTGCCCAAGTGCCCGTTGGAACTCAAAGAAACTTCCGAAGCGCCCAAAGTGGCTTTCAGGGAGTTCCGCTCCATGTCGCCATCGCGCAGACTGAAATCCAACACACTGCTCAGGGCATTGCCCCTGTCGGCCGGGAAGGCCCCGCTGTAAAACTTCACACTACGAATCAGGTCGGCATCAATCAGTCCGACCGGCCCGCCGGAAGCTCCCTGGGTACTGAAATGATTGATGTTCGGAATTTCCACTCCATCCAGATAGAAACGGTTTTCCGAAGGCCCACCGCCTCGCACAATCAAATCGTTACGGTAACCGATGGGAGAAAAAGCCACTCCCGGATAATTCTGCACCACCTTTGAGATGTCGCGGTTGGCACCCGGAGCCTTCTCTATCTCCTGCAAACCAATGACCCGCAGGCTGACCGGACTCTCCACCACTTTCTGAAATGGAGAAGCAGTGACCACCACTTCATTCAGGGAGGTGTTTTCTTCCTCCAGCTCAATCTGCACATAGGGAGTGACATGGTTCACACGGTATTCGGGAGTCAGTGCCGTTTTATACCCCAGAAACGAGGCCTGCAGGCGATAGATGCCCGGAGGCACCTGCGTAATGGTAAAGTTTCCATTGCTGTCGGTCGAAGCGCCGATGCCCAACCCCACCACCAGCACGTTCACAAACTCCAGCGGTTGGCGAGTGGATTTGTCAATCACGGTTCCTTTTATCTGGTATTCAACGGCAAACACTTTCAGCACAAAACACAAGAAAAGGATAAAGGGAGCAATTCGTTTGTAAAACATAGGCACACAGTATTTCGATAAAAAAATCAGGTGCGGCTTCCAGAAATCTCAGTTTTCTGGAAACCACACCTGAAAAATACGAAGAATACTTTATATTTAAGGTATTTTTTTAGAAGAAAATTATTTGCTTTCAGCTTTCCAAGCTTCGTTGATGGCTTTGGCTATTGCGGTAAACTCTTCTTGAGAAAGTTGCAGCTTGGGATTGGAGAACAGCATATCCGATTCCTTCTGGATAGGAATCAAATGAATGTGTGCATGGGGAACTTCCAGGCCGATGACCGCTTCACCCACCTTCTTGCACGGGAAAGCCTTCTGAATGGCCAGTGCCACATGTTTGGCAAACACATGCATCTGAGCCAGTTCGTCATCACTCAGGTCGTAAATGTAATCCACTTCCCGTTTGGGCACTACCAGCGTATGTCCTTTTACCAGCGGATTGATATCCAAGAAAGCATAAAACTTGTCATTCTCAGCCACCTTGTAGCTGGGAATCTCACCTGCAATGATTTTACTGAATATTGTTGCCATATTGATAGAATATTAAATAAGGCAAGCCCGCCGGAGCAGACCTGCCTTACAAATTAAAATGATATACCTGTAATCTCCAATGAGATTTTTCCCTGCGGGATAGTGATTTCTGCCACTTCGCCCACTTTCTTGCCCAGCAAACCCTGTGCAATCGGCGTATTGACGGAAATCTTGCCTTGCTTCAGATTGGCTTCGCTTTCGGATACGATGGTATAAGCCATCTTCATGCCGGTCTTCACGTTCTTCAATTCCACACGGCTCAAAATCTGTACCGTATCGGTTTTCAATTTGGATGTATCAATAATCTTGGCATCGCCGATGGTTGCCTTCAACTGGTTGATCTTCATCTCCAGCATACCTTGAGCTTCTTTTGCCGCATCGTATTCTGCATTTTCCGACAAGTCACCCTTGTCACGAGCCTCCGCAATGGCAGCGACAATCTTCGGGCGCTCCACTGATTCCAGGTGTTTCAATTCGGCCACCAGCTTCTGATAGCCTTCTTCTGACATGTAAGCCATAATTTTTCTCCTTAAATATTTTCGTTATTAATTGATTTGTTTCGATAAAAGTAAAGGGCTGTCCAAAATAAAAACCGCCTATCACAAAAGTAAAGTCATTCTGAACGAAGAGCGAACCCCAGATGAATAGATAAACAAACGGATTCTTCACTTTGTTCAGAATGACAATCTGACAATTCAATTTTTATTTTGATACAGCCTCTCTTGCACAGAGTCTTATATCTTGGGGGCAAAGATAAATCTTTTTATGATACCAGTCAAGTTTATCAATGCATGCTTTTCAACATGTTACAACAATTTCTTGATGGCTTCTTCCATATTGGTCTTCTCATCAATACGCAAGGTCAGCTCGTTGTTGCGGTTTACCAAGAAAGCTGTCGGCAACTGCGTCACTCCATACAGACTTAAGTAAGTGGAATAGGTACTTTGCGGGTCACGCACACAAATCCACGGCAGGTTGTCGGCCGCAGTTTTCCAGAAATGTTCGTCCGCATCCAGGGAAATCTGATAAATCTCCAACCCTTGTGAAGCGTATTTATCATACAGTTCGCGCAATGCCAGATTGCGGGCTCCCGAAACGGCGGAAGCATACGCTGTGAAATCCACCAGCACCACTTTTCCCTTCAAGTCGGTCAGATGATGGATTTTCCCTTTCAAATCCTTCAATTCAATATCGATGATAGAAGTCTCCTTAATCTTATCCACAGGAATATCGACATTCTGCACCTGAGGTGTGCGGGTATTCTTCATCCCCTTGATGACCATATTGTAAAGGTTACGGGAACGGTCAGCATGAGGATACATATTATTCAGACTGGTAGCCACTGCCGCAAAGCATTTCACATCTTCCTTGTTGGTCAGCGGATCGAATATCATATACCCGTTCAGTTCCTGAAACAGGGCAAAATAGGCATACGCTTTATTGGGTTCTGCAAAAATATAATTACGCTTTACATTATTCTTATAGGCATTGACCAATGATACCAAACTATCCTGTGCGATGCCTGCCGGCAGTCCGGAACGTCCCAGCTTGTTTACCTTATCCTGCAAATCTGCCTGCAGTAAAACCAGTTCCTTAATCTTCTGGTTGTTTTCCGAACCTTCCACCTGATAGGCTGTAGCAAATCCATTGGCATCTGCATTCACCTTTACCGTTTCCGTAGAATCGACCACAAAATTAATTACCTGGTTACCCAAACGAAGCCGATAGAAATCCGGCGCATCCGGCCGAGCCTCGGAAAAATGGAACGACCCACCGTCACCCAGTTTGACAGAATCAAGCGCCACAATTCCTTCCAGACCAGTTTGTTCCAGATACAACATTTTATCAGCCGCACCGGCCACGGTTCCTTCTACCTTGAAAGAAGGTTCATTGTT
Organism: Bacteroidaceae bacterium; assembly: GCA_902362595.1. Lineage (GTDB taxonomy): Bacteria > Bacteroidota > Bacteroidia > Bacteroidales > Bacteroidaceae > Phocaeicola > Phocaeicola fibrisolvens. The sequence goes on along the minus strand of CABIXF010000018.1, from coordinate 9,055 downwards.
GCAGGCCACCAACCCCGCCGACAACAATGCTACAAACAGATAAGTATTTTTTTTCATACCTGATTATTTTCTTTTTTATCTCACACTCAAATGTAAATTCAAGGTGCAAAGATACGGCTTTTCACGATGCCACAAAGTTTTTAAAAGATAAATCCAATATCAAACCCCTGAAATTAGAAGTTTTTGTCACAAATAATTGGATAAAAAGCACTTCACCCTGAAACTTTTAGCTAAATACCTGCTTTTATCCACAATAAAACACTATCTTTGTACGCTTTTTTAGATGAAATAATATTAAATCAATTTTTATGATCAATCCTATTGTTAAGACGATCGAGCTGAATGATGGAAGAACCATCACACTCGAAACGGGAAAGCTGGCAAAACAGGCAGATGGTGCTGTTATGCTACGCATGGGTAACACCATGTTGCTGGCTACTGTTTGTGCAGCAAAAGATGCAGTTCCCGGTACAGATTTTATGCCTCTCCAGGTAGAGTACAGAGAAAAATATTCCGCATTCGGACGTTTCCCGGGTGGCTTTACCAAACGTGAAGGAAAGGCTTCAGATTACGAAATCCTCACTTGCCGTCTGGTAGACCGCGCGTTGCGTCCTCTGTTCCCGGACAACTATCATGCTGAAGTTTACGTAAATATCATACTTTATTCTGCCGACGGCGTGGATATGCCGGACGCACTGGCCGGTCTGGCCGCTTCTGCCGCACTGGCTGTTTCTGACATTCCGTTCGGAGGTCCGATTTCAGAAGTACGTGTAGCCCGTATCGACGGACAGTTTGTCATCGACCCGACTTTCGAAGCTTTGAAACGTGCCGATATGGACATCATGGTAGCCGCTACTTATGAAAACATCATGATGGTAGAAGGTGAAATGAAAGAAGTTTCTGAACAGGACTTGCTGGAAGCCATGAAGTTCGCTCATGAAGCTATCAAGGTTCACTGCAAGGCGCAGATGGAACTGATGGAAGAAGTCGGCAAGACCGTAAAACGTGAATACTGCCACGAAGAAAACGACGAAGACCTGCGTAAGGCCGTACATGATGCCTGCTACGCAAAAGCATACGCCATCGCAGAATCCGGCAACAAGAACAAGCACGAAAGAGAAGATGCTTTCACTGCTATCTGCGACGAATTCAAGGCTCAGTTCACTGAAGAAGAACTGGAAGAAAAGGGTCCGATGATTGACCGTTACTACCACGATGTAGAAAAAGAAGCGATGCGTCGTTGCATCCTTGATGAAGGCAAACGTCTGGATGGTCGTGCCACTACCGACATCCGTCCTATCTGGTGTGAAACCAGCCCGCTGCCGGGTCCTCACGGATCAGCTATCTTCACCCGTGGTGAAACTCAATCTTTGAGTACAGTCACACTGGGTACCAAGATGGACGAAAAGATTGTAGACGATGTACTCGACCAGCACAAGGAACGCTTCCTGTTGCACTACAACTTCCCACCGTTCTCTACAGGAGAAGCAAAGGCACAGCGTGGTGTAGGCCGTCGTGAAATCGGTCACGGTCATCTGGCATGGCGCGCATTGAAAGGACAGATTCCTGCTGACTATCCTTACTGCGTACGTGTGGTTTCTGATATTCTGGAATCTAACGGTTCATCTTCTATGGCTACGGTTTGTGCCGGAACACTGGCTTTGATGGATGCAGGTGTACCTATCAATAAGCCGGTTTCAGGTATTGCGATGGGATTGATCAAGAACGCCGGAGAAGATAAATACGCTATCTTGTCAGATATCCTGGGAGACGAAGACCACCTGGGTGATATGGACTTCAAGGTAACAGGTACTCGCGACGGTATCACTGCCACACAGATGGATATCAAGTGCGACGGACTGACTTACGATATTCTGGAAAAAGCCTTGCTGCAGGCAAAACAGGGACGTGAATACATCCTTGGCAAACTGACTGAATGCATCGCTGAACCGCGTCCTGAACTGAAACCGCATGCACCACGCATCGAAACGATGACCATTCCGAAAGAATTCATCGGTGCGGTAATCGGTCCGGGCGGAAAGATTATCCAGGGTATGCAGGAAGAAACCGGTGCTACTATCACGATTGAAGAAGTAGACGGTGTAGGCCGCATCGAAATCGCCGGTACCAACAAGAAGTGCATCGATGATGCATTGCGCATGATCAAAGCTATCGTAGCAGTTCCGGAAGTAGGCGAAGTATATACTGGTAAGGTTCGTTCTATCATGCCTTACGGTGCTTTCGTTGAATTCCTCCCGGGAAAAGACGGTCTGCTGCACATCTCTGAAATCGACTGGAAGCGCTTTGAAACCATCGAAGAAACCGGTTTGAAAGAAGGAGACGAAATCGAAGTGAAACTGTTGGACATCGATCCGAAGACAGGCAAGTTCAAACTGTCACACAAAGCATTGCTTCCGAAACCGGAAGGTATGACAGAGAACCACCCGAAACGGGAACGTCGTCCTCAGCAGAACCACAAGGACCACAAAGACAAAGAATAATCCGCTTTAAGCGTACTTTTCATAAAAGGCTGCCATGAGGCAGCCTTTTTTTATACCCCCTACCTCATAATATAAAAGCGATTTTTAACACACCTCCTCATCCATTCTGCTTTTATTTTCGTATTTTTGGGTAAACGAACTTTAAACGGTTATATTATGAACGCAAATCCTGTATTCAGTCTATACATTCCGACCAAGATTTTGTTCGGATGTGGCGAGTTAAGAAAGTTAGCGACAGAAAAACTACCAGGTAAAAAAGCCCTGATTGTCATCTCCTGTGGTACTTCCATGAAGAAATACGGCTACCTAAACAAGGTTATCGAACTGTTACAAGAAAACAACACGGAATCGGTCGTATTCGACAAGATTCTGCCCAACCCGATAAAGGCACACGTGATGGAAGCCGCTTCCATCTGCCGCACAGAAAAATGTGACTTCGTTGTCGGCTTAGGAGGAGGCAGCAGCATCGACTCTGCCAAGGCCATTGCCATCATGGCTTGCAACGAAGGCGATTACTGGGATTACATTCCGGCAGGTACCGGAAAAGGACGTCCCGTCACCAAAGCTCTGCCAGTAGTTGCCATCCCGACCACAGCCGGTACCGGCACGGAAGCCGACCCGTGGAGCGTCATCACCAACGAGGAAGTGAAGGAAAAAATCGGCTTCGGCAGTCCGCTGACCTTCCCGGCTCTTTCCATAATCGACCCTGAACTGATGGTTTCCATTCCGCCTCATCTCACCGCCTACCAGGGATTTGATGCCTTCTTCCATGCAGCAGAAGGTTTCCTGGCCAACTGTGCCACTCCTATCAGCGACCTGTATGCCCTCGAAGCCATCCGCTTGCTGTATAAATACCTGCCGGTAGCCGTGAAAGACGGACGTAACCTGAAAGCACGTGCCAAAGTGGCCTGGGCCAGTACCTTGGCTGGCTTGGTAGAATCCACTTCCTGCTGTATTTCCGAACACTCCATGGAACATGCCATGAGTGCCTTCTATCCGGAACTGCCGCACGGAGCCGGACTGATTGCCATCAGTGAGGCCTACTTTGAGACGTTCCGCAACGACAGCATGAAACGTTACATGAAGATGGCCGAAATCATGACTCAGCAGAAGAGCAACCGACCCAGCGACTTCATCGATGCACTCGTCCGCATGCAAAAGGAATGTAACGTATATCAGTTGAAACTGAGCGACTGGGGCGTAAAACCGGAGGACTTCCCCAAAATGGTACAGAACGCCCGCGACACCATGGGCTCACTCTTCACCCTCGATCCGCATCCGATGACCGACGAAGAGGTGCTTCAGATTTACCAGAAATCTTACAGATAATCGCCCGTATATGCACAAAAAAGGAGGACATTCAAAATGCCCTCCTTTTTTATTTCTTCCGATTGATATCGATTAAATCTGTTCCATCGCCTGTTCCAGGTCGGCAATGATGTCGTTCACATTTTCAATACCGACAGAAAGACGAATCAAGTCGGGAGCTACTCCCGCTTCAATCAGCTGTTCATCTGTCAGCTGACGGTGTGTATGACTCGCCGGATGCAAGACGCAGGTACGGGCATCGGCCACGTGTGTCACGATGCAAGCCAGTTTCAGATGGTCCATGAACTTAATGGCGTCTTCACGTGTGCCATGGAGTCCAAAAGCAATCACACCACAAGAACCGTTCGGCATGTATTTCTGTGCCAGTTCATAATACTTGTTGCTCTTCAAGCCGCAATAGTGTACCCATTTCACCTTCGGGTTAGCTTCCAGCCACTCTGCCACTTTTTGTGCATTCTCACAGTGACGCGGCATACGCAAGTGCAAAGTCTCCAACCCCAGGTTCAACAGGAAGGCATTTTCCGGTGACTGGATAGAACCCAAGTCACGCATCAGCTGGGCAGTAGCCTTGGTCATATAAGCCATTTTTCCGAATGCCTTCGTATAAGTCAGTCCATGATAGGACTCATCCGGCTGCGTCAGTCCCGGGAACTTATCGGCATGTGCTTCCCAGTCGAAGTTACCACTGTCTACCACGGCTCCTCCCACACAAGTGGCATGTCCGTCCATGTATTTTGTCGTAGAATGAGTCACGATATCGGCTCCCCATTCAAACGGACGGCAGTTAATCGGAGTGGCAAACGTGTTGTCCACAATCAAAGGTACCCCGTGTTTGTGAGCGATACGGGTAAACTTCTCAATGTCCAGCACATTGATGCTCGGATTGGAAATGGTTTCACCGAACAAACACTTGGTGTTCGGACGGAAAGCCTTGTCAATCTCTTCCTCGGGTGCATCGGCATCGATGAAAGTACATTCAATGCCCAGTTTCTTCATGGTCACGGCAAACAGATTGAAAGTACCGCCGTAGATAGTAGACGAACAAACAAAATGGTCGCCCGCCTCACAGATGTTGAATACGGCATAGAAATTGGCAGCCTGACCGGAAGAAGTCAGCATGGCGCCTACCCCCCCTTCGAGGGCTGCAATCTTCGAAGCCACCGCATCGTTGGTCGGGTTCTGCAAACGAGTATAAAAATAACCACTGTCTTCCAAATCGAAAAGGCGAGCCATCTGCTCACTGGTATCATACTTGAAGGTAGTGCTCTGGTAAATAGGCAATACACGGGGTTCTCCTTTCTTCGGAGTCCATCCTGCCTGCACACAAAGTGTCTCTTTGCTGAATTTCTGTTTCATCTTATGTTATATTTTTTATCCACAATTCATTATGACGGACAAAAGTAAGAAATATTCCACCATTGATAGCAGATTTATGAAAAAAAGATGTACATTTGAGAAAAACTTAAAAACATTACTATGAACGCAGAAATCAAATTCAAACACGAAGTCCCCGTACAAATCCGTTTCAGCGATGTTGACCAGTACGGTCACATGAACAACTCGGTTTATTTCTCCTTGTACGACTTTGCAAAGACCTCCTATTTCCGTGATGTCTTTGGACAAGATGAATGCAAAAAATTCAATGTGGTAGTGGTCAATATCAATGCGGATTTTCTGGCTCCCGTCTTCTTTTCCGACGACCTTATCATCGAAACTACCGTCATCCATCTAGGGCATAAAAGTTTCACCATGCTACAACGGGCCTTCAACAAAGCCAGTGGCGTATTGAAATGCCAGTGCCGCACCGTATTGGTAGGCTACGACATCCTAACCAAAGAACCCGTAGAAATTCCTCTGGCCTACAAACAGGCCATCTGTGACTACGAAGGAAAAAGTTTAAACGAATTATCGGAACTCTTAAAATAAAAAGAGGGTGTGTCAAAATGTACTGCACCCCAAAAGTTAGACACAAAACTTTTGGGGTGTTTTTTATGAAGTACAGTTACGAACAAAGGCTTATTATCGTTAGCCGGGTAAAACAAGGAGAGTTAATAGCTAATTTGTCAAAGGAGTATCATATCAATAAGACTCAGATATTGGCATGGGTGAGAATGTGGGACAAATATGGTCGTTCTGGACTAGAGCAACAACCACATTGTCGTCCTACGGTTAAATTAAAGGAAGAAGTAGTACGTTTAATATTGGAAAAAGGTGTACCTTTATCCCATGTAAGAATAGAATACAGAATTGGTAAGACGGCTCTACAACGCTGGGTCAGTACAGTACGCAAGTATGGTTACGAAGCTCTTGCGCCGTGCAAACGCCAAGGAAGAGCATTAAAAGAACCTATGGACGTCCAAAGAAGAAAGAACCGCAAACGGAACTTGAGAGGCTTCAGGCTGAAAATCTCCGCCTGAGGGCAGAGAACGCGCTGCTAAAAAAAGCGAAGGCCTTAGTCGAGGCAAAGAAGGCCCAAGCACTTCTGAATGGGCGCGAACCATCGACGAACTAAGGTTGGATTATCCTCTTGACTTGTTATTGAAGTTAAGAAAGATGGCTCGTTCTGTGTTCTATTATCATCTGAAACGCCTTAAAACGATTGATAAGTATTCCAATGAAAAGGAATCAATCAAACTAATTTTTCATGAGCATAAGGGACGATATGGGTATCGGCGTGTAACAGCGGAGATGCATAACCGTGGCTTTATGCTAAACCATAAGACCATCCAGAGGCTTATGGGTGACTTAGGGCTTAAAAGCAAAATACGCATGGTACGATACCGCTCATACAAAGGTGAGGTTGGCAAGATAGCCCCGAACATAATAGACAGGGATTTTACGGCAGAAGCCCCCAACCGCAAATGGGCGACAGATGTAACACAGATAAAAATCGGTTCTGTCAAACTTTATCTTTCCCCGATATTGGATATGTTCAACGGTGAGATCATATCATACAACATCTCCCGAAAACCGGATATGGAACAGATATACGATATGTTGGATAAAGCGTTCACAAGGTTTGACAGTCTTGACGGACTTATACTCCATTCTGATCAAGGATGGCAATACCAACACTACGGCTACCGTAAACGTCTTGAAGAACATCATATAGTACAAAGCATGTCTCGTAAGGGTAACTGCCTTGACAATGCTATGGCAGAAAATTTCTTTGGAATTATGAAGTCTGAATTACTGTATACCGAGAATTTTGAATCTCCTGAAGCCTTTATAAAGGCTTTGGATAAATATATTGAATATTATAACAATAAAAGAATCAAAGCCCGGTTAAATGGAAAGAGGCTGTCTCAAAATGAACTTGAGATAGCCTCTGTTGTTTCATTCCGTATTGAAGTCCTTTGGATTTTTCTTTAAAGATTAATTTATAAGCTTACTTTTGAAGATTTCACCTTCTCAAACTGTTTTTTTGTTACCATAAGCCTCCTAAGAGGCTACTTTAGCAAGATTATGTGCTATTGCCAGCAGGCCAAACTCAATTTCAACCTTCTTAAGTCCACGAAGATGGAACCTCTTGAAGTGTTTGTTGTTCTTGAGGTTTCCAAATACAGCTTCTACATCCTGTGGTCGCTGACTGCGATATTTCAGACCTTCATCAGAAAGTAGTTTTTCACGTTCTCTTTCCTTGATTTTTCTCAGACGGTGATTTACCTGTACAATCCTTTCCGAGCTACTTTTATGGCACCGGCATCTTAACGGGCAACCCTTGCAGTTGCGTGCCCTGTATCTTGATATTGTCTGCACAAAACCGTTGTCTGTTACCCGCCTTACATCGGAGAGTCTTTCCATTCTCTGCCCCATAGGACAGTACATACCATCATTTTCCTCATTATAATAAAAGTTGGCAGACAGAAACGGGTCGTTTCTGAAGTTCCTTTTCTGTTCCTTATGAAAATAATTGTACTTAATGAAAGTTTCAATGCCATGTCTGAAAGCATACAGATAGTTCTCTTCACTTCCCCGTATCCTGCATCACAGACAGATACGTCAGGGTATCTGCCGTAAAGGGAATGGAAATCATCCATATGCAGAGGATAGGTGGAGGTATCTCCCACACACTGATGGAGAGTATAGTTCAGAATGAATTGTTTATTGGTACTGATTTGGGAGTTATATCCAGGTTTTAGTTGTCCGTTCTTCATATGGTCCTCTTTCATGCGCATGAAAGTTGCATCGTTGTCTGTCTTTGAGTAGCTGTTGCGTCCGTCAAGTATCTTTCCCTGTGATTCATATTTCCTGAGCTGTTCAGGCCAAGACTTCCTTACACGCCTAACCTTCGCTTTCATTTTTCTGTCCGCGCCCACTCCATTCAGGGCATCATCTATCTGCCCGAGTGCCTTTTCCACTTTCTCCGGGGTGATATCCTGGTATGTGACCGGAGCTGAATCACGCAGTTCCTGCTTGGTGACAGACTCGGCGTACTGCCATATCTCCTCCAGTTGTTCAGCTATTCTGGATATGCGGGTATGTATGGACTTGCCCCATACAAATGTATAACGGTTGGCGTTAGCCTCCATTTTAGTTCCGTCGGTACAGGCTACATCAAGACTTACAAAACCTTCTACCACGAGGAACTTTACAATAGTAGCGAAAACGGTCTTCAGTACATCCTTCAGACGACTACTGCGAAAACGGTTGATGGTATTATGGTCAGGAGTCACATTGCCGGTAAGCCACATGAAGCGTATGTCATTGCGACAGAAATCTTCGATGCGACGGCTGGAATAGATGTTACGCAAATAAGCATAGACAAGAATCTGAAGCATCATACGTGGATGGTATGCAGAACAGCCTTTAGGAGAATACCTGCGGTAAAGTTCTTCAAGGTTTATCTGTTCAATGATACGGTGAACAACCCGGACCGGATCGTTCTGGGGAATAAAATCGCCTAAACATGGAGGTAAAAGCAGATTATCGTTGGATGTGTAACTTTTAAACATTATCTTTGGGATATCTAAACTTGATTCCCTAAGATACAAAAAATTAGGGAAACGGGCAAGTTCTGGCTTAGCGAAGTTAGGACTTGCCCGATTTTTTTTGCGGACACAAAAAAAGGCCATCTCAAAGTATTTTGAGACAGCCTCTTTCTATTACGGGATAATTTTTGGGGTCACTTCAAAATGATGCATCCTCTTTTTCGTTATATAATCATCGTTTTGCCATTTTTCATAGAGTATGATTTATGTTTTTCCTATGTCCATGCCTTTTGG
>CABIXF010000017.1 GCA_902362595.1 Bacteroidaceae bacterium | reverse complement strand
CGGGTTGTCCCATTCGGAAATCCGCGGATCAGGGGTTATTTGCACCTCCCCGCAGCTTATCGCAGCTTATCACGTCCTTCATCGCCTCCGAGAGCCAAGGCATCCGCCATGCGCCCTTTCCTACTTTCCTTATCACGTGCACACTCCGTCTTTCAACGGGTGCGGGATGATATATACTTTTAGCTTTCGTACTAAAATTACTTTTTGCTTGTTACATCATGTCATAGACCGTTTTTTCAATGAACAGTTAATAATGAATAATTAAAAGTTCGTTGCTTGTGGAGAATAACGGATTCGAACCGTTGACCCCCTGCGTGCAAAGCAGGTGCTCTAGCCAGCTGAGCTAATCCCCCAAGATTCATGCTTCATTTTTTTCAAAGCGGCTGCAAAGGTAGGTATTTCCTTTCAAACCTGCAAATAAAAAGCGAAGTTTTTTCTGAGGTAGTCCCAGGCAGAGTTGAACTGCCGACCTCTACATTATCAGTGTAGCGCTCTAACCAACTGAGCTATAGGACTGTATTCAATTAATAATTAAAAATGAATAATTAATAATTGGATGATTTCAGTTCAACCTCGTCCGTTCCGACTCGGCTTCATCTTTCTCTCTTATATCGAAAAACAAACTCATCTGCAGTACAAGGCAAGAACCTTCTCGGTTCCTCTCCAGAAAGGAGGTGTTCCAGCCGCACCTTCCGGTACGGCTACCTTGTTACGACTTAGCCCCAATTACCAGTTTTACCCTAGGGCGCTCCTTGCGGTTACGCACTTCAGGTACCCCCGGCTTTCATGGCTTGACGGGCGGTGTGTACAAGGCCCGGGAACGTATTCACCGCGCCGTGGCTGATGCGCGATTACTAGCGAATCCAGCTTCGTGGAGTCGGGTTGCAGACTCCAGTCCGAACTGAGAGAGGCTTTCGGGATTGGCATCCGGTCGCCCGGTAGCTGCCTGCTGTACCCCCCATTGTAACACGTGTGTAGCCCCGGACGTAAGGGCCGTGCTGATTTGACGTCATCCCCACCTTCCTCACATCTTACGATGGCAGTCTGTCCAGAGTCCTCAGCACTACCTGCTAGCAACTGGACACGAGGGTTGCGCTCGTTATGGCACTTAAGCCGACACCTCACGGCACGAGCTGACGACAACCATGCAGCACCTTCACAGACGCCTTGCGGCTTGCCTGTTTCCAAGCAATTCGTCTGCAATTCAAGCCCGGGTAAGGTTCCTCGCGTATCATCGAATTAAACCACATGTTCCTCCGCTTGTGCGGGCCCCCGTCAATTCCTTTGAGTTTCACCGTTGCCGGCGTACTCCCCAGGTGGGATACTTAACGCTTTCGCTAAGCCGCTGACAGTCTATCGCCAACAGCGAGTATCCATCGTTTACCGTGTGGACTACCAGGGTATCTAATCCTGTTTGATACCCACACTTTCGAGCCTCAACGTCAGTGGCGGTTTAGCAGGCTGCCTTCGCAATCGGGGTTCTTCGTGATATCTAAGCATTTCACCGCTACACCACGAATTCCGCCTGCCTCAACCGTACTCAAGGACGCCAGTATCAACTGCAATTTCAAGGTTGAGCCCCGAACTTTCACAGCTGACTTAACGACCCGTCTACGCTCCCTTTAAACCCAATAAATCCGGATAACGCTCGCATCCTCCGTATTACCGCGGCTGCTGGCACGGAGTTAGCCGATGCTTATTCATAAGGTACATACAAACACCCACACGTGGGTGACTTTATTCCCTTATAAAAGAAGTTTACAATCCGTAGGACCTTCATCCTTCACGCTACTTGGCTGGTTCAGGCTCGCGCCCATTGACCAATATTCCTCACTGCTGCCTCCCGTAGGAGTTTGGACCGTGTCTCAGTTCCAATGTGGGGGACCTTCCTCTCAGAACCCCTATCCATCGTCGACTAGGTGGGCCGTTACCCCGCCTACTATCTAATGGAACGCATCCCCATCGTACACCGATGAATCTTTAATGATGATTTCATGCAATCCCATCATACCATCAGGTATTAATCTTTCTTTCGAAAGGCTATTCCTGAGTGTACGGAAGGTTGGATACGCGTTACTCACCCGTGCGCCGGTCGCCATCGAACTTAGCAAGCTAAGTTCATGCTGCCCCTCGACTTGCATGTGTTAAGCCTGTAGCTAGCGTTCATCCTGAGCCAGGATCAAACTCTTCATTGTAAAATATTTTTCACTCTTTCGAGCATTGTTGTCTCTGCTTCAGGAAACCGATTCTTTCATATCCTTTTCAGGTTATTGACGGTTCTTGTTTCATCCCATATATACATTATATATAAGACTACTTCTTGTACTACATCTTCGTTTGTTTATCTAAAGTCTTTCAAAGAACTATCTTTCTTTCGTGCTCCCGTTTCAGCGGGAAAGCGTTTGCAAAGGTAAGGTATTTTTTCTTTCCCTCCAAATTTTTCCGAAGTTTTTTGGAAAAGTTTTTCAGGATGACCTCGCGGGGCTTATCCGTTTCTCGCTCCCTTGCGTCCTTGCAAGGTAAGATACTCGGGTGCAGCGCCTTTGAAAGTCTGCCTCTCTTCACCAGTCTGTCATTCTCAGCGGCTCTCCCTCTCGAAAGCGGTTGCAAAGGTACGCACTTTTTCCGGTTCTGCAACTCCTGAGCAACTATTTTTTGCGGAAATTTTTGAATATTTTTATAAACCACTGAAAAATAACACGTTGCAGGTAGACATTTTTTGACGAATACAAATATAGAAGAAAACAGCCCTACATTATGTATTTCGCGCGGGCGCGTACGAGCGCACATAATGACAAACAAACAGGAAGAAGCATGCACACGTTAGGAAAACATGAGGGACGTACGGCTCCACACAGAAAAAAAACAGGTTGATGAACCGTTCCCGACGAGAAAAAGTAACCGAACCACGGAAAAATCTGCCTATATTCGGGCTGTATTTTTTGAAAGACCGGAGTAAAAAACACATGCTTCGTACAGAGAACATATTCCTTCACACGCGAAATAGCATGAAAAAAGAAGACTTGAGAAGAGATAAAGAAGACATAAGAAGACTTGAAAAAACGCTTAGGCGTTTCAATCAAAACTGTAGTGTACTAAATAAGTTGACACAATTTATTTAGCGACATGTGTAAAAAACGAAAGTATTCAAAGACGGAATGTCTGTCTTATCTGGAAGAATACATACTTTCTTCTCAGAACCACAGTGAATTTGAACGCGAAAAAGGTCTGAAACGTACCACAATTAGCCGCTGGCTTCGTATCTTTGGGATGGAAGATAAACCAAATCCCATTATGAGCAAGAAACTAAGTCAGAACGAACAGGAGCTTCATGAGCGTATTCATGAGCTCGAGCGGAAAATCAAGTCCCTGGAAGTGGAGCTGAAGCAGTCCAACATGGCCCGTGACGCCTACGACTACATGATCGACCTTGCGGAAAAGACCTATAACATTCCGGTAAGAAAAAACTCCGATGCCAAGTAATCCGGGGCCTGTCTCAAGTCGGACGCCGTCATCCCGTGCGTCCGCTTTGCAGATTGCTTGGCATATCAGCACAGGGATACTACAAGCATAATTACGTCTCAAACGAGGCTGACATACTCTCTGCCAGCTGCCTGTACGTCCGCCAGAAGGAACGTCTTCCCAAGGCGGGCTGCCGGGAACTTTACACACTCTGCCGGGAATACTTCAGGGAGAAGTTCACCATAGGACGGGACCGGTTTTACAATGTACTCCGTTCCAACTCGCTGATGCTCAGGCGGACAAAGTACCGTCCTCGTACCACGGATTCCAGACACGGCTACCGTCTGTACAGGGATCTTGTAAACACATCGCCCAAGTACACGCCTGTGGGCAATGGCCGGCTTGTGGTGGCGGATATCACCTACATCTACACCAAGGAAGGGTTTGCCTATCTTTCCCTGGTGACGGATGCCTACAGCAGATACATAGTGGGATACTGCCTGAGCAGGAGTCTGGATGCGGAGGGGCCGCTGAAAGCCATGTGCATGGCTCTGGAGACCTATCGTGCATACGGAATCAGTACGGAGGGCATGATACACCACTCTGACCGCGGCGTGCAGTATGCCTCGAGGGAGTACACGAACCTGCTGCTTTCACAAGGTATCAGGATCAGTATGACCCAGACGGGAGACCCGCTTCACAATGCCCTGGCCGAGAGGATGAACAATACCCTGAAGAACGGATGGCTCTTCAATGAAGGCGATATGGACTTCCGTCAGGCGGAGGAAGCCGTCAGTAAATCCGTAGCGATGTACAACAACGCCAGACCGCACAGGGCACTGGGAATGAAAACTCCTATGGAGATCTTTTCAGGCAGAGGAGAAAACCCTCTTATGGAATGCCGGTACAATTGAAAGATGTACTCGTCGGGACGGGTGCTACCGCCCCTTGCCGCACGGCGCTCCCCGAGCGATGAGTTTTTAGGGAGCAAAGTATGTGGATATTGCTTTTTTGTTGTAGTTTTGCAGAACTGACAACCTTTTTAGGAATTTAATGTTTAACCCGTCAACTTAGTCAGGTATTAATCTTCAAACTGACAACTATTTTCAGTACACCTCAAAACACTTAGACGTTTAAGACAAAACGCTTCGACGTTTCAAGGAAAACGTTTAGGCGTTTCAACACAAACGTCGAAGCGTTTTTCAGACAGACTTTACAAGATTTAAAGTGTACTGAAACTAGTTGTCAGTTTGAAGATTAATACCTGACTAAGTTGACTAGTTAAACATCGTATTCCTAAAAGAGTAATCAGTTTTACAAAGCTACCATAGAACACACTTAGTTATACATAGAATTTAAAAGAGAAACTTATCATTTCTCATTCTCTTTTTCATTTCAGGCCACACTTCTGTATAAATTATGTGGATAAAATTTGCTCCAATATTACAAAAACCCATAAAGTCATGTATCTTTGTAAAAAAATTACGAAGCAATGAAAAAGATTCCCTTTATTGCACTGACTGGACTGTTAATTGTAAGCAGTACTTCGTGCGTTACCAAAAAAAAATTCCTTATCGCTGAAAATGGAAGAATCGAAGCTCTCTCCAGAGGCGACAATTTACAAGGACAATTAAATGAATGTCACAATGAAATGGAGAAAATGCGCGGAGAAATCGATTATTTGCAACAAGATACAACCAAAAAAGCAAACTCCATCCGCCACTACCAACAACTGTTGACAAGCAACATGAGTGAACAGGAAAAGTTGAATGCACTATTAGGAGAAAAACTCCAGACCATTCAAGACCTACAAGGTATGATTGATCAGCAAAATGCAAAAGTGCAAAATCTGCTCAACAGTGTGAAAGACGCCCTACTGGGATTCACTAGCGACGAACTAACCGTACGCGAACAAAACGGAAAAGTATACGTAGCAATGTCTGACAAACTTTTGTTCCAATCAGGAAGTGCCAAACTAGACAAACGAGGTGAAGAAGCTTTAGGAAAACTAGCAGAGGTCCTGAACAAACAGACGGAAATAGATGTGTATATCGAGGGACACACCGACAACAAACCGATTCATACTTCCCAATTTAAAGACAACTGGGACCTGAGTGTGATAAGAGCAACCTCCGTAGTACGCATTCTGATTGAGAAATACCAAGTCAACCCACTCCAAATACAACCCTGTGGTCGGGGCGAATTCATGCCTGTTGCCGACAATGAAAGTGCAGAAGGACGTGCAAAGAACCGACGTACAGAAATTATCATGGCTCCCAAGTTAGACAAACTATTTCAAATGCTACAAAAATAAAAGCCCTGTTTTCCAGGGCTTTTTCTTCATAATAAAGTTCATCAATAAATATAAAAACTGCGTTCCACAGGTTCCGCAGTCTGTACTTCTCCTGCTATACCATATTGCCATGCCACAACCGTCACCTTCATCGGGAAACGGCTGCGGGGAGGAATCGACGTGAACTCCAACACATCGTTGCCTTGAATACGGGCCGGACCTTCTTTCACGTAATAATGTACCGGAAGACCACGGTCGGAAACAGCCTTCAACTTCACCGGAGCACTCCCAGCTTTCACATCTTCCAATCCCGGGAAAAGAATGCATTGCCGTTTTCCCTCCGTCTGACGGTAAGGAATCTGCACGTTCATCTGCTGCACAGCACCCTTATACTCTTTGTCACCCGGATGACTGGCCAGCAGCCAGATGTCTGTCGTACGGCGCGGATTATACATGCCTATCCGGTAGAAACGGACGGCAAACGTGGTATCGTCCACCTGTTCCACCGGTCCGCAGATTTTCTCCAAGCGGATGCTTCCTCCCGCATGGGCGTCCGTCGGCCGACGCCGGAGCGAGTCGGTAAAGCAGGCTCCCAGATGGAACGTCAGTCCGTCGGCTTCAGGCTGGAACTTCACCTTCACTCCTGCATGCAGTTGTGGGTCATACTTCACCAGGCTTCCACGCTGACAAATGCCCAGATATTGCATTTTCTTCAATTGATGCTCCTTATAACGTTGCTCTGTCAGTTCCGCCATCTCCCGGTCGAAATACCAGAACGCATCATGGACATCTCCTTTATAGCGATTTGCCGGAGCCGGAGCCACCCGTTTTTTATGCTCATCGGGCGACCAGCGTTGTACCAGCCAGCCGTCAGCCGGATTCACTTTTACCAATTTCTTTCCTCCATCGGTTGGCACACGATGGGCCAATGACTTGCGAATGAACTTAGCAATGTAACGGGCCGTCTGTTCCGATACGTCAAAATGTCCCCTGCCCGTATCACAAAGAAAAGAGATGCAACTCTCGGGATACATCATCCGGAAAGCCAGTGCCGGGTTCACCCTCGCTTCCCACCATTCATACTCTCCTTCAATCATCAGTCCGGGAATGCCGTCGATGTTCCGTGTCCGTCCCCACTCCAGGTTTTCCCGGCCATAGCCACATAAGTTCGTACGCGGCGCATCTCCATGGTAAGAAATCACAGCCAGGGTCCGTTTCGGATTCCAAGCGGCAAAGTTCCACGGGAAAGTGGCCATGGCCGAATGGCCGAGCGGAATCACAGGCACCTCACGCAATTCCGTATATCCGCTCACTTCCGCCAAATCGTTCATCATCTGGTGAAACACTTTCTGCAATCCTTTCCGCACATCCCACTGCTGGTCGATGCCGGGAGCCACCCACACCAGTCCGACATTCATGTCCGCCAGCGAGTCGCGGAAGGAAGGCATCTCAAACAAAGTCTCTTCCGTCATGTTCTGCTGGCTCCATACCACCGCCGACAAGCGTTCGCATTTTTCAGGAATCCACAAAAAAGCTTCCGGCTCCTTATGCGTTTCTTCCGACACTATTCCTTTCAAGGTGACGGCCCATTGCCACTCACCGGCACACACGGCCTGCACACACAGCAGCGCAAGCCACCCTATCCACAGACTCTTTTTCATTGTTTCATTGTTTTTTTACATCTCACCGTAATTCCGCCCTGCTTGTAATCCACCTGCACGCGCTGACCGTTCACCGTCAGTTGTTCCGGGCGTTTTACGGAACGGAAATGAGCATGCATATTCGGCTGTCCATCCATCCAAACTTCCACTTTGTTACCGGTATCTTTCCGAATATAGAACAATTTGGACAACGAGGAGAAATAGGAAGTCTGTCCCCGCCGAAGGGCGCTGCCGTATGCCATAAACGTTTCCTTCGAGTCTGCCGGATCCGTACCTTCCGGATAGGTAACGGCAAACAGATACGCATCCGTCGACCATCCGTCGGCTTCAATCCAGGAATTACTGTGCATCAGCCGTCCGTCGGCCAATTGGTTGATATACAGGTCGGTCACCTTTCCTTGATAAGTGACCCGCAACCCAATCCAGTCCTTTCCTTCCCGGCGTTCCATCTTCGGAAGCTCTTTCTGCCCCACACTGTCTTTCAGAATAATGGCCGTAAGCCCTTTTACCTGCTTGAATTCACCCGGCAAATGGAAAGAATAATATTTCTCCGTTCCTTTCAGGTCCTCCGTAGGTGCCGTAATTTCCTCCCAGTACAAGTCGTCGGGATAATCATGCACAAAATCCGAAAGAGCCAGCAATCGGGGATACAACGGCCGTACCACCACCGAAGATTCCCCGTTCGTAATCGTCACGTCAGCCCCGTTCTTTTTCCATGTACCTCCCGGATGCCACAACCATTCAAACTCTCCGCTGCGATGCGTTTTCAAGTCGTCAATCATGTAAATCACGTTGTCCATCCAAAGGAAGTGACGGAAATTCCGGCTGAAATTATCCGACACCGGTCCTGTTCCATTGGCCAACAGGTAACGGATGTTTCCTCCGTCGAGCAGATGATACAGATACCCTCTCAAGGTAGACCCGTGATACTGCTGCTCGCGGCTCTGTCCCTGTCCGTTGAAAAGCACCACATTGTGCGCCTGGCTCTGGAAGAAATAATTGCGGTAAGCCGGATTCGGATACCAGCAGTTTCCGGCGTCCTTGATGATGTCCACTCCCTTGTGGAACAAGATGAATGAGTTGGCATCGGCGTGCGAATGGTTCCAGGTATGCCCGCTCTTTACGGCCAGCATCGTAGCATCCTTCTTCCACGACGTACGCATAGTGGCCCATCCGAAATCGGAGAACAACTGCGACAACTTCAAGTCGGGCGTCTCAGGAGCCTGATTCAGTTCCGGCGTGTAAAGAAAACCCATCGGACGATTCAGGAAATAGCCGTCGCGATGCTGTCCCTGCTCCACCTGCTTCATGTACCACAACATATCCTTGTCTTTCACGCCCAGTGCATACAGTAGCATCAGACTGCTTTCGGCCGAGATGTTCTTGTGACTGTCGCCAAAGTTGATGCTATACAACATTCCCGTACGCGGATAGCAGACATGGACGAAAAAGCTGGAGAGGTTCTGCAGTTGCGGTATGTCGGGCAAGGTCGCACCCGGGTGCACATTCTTCCATGCCACATAAAACTGCAGGGCCTCCTGTATACCGAAATTGGCATAATTCAGACTCTCATACATTCCGCCGGCGTCATCAAAGGTCTTGGCCTTCTGCTGCAAGACATCGCCCGCAAAAGTGAACCACTCCGGAAGGTATTCGTACACGGCCTGCGCCCCTTCTTTTGCTTCCGGAAGTTCATTCTGCAAACTCAATGCCAAGATTCCCCCCATGCAGACACACGACGTCCACCAGTTGTGCCCCATGGAGTTCAGCGAATGGATACGGGTGGGTTCCAGCAGCCAGTCTCCCAACAAAGGCTCCACTCCCAGCCTGTACAATTCTTTGGCAATCTTTTTCCGTTCCGCAGCCGACAAGTCATTGTATACCGCGTCGTAGGCTATCGCCGACAGATAGGCCTTGTGTGCCAGCGACAGGTCACTGCGCCACGCCGGCTTGCGGGCCAGCATCTCCGCGCTGCCCCAGTTGTCGGCTTCGATGGCCTTGCACAAGATTTCCTTCAACTTGTCGGCATACGCCTTGTCGCCCGTCATCAGATAAGCAAGTGAAAGGTAATCGGCCTTGTTCAGACTGTTTCCTTTCAATTCCTTCTCTGCGGTCTGTCTTATCTCATTCCAGGCAGAAGATATCCGTTCCTCCTGCCCGATGCGTTGCTTCACCAGTTCAATCCGTTCTGAAGTGTAAAGCAAATCCGGATGTTTCAGTTTCTGGGCATATCCCATCCCCATGCTGCATAAGATGCCAGCCAGTAATACGATACGTTTCATCTTTCTGTTTGTTTATTTTGCTCTTTCAAAATTATACGCTGTTTCTTTATCATACGTATCAGAAACTCCTTTTACTTAAACAAAGACCTATTTTTTCTTCTTCAGGTTCCAATATACCACATACCGCTGCCGGTGAACGTCGTACAAAGGGGCTATTTTCACTCCCTCTTTCGTTTCAAAGGTCAGCCCTTTTCCTGTTCTCCGGAGGTTCTTCTCCCAATGAGTCCCTTCCACCTCCAAGTCTACGGGCAGTCCCTCCGGTATATGGTAATCGTAGGTATAGTAGTCGTTGTACTTCGACGGGTCGGAATAAGGAGCAGGATTCTGCATACCTTCCGTCCCCAGTTCTCCAGCCATGACCACCGGACCGTAGCACAGTGCTGCACGGCCGGCATCGTCAGGAGTCGTCTCCAGCGAGAAAGACATGGAGTACGTCACTTCTATGCGGTCACCCTGCCGCCATTCTCTGTCCAACACGATATAGGAACCTGGCCGATGAGGCACTTTCACCTTTTTCCCATTTACCGTCACCCTCACTTTCCCGCTCCATGAAGGATAGCGCAGACAGATTTCCGCACGGACGGGCCGTTCCGCCCCGACATACAGCCGGGTGGTCTCCTCCTCCGGGAACCTGGTCTCCTGACGAAGCATAATTCCTTTTTCCCGCCAGTTCAGGACAGAAGGGATGAAAAGGTTTACAAACAGCTTTTCCCGGTGGTGGAAATAAATGCTCTCGGCATACTTGGCATGGCTTTCAAAACCGCTGCCTACACAACACCAGAATGAATTGTTCGGCGTGCTGTACACCTTATGTGCTCCCGACAGCAGGGGCAGGAAATAAGCCACCATCCCCGTCTTGGGGTCCTGCTGCCCCAGGATATGGTTATACAGAGCCCGTTCGTAATAATCGGCTACCTCTGGAGAAGCCGTCCAGCAGAACAAATGCTTGCTTAGCTTCAGCATGTTATACGTGCAGCAGGTTTCTCCGGTATAGCCAGACAAGTGTCTGGAGAACTGCTTCGTATCAAAATAATGCTCCTTGTCGCTGCTACATCCTGGAGCAAACGCGTGATGTGCGACCATCGTATGCCAGAAAAACTCACTCAATGCCCGGCTGTCTTGCGCACCCGAAAGTTCATAATTGCGAGCTTCGGCCAGGACCTTCGGAATAAAAGTATTGGTGTGCTTCGTCCCCAGGTCGTCCCGTCCCTCCTTCAAGGGGTCAATCACTTCATTGTGGTAAAAGAATCTGGCCAACCAGCGATCACGTTCATCTCCTGTCAGGGCATACAGGTTATAAAACGATTCATTGATACCGCCGAACTCATTCCGTATCATCCGCTGCCGGGTGACCTCATCCAGCGGTTTCAACTTGGCATAAGCCCAGTTGCCCATCCGCTTTACCACCTCCAATGCCTGGCTATTATCAGCATAAATGTATTGGTCTATTAAACCCGAAAAGAGCTTATGCAAGGTATACCAGGGGGCCCATACACTTTCCCCTCTGATATTCCGGTTAATCAGTTCCTCCGGGAAGGCACTCAAGTACCCGTTTGCATACGTTCTCTGCACTTCCATCAGCCCGGTTACCAAACTGTCTCCCTTCAACTTGAAAATTTCACTTCCTGTAGCCGCATACATCAGCGAATAGGCAGACAGCAAATGTCCTGTGATATGTCCTCGCAGCTCACAGTCCAGTGACTCCCAACCTCCCAGTTTCTTTACCGTCATGTATCCGCCTTCACGCCCGGCAAACACACCGGCCGTGGTACGGAAACTATGCAACAATTGGTCAACTCCTACCGAAACCATCCATGCTGAATCCCGCTCCAAGTTCTCCCTGAAACGACTAGGGAGCAAACGTACATCCTGTAAATTAACGCATTCTGCAGCCACTGGAACTGCCAGTGATACCTGAAATTTCTCCTGACTTTGTCCGGGATAGGCCGACTGAGCCACAAGTGTCCCATCCAAACCTATCAAACAAGCCATCGTTATCCATATTTTTCCCTTCATGCCCATTAATCAATTAGAATTCTCATTTAAATCTTACATTTTCTACAAACTCATTCGAATCAATATCTTCCAGATGTTCCATCTTCTTTCCATTTACTACTACATTGTCAAATAGAATATCACGTACCATCCGATTCCGGTCCAATCCCTTTACCTGAGAAGGGTTCTCTCCCACACCCTCATAAGATATATTACGAAAAACAACGTGTGATATCCCTCTTCCGGGCTGTTTATCGTACTTAGGATTAAAGTTGACACTGATATTAAAAAGCCTTCCCTCCTGAATACGTTCTACACGAATATCCTCAAACAGAATATCTCTAGCCCAATTTTTATCACCAACAGATATCGTCATGCATCCTTGATACATGCGATCGTCTTCATCGTGTTCCAAAATATCAATGTTTCGGAAAACCAAATTCTCAATTATTTCTCCTTCAGAAGATTCCGGGTCGCCATGCCCACCAATGTTAATCGGATGCGCTACATCAGCCCACAATACAGAATTCTGCAATACCAAATTCTTCGAACCGCCCCACCAATTCCATCGATGATTATACAAAGCAATGCAATCGTCACTATTACGCATGAAAACCTGATCAATCACCACATCCCGACAGCACATCAGGTCAATCCCATCACTCCATCCCTTGCAACTAAAAGACTTCAAGTTTTTTATAGTAATCCCCTGAGAGCCACCACCAAAGATTGTGTAATGATCAGGATTTACGACTGTAATCCCTTCTACATATACATTTCTGGAATTTGTAATCTCAATGCCACGAACGGGATGGTCCAATATTCCGCGACCTATAATCCGAACATCCTCCGCATGATCAACTAACAGTTTGGCTTTAACTACTGCTCCATAAGCCAAATAAACGGTAGTATGACTAGGTATGCGAATCTGATTATTAGGCAAATCATCCGGACGATGTATTCCTGGGCCAAAATACATAACCTTTTTTGACGCTGCAATATAAGTTTCTGTCTCCAAGGGATTTGCAAATAAATGCAAATTATGCAACCTGTCTCCATCAAATTCTATAGAAAGATGCTGAGGTTTGTCCAATGTAAAAAGAATGGCATCCCCTACCCGTCTATACGCTATCTGATTATGATGTGGACGTATGGAAACATCCCGGAAATTTCCGTTATTCTTTTTTACCATCACCTCTACCTTTCCATTCATGTCAAATTGCACCATGGAAGCATCTTGTATCTTGTCCATGTCTACCTGTACATTGTATTCAAACAAATCCTGCCACTCTTCATCCGGTACCCGTACCCTCACTGTATAATCATCATTATGTGCCATACCCGTACGTTGAATGTCTGGATTCGTAACAACCTGTGCCTGAACATTCCATACAAATACCCCAAAGGCTAACACCCCCAAAAATCTTTTCACGCAATTTATTATTCTCATAGTCTTAAATATCAAGTCTAAACAAAGGCAAAAATGCCCTATACTCTTTCTCAAAAGTACAAGGCATTTTCGGACTTATACCTAATTATTTTTGATACAGCATTAAAGTTCCCCATCCAAGTTGATCGAAGGCTCCACTATTACTACCATAACGGCTGTCACCTGCCCCTCCTTCCGGACGAATCTTATCTGCAAACTGCTTTGTATAAGTGTAACCACTACTTAGATTTTTTACCTTCGCATAATGATGATATAAAATTTCCCAACCTGGACGTACTGTGCCACGGCTTTCATCATCAGCCACTACTTTTTGGTCTGCCCCATGGTTTTTATCCTTACAAGAACAATCAATGCAATACTTATATTCTTGAAATGGCATCTTAGCTGCGCTTATTAACCATTGTCCTGTTGCATTCGCATTGTCTGTGCCGTTCTTCAAATTAAAAAGAGCAATATATTCGCCCATTTTCATAATGGCATTATCGTTTGCTGCAAAAAAATCCAACTGAGGAACAGACTGATTATCCTGATAAAGCGTATAAGCCATCTGACACAGATTGGCAGTCACAGCAAGTGACATGCTCGCATGCCCCTGGTCTCGTCCACTTTCCTGATTCTGACAAATCTGTTCTCCACTTTCCAGAGGGTCATCAAACGTAGCCTGAATCAGATTGTCAAGACATCCGTTGCCTGCACCCGAATAAAAGTAGTTTACCACAAAATTCACCATCTCGTCATTTTCCGTCAACACACCAATGGCCCAATACGAGCACATATTCACCAAATCCCAGTTTGACCAATAATGGAGCGGACAATTATTTGTTCCTTGATGATTATCCAAAAAATCTTTATTTTTAGAAGCGAACACCTCTACTATCCATCTTTTAAAATCAATTACATCGTTCTCGTTCCATCCGCTGTATGTCTGCATAATTTCAGCAGCATTAGCAAATGTATACCCCTGACATCCAGCAGCCAGCATCTGGTTCGCATCATTTGAAGTTATACGTTTACAAACGTCAGCCCAAGCATTTAAAATCCTTACAGAAAGATCCGCATATTTCGTATCCCCTGTCAGTTTCCACAAGATAGCAGTCTGATATGCGGCAGCTGCATCTCGCATTGCATAAGCATAATTTTCTTTTCCAGCCACAGTACCAGTGGCATCTCCCCGGACGATTTCCTCTTGAGGAGAAGGCACATACGACAACAGCGTATACGGACTATTCTTCAAATTTGTAAATTCTGTTTCCACTTCGACCGGTGACGTTCCCTCGTCCAGCATTTTTTTGACACGCACGAAATCGGCTTCATTGTACATTGCGCAAGGATGATTGTATACATACTCACCCGCTACAGTTACATTAGGATTATCTTCAGGCATCGTAAGATCTACTACGCCATATTCATTCTCATAGCAGGAAGAGAACGCTACCATAAGTAGCGTTGCTCCTGCAAATAACTTGACTGTTTTTATCATAGTTCCTTTGTTTTATAATTTTCATTCTTCATAAGTCAACCCTTCCTTATCCAGATAGGCTTTCAAATCATCCAGACTCTTAAAGGTCTGTACCCAATATACATTATATTGAATCTGATGGTCAATCGTTGCAATATCAGCATATTTGAACTGTAAAGTCGTGAACTCTGCTACAGAAGTAGTAGGCAACAAGCCACCATTGGCCCATGATTGAGAAGACAAATCGTAAACAAACACACGACTGCCATCACTACATTTATAATTATATTTATACTTGTTGTTCGAACCACCTAGATTTCCACTAAAATTAGCTCCTCCACATGTTCCAGAAGCATCCAAATTAATATTACGTGCAGTCACACCCTCGTCTTTATATTTATCGGCCACATCTTCCATGCGGATAGCAAAAATAGGATACTTACCAGCATGCAACCAGGTTTTCGGACTCCAGCATTTAAAGTCACCACGTTGCTTGGTAGCACTTTGTGCATAAGTAGTCACAGTTACATACCCATCATGCCATACGTGAGACGATTCCGTTCCACTATTACTTTGTTTCGCATTATACCATGTATAATTATTCTCATCATGGAACAATTCACGTACCAGACCTTCTTCCAAGCGTAAATTGATAGAAGAAGTTTTCCCAGTTTCAGGACACGTTGCCGTAATCGTCACATCTCCAAACACTCCATTCTGATTAAAGGATACCACTCCCTGACTAACAGTAGCGATTTCCTCATTGCTTGAAGTCCACTGTATCAAGGATGTTGTACAATCAGAAGGCGTTGTGGTATAAGATAATTTAACTGTTTTATCCGTAATAGCCCACAAATAATTTTGTTCAATCGAATAGCTTTGATCTATGGCCACATCCTCCGGTTGAACAATTTTCATTATCTTCAGTTGTTTGTCTGCATATACCTGTGAACCATCCAAAGCTGAAGCCGTGATGGTAACTGTTTCTGTATTTGCATCAATGACATGCGCTGTAACCACACCATTCTCATCCACCGTTGCTACAGATTCATTCGAACTGCTCCATCTCACAGTTTTATAAGTTGTGTTTTCAGGAAAGATAGTATAATGCAGTTGCATACTCTCCCCCATATACACTTGATCAGCTTCTGACGACAAAGAAATATTTTCAGCTTGTATCAGTTCATCTGAAACCATTACTTTCAGGGTGCTGTATATACCGCTTCCAGTAAAAAAGACGGAAGGAGACACCTGCACGATGGAATAGGTACTTCCGTTTCCATTGACAGCCTTCACTTTTCCATTTTCATCTACAGTAGCCACATTTTCATCACTTGAAGACCAAGCAACTTCATTAAAAGTAATATTTTCAGGAAGTATAGTATAGCCCAATTGCACTTCTTCTCCCTTCAGCAAAGGCAAAACATTGGTACCGTTCTCATCCTGATAAATCAAAGGTCTTACACTTTCCGGAATATCAAGTGTGATTGATTTCGGATAAATAGCTTCATACAAATCACCTGTTTCATCTTCCTGGCAAGCCATCATCGTGACAGCTGTTACCCCTAACAACAGGGCATTTAATTTTCTATATAAATTAGATATCATCATAAAATCCTTTTAAAGTGAATACACATGAATTTAATTATTAGTCCACCCCGGATTCTGTCCCAATTGTGGATTCAACTGCAATTGATCGGAAGGTAATGGATACAAATACAATTTATCATCCCATACACGTCCGTCATATAAGATAATGCATCCATCACTATTTAACTGACGAGACTGCGCCGACCAGTTTGTTTCAAACCAAGTACCTTTTACCTGTACCCCAAGCTGATCCTGAGGCATTTCTTCAGGAGCCGTAGCCCAGCGCTTTAAATCATCAATTCGGAATCCTTCCAGGAACAACTCTACCGTACGTTCCCTACGAATTTCTTCACGCATAGACAATCCATGTTGACTGACAAATTCATTGGTCAATTCCGGCATATCCGGATTTACCCGCGTACGTACCTGATTCAGATACTGCAAATCACTATTACTGATATTGCCCTGCAACTCATAAACGGCCTCCACATAGTTCAACAAGACTTCAGCATAACGAATTACCGGATAATCAATCGACTCATAATAATCGGCCACCTGACGTTCTACACACCATTTATAATTTTGATAACCACTGTTTGAACGTACATCCATCACCAAACTATTATTCAAATCCTCATCATTCCAAGTAGTGCGCCATTTACCATCATTATTCCAATATTTCTGTCCATGCTGAATCAAGGTATTAGTCATACGGTTGTCACGATTCTGGAATTCTGTAGTAGCACCAGAATATCCTTTAAATAAATCACCTGCTTTATCTATCGGCAATCCATTGGAACACAAATACATATTTGCCATTTTGCGAGTAATGTAACAAACGTTTGCCAACATTCCATGAGTAATATTAGTTCCCTTATCTCCATCACGGTGCCGATGCGATAGAATATATTCCGTATTATCACTCTTATGCAGATTCGCCGGATTACACTGAGCTGCATCTTCCAAAATAAACATATAACGATAACTCTGATTTCCTAGTGTTTCATTATAAAAGAGTTTATATTTATTGTCTTTTATTACCTGATAAGCAGCTTCCTTAGCAAGTGTCAATAATTCGGTACTTCGCTCTGTATTATTCTCGGTATCTGCTCCATTAGTATGAAACTTCTGCCACGTACCTTCATAAAGTGCTACACGGGAAAGCATGGCATAAGCCGCATATTTGGTAAGTTTGCCTGCATCTGCAGTTTCCGGCAATGCTTCCGCCGCATCCTGCAAATCAGCAATAACCTGATCAATCACCTCTCCCCGGTCATTCCGAACAGCATATAACTCCTCGGAATCCAAATCTAAAGGTCGTGTCAGCAATATCGCATTACCCCAAATCTGTACAAGTTCAAAATGACAATATGCACGAAAGAATTTTGCTTCCGCCACTGGTACGGCAATGGCAGCCTTATCTGAAAACGATTCAGCCCGGTTCAACAACAAGTTCGTATAATAAATCTGCTTATACAACGTCGTGTAATTTGCATCCTCCGACGGTATCACATTAGTTCCTTGACTATAAGTATTGATAGAAGAAGTAGCTATCAAATCAGAACGATAATCACTATGAGGTCCATCACTCACTCCATTACCATAAGTATTGGTGGCAGAAAGTTGAAAATCACGTGTCCAACTGTAAAATTGATTAGCAAACAATTGAAAGTTATCAGCTTTGTCCCATACCAAATTATCTCCTAATTGTGCCTTCGGTTCCAAATCCAAACATGACACGGCAAACAAACTCAAGATTGACAAGCATGCTGCCTTGAAATAATATCTTTTTTTCATAAAGGTTTTCTATTTAAAAGGTTAGATTAACACCAAATGTAAAATTACGTGTAAATGGATAACGCTTCAGTCCTGTAGCATCGCGCGCCGCTTCCGGATCCCAGCCATCTTTTATCTTTGTTGTTTCCCATAAGTCTGTACCTGTTGCGTAAATACGTGCCCCTTGCAAAAACTTAATTTTTTGTAACAGTTTATTTGTAAACGTATAACCAATGGTCAAATTTTTCAAACGCAGATATCGTCCATCCTGAGAAGTCAAAGAAGATGCCTGATAATTGTAGTTATTTATATTGGCATCGTTGGTATACGGTGCATAATAGGCATTTGGATTCTCCGGACTCCACACGTTCCCAATAGAAGAGGTGATAGTATTCGTATAATTAGCTCGAAAAGGAACAGTCCAGTTATCTATACCACGGTATACAAAACGATTGGCCGACCCCTGAAAAATCACATTGATATCAAAACCTTTATAAGAAGCTCCGGCATTAAAAGAATAAGAGATTTCAGGCGTATCACTTCCCAAATAAATGTAATCCTTTTCATCTAATACACCATCTCCATTTTCATCACAATACATATTATCACCCACACGCAAGTTGCTTGGCATATTGATTCCATTGTTTTCATAATATTTGGCCAAATAAGCCTGCAATTGTTCCTCATTCTGAATCTTGCCTCCATAACGGAGTCCAAAAATAGAATTCAATGCATATCCTTGCTGAGTCGTAGTATAGCCAGATTTCAATACAGTTGTACCACCATAATCCACCAGTTCATTGCGCGCAAAAGTAAAAGTTCCACCCACATAATAATTTACTCCAGCGATGTTTCCACGATACGTCATTTGACCTTCAAATCCCCAATCCTTGAATTTCCCGGCATTGGCTTTAGGAGCTTTATCCCCTAAAATGCCAGGGTATGTAATGCTGACCAACATGTTATCGTTCTTTTTAAGAAAGGCCTCTACCGAACCACTCAACGCTCCATTCAAGAATCCGAAATCCAAACCGACATTATAATTCTTAATGCGTTCCCAACTACGAGAATTAGATGCCAGTTCACCATTGGTTTTGATATATGACAATTTTCCATCACCGACATAAGCACCTGTACCAGCCACTACATCATACAATTGCACGCCATCGTAGTTTGCAATCCCACTCTGGTTTCCCATCTCGGCATAAGATACACGCAGTTTCAAATCGCTCAGCCAGTCAATATCCTGCATAAAAGCTTCCTGCTTCATTCTCCAACCTAAAGAAGCCCCATAGAATAAATCCCAACGATTCGCTGGTTGAAATTTTGAAGAACCGTCATAGCGTCCATTCAACTCCAACAAGTACTTATCCTTATAACTATAGTTGAATCGCCCGAAATAAGACATATTGGCATTCTGATACTTGTCTTCATCTCCACTTAGAGTAATCTCGCCCGAACCATTTACAATCTCCAAACCAGTCTGAGTATCTTTCACTTTTGCGCCAAAATAAGTATACTCTTTGAATTCATATTGAGCACCAACTGTCAAACTTAAATCGTGATCTTCATTAAATGTTTTATGTGCATTCAAGAAACCAGTTACCGAATAAAAATCCGTTCTTGAACTAGTTTGTTTATAATATGAATTTCCTTGTACAGGATCAATCAACACTTGCGTATCACCTAAATAATTATAATAAGTAATTGCATTTTCTGTCTGATTTCTTGTTGCTGTACTAGTATTGTACCCCACGTTAGCGTTAGCTGTCAGCCAGTCTGTCAATGTCCAGTTCAATGTTTCACTTACACTAAAAGCCGACACCGACAGTCGATTGTCACCTCCTTCAGAAACTTTTGCCACAGGAGATCCCCATGTACCCCATGCGTAAGGCTTTCCATCCACCGTAGTAAGAGGTAAACCAGGCATCGGCACACTCACCGTCAAAACAGAACCAATCATAGAGGGCGACACCTGCTCTTGACGATTATATGAAATGGATGAGTCCAAAGTCAGATTATTCGTCAACTTAAAGGTATTATTCAAACGGAAATTATATCGGTTGTTATTATTATTTCCATACTGAAGAGTTGAACCATCATATAAATAACTTAGAGAAAGGCGATAAGAAGAACGCTCCGTACCACCTGAAATACTTAAATTCTGCTCAGTAGACCAAGTACTTCCAAACAAAGATCCCAACCAATCCACTCCGTCATCAAAAACGAAATCACTTACATCAGTAAATGCAGCATTGCCAAAAGGATTGGCACTCTGGTGCAAATCAATATATGAACCCTTATACTTTTTGGCAAGTTGCGCATAGGCATACCAGCTATTGGAAGTATTATTATCATTTTCCAAGGCTGTCATGACACCATCTGCCCACTGATCTATACTCATTAACTGAGGCATCAAACCAACAGTCTTCAACGTGGCTGTTCCACTATATTCTACTTTGGTTTTTCCTTCCTTTCCTTTTTTGGTCGTAATCAAAACGACCCCACCAGCAGCACGCGAACCATAAATAGCAGCAGCACCATCCTTCAAGAAATTAATAGATTCTATGTCATTGGAATTAATTAAACGAAGGTCGTTGACACTCGTATAAGCCACTCCATCTACAACAATCAAAGGTTCTATTGAGTTGACAGATACCGAACCACGTAAATTCATACTCCAACTCTCATCACCCGGTGCCGATGAAGAACGGGAAATCATAACTCCTGGAACTTGTCCTTGCAAAGCTGCTAACGGACTGGACAAACTTCCTTTTTCTTTAAAAGCCTTTGAATCGACTACAGTCACCGCACCAGTCAATGATTCCTTCTTCTGAGTACCATAACCTACCACCACAACTTCATCCAACACCTCCGTATCTTCCTTCAGCACCACTTTCGACAAACGCGCATCAGATGCAGGCAATTCTACGGTTTTATATCCGATATAAGAAATGACAATGACTGCACTTTTAGAGGAAACCTTCAATGAGTAATTTCCATCGATGTCTGTAATAACCCCATTTGATGTTCCTTTTTCAAGAACACTCGCACCGATAACAGGCATCCCACTACCATCCAATACTTGTCCTTTTACACTCACGGATTGCATAGCAGACTGAACATAGGCCATTTCTGCATGCATAGGAGTGAGATTTCCCGCAATCAAAGCTGAAGCCATAAAAGCTGAAAAAAGGACTCTCTGTGATGAATTTTTCAGAAAATCATTCTTCATAAAATTAAATTTTAAATTAACGATATTGATTCCTATTCTTACTCTTATATACATTGTTTCATATACATCCGTACTTCTTTTCGGCTGATAAACAGATGATTCTCTACCGTGCGCTGTGACAGATGAAGTTCCGATGCTATTTCTGACAGATTTTTCCCTTCAAAACGATTCATGACATAAATCTTACGACGCTGACGAGGCAATAGCCTTACTCTATTCCATTCTTGTTTCTGCAAATCTTTTACAATTACATGGCTATCAGATTCCATTGTTCTTGTTTGAGAAAACTCCTGTAAGAAACCCACAACTTCTTGTCTTTTGTAAAAACGGCGAAAATAATCGGTCACCAGGTTACGGACTATAGTAAATAAAAAATATTTCACGGTATCGGGACGAAGCATAGTCCTATATTCTAAAAGACGAAGATATGCGTCCTGAACCAAATCTTCAGAATCTTCTTTCTTACCTATTTTCTTATAAACATAGAAGAAAACTGACTGGCGATGGTCCGCAAAAATTCGTGCTATTAGCTCATTGGATGTGTGTGTCAGGTCTTTCATAAATTAGTTCATTTCTGTTTTTCACACTACAAAAGTATTTACATTATCAAAAACTTAGAGCAAATATTACCTCGAATAAATCTCACCTCATACAGTAAGACCAAAAAGCATGTATATATTTGATTATCATTAAAATAAGGCATCCCGCAGAAAAGTCTCAATTTATTATTTGAAACTTTTCCACGGGATGTCTTAGTGGATTTCAGCACCAATCGGAATTGTTAATCTACCGAACGGCGTTCCCCGGAAACCTGTTTAATGTATTCATTAGGAGTTATACCTGTAACTTTCTTGAATGAACGGAAGAAAGATGCACGCGAACTAAAACCACAAAGTTCTGCTAACGCGGTTAGGGTATATTTTGCATATTCTTCCTTTAAAATAAGTGCTTTGAACTCTTCTACCCGATATTCATTAATGTAGTCATAATAATTTTTCTCCAAATATTGATTAAACAGGTACGAAAGAGAATGAGAAGTAGTACCAATCAAAGAGGCCAGTTCTGCAACTTTTAGATTCGGATTACGATAAGGCTTATTTCGTTTCATCTCCTGATCCAATAGACGATAAAGACGTTTGCATTCTTCTGGGCTCACCTTGTTTGTACGATATTTGTCATCAGTATGGGCTAATATCTTCTTTTCAGTTCCCGACTCCACCTCATGAGAAATACCTTCTAAAGACAAGACCTCCTTCCGAGTAATATCATTTTCAACTTTCTTCTCCATCTCTGGTATATCTCTATCTTCCGAATCGTTTAATTTACGTAGAACACGTAACACACTCTGCAACAACCGACGTCGAAAAGTATAGATTCCACATACTAATATTCCCAACACCAATAACGTATATAGAATTTTTATCCAAGAATGATTCGGTATATTAATCTCTAGTATCATAGCAGAATCCGGATATCCAATCTGACGAACTTTAAAATATGTAGTGCCATAGGGCAAATCATATAAAGAGACCTCTGATTTTCCCATCAAGGAAATCCATTCTCCATCCTCGTCTAGCTGATATTCATACATCAAACTATTAGGATCACTATATGTCAATGCGGAAAACTGAATAGTCACACTTTTCTGACTATCGTCCAACGACAAAAAATAATGACCGGCTTTACCAGAAATCCGTTGCTGTACACTTTTTCCATTCACTAGTACATCTGAAAGAGCAATCGTATAAAAACGTCTAGACAAGAGATTCATCTCTTCTCCATTTAAACATACCAATCCCTTAGAATTACCGAACCATAAATTTCCCTTTTCATCTTTTATAGGAATGCAATTAATAAAAATCAGACTTGGGATACCATCCATGAAATTATATGGGACAACGCGATTCTTTCTGTCAAACCTATACATACCCTTATTGGTGGACAACCATAACCAATTCTCCGAATCTTCAATCACAGCCATCAAAGATTTCCTTTCCAATAAGGTACCAGATGTAACCCTCCTAAATTGAGTCATCGTTAAATCAGAAACAAATAGATCACCTTTGTCCGGCAAAAAATACAACTCATGATCAGACGTTTCGTAAATCATTCGAATTTTTTCCTTGTTGACAAATCCTTCCGGAAAAACATCATTTTTCAAACTCTCAGAAGAAGGATCCCAAATACAAATACCTGTTTCCGTACAAATCCATCCTTTGTGAGAAGAATCAAAATAAATTTCATATACATTTCCTTCTGGAAGTTTAGAATCTCCACTTGTATAATGATGCATTACTTTCCCATTATGGAAACAATAAAGCCCGGAAGAGGTTCCAATCCACAAATTATTCTGATTATCAGGACGAATACTAAAAATATGACCATGTAAGAATGGATCGGCCACATCCGGGCAGAAATCACGTAGTTCCAATGTTACCGGATTCAACACATACATTCCACCACCATACGTTCCAATATAATATTCTCCCTGGAAGTAACAGCTAGATACGATAATTGAAGCACGCAACCGAGGAATCTTATAACTTTGAAACTGTTCATTGGCCTCATCTATAAACACAAATCCATCACGAGAACCTATCAATTTCTGTTTTCCATGAAAAGCAATAGTTCTTACAGCCATATCCCTGGAATCGAACAAAGATTTGTATTTATAGGTAGAGAATAAATCGCTTTGATACAAAGTATAATCCACTCCCAATTGATAAAAACCAATCCAAATAACCCCATCCTTATCCACTAATACAGAATATACTGAATTGGAACGAATGCAACCGTCTGTATCACGGTCATGACGAAATGAACGAACAATCCTACATTTGCTGACCGAAATAAAATGTACTCCATTTCCATCCGTACCTACATAAAGCAAATCTTTCCCATCTGTAGATAAAGAAGAAATAACTCCGCACCCGACATCCACATAATGTGCAAACTGTTTCTGTACAGAATCAAAGACTATCAAACCATCTGTCATCGAACCTAAATAGACTTTTCGATTAATACATGCTATATTATAGAACGAAAGATTTTGTCCGTTTTTACCTAATTTATCTGAGAATGAAACAATCTTCCGGTCAGTCATATAAAGTAACTTCAGTCCACCCATGGTCGAAAGCCACAATTCATCTTTATTTCCTTTTACAATTCCTGTTACATAATTTGCACTTGAAAAAACATTCTTATCAACCAGCAAATGTGTAAAGACTCCATTCTGATAGACATACAACCCTTTTTCAGTACCAATATAAAGCACTTCACCTACTCGACAAAATACGTGCACCCCACTCGTAATCATTTCTGGTGCCAATCGCTCCAATCTATCCTGACCTAAACGCAAACGACATACCCCCATTCCCGTACCGACCCACATTTCATCTCCAGGCATTTCGGCAAGTGCATACACACGCTTTAAATTCTCATTACGACCTTCCACCATATAATGCTCCAATCGTATTCCGTCAAAACGTTCCACTGAAGTATTCGTTCCCATCCAAACATATCCCTTCGAATCCTTGTAAATCACATTAACCACCAAATCCGAAAGTCCATCTGAAACAGACAAATTACGAATGACAGATGATTCAGCATCTGCTTGCACATTCCATAAACAGAACCACAAAAAAATAATGATATATTTCAAAAAAGACTTCATTGCCATAAACTAAAATTCATTTTTACAAACAAAAATACACAGATTCTGTCTATATTTCAAAAAGAGACTCAAAATACATTTCTACAAAAACTACCAGTTTTCATTCTACTCATCCATTCTTCAAACATTATCATACGAATGAAACTGTAAAAAGCCTCAAAAGCTTTATACATTTTATCTCTACCGAAATGTTAAAAACAAAGTACAAACAGAAAAAGCAAAGAAACATGCTCTAAAACATGAGTTTTTATTAGTGTATTTTTACACTTATCCGTAATATTGCAGTCGAATTAGTGTTACTAATACACTTTGGAAAACAAACAAAATAAAATAAACTTTTGATAGCCGCGAAGTCAATACACAAATCATTTAAATAATACTATTATGAATTGGAATTCAACTGAATTTATTTGGCTCGACTGGTTGGTTCTCGCAGTCGGGGTCATGGCTATTGTATGGGCTGTTTACCGTACAATTAAAAAGGACCATGAAAAGATGAAAGGTGCAGACAGTCAGGATTACCTTTTCGGAAAAGGAGAACCTTGGTATATCATCGGTGCCGCCATCTTTGCAGCAAATATCGGTTCTGAACACCTGGTAGGATTGGCTGGTACGGGTGCGAAAGACGGTGTAGGAATGGCACACTGGGAAATGCAAGGCTGGATGATTCTTATCCTTGGATGG
Source organism: Bacteroidaceae bacterium (assembly GCA_902362595.1). GTDB lineage: Bacteria > Bacteroidota > Bacteroidia > Bacteroidales > Bacteroidaceae > Phocaeicola > Phocaeicola fibrisolvens. The sequence goes on along the minus strand of CABIXF010000017.1, from coordinate 47,237 downwards.
CTGTTCGTGCCTTTTTACCAGCTATTAAATAACAAAATGGGTAAAATCATCACCATGCCTGACTTTCTGAAATTCCGCTATACCCAGCGCACTGGTTCATGGTTGTCCATCATCACTCTGATTGCCTACGTGCTGACAAAGGTATCCGTAACAGCATTCACCGGTGGTATTTTCTTTGAATATTTGCTTGGACTTCCATTTTGGTGGGGTGCACTCGGTCTTATTTTCATTACAGCCGTATTCACAGTTTTCGGTGGTATGAAAGGTGTAATGACACTTTCTGCCATCCAAACCCCGATATTGATTATTGGTTCGTTCCTCGTTTTGTTCCTTGGTCTGAATATGCTTGGAGACGGCAGCATCGCAGAAGGATGGTCACAAATGATGGCCGCTTGTAACGCCGCACACGACGGCTTCGGGACAACCCACATGTTCCACACCGACCCTGCCGACCCCATGTATCCGCAGTTCCCTGGCTACGTAGTCTTCCTTGGAGCCTCCATCATCGGCTTCTGGTACTGGTGTACTGACCAGCATATCGTACAACGTGTACTCGGACAAACCAAAGGAGAAGACAACCGCAAAGTCATGGCTCGCGCACGCCGCGGTACAATCGCAGCCGGCTATTTCAAACTGCTACCTGTATTCATGTTCCTGATTCCGGGTATGGTAGCTTTCGCACTCTCTCAAAAGACCGGCAGCAACATCGTTATGGACATCACCAACACACATGACACGGACGGCGCCTTCGCCATGATGGTCAAAAACATCCTGCCAGCCGGTGTGAAAGGTATCGTCACAATCGGTTTCATTTGTGCCCTTGTAGCTTCTTTGGCTGCCTTCTTCAACAGCTGCGCCACTTTATTTACAGAAGACTTCTACAAACCGATGAAAAAAGGTATGAGTGAAAGCCACTACGTAATGGTAGGCCGTGTTGCTACCGTCGTAGTCGTACTCTTAGGATTGGCTTGGATGCCTATCATGATGAACATGGGTAACCTGTATTCTTATCTTCAAGATATCCAGTCTTTGATTGCCCCTGCCATGGTAGCCGTATTCACCCTTGGTATCTTCTCTAAACGCATCACTCCGAAAGCCGGAGAATGGGGCCTTATTGGCGGTTTCCTCATCGGTATGGTACGTTTGCTGACCAATGTAATCACCGACTCAGGCAAAGCTGTCATGGACGGTGCATTCTGGGAATACACCTCTTGGTTCTGGCAAACCAACTGGCTCATCTTCGAAGTATGGTTACTTGTATTCATCGTCATTCTGATGTACGTGGTATCCATGTTTACTGCCAAACCAACATCTGAACAGATTGCCGCCATCACATTCACAGGCGACTACAAGAAAGCCATCCGCGAAAGCTGGAATATGTGGGATGTTATTGCCACATTGGGCGTTGTGGTACTGTGCGCATTGTTCTATGCATATTTCTGGTAATCCAAAAAACAACAACTTATAATAGAAGAGGGTATGCAGAAGATTGCGTATCCTCTTCCTTTTTTATATAGAAACTATCGAAAAACATGCATTCTATGTTGAAAAACATTTGAAAAAAAGAACAACCAATCATTTTAAGTGTTACTTTTACACCACACAAATAATATTAAATATAAATTTATGAAAAGCATGAAGAAATCACTTCTAGGCATGAGTGCTGCTTTAATTTTTTTCTGCGGATGCAGTCAAAAACAAGAAGCTCCCAAACTGACCTTATCGGGTTTGGACCCAGCCAATTTTGAGACGCTGGTAGATAGTGTAAAACCTGTAAAACTTTACACTTTAAAGAATCATCAGGGGATGGAAGTCTGTGTCACCAATTTTGGGGGTCGACTGGTTTCCATTATGGTTCCCGACAAAACCGGCAAGATGACCGATGTGGTTCTCGGCTTCGACAGCATAGCTGACTACCAGCATATTCCGAGTGATTTCGGTGCAGCCATCGGACGTTATGCCAACCGAATCAACAAAGGTAAAATCACTCTTGACGGACAAGAAATCCAACTCCCGACAAACAATTTCGGGCACTGTCTGCACGGAGGTCCTACAGGATGGCAATATCAAGTATATGAAGCTAATCAAACCAATGACAGTACCCTTGTGCTGACCATGAAATCACCGGATGGAGACAATAACTTCCCGGGCAACGTAACGGCTCATGTAACCTATTCTCTGACAGCTGATAACGCCATTGATATCCAATACGATGCCACTACCGACAAGACGACTGTCATCAACATGACCAACCACTCGTACTTCAACCTGAGCGGTGATCCTTCAAAACCGGCTACCGACCACGTGCTTTATGTGGCTTCCGACAGCATCACACCAGTAGACAGCACCTTCATGACCACCGGCGAAATGATGGCAGTAAAAGATACTCCGTTCGACTTCAACACGCCGAAGACCATCAGTCCAGATGTCACAGACTTTACCAACGAACAAGTGAAATTCGGTAACGGATTCGACCATAACTGGGTATTGAAGACCAAAGGCGACATCAACCAGCTGGCTGCCAAACTGACTTGTCCAACCACAGGTATCAGCTTGGAAGTCTACACCAATGAACCAGGTATACAGGTATATACAGGAAATTTCCTGGACGGAACAGTGAAAGGAAAGAAAGGCATTGCCTATCCGCAACGGGCTTCCGTTTGTTTGGAAACACAGCACTATCCCGACAGCCCCAACAAGCCACAATGGCCTTCTGTTATTCTGGCTCCAGGACAAACTTACCAGAGTCACTGCATCTTCAAATTTACAGTGGAGAAATAACAGAAACCGACAAGAAACCTAGTTGAAAAGAACAAAAAGTCAAAAATTGAATGACCACTTATTATAATCATAATCCCAAATTCTACGTCGGCATCGACTGCATCATTTTCGGATTCGAAAAAGGAGAACTGAACTTATTGCTGCTGAAACGAAATTTTGAGCCGGCAATGGGCCAATGGTCTCTGATGGGAGGATTCATCCAGGAAAACGAAAGTGCGGACGATGCGGCCAAACGGGTACTGAGCGAGCTGACCGGTCTGGAGAATGTATATATGGACCAGATTGGGGCATTCGGTGCCGTAGACCGTGATCCGGGAGAACGCGTAATTTCACTGGCCTATTATGCGCTTATCAACATCAACGAATATGACCGGGAACTGGTGCAGCAACACAATGCGCATTGGATAAACATCAATGAAATTCCCGAACTTATTTTCGATCACAACGAGATGGTGGAGAAAGCACGTGCCATCATGCGCCAGAAGGCATCAAGAGCCCCCATCGGCTTCAACCTGCTTCCCGAGCTGTTCACCTTGACCCAGCTGCAAAGCTTGTATGAAGCCATCTACAGCGAGCCGATGGACAAGCGCAATTTCCGCAAACGTATCGCAGAAATGGGATTTATTGAAAAAACTAATAAAATAGATAAAACAGGATCCAGAAGAGGCGCCTCTCTCTATAAATTCAATGACAAGGCCTATCAGAAGGACCCGAAATTTAAACTTTAATCACATGTTAGAAGCACTAAAAGAAGAAGTTTTCCATGCAAACCTGGATTTGGTAAAGCACGGACTGGTGATTTTTACGTGGGGAAATGTATCTGCCATCGATCGTGAAAGCGGACTGGTAGTCATCAAACCTAGCGGAGTGTCTTACGATGAAATGAAAGCTGAGGATATGGTAGTAGTCGATTTGGAAGGAAACGTAGTAGAAGGCGATTTGCGCCCTTCAAGCGACACCCCTACTCATCTGGCTCTCTACAAAGCTTTCCCTGAAATCGGCGGAGTGGTACACACCCACTCTACTTACGCCACTGCCTGGGCACAGGCCGGATGCGACATTCCGAACATCGGTACCACTCATGCAGACTATTTCCACGAGGCTATTCCCTGTACAGCCGACATGACAGAAGAAGAAGTGAAGGGTGCCTACGAACTGGAAACGGGAAATGTCATCGTGAAACGCTTCGAGGGCATGAATCCGGTACATACTCCGGGAGTGCTCGTAAAGAATCACGGACCTTTCTCATGGGGTAAAGATGCACACGACGCTGTACACAATGCCGTAGTCATGGAACAAGTGGCAAAAATGGCCAGCATTGCTTACGCCATCAACCCGCACCTGACCATGAATCCGCTGTTGGTGGAAAAACACTTCAGCCGCAAGCACGGTCCGAATGCCTATTACGGACAAAAGAAATAACAACAAAGCCAACCAATTAATTAATAATAAATAAAATCACTATGAACACATTTGATCAATATGAAGTATGGTTCGTAACCGGAGCTCAGCTCCTTTACGGAGGCGATGCAGTCATCGCAGTAGACGCACACAGCAACGAAATGGTAGCAGGTTTGAACGCCAGCGGCAAACTGCCTGTGAAAGTGGTATATAAAGGAACAGCCAATTCTTCAAAAGAAGTAGAAGCTGTATTCAAAGCAGCCAACAACGACGATAAATGTATCGGTATCATCACTTGGATGCACACTTTCTCTCCGGCCAAGATGTGGATTCACGGCTTGCAGCAATTGAAAAAACCGTTGCTCCACCTGCACACTCAGTTCAACAAAGAAATTCCATGGGACACAATGGACATGGATTTCATGAACCTGAACCAGTCTGCTCACGGCGACCGCGAATTCGGTCATATCTGCACCCGCATGCGTATCCGTCGCAAAGTGGTAGTAGGTTACTGGAAAGAAGAATCTACTCAGAAGAAGATTGCTGTCTGGATGCGTGTATGTGCTGCATGGGCTGACGCTCAGGATATGCTGATTATCCGCTTCGGCGACCAGATGAACAATGTAGCCGTTACCGACGGTGACAAGGTGGAAGCTGAACAGCGCATGGGATACCATGTAGACTACTGCCCGGTAAGCGAACTCATGGAATATCACAAAGAGGTAAAGGACGAAGACGTAGATGCATTGGTAAAAACTTACTTCAGCGAATACGACCACGATGCGGAACTGGAAGACAAATCTACAGAAGCTTACCAGAAAGTCTGGAACTCTGCCAAAGCTGAACTGGCTCTCCGCGCCATTCTGAAAGCAAAAGGTGCCAAAGGTTTCACTACTAACTTCGACGACCTGGGTCAGACAGACGGCAGCCACTTCGACCAGATTCCGGGCTTGGCTTCTCAGCGACTGATGGCAGAAGGATACGGTTTCGGAGCAGAAGGCGACTGGAAATCAGCTGCTTTATACCGTACTGTATGGGTAATGAATCAGGGATTGCCTAACGGATGCTCTTTCCTGGAAGACTACACACTGAACTTCGACGGTGAAAACAGTGCCATCCTGCAGGCCCACATGCTGGAAGTTTGCCCGATGATTGCTGCCAAGAAACCTCGCTTGGAAGTACACTTCCTGGGTATCGGCGTTCGCAAGAGCCAGACTGCACGTCTTGTCTTCACTTCTAAGGTAGGTACAGGATGTACAGCTACAGTAGTAGACCTGGGCAACCGTTTCCGTCTGATTGTAAACGACGTAGAATGCATCGAACCGAAACCGCTGCCTAAATTGCCGGTTGCTTCTGCTCTTTGGAAACCGATGCCTAACTTCGAAATCGGTGCGGGTGCATGGATCTTGGCTGGTGGTACACACCACTCTTGCTTCTCATACGACCTGACTGCAGAATACTGGGAAGACTATGCTGAAATCGCCGGTATTGAAATGGTACATATCAACAAAGACACTACCATCGGTGAATTCAAGAAAGAACTTCGCATGAACGAAGTATACTACATGCTGAACAAAGCACTCTGCTAATACTTTGTCAGTTTCATTAAAAGTGCTGGACAGAAACCTTCTTTCTGGCAGCACTTTTAATTTTTCCTATTGCTTTATTTCTTAACTTTAAATTGTTGATTTTGATATGAAATCAGATGCTAAGTCAACCATTGAGGCAGGCAAGGCCATTTTGGGTATTGAATTCGGTTCCACCCGAATCAAAGCTGTCTTGATTGACCAGGAAAACAAACCCATCGCACAAGGTAGTCATACGTGGGAAAACCAGTTGGTAGACGGACTCTGGACCTACAGCATTGAAGCTATCTGGGCTGGGCTACAAGATTGCTACGCCGATCTTCGCGCTAACGTAAAAAAACAATATGGCATAGAAATCGAAACGCTGGCAGCCATCGGTATCAGTGCCATGATGCACGGCTATATGCCTTTCAATGACAAGGCTGAAATTCTGGTACCTTTCCGCACCTGGAGAAATACCAACACTGGAAAAGCTGCGGCCGAACTGTCTGAACTGTTCGTCTATAACATTCCTCTGAGATGGAGTATCTCTCACCTGTATCAGGCCATCCTGAACAAGGAAGAGCACGTAAAAGACATCACGTTCCTTACCACACTTGCCGGCTATGTACACTGGCAGATTACCGGTGAAAAGGTACTGGGTATCGGTGATGCGTCCGGTATGCTTCCTATCGACCCTGCCACAAAGAACTATTCTGCCGAAATGGTGGCTAAGTTCGACAAACTGGTGGCTCCCTACGGATTCAGCTGGAAACTGACCGACATCCTGCCTAAAGTCTTGCTGGCCGGAGAAAATGCCGGTTGCCTGACCGAAGAAGGTGCCAAGAAGCTGGATGTATCCGGCCACTTGAAGGCAGGCATTCCTGTATGTCCTCCGGAAGGAGATGCGGGCACAGGCATGGTGGCCACCAATGCCGTAAAACAGCGGACTGGTAACGTTTCAGCCGGTACTTCTTCCTTCTCTATGATTGTACTGGAAAAAGACCTGTCAAAACCGTATGAAATGATTGATATGGTGACTACTCCCGACGGTAGTCTGGTAGCCATGGTACACTGCAACAACTGTACTTCCGACCTGAACGCATGGGTCAACCTGTTCAAGGAATACCAGGAACTGATGGGCATGCCGGTAGACATGGACGAAATCTTCGGCAAGCTGTACAATAACGCTTTGACAGGTGATGCCGACTGCGGTGGACTGATTTCCTACAACTACTTCTCAGGCGAACCTGTGACAGGACTGACAGAAGGACGCCCGTTGTTCGTGCGTACAGCCAACGACAAATTCAATCTGGCTAACTTCATGCGCGCTCACTTGTATGCTTCTGTAGGCGTATTAAAAATTGGTAATGACATCCTCTTCAACGAAGAAAAGATTAAGGTAGACCGCATTACGGGTCATGGCGGTTTGTTCCGCACCAAAGGTGTAGGCCAGCGTGTATTGGCTGCAGCCATCAATTCTCCGATTTCTGTCATGGAGACGGCCGGTGAAGGCGGTGCATGGGGTATCGCCCTGCTGGGTTCTTACCTGGTAAATAATGACAAGAAGCAGTCTTTAGCCGACTTCCTCGACGAAAAGGTATTTGCAGGCAATGCAGGCGTAGAGGTATCACCTACGGCAGAAAACGTAGCCGGATTCAACGCTTATATTGAAAAATACAAGGCTTGTCTGCCTGTAGAAGAGGCTGCAGTGAAATACAAGAAGTAAAAAAATGTGAAATAAATAACTTACTTCCACTTTGTAATTTACATATAAATGTCATACCTTTGCTCATAATTTCAAGAAGCAGGTACCCATAGCGGTGTCTGCCTTATGTAGCATACAAATTAAAAAATTAATAATATGAACAGTAAACAAGTAATGAACCATGCCGCTGACAATATTCGTATTTTAGCTGCATCAATGGTTGAAAAAGCGAAATCCGGTCATCCCGGAGGTGCAATGGGTGGAGCCGATTTCATCAATGTACTGTACTCTGAGTTCCTGCAATATGATCCTCAGAACCCGAAATGGGAAGGACGTGACCGTTTCTTCCTCGACCCGGGTCACATGTCTCCGATGTTGTATTCACAGCTGGCACTCATCGGAAAATTCACATTGGAAGAATTGCAGCAACTGCGCCAGTGGGGTTCTCCTACTCCGGGACATCCGGAAGTAGACGTAATGCGCGGCATTGAAAATACATCCGGTCCGCTCGGACAGGGACATACCTTTGCGGTAGGTGCTGCCATCGCTGCTAAATTCCTGGCTGCCCGCACAGGCAATCCGACTTTTGCAAAAGAAACTATCTATGCATATATCTCAGATGGAGGTATTCAGGAAGAAATCTCTCAGGGCAGCGGACGTATTGCCGGATGCCTGGGACTGGACAACCTGATTATGTTCTACGACTCCAACGAAATTCAGTTGTCTACTGAAACAAAGGATGTAACTACGGAAGATACAGCCATGAAATACCGTGCATGGGGATGGAACGTCATCGAAATCAACGGTAACGACTGCGAAGAAATCCGTACAGCCTTGAATGCAGCAAAAGCTGAGAGCAAACGCCCGACCCTGATTATCGGTAAATGTATTATGGGTAAGGGTGCCCGCAAGGCAGACAACACTTCATACGAACATAACTGCAAGACTCACGGAGCTCCTCTGGGTGGCGACGCTTACAAAAATACCATCCTGAACTTAGGCGGTGATCCGGAAAATCCGTTCGTTATTTTCGACGACGTAAAAGAAATCTACGCCAAACGTGCAGAAGAACTGAAAGCCATCGCAGCTGCCCGTCATGAAGAAGAAGCTGCATGGGCTGCCGCCAACCCGGAAAAAGCCGCACAACTGAAAGAATGGTTCAGTGGTGCTGCACCGAAAGTAGACTGGGCACACATCCAGCAGAAAGCAAACGATGCAACCCGTAACGCATCGGCTACCGTATTGGGCGCATTGGCACAGCAGGTTCCTAACATGATTTGTGCTTCTGCCGACTTGTCTAACTCAGATAAGACCGACGGCTTCCTGAAACAGACTCACGCCTTCACCAACGGAGATTTCAGCGGTGCCTTCTTCCAAGCCGGAGTAGCTGAACTGACCATGGCTTGCTGCTGCATCGGTATGGCTTTGCATGGCGGTGTCATCGCAGCTTGCGGTACCTTCTTCGTATTCTCAGACTACATGAAACCAGCCGTACGTATGGCTGCCCTCATGCAGTTGCCAGTGAAATTCATCTGGACACACGATGCATTCCGCGTAGGAGAAGACGGACCTACACACGAACCGGTAGAACAGGAAGCACAGATTCGTTTGATGGAAAAACTGAAAAACCACCACGGAAAGAACTCTATGTTGGTTCTCCGTCCGGCCGATGCAGAAGAAACGACTGTTTGCTGGAAACTGGCTATGGAAAATACCGATACTCCGTCGGCTTTGATTCTGTCTCGCCAGAACATCAACATGTTGCCGGAAGGAACAGACTATGCACAGGCTGCCAAAGGAGCTTACATCGTAGCAGGTTCTGACGAAAATCCGGATGTCATCATGGTAGCTTCTGGTTCTGAAGTTTCTACACTGGTAGCCGGAGCTGAACTGTTGCACAAAGACGGCATCAAAACCCGCATCGTTTCTGTACCGTCAGAAGGCTTGTTCCGCAGCCAGAGCAAGGAATATCAGGAAAGCATCATTCCTACAGGAGCCAAAGTATTCGGTCTGACAGCCGGACTGCCGGTAAACTTGCTCGGACTGGTAGGTGCCAACGGTAAAATCTGGGGCCTGGAATCATTCGGTTTCTCTGCTCCTTACAAAGTGCTGGATGAAAAACTGGGATTCACCGCAGAAAATGTGTATAACCAAGTAAAAGAAATGCTCTAATGAAAACAATAGGACTTGCATCCGACCATGCCGGATTTGAATTGAAACAATACGTAAAAAAATGGCTGGAAGCTAAAGGATGGGAATACAAGGATTTTGGTACTTACTCTACAGAAAGTTGCGACTATCCCGATTATGCACATCCATTGGCGTTGGCCGTAGAAAAAGGTGAATGCTATCCGGGCATTGCCATCTGCGGAAGCGGAGAAGGCATCAGCATGACGCTGAACAAGCATCAGGGTATCCGTGCGGCACTTTGCTGGATTCCGGAAATCGCCCATTTGGCCCGTCAGCACAACGATGCCAACGTATTGGTCATGCCGGGACGTTTCATCGACGAAGCCACTGCCGACAAGATTATGACAGAATTCTTTACGACCGACTTTGAAGGCGGACGTCATCAGGCAAGGATTGACAAGATGCCAGTTCGGTAATTCTGAGATTATTCAGAAAAATCTATTCATTTGAGGCGAAATAGAAAATCCCGTTTCCATTCGATTTGGAAACGGGATTTTTTCATTCATTTAGTTGGTTCCGCCGAAAAAAATCCAACAATTCCTGATTGGCCCGGCTATCAAGAGCTACTTCTTGCTTCTCTTTGAAAATATCCAAGGTGGTAGGGCACTCTCCACAGATATCAATGCCTATCACCTGCTCCTGGCGCAACACCACCGACAGCAGCTGCTCCAGTTCCGGCAGCGACAGCTCTCCCTGATCCCAGTTGGTCGCAGCAGAATGCGCATCCAACACATCCTTATCAATTGACAGGTACACCGGCCCCTCCACATGTTGTGCCGAGAACCGCTTCCAGGCTTCTTCATGCGAAAGTTCCTTCTCGCCGTAGAAAATCACCCGCTCCCGATAAGCTTCCGGAATAGCCTCCTTCAATTTTTCCGACACTCCTGCCAGAATCACATTCCGCACGTAAGGGTTGGTGTCCATCACATCCTTCACCCATCCTCCACAAGAGATTACACCTTCAAACAACGGAGGCTGCATGTCAGGATGATGGTCAAACACCACCAATGAAAAAGGCTGCCGAATCTTGTCGGTCCAGAACTTTGTCAAATAATGATAATTGCCGGAGTCAATAAAATGAATGGCTTTGACGGGATAATCGGCTATCAATTGCTTTAAAGCCTTAGCCCCTTCTTTGTCACAATAACATTCCGTACCCTTCAGATGCGTACAATCCAGCCACGTGTAATTCCGCTCATGCGAAAAACGTTCCCAGTCGTACACACCCGTGAAATTCATAATCACCACTCGTCCGTCGTTCTTTGTATTCATATCATTAGTATCTTTTATTCAAATAAATTCCGCAAACATCATACCTAATTCGCAAATGACAAAATGACAGCCTCCCCTAAAAAATAATAAGAAATCCAATTCCTGCATGCAGGAGAAAAAAAATGGCTATCTTTACAAACAATATGGCAGAAATAACTATATTCACCCCACAAATTTAAATTGTAAATCATATATACGAATCATGAAAAAACTGTTATTCATTCTATTGGCTTGTCTGCCATTGTTTGGAATGGCCAAAGACAAAAAAGACAATACTGACCCGAAGTATTTGGTAGGAGCTGTCACATTGGACGATGGAAAAGTGACTTTCACTCACGACATCCAAGCTCCCTCTCTTTCCAAAGAACAACTCTACCAGCAAATGCTTGACTGGGCCAACAACCGTTTCAAACCCGACGGGAAACTGCTAAGTCGGGTGGTCTATACCAATGAAGAAGAAGGCGACATCGCCGCTTCGGCGGAAGAATACATGGTATTCTCCTCTTCTGCCCTTTCATTGGACCGTACCCGTATCTATTACCAATACTTTATCCATGTAACCGACGGGGTATGCCACATGACTATGACCCGTATCCGCTACTGGTACGATGAAAACCGTGACGGAGGACAGAAGTTTACGGCTGAAGAATGGATTACCGATGACATGGCACTGAACAAAAAGAAAACGAAACTTGCTCCCATCTGCGGAAAATTCCGCCGCGAGACCATCGACCTGAAAGACCAGCTTTTCCAGTCGGCTACCGATGCACTGGGACAAAAGGTATTGGCCAACGGAACCACTTCTGCCACAACCGTAGCAGCTACTCCGCTAACACCAGCATTAACTGGCGAACTGAAAGAAATAGATGTAACGAAACTTACAGACAACTGGAACAACCAGCTGCAGAACGGACGCATCACCCTGACCGCCAACGAGGAAGAAATCGAAATCAAACCGGAAAACTGGGGAGGCTTTGGAAAGTTGTTCAATAAGAACGTGGCTTATCTGCTAATTGCCCAAGACCGTATCGCCCTCAGCGCCCTGATGGAACAATGCACGGAATATAAGATTACCTTCTACGCTCAGGGAAGCAACCAGCCGGCCGCAGTCATTGAATGCAAAAAGTCTATGAGCCAGAAAATGACAGCCGATGACCTGAAATCACTCAATATTCAAGCAGATAGCAGCAAATCTTACACCATGTACACAGGCGAAATCATCCGCACTTTGCTGCGTCAGTAACCTCATTCCAAAAACGTCCTTACGTTTTATCTCAAACACAAGGACGTTTTACTTCAAACGCTTCGACGTTTTATCTAAAACGTAAAGGCGTTTAAAAGAAAACGCTTAGACGTTCTTTTCCAAACGTCTAAGCGTTTTTTTATGAGCTTATTTTTACAGGATTATGCCTTCTGAAGCTGACGATTCATGGCAGCTGCCGCACGACGTCCGTCACCCATGGCCAGAATCACGGTGGCTCCACCGCGTACGATATCTCCTCCGGCATAGATGGTCGGGATGGACGACTGCATGTCCTCGTTCACTGCGATGGTACCCTTACGTCCCAGTTCCAAACCGGGAATAGAATGAGGCACAATCGGATTTGGCGAAACGCCCACACTGACAATGGCCATATCAATGTCCAATGTCACCGTAGCCCCCGGAATAGGCACCGGACTACGACGACCGGACGCATCGGGTTCGCCCAGTTCCATTTTCTGTAACACCACTTGTTTCACCCGACCTTTCTCGTCGGCAATGTATTCAATCGGATTGTGCAGGGTCAGGAATTCCACGCCTTCCTCCTTGGCATGTTTCACTTCCTCCAGTCGGGCCGGCATTTCCGCTTCCGAACGACGGTAAATAATCATCGCTTTCTCCGCTCCCAAACGGCGGGCCGTACGCACAGAATCCATGGCCGTATTTCCACCTCCAATCACAGCTACCCGCTTACCGAAGGTCACCGGAGTGTCGGAATCTTCACTGGCCGCATCCATCAGGTTCACACGGGTCAGATATTCGTTGGACGACATGATGTTGATGGAGTTCTCGCCCGGGATATTCATGAAATTAGGCAATCCGGCACCCGAAGCCACAAAGATTCCCTTGAAGCCTTCGTTTTCCAACTCTTCTACACTGAGGGTCTTCCCAATGATGCAGTCCTTCACAAAAGTCACGCCCATCTTCGACAAGTTCTCGATTTCCACGTCCACAATCTTGTTGGGCAGACGGAACTCCGGAATACCGTATTTCAGTACCCCACCAATCTCGTGCAGGGCCTCGAATACAGTCACATCGTATCCCATCTTGGCCATGTCGCCCGCGAACGACAATCCCGCGGGTCCCGAACCGACCACCGCCACCTTGATGCCGTTCTTGGTCGCAATTTCCGGAACCGAAATCTGTCCGCTTTCCCGCTCATAATCGGCTGCAAAACGTTCCAGGTAACCGATGGCCACTGCTTCGTGCCCCATCTTCAGGTGGATACACTTCGACTCACACTGCTTTTCCTGCGGACAGACACGTCCGCACACAGCCGGAAGTGCACTGGTTTTCTTCAGCGTACGGGCTGCTTCCAGAAATTCTCCACGCTCAATGTTCTTGATGAAGCCCGGAATATCAATGCCCACCGGACAACCTTCCATACAGGAAGGATTGGCACAGTCCAGACATCGCTTGGCCTCCGTCAGCGCCTGTTCTTCGTTCAGTCCCAAGTTCACTTCCTCCTTGCGGCTGTGTGAGCGGTATTCCGGGTCCAGTTCGTTCATCTTCACCCGAGGAATCAGGGTACGCTCTTTCGGCTTCATCCGCTTGCGCAACGCTTCACGCCACTCCGCATTCCGGCCCGAAGCACTCTGTTCCGCTTCACATGCCGCAGGATGCTCGTCCAGCTTGTGAATTTCCTCCCGTTCGATGTCCTTGAAGGCACCCATACGCTTGAGCATCTCGTCAAAGTCCACCTGATGGCCGTCGAATTCCGGACCATCCACACACACGAACTTCGTCTTTCCTCCCACAGTGATACGGCAGGCACCACACATACCCGTTCCATCCACCATGATGGTGTTCAGAGACACATCGGTCGGGATGTCGTATTTCTTCGTCAGCAGGCAGACAAACTTCATCATGATGGCCGGACCGATGGCAAAGCACTTGTCCACCTTCTCCCGCTTGATGACCGCTTCCACCCCTTCCGTCACCAGTCCTTTCTGTCCGTAAGAACCATCGTCGGTCATGATAATCACTTCGTCGGAACTTTCCCGCATTTCCTTTTCCAGGATAATCAGTTCCTTGGTACGTCCGGCCAATACGGTAATCACCCGGTTGCCAGCAGCTTTCAATGCCTGTACGATGGGGAGCATCGGCGCTACTCCCACTCCTCCTCCGGCACAGACCACCGTACCGAAATTCTCAATATGAGTGGCTTTTCCCAACGGACCTACCACATCCGTAATATAGTCGCCTACATTCAGTTCGCATAAACGAGTGGACGAAAGTCCCACCTCCTGTACCACCAGCGTGATGGTTCCTTTCACTGGGTCGGCCGCAGTAATGGTCAGCGGCATACGTTCCCCCTTCTCTCCCACACGGACAATTACGAAATGCCCCGCTTTGCGTGATTTTGCAATCAAAGGAGCCTCAATAACCAGTTTAAAAACTTTTTCGGAAAAACGCTCCTTCTGAAGAATTCTGTTCATGGTCTTATCTGATAAAGTTAATTATTAGTTGTTCCTTTTATGAATAAATTGCCACAAAGTTAAAAGAAATAACGACACTTTCAAATATTTTTCAGGCCTTTGGAAAAATCTGTCAAGAAATCACACCCATAAAAGGACTTATACTTTAGTTCTCCCAAAACCAAAATTAGTTAATTATGCATCTTTTTCATATAGAACGAATTGAAGTATAACATAACATTATATTAATCAACACATTACACACATCCACTCAAAAAATTTTTTGTACAAAAATGCTATTTATTCCGTAAAAATGACTCTTATACCAAATTAAAGACTATCTTTGTAAGGTTACAATATGATATAAAAGCTCATGAATGAACGACTGAATCACATCAGACAACTGATAAATGAAGGAAATGTAGACACCGCTATATCCTGCCTGAATGATTTACTCCTCACCGCTTCCTCACCCATGCCGGAAGCTTATTATCTTTTGGGGAACGCTTATCGGAAAAAAGGCGACTGGCAAGGTGCGCTGAATAATTATCAGGAAGCAATCTCTTTGGACCCGGAGAGTCCGGCATCCGAAGCCAGAGCAATGATGATGGATATACTCAACTTTTATAACAAAGATATGTTTAATCAATAAGATATAGAACTATGGCTAAAATGAAAGGTGTGGTTGTAGTAAATACAGAACGATGCAAGGGATGCAACCTGTGCGTGGTAGCATGTCCGTTGCACGTACTGTCACTCACCCCAAAAGTAAATCAAAAAGGATATAATTTTGTACAGCAGGTAGTGGAAGACACCTGCAACGGATGCTCTTCGTGCGCCATTGTGTGCCCGGACGGATGTCTCACCGTATATAGAGCAAAATGTGAAGAATAATAAATGCCCAACAAGCAAAATCTAAAAATTATGGCAGAAGAAGTTGTTCTAATGAAAGGTAACGAAGCCATAGCCCATGCCGCCATCCGTATCGGCGTGGACGGTTACTTCGGTTACCCTATCACTCCCCAATCTGAAGTATTGGAAACGCTTGCTGAACAGAAACCTTGGGAAACTACCGGAATGGTAGTACTTCAGGCGGAAAGTGAGGTAGCAGCAATTAATATGGTGTATGGAGGCGCCGGTAGCGGAAAAATGGTCATGACATCCTCCTCCAGCCCTGGTGTCAGCCTGAAACAGGAGGGTATCTCCTACATTGCAGGAGCCGAACTGCCCTGTCTGGTAGTGAACGTCATGCGTGGCGGTCCAGGACTGGGTACCATCCAGCCGAGTCAGGCCGATTATTTCCAGACAACTAAAGGAGGCGGACACGGTGACTATCACCTCATCGCACTGGCCCCGGCTTCCGTACAAGAAATGGCCGACTTCGTAGGCCTGGCTTTCGACCTCGCATTCAAATACCGCAACCCGGCCATGATTCTGGCCGACGGCGTCATCGGACAAATGATGGAGAAAGTGACCCTGCCGGCATTCCGCCCCAGACGGACAGAAGAGGAAATCCTGGCACAATGCCCGTGGGCTACCACTGGCTGCAAAGGTCGCAAACCAAACATCATCACTTCGCTGGAACTTGACCCGGCGGTAATGGAACAGCGCAACCTGCACCTACAAGCCAAATATGCGGAAATCGCAGAAAAGGAAACCCGCTATGAAGAGCTGGACGCCGAAGATGCGGAATACCTGATTGTAGCCTTCGGTTCATGCGCCCGTATTGCACAGAAAGCCATGGAACATGCGCGTGAAGAGGGAATCAAGGTCGGTCTGTTCCGCCCGATTACTTTGTGGCCGTTCCCCAGCAAGGCTTTGAAAGAAAGAGCCAAACAAGTGAAAGGTATCCTGACCGTGGAACTGAACAGCGGACAGATGATTGAAGACGTCCGTCTGGCCGTAGAATGCAAAGTACCGGTAGAGCACTTCGGACGCTTGGGCGGTATCGTTCCCGATCCGGATGAAGTAATCGAAGCCATTAAAGAAAAACTGATCAAATAAGTTATGGATACCGACAGAATAAGAGCCGTTTTAAACGTGTTGTTTATGATCGGTGCACTGATTTCCGTAATTCTCTATTTCACTTTGGGTGACGACAAGACCGTATTCTTCTACGTGTGCGGTGCCTCTCTTTTCCTGAAGATGATGGAGTTCGTGTTCCGTTTCTTTCTATGATAAACTACAGGAGAACCAATTATGACAAAAGAAGATATAATCAAACCTGAAAATCTGGTTTATCAGAAGCCTCGATTGCTGAA
The DNA here is from genome assembly GCA_902362595.1 of Bacteroidaceae bacterium. GTDB lineage: Bacteria > Bacteroidota > Bacteroidia > Bacteroidales > Bacteroidaceae > Phocaeicola > Phocaeicola fibrisolvens. Next base: position 30,381 of record CABIXF010000017.1, on the reverse strand, counting down.
CGATAACCCGATGCACTACTGTCCGGGATGCAGCCACGGAGTAGTCCACAAACTGATTGCCGAAGTCATCGACGAAATGGGTATGGCCGAGAAAGCCGTCGGAGTAAGTCCGGTGGGATGTGCCGTATTCATGTATAACTACCTGGACATCGACTGCCAGGAAGCTGCACACGGACGTGCACCTGCCTTGGCCACTGCTATCAAACGCCTCTGGCCCGACCGTCTGGTATTCACTTACCAAGGCGACGGTGACTTGGCCTGCATTGGTACGGCAGAAACCATCCATGCGTTGAACCGTGGCGAACACATTGCCATTATTTTCATCAACAATGCCATCTACGGTATGACCGGCGGACAGATGGCTCCGACCACACTGGTGGGCATGAAAACTTCCACCTGTCCCTACGGACGTGTACCGGAAATTCACGGCTACCCGCTGAAGATGACAGAAATTGCTGCGACCCTGCAAGGAACGGCCTACGTCACTCGTCAGTCTGTACAGTCAGTGGCTGCCATCCGCAAGGCAAAGAAAGCCATCCGCAAAGCCTTTGAATGCTCCATGCAGAAAAAAGGCTCCAGCCTGGTAGAAATTGTGTCTACCTGCAACTCCGGATGGAAGATGTCACCCGAAGCCGCCAACAAATGGATGGAAGAGAACATGTTCCCGTTCTACCCGCTGGGCGACCTGAAAGATACTACAGATATTAAATAATCATTCGCATACCTATGAAAGAAGAAATTATCATCGCAGGATTTGGAGGACAAGGGGTACTTTCCATGGGAAAAATCCTGGCATATTCCGGGTTGATGGAAAACAAGGAAGTGACCTGGATGCCTGCCTACGGTCCCGAACAGCGCGGAGGTACGGCCAACGTCACCGTCATCGTCAGCGACGAACGTATCTCTTCCCCGATTCTCAGCAAATACGATACAGCCATCATTCTGAACCAGCCTTCGCTTGCCAAGTTTGAGAACAAGGTAAAACCGGGCGGTGTACTGATTTATGACGGCTACGGCATCATCAATCCCCCGACCCGCAAAGACATCCATGTGTACCGCATCGATGCCATGGACGAAGCCAACGAACGGAAAATGGCCAAGACCTTCAACATGATCGTACTGGGTGGTCTTTTGAAGATACGCCCTATCGTATCCATTGACAGTGTAGTAAAGGCATTGCACAAGACGCTGCCCGAACGTCATCATCACTTGATTCCAATGAACGAAGAAGCCATTAAAATCGGAATGGAAATCATCAAGGAAGTCTGAACCTCATTAAAAACTCATACTGGCTACCTGAAAGGCTGTGAGGATATTTCATGAAAGAATGTCCTTGCGGCCTTCTCTTTTCCCAGCCCGTTCATTTCTATAAAAGCGCACCTACATTTTGAAAGACACAATCTCCCGTTTTCGCTTTTTTATTGTATCTTTGCCCCATTATGAAGAAAATACTTTTTATAGCTATACTCATACTTCTGTGTGGCTCATTGCCCGCACAGAACACCCTGACCCAATACGGACAATATGGAACATCTGCCACAGGCCAGGACGGAAACAGGTATGACCGAAACGGAAACCCGATTGATACCACTGCTGTCATCGATGCCAATACAGTGCCCGTAGGACTCAACTCCTGGAAAATCGATGAACGTTTTGGCGAAATGACCGCAGTCCCCGTAGACACGCTACAACATGGATTTCAAAATTCCAATGACACGGGAGGGCCTACCGGACATTACACCTACCTTGGAAATTTGGGCTCTCCACGCATCTCCCACGTGTTTTTCGAGCGGAAAGAAAGCAGCCAGTTTTTCTTTACCGACCCGTATGATTTTACAGTAAGGAAACCGAGTGACATCATTTATACCAATACAAAATCACCTTTTACTAACCTGACCTATTTCAAACAAGGTGACGGACGTTACGGAGAAGAGCGTTTCAAAGCCTATTTTGCTGTCAACGTCAACAAACGCATGGGCTTTGGCTTCGACATCGATTATACTTACGGACGAGGAAAATATGACAGCCAGTCGACTGCCTTGTTCAACGGCAATCTTTTTGCCTATTATCACGGAGACAAATATGACATGCATTTCAGTTTCATCAACGACAACCTGAAAGTCGCCGAGAACGGGGGTATCACGGACGATCGTTACATCACCAATCCACTGGAAATGGCCGAAGGAAACCGGACTTATGAAACCTACTCCATTCCGACCAACTTGTCAAATATCTGGAACCACAACACGGGATACCACGCATTCCTGACACACCGATACAACTTGGGATTCTATCGGGACGAAGCCACTGAGAACGATACGATTACCAAAGAAGTATTTGTGCCGGTCACCAGTTTCATCCACACCGTAAACGTAGACATTAACCGAAGAAAATACATTTCTTATGACACCAGTCAGAATGAAAAATATTTCGAGCACAACTACCTTGGAAAAGACTCTCTCGATGTGACCAAGAACTTTTCTATCAAAAATACCGTAGGCATCGCTCTCCGGGAAGGTTTCAACAAATGGGCAAAGGCGGGACTGACGGTTTTTGCCAGCTTTGAGCATCGAAACTTCACACTTACCGATACGATAACTGGTACTCCTGGGCGCCGAATTCCGACCAGCCACAAAGAAAATGTGCTTTCTATTGGAGGACAGCTCATCAAGTCGCAGGGAAAGACTTTACATTACAACGTGCTAGGAGAAATTGCCATGATTGGAGAAGACGCCGGACAGTTCAGCGTGGAAGGACAAGGCGATTTGAATTTCCGTCTGTTCAACGATACAGTCCGCTTGGAAGCCAATGCTTATATCAAGAACTTGAACCCGACATTCTATTACCGCCATTTCCACTCCAAACACTACTGGTGGGATAATGACCTGAGTAAAATCATGCGTACCCGCATTGAAGGAAAACTGAGCATCGACCGCTGGCGTACACAACTGAAAGCCGGAGTAGAAAACATTACCAATTACACGTATCTGGACAATACATCCGTAAAATACACAAACAATGATGTAGCCAGCTATAAAAACAATATGGCTGTAAGCCAATACTCTGGAAGCATCCAGGTGTTCAGCGCCACTTTACGGCAGGATTTCAAGTTGGGCATTCTCCATCTTGACAATGAAATCACCTACCAGAAAACGAGTAATGCCACTATATTACCTCTTCCGGAACTCGTGCTTTACCACGACTTGTATATCCGGTTCGGTCTAGCCAAAAGAGTGCTCAATATCGAAATGGGAGCCGACCTGCGTTATTTCACCCAATATTATGCGCCCGACTATGCACCAGCCATCGGGCAGTTCTATTTGCAGAATCCGGATACACGATACAAGCTGGGAGGCTATCCACTCATCAACGGATACATCAACCTGCACCTGAAACGTACGCGTATTTTTGTACAGATGTACAACCTGCTGCAACGTACGGGCGAGAAAAGCTACTTTCTTGCTCCCCACTATCCACTCAACCCGCGCATCCTGAAGGTCGGTCTTTCTTGGAACTTCTTTGACTAACGGCCATGAAGAAAAACAAACTTTTCTACCTGACAGGTGGGATTATTCTCCTGCTGATTCTGGTGCGTCTTTGCTCACACCATGAGACACATCCGAAGTTCACTCCGCGTGACTATCCGGAGATTATCCGCTCGGGCATTCTTCGTGCTGTCATGGAATACAACTCCATCAGCTACCACGCAGACAAAGACAGCATTTCCGGTTTCGATTATGAACTGCTGAACGCCTTTGCCAAAGCTAAAAAACTCCGCTTGGAAGTTACTCCAGAAATGAGTTTCGAAGAGCGGTTGAAAGGTATCAGCGAAGGGAAGTACGACCTGATAGCTACAGGTACCATTGTAACCACCCGCTCAAAAGATACCCTACTCTTTACCCAGCCTCTATTGTTGAGCAAACAGATTTTGGTACAACGAAAACGAGAAGAAGGTAAAGACAGTCTGTATATACAAAATCAACTGGAGTTGGGAGGTAAAATGCTGCACATCGTCAAAGGTTCCCCAGCTCTTCTTCGACTGCATAACCTGATTAATGAAATTGCCGATACTATTTATATTAAAGAAATAGACCAGTATGGCCCCGAACAGCTCATGGCCATGGTTTCCGAGGGAGACATCGACTACGCTGTATGTGACGAAAACATCGCCAAAGCCAACATCGGACTATACCCCAATCTAGACATCGATACCGATATCAGCTTCACTCAGTTTTATGCATGGGGAGTGGCTAAACACGCCCCCCTCCTGCTCGACAGCCTGAATGTCTGGTTAAACCAGTACATGAAAAGTGAAGACTATCGGGTATTATATAAAAAATATTTTTACTAAAACCACTCATCTATGATCAAACTCGATAAAGTAAACTGGGGATTCATCGGATGCGGTGAAGTCACCGAAAAGAAAAGCGGTCCGGCCTTCAACATGATTGAAGGCTCCAAAGTTGTAGCGGTTATGAGCCGTGAAGAAGAAAAAGTCAAATCATACGCCATACGCCACCAGATTCCCCGGTGGTACACCGACGCACAGGAACTGATTGGAGATGAAGATGTGAATGCCATCTATATTGCTACCCCTCCCTCCTCACACGCCACCTTTGCTATCATGGCCATGAAAGCCGGAAAACCGGTCTACATTGAGAAACCGATGGCCGCCAGTTACGAAGACTGTGCCCGCATCAACCGCATCTCCAAGGAGACAGGAGTTCCTTGTTTTGTAGCTTACTACCGCCGCTACCTGCCCTATTTCCAAAAAGTACGACAGCTGGTTGATGAGGGAGAGATTGGTAACGTCATCAATGTACAGATTCGTTTTGCACAGCCGCCCCGTGCTTTGGATTACAACAGCAAAAACCTGCCGTGGCGTGTACAACCAGACATCGCCGGTGGAGGTTACTTCTACGACTTGGCTCCTCACCAGCTGGATTTGCTGCAAGACATGTTTGGTTGTATCCTCGAAGCCGAAGGCTACAAGAGTAATCGCGGCGGTCTGTACGAAGCAGAAGATACCATCAGTGCCTGTTTCAAGTTTGATTCCGGACTGCCAGGTTCCGGTTCGTGGTGTTTCGTCGCACATGAATCAGCCAAAGAAGACCGTATTGAAATTATCGGAGACAAAGGCATGATTTGTTTTTCTGTTTTTACCTACGACCCCATTGCCCTGCATACGGAACGTGGACGCGAAGAAATTCTTCCCCCAAATCCGCCCCACGTACAGTTGCCGCTGATTAAGGCTGTAGTAGAACACCTGCAAGGAAAAGCAGTCTGCACCTGCGACGGAATCAGTGCCACTCCCACGAACTGGGTTATGGACCGAATCCTGAACAAACTTTAAACCTTTATGATAGAGTGAAACCTCTCTCCTTGTTGACCATACTGTCTCTATTCCTTTTCTGCCCGGCTCATAGTCTAGCTCAAGCAGAGAAGCAGGACAGTGTGGCCCATGACAAGCCTAAACTCATCTCCTTTCCACGCCTTTCATTGGGCAGTTTGAGCAACGGCATTGTACGTTCCATCAAATTCACAGGGAATGAAATAAAAAAAGCCGGGATTAAGTTAAACACAATAGATACCACTTATATCTCTCCTAACCAATACAACCTAGCTTTCATGCTGGAACAAAGCTCCTGGTATGAGCACTACCGCCTTGGTAGCAACGACGGACAAAGCCTGAGTTTTGCCCCCCACATCAACACCAAGCTGGGAATCTACTTCGGATGGAGATGGATTTTTTTGGGACTTTCGTTTGATATCAAAGACCTTTTAGGAAAAGGAAAGAACAAAGCTCCCCGAAAAGAAATTGTATTCAACCTGTACAGCGCCAAATTTGGAGTAGACCTTTACTACCGGAAAACAGGCAGTGATTTCAAAATTTCTTCGTACGAAAATTTCAGTCTGAGCAAGGACTATACAAACACGCAGTTCAACGGCTTCCAAAGCAACATCAAGGGACTGAATGCCTACTGGATTTTCAACCACAAACGTTTCTCCTACCCTGCAGCCTACAGCCAGTCGACCAACCAGCGGAAAAGTTGCGGTTCTCTGCTGGCCGGATTCTCCTATTCACAACACAACATCTCCTTCGACTACACCCAACTGCCCGATGAGATGCAGCAACAGCTCAGCTCCTCCCTGAAATTCCACAGCCTGCGCTACACTGATTACAACCTCAGCGTTGGTTATGGCTACAACTGGGTATTTGCCAAGAACTGTCTGCTGAACATTTCCTTGCTTCCAGCCATCGCCTACAAAAAGGCCCGCATCAACGACCAGCCTACCCAAAGTGGAACCAACTGGACCCAATGGATCAGAGACATCAATTTCGATTTGATTACCCGTGCCGGAATCACCTGGAACAACAGCAAATATTATGTAGGAGCCTCCCTCGTACTCCACACCTATGATTACCGGAAACCCACTTTCTCCATGACCAACTCTTTTGGAAGCCTGCGTATCTACATGGGATTCAATTTCTGGAAAAAGAAAGAATACCGCGACAAAAAAGAATAAAAAAGGGAGCTGCCTCGATCAACAAAAGCAACTCCCATATTAAAATAAAACAAACACAATGAACGCTTAGAAGTGAACGCCCAATGTCAGCAACAGCTGATGACGTTCATTGGTAACCTTTGTGGCTGGCAAAGCCTCATCACTGAAGGCATAAAAATCGGATTTATATATGTCATATTTATATGCCAAATCCGTATAGAACCATTTTCCTCTATAACCTAAGCCCACGGTTACCGTATTACGGGCCAAGTCATTCATATATTCCGTATCCGTACGCATATCGTTTGCATTCAGCGATTTGTATGCTCCGTACTTAAAGGCCGAAGTAGAATAGTTATAACCTGCTCTTACGCTGAAAGCCGAAGAGATACGTGTTTCCATTCCCACACGCAGTGTATGTTGTCCTTTCAGGATAGACTTGGTGTACTCATTCTGGTTCTCCATTGGAGTCCCGTCGTTGTAATACATCCGAGAAGCATTATAGCCTGCATATTCATATTCTGCACCTAAAGCCATGATTCCTCCCAAAGTAGTTCCTGCGCTGACATTGAATTTCCACGGAGTCACCAACCGATAATCCTGCAGAGACTCTCCAGCATAATCTATCGTCCGTTCATCAGCCTTGAACTGCGTATTGTCAGCTTCATTCGCGAATTTATAATTCAGTTCCGAATAAATCTCCGAAGAATATTTGTCGGTTAAACTGTACCAGGTAGGCGTATGAATGGCCAGACCAAAGCGGAACGGAGAATCTTCTATCGGACGGAAAATAGCACCGAATTTCAAGTTCAATCCAGTTCCTTCCGTACGGTAAGCATTTCGCAACTCATAATAACCTGAGTGATCGCCATCGTACACATCTTCCGTATAATAGGTGCTGCGAGTATAATTCACGTCATTCACGCCCAGCGTGATACCGAAATACATCCGGTCTTCCACATTAAACGCCACGTTGAAGTCATACTGGTTGATACCACCTTCCTCCCGGCTGCGGAAACCGTTTGCATTACCGTTCCAGCCCATCGGTACTTGCTTCCCATTGGCCAATGTGCCCACTCCGACCAGTTCCGTACGGACACCCATGACGCCCAGATACGGATAATTGGTATTGTAGTAAGGGTTCGAAAGTCCGCTGTGCCCTTCTGTCCCATAGTTATAAATGTCATCCATTTCACTGATGGAATAGATAGACCCGCCTACCATATTGGCCATCTGCTGCGTCTGTGAGAGTCCGCCCAGCATACCGCCTGCTGCAAACTGCCGGTTGAAATTCCGGCTTTTATGATAGTTAAAACCAAAATTCAGGTAACGAAGCGTCGTACGGTTGCCGATTTTGGTAGAATACACAAAACCAATCTGATCAAACGAAGCCTTATTCCGTTTGTCGTTCATCACATTCCCATTAAAGTCACTTTCCGCCTTTGTGGCATTCATGCCAAATGACGTAGACACATCGTGTCCCCTGAACAAGCCGATACCCGCCGGGTTGGTACCGATGACCGAAATATCTGCACCCAAAGCACCCATGGCACCCCCCATTCCGACAAAACGGGCTGTTCCATTCAATTCATCCCCCGCATAACGGACCGCATCATACGCAGTCTGCGCCATGGCCTGTGCGCCACACAGCACTGAACAGGCCACCGCATACATATATCTCTTTTTCATCTTTAACTTCATTTTATTTACACATTTATCTTCTGCGAGCACCACCACCGCCACCGGTACTTACACCTCTGGAAGAACCGCCGCCACCCGTAGTAGAACGATAGCTTCCTCCTCCAAAGTTACTGTAACTTCTGACAGAAGAATTTGAATTTGTCCGCGAATTATTAAGCCCATTCGTCCGGTTCGAATTCTGATTCATCCGGTTGAACACATCCGTATTTCGATAGGAATTCGGGCGTGTACTACTAGGACGAGAATAAGTGGACTCACCCAATCCCTGAGACGGGCGTGTGTATCTTGTACCCGTACTACGCACTCTGGAAGCACCGTCCGGACGGATAGAACGTACTCCATCGGTACCGGTCACAACACGACCTCCCGTTCTGCCGTTACGGTCCAATCCACTCATCACGCGGCCTCCCGTTCTGCCGTTACGGTCGAACGCAGTCCCCACCGTACCGTTCCGTACCATATTTTCTGCACGGCGGTTGTTATAGGTATAAGAGTGCCCTTGATAAGCGCCTCCTCCCCATCCATAATAGGGGTAATGATGATGCCATCCGGGACCCCAATAACCGCCCCAGTAGCCTCCCCAATAGCTGCCCCAGTAACCACCCCAGTAGCTACCATACCAATAAGGAGAATACCAGCTGCTATAATACCATGGAGAATACCAGCCAAATCGCGGTCCGGCAATGCTCCAGTTCCATCTCCAGTCCCACCACAGCGGATTGCTGTAAGTAGGGAACACGTATGCATACAGTCCGTCGTCATACACGTTCCAATCCCAGGAAGGGAAGGCTCCGTACACCACGTCCCAATACAGCGGGCTGCTCACCGGAATGGCATAGCGCGGACTCCGAAAACGGACGATGCGCATAGCATACTCATAATCATCTTGTGAACCTTCAAAGCCGTTCACCCATTCTCCCCGCTCTCCATACGGTTTTTCCTGTATGTAAAGCGTATCGTTCTGCATGGAGAACGTGTTTTCCCGCGATGTGTACCGACGGTTGTACTCGTCCACATCACGTGTGTTTCCTGCCGCATCTTTCACCACCACCGGAGTGGAAGTGGCCGATGTGGAATATACCGCTGTCCCCTGATTCTGCTTCGGGGCTACTACGGTCTCCTTCTTCGTTTCTGCCTTCTTCTTAGGCACGAAGTAAAGGTCGTCGTTACTCTGGGCCGCCACAAAAAGCGGCAAACTTGCCCATATCAACGAAGCAAATACTTTCAACTTCCTCATAATTCTATCTTTTAACGGTTTTACCTTTTTATTCTAGTACAAAAATAGGAAGATATTTCTCCCCATCAAGCAGGAAATCCCTATTTTGAGGTAGGGATTTCCCTAAACTTGTCAATCTCAAAACCGGAAGACTCAATGTTTCTTTTCTGCCCAGTATACCCCGCACAAGATGCAGGCCGATCCCACAATTGCACAAAGACTTAGTTTTTCTCCCAATATACACATGGAAGCGGCCAGCGTGACCAACGGCCCCAAGTAGATATAGTTGGAAGTACGTACCACTCCTATCTTCTTCAGAGCCACGTTCCAAACCACAAAGCAGACCAGCGAGGCTACCAATGCCAAGAACAACAGATTCATCCAAACTGACGGCTGCACCAAAATCCCCGCATTCAACCGGAAATGATAAATTCCAAATAGCGGCAGGATAGTGATTATCCCATAGAAAAACACTTTCCGAGTGATGAACGACACCGGATAACGACCTGAAAGCTGACGAATCACCAAACTATAGCACGCCCACGAGAAAGCTGCACACAAGGTCAGCAAATCGCCCCACGGGGAAACTTGTACTCCGTGTTGTTTCTCAAACACAATCAAAGCCACTCCACACAGAGCCAGTGCCGATCCGCCCAGCAACCGGCGGGTCAGTCGTTCCTCTTTGTAGAGAACTGATGAAAGCAATGCCGTCATCAAGGGAGCTGTACACAACAGAAAAGCCACATTCGAAACCTGCGTAATTCCCAATGCCGTATTTTCCGTATAGAAGTAAAGCGCACCTCCAAAGAAGCCGCCTAAAAGTAGCAAACCTTCATCCCTCCAACTATTAGCCAGCAAACGACGGGGGGAAATCACCCAAACACCTGCATAAGCAATCAGAAAACGATAGAAAAAAATCTCGTGCGGATGCAGTCCATGCTGAATCAGCACCTTGGTGGAGATATACGTCAATCCCCACACTGCGACCACCAAAATGGCCAGCAGGTGATAATACCCCTGTTTCACTTTCTTTCTTTTATTTATTACCTAAAAACGGAATCACCACGAACTCTGCTTCCGGATATTCCCGTTTCAGCAAATCGCGCATGTATTCCTCCGTATCCCGACGGATAATCTCATCGTCTTCCTCCGGGAAGAGATTGTAGGCCAGCGTATGCAGACGGATGCCCCGGCGGCTCATCGCCTCCAGGCTCAGCAACGTATGGTTGATGCTTCCCAGTCGTCCGGAAGTCACGAACACCAGCGGATACTGTTTCTGTGCCACGTAGTCAATGGTCAGCAATTCGCGCGTCAAAGGCACCATCAGTCCCCCGGCCCCTTCCAACAACACCGCGTCGTAACGCTCACTCAACGTCTGCGTAGCCCGTTCAATCTTGTCGAAGTCAATCGGACGCTTGTCAATCTCTGCAGCCAGGTGCGGAGAGCAGGGATAAGAAAAAATCTCCGGCATCGTCAGCCGTTCCTTATCCTCCGGCAACAAGCCTGTACCCATAATCCGACGGTGCAACTCGATGTCTTCCGACAGGTCCATATTACCCGTCTGAATCAGTTTTTCCGTAATGGTGCGGATACCCCGCTCGTTCCATGTCTTGGCCAAATAAGCTGTGGCATAACTCTTTCCGATGTTCGTGTCGATGCCACTCACAAAATATACATTTTTTTTCATTTCCGTATCGCTTTTAGTATTTTATTTTCTACATATCATATAAATGGGATGAAAGGTAAGATACACCCTGCCCCGCTCATCCGAAAACCGTTCGGTATAATTCCGGCAGAACTCCTGCAGCCTGCCTCGTGTCCAGGCCTGTGCTGCCGTGCCCGTCACTCCCGTCTCTTTCAGGTGCCGCAACACCTCCAGCGGAGAAGCAAACGACAGGCGCAACTGCTCCTCATGGGCATATACCACCTCGTAACGGGCGGCCAGCATCTCCCGCAGTGCCTCCAACGACGGATACGAAAGCCCTGCCGAAGCCAGCGTGGCCACCTCCTCCGTGTTGTGAGGGCCGAAGGTACTGAAAGCCAGGTAGCCTCCTTCGTGCAGCAGCCTCCGACACCCCGAAAAGAAGCGCGGCAAATCATCGAACCACTGCACCGCCGAGCACGACACAATCAGGTCCTGCCCTCCGGGAAAAGCCAGCGTCTCCGCATCCTTCGCCACAAAATGCACCTTCTCGCCCAACACATCGGCCAGATAGGGTTTTACCTCCGGACAAAGGTCGTTCAGCCACATCTCTTCCGGAGTTGCCTGTTTCAGGTACATCCGCGTGAACATGCCCGTGCCGCAACCAATCTCCAGCACCCGTTCCTGTACGTCTTCCGGGATATAACGGCCCGTCAGTTCTGCCATCCGCGACGCCACGTAACGCTGCACGTCGGCTTTGTCCAGGTAAGTGCCCACGGCCTTCGCAAAACGCCGACTGATCAGGGTCTTGTCCATAAACTACTTTCTCCGCTTAGCAACTGCCGGAACAGTTCCTCGTCATAGTGTTCCACGTCCTTTTCTTCTACCGGTACGCCTTGCCAAGCTTCCCGCTGGTTCTGCGGCGGGAAAATCTTGTCCGAGGTCCCGACAATCGCCTTGTCCCAGTCCCACTCCCACACCGGAAGGGCCTTCACCATCGTCCATTCGTCTGCCAGTTCCTGATGCAAATCTTCTAATGTCCGGTAAGGATGATGTGCCAGAAAAACTTTCACCTGCGCTGCCGACCCGCAAATCCGCCGCCGGAAACGTACCAGCACCGGTTCCGAGAAATTCTCCAGCGTTCCCCGGAAGATGGCTTCCGGAATCCCTTTCGTATCGTGAATGGGATAAGGTGTTCCGTTCACGGCCAGCCTCATCCCGTAGGGATAATCCTTCCCGGTCAACGTCTGGCAAGCCACCCATACGCCCATGGACCAGGCCAGGACCCGTATCTCCTGATAGGCGTCCAGCAGGCTGTAGTCAAAGTCCATATTCTTGTAATCAAAACACAGCAAGTAATCGCACCCTTCCGGCACCGGACTGCCAAACAGGTTTTCGTCCGAACCCCAGCCCGCAAAGAAAAGCAGCAACACCGGGTTTCCTTCCTTCTTGATAAACAGTTGTTTCATTCCTTCAATTCTTTCCGATTCATTCCTTCAATTCGTGACACAAACGCGCCACTTCGTCCGCTTCAATCAGCGCGGTCAGCGAGAAACGCAACCGTGCCGTCCCTTCAGGCACCGTAGGCGGACGCACGGGCAACACATAGAAGCCGTGTTCCTGCATCTGCAGTGCCTTCCAGATGGCCTTCTCGTTGGCTCCTACCACCAAGGGAATGATGTGGCTTTCCGACGGGCAATCGGCCCCGCTTTCACGGACAGCCTCCCGCAGACGCGCTGAAATCTGTGCCAGGTGCTCCCGCCGTGCCTGCATCTCCTCCAACCGCGACAAGACAAACCGCGTCCAAGCCACGTTGACAGGAGGCAATGCCGTGGTGAAAATCAACGTCCGCATCCGGTTCACCAGATAATCGCGAATCACCTTCCGGCACACCACATACGCCCCGACGGAAGCCATCGCCTTGCCGAAGGTGCCGCACAGGAAATCGATGTCCTTCAGGCAGCCTTGTTCCTCGGCCACCCCCAGTCCATGCGCCCCTCGCACCGCAATGCCATGCGCCTCGTCCACATACAGCATCACGTGGTCGTAACAGTGCTTCAGTGCCACCAGTCGGTCGAGCGAAGCCACATCACCGTCCATGCTAAACACACTTTCCGTCACGATGACAATCCGGTGATACGAACCGTGATACTTGGCCAGCAGATTCTCCAGCTGTGCATAGTCCTGATGGCGGTAGCGGATGCACTTGGCTGCCGACAGACGGATGCCGTCAATCAGACTCGCATGCACCAGCTTGTCGGCCAGAATCAGGGTATTCGCATCGGTCACCGCCGGCAGAATCCCCGTGTTCATGTGATACCCGCTGCTGAACACCAGTGCACTCTCCGCCCCGAAGAGCGAAACCAGCAACGTTTCCAATTCCCGATAAGCCGGGAAGTTGCCCGTCAGCAACCGTGAAGACGAGGAAGAAAAGCACAAGTCCCTCTCCTTCACCGTCCGCAGAAATTCCTCGCGCAACGCCTTGTCCGAAGCCAGTCCCAGGTAATCGTTCGATGACAGATTCAGCATCCGCCGTCCGCCGGCTTCAATCCATTTCCCGTCACAGCAGGTTTCCGGCAACACGCGCAGGTTGCCGCACGCCTCCAGCTTGTCCAGTTCCAGCAGGAAATCCCTGTCCGGTCCGGATTGTATTTCATTTTCCATGATGTTCCTCCTTTGTTTTTATTCCGGCATTTCGCCCACAATCTTACACAAACCGCTCGTCAGCTTGGTCAGCTGCTCCGGACGGATGATGAAAGGCGGCATGATGTAGGCCAGCCGTCCGAACGGACGTACCCAGATACCTTCTTCCACAAACCGCCGCTGCATCCAGCCCATGTCGACCGGCTTCTTGGTCTCAATCACCCCGATGGCTCCCAGTACCCGGACGTCAGCCACCTGCGGCAACGCAACCGCCGGCGCCAATTCCTCTTTCAACTGTGCCTCAATGCGGCGCACCTTCTCCTGCCAACCAGACGACAACAACAGCCGGACAGAAGCCAGTGCCACAGCACACGCCAGCGGATTGCCCATGAACGTAGGCCCATGCATGAAGGCACGCGGTTCCTTGGAAGAAATACAGTCGGCCACCTTTGCCGAAGCCAACACCGCCGAGAAGGTCATGTATCCTCCGGTCAGTGCCTTGCCGATGCACATGATGTCCGGTTCCACCTGCGCATGTTCCCATGCAAAGAGCTTGCCCGTACGCCCGAAACCCGTGGCAATCTCGTCAAAAATCAGGAGCATGCCGTGTTCCCGGCAGAGGCGTGCCGCCTCCCGCAAATACTGTGGATGGTAGAAACGCATCCCTCCGGCTCCCTGTACGATCGGTTCCAGAATCAGGGCCGCCAGCTCGCCATGGTGCTGCGTGATGACTTCCCGCAACGGCTCGATGTCTTTCTCGTCCCATTCCGCGCCGAAACGGCACTGCGGAGCTGGCACGAAATAGCGTACCGGAAGGGCCGAACCGAACAGGCTGTGCATGCCCGTCACCGGGTCGCACACCGACATGGCGTTCCACGTATCGCCGTGGTAGCCCGAGCGAATGGTCACGAAGTTGTTCTTCTCCGGATGGCCGGCTGCAAACTGATACTGCACCGCCATCTTCAAGGCCACCTCCACAGCCACCGACCCACTGTCTGCATAAAAAATATACTCCATGCTGGGAGGCACGATTTTCAACAATTCCTTTCCCAGTTCGATGGCCGGTTCGTGGGTCAGTCCCCCGAACATCACGTGCGACATCCGGTGGAGCTGTTCCTCCACCGCCCGGTTCAATACCGGATGATTGTATCCATGTACGGCACACCACCACGACGACATGCCGTCAATCAGCTCCGTGCCGTCGGCCAAGGTCAGCGTACAGCCCTCTGCCCGTTCCACCTTGTAAGTAGGCAACGGATTTGAGGTCGAAGTGTACGGGTGCCACAGGTGGTCCCGGTCAAATTCGTCAAACAGTTTCTCACAATTCATATCCTGCTCCTTTTATACGTTCTTTGTCTTTTGATACTTTGGAACCGAGAGTAGTCAGCAAATCACCCACAATGGCCGAATTGATGCCCACATACAAAGCACGGTCCACCGTCTCCTCACTCAGCTGCGAACGTCCTCCGGCAAAACGGAGGAAAGCTGTCGGGTTCACCATGCGGAACATGGCCACCGTGCGCAACACCTCTTCCGCTGTCAGCGGTTTCGCATGTTCCAGCGGTGTTCCCTTGATGGGCTGCAACAGGTTCAACGGGATAGACTGCACCTCCAGTTCCCGCAAGGTCAGCGCCAGTTCCACCCGCTGGGCAGGTGTTTCTCCCATGCCGATGATGCCTCCGCTGCACACGTCCATGCCCACCCGGCGAGCTGCCTGCAACGTATCTATCTTCTGGGCTTGGGTATGCGTGGAGCACAGGTTCGGGAAAAACGAAGGCGCCGTCTCCAGATTGCAATGATAACGGCTCACCCCCGCACGGTGCAACGCCGCAAGCTGTTCCTCCGTGGCCAGCCCCAAAGATGCACATAACTTGATGCCGCTGTGTGCCCGCAGGTATTCAAAATGCGCGCACAACTTTTCTATTTCTCCCGCCGAAGGCCGACGTCCGCTGGTCACCAGCGAAAAGCGCGATACCCCCTGGTGCTCGTTCATCTGTGCCTGACGCAAACATTCTTCTTCGCTCACCAGTCCGTATTCCTCCACGCCCGTGTGATGATGTGCCGACTGGGCGCACCACTTGCAGTTTTCCGGGCAACGTCCCGACTTGGCATTGATGATGGAACACATGTCAAACTTCCGCGAAGCGTATGCCTCCGTGATGCGGTGGGCCGTTTCACACAATGCGTCAAAAGGTGCTTCTTCCAACAGCCACAAAGCCTCTTCGGCAGTCAGCACCTGTCCTTCTTTTATTTTCTCTTCCAGTTTCTGTAATCTTTCCATACGTATTTATTCATAAAAAAGAAGGAGTGTACCCGTTACGGCTACGTCTGTCAGACTGAGTCGCGAACGAGTACACCCCTTTCGGTATGCTTGTTTCAAATCTCATCGTCGTACAAAAAGAAGCAGGCACCTCATCCCTTTGTCTGCAGGACTGTCCCTGTCGTTCGGGCACACCAATCCCTGCCAGTGCTCCTTCCCATCCGGTCGTTCCGCCTCCCAGCGGCCACTCCTCCTCCACCACACTGGTCCATGAGGTCACCGCACTTTTCGCTCCCGTGCGCACGGTCGCTTTCTGCTTACCCAGTGAGGCATCCGCAATTCCCCGTCCCACCTGTCCGATGGTGACGTGGCGATGCAGGCTCACGAACGCAGCATATTCCTTCCGGCTCCAACGGCGGAACCGAAGCATGACTTTGCGCGAATAGGAAGCGATACGATGCATCTGTTTTCTCTTTGTTTAAATGTACGGCTGCAAATGTATATAAAAATCTACAGAAAATGCAAGGATTTTGGAGAATCCGGTTTAATAACAATCAGGCTGAAGTGTTTATTTCAGATGCTTGTCAAGGAATTTCTCCATGGCACGGTAGAAGTCGAACTTGTTCTCTTCATTATAGAATCCGTGTCCTTCATTTTCCTTTACCATGTATTCCACTTCCACACCTCGTTTCTTCAAGGCTTCTACCATCTGGTCAGATTCGGCTTTGTTGACGCGCGGGTCGTTTGCACCCTGGGCGATGAACAGCGGAGCCTTAATCTGGTCTACATGGAATACAGGCGAGTATTTTTCCATCATTTCTTTGTCGGTTGCGGGGTCGCCCACCATTTCGTGCATCATGTCGAGCAACGGTTTCCAGTAGGGAGGAATCGTATTCATGAATGAAAGCAAATTGGACACTCCTACGTAATCGACGGCGCAGGCATACAGGTCGGGAGTAAAGGTCACTCCTGCCAGGGTAGCGTAACCTCCATAGCTTGCTCCATAGATGGCCACCCGCTTCGGGTCGGCTATCCCTTTCTTGATCAGCCATTCTACTCCGTCGGTAATGTCATTCTGCATGGTCTGTCCCCATTGCTTGTAGCCCAGTTCAGTAAACTTGCGTCCGTATCCGGTTGAGGCGCGGAAGTTCATCTGCAGTACGGCATAGCCACGGCTAGCAAGGAACTGTACTTCCGGATTGTATCCCCAGGAATCGCGTGCCCACGGTCCTCCATGCGGATTGACCACAACCGGCAAGTTCTTTGCATTTTCCATGGTATAACCTTTCGGCAGAGTCAGGTAACCTTCTATGGTCAGTCCGTCACGGCTGGTATAGGTAATCGGGTTCATGGCGCACATTTCCTCTTCTTTAATCCAGGGCGCTATGTCGGCCACCTTGGTGAGCTTGTTTTCCTTTACATTATAGAGGTAGTAGCTTCCGTATGTGCGGTCATTGCCGGCATGGATCAGGCGGATATTCTCGTCTCTGCTCTGGCTGGTGATACTGACGTTATAGCCCGGAAGCTGTGCTTCCAGTTTATGACGTATCCCTTCTTCCTCTTTGTCGAAATAGTGGCGGATCATGTCCTTGTGCCCTTCACAGGCTACTACTGTCAGCCGGTTCTTCTTTTCGGAGTAGCTGAAGCCCGAGATGTCGTACTTGTCGTTCATGTACAGGACCTCCTTCTCTTCGCAGGTTTCCGGATCCATCAGGACCAGTGCGGTCTTGTCGCGTCCGACGTTGGTCAGTGCATAGACCATCTTGTTGTCGGGCGTAAAGACGGCAAAACCGACGGTTTCCTTAAAGTTGGTGGTCAATACCGCTTGGAACGGCTGGTCTTCCGTTTCACGGTATAGTATCTGCTTATTGACCCCATCTACTATGGCAATGGCTACACGCAGCTTGCCGTCGTGGTCGGTCATCCATCCCTGTATATTGCCTGGGTTCTCGGCCAACAAGGTCAATTCTCCTGTGTTCAGGTTCAGGCGATACGGGTCAAATACCTGAGGGTTACGTTTGTTCATGCCGATGATGACCAGTGAATCGATTTTTTCCAGCGGGTCGATAATATTGGTTCTCACTTTCGGGAAATTGGTGTACGATTTCAGGTCAGAACCGTCGATGTTCACGCCATAGAGCTGGTAATTCTCGTCGCCTCCCGTATCCTTGACGAAAAGGATGCGGTTATTGCCGGCCCACATGCTTGCGGCGATGTCACGTTCCGTTTCAGATGTGATGCGGATGGTAGTGTCCGATCCGATTTTCTGTACAAAAAGGTTCATGCGGTTCTCGTAGGGAGCCATGAATGAAAAGTAGGTCCCGTCGGGCGATACCTGATAGTCTATCTTTTCCGGGTTCTTGAAAAAGTTTTCCAGCGGAATCTGTGTCTGTGCGCCGGCGGTAAAGCAAATTCCGGCCATGAACAGACCGGCTGCCAGCATGTTTCTTAGATTTTTCATTGTGTCTTATTTTTGTTTATAAATGTACGGCTGCAAATGTATAGAAAAATCTACAGAAAATGCAAGGTATTGGAAGAATACGATTTTCGGATCTACAAGTTCGCTTTTATCTTCTTTTCTATCTCCTCGTCCGTTGTCTTCTCTGCATAGCCTTGAAACTTTGCAATTATCGTGCGGTCTTTACCTATCAAATAAAACTGCGGAACTCCATTACCAGCCTGATAATCATTTATAAGTTTAGCAATTGTATCCTTATCGGCAGTCAGAAAACCGTATTCTATTCCCTGGTTTTTCACATACACTTCACAAGATGATTTCGACCGTCCCCACGTTTCTACAGCCAGCACTTCAAGTTCATTTACCGCATATTCTTTTCTCAACCTGTTCAAGAAAGGAACTGAAATCTTGCACGGTCCGCAGCCTATCCCCGTGAACTGCAACAAGATGACCTTCGACTTTATACCGCTTAAAGAAACCTTCTGACCGTTCATGTCAGTAAGCGTCCAGTCTGGAGCTTTTTTACCCATCATATCCACAGTCGCCTTCTGAGACTTCTCTCCTTTTATACGCCGCACATAGTCTGCCGGATAATAATCTTCCGCCACAATTTTTCCCTTTCCTGCAGGATTATACACAAAATCGGAACAAATCCCCTCACTGATGCTGTGCTGCATCTCCCTGCGATAACGAAAAGGCATGTCATCTTCTTTTGAAATCCAGATTTTGTAGATAGATGTCGGATCATATACATACGGATTCTGCGGCATGTAACAGGCCTTACCAAAGAACTCCACCTGATACGGTGTATGGATACTTAATTCCATCAGATAATCTTTCCCCTCATCCTTCAAGCTGAGGACTATGCTATCCTGGGTGTTCAATGCATACTCAAGAACGGATTTCATGCAACCAAAAGCTTGCGGCATAATAACTCTGAACGGAAGGGAACTTTTCTGAGTGAAATCATCTATCCGTACTTCTTTTTCCTCTTTCTCTATATAAGCAAACACAGTTCCGTCATATACCCAAAGCGGCTGCCTGAATTCCTTATCCGAGGCACACAAGAAAGAATAACCCACAGCCGTATCCTGCGGATTCACATGCTCATAAATTTCTATTGGCACATTGTACACCGGCTCTTTGTCTCCCGGTTCCCATGACTTTATCACACAATGATAGGTCACCGATTCCACGGCATTCATTTTCTCCAGCACATGCGACAGATAGTCCGTCTCTCTATTTTGTCCGTAACCCGGCAAGGCCAATAAGATAGAGGAAAATAATATTGCGGTAATTTTCATGGTATTATATTTTTATAAAAATGAGCCCGCTTTCAAATGCGGTTTCTTCCTTTCAACTTCTCTCAGAAGTACATAAAGCATACGTAAAACCCATTTGAAAGCGGACTCAAAAAAGCAAATTACTGAAGCTTGAACGCAACAGGCACAGTGAATTTCACTCTCACGACCTCTCCCCTCTGCATGCCCGGTTTCCACTTAGGCATGGTCTTCAGCACGCGCAAAGCTTCCGCATCCAAATCCGGGTCCACAGAACGACCCACATTGAACTCGGTAGGGGTTCCGTCTTTTTCCACTACGAACTGCACAATTACCCGTCCCTGCACATTTTTCTTCATGGCACTTTCCGGATATTTCACATTGTCTTGAAGAAATTTCAACAATTCCTTCATCCCTCCCGGAAATTCAGGCATCTGTTCCGCTACCATAAACACTTCGTCCTTTGCCACACTGTCAGTAAGAGCCGCTACTGAATCCGGTGCGACGGTTTCTTCTTTGGCATCCTGTTTTTCGGATGCTCCCTGCGAGCAGGAGGTGTTTCCGGCAACGAGTAGAGCAAAGGCCGGAACCATGAACAGTGCATATTTAATACGCCCTGTTCCGTTTGATTTTTTCTTGTTCATCATAATGATACGTTTTTTAAGATGAGAGAAATTGAAATTATTGGATAATCCATACTTGTGGCTGTAGGCCAACCCAAGCAGATGATATTGATAACTCTTGGTGGCGAATCCCGCTTCCACGACTCTCTTGTCGGCCAGGAACTCCAGATTGAGCCGGACTTCCCGTTTCAGCAGCCAGGCAAAAGGGTTCATCCAGCAGCAGATACTGACCATTTCGGCAAGAAGCACATCGACGGAATGCCGTTGCTTTACGTGCGCCATCTCGTGTGTCAGGATTTCGTCCAGTTCGTCTCCCTTCACCGTCGCCGGATTCAGGAAAATCCACCCGAAGAAAGAGAAGGGTCCGGACGAGCCATTCAAGCATTTCACACGGATGCCGTTTATCGTCTTCTCCGGCGTACGCAAGATCAGATGCCACAGACTGCACGCTTGCACGAGGAATCGAACGGACAGCACCAGCACTCCGGCGAGGTACAGGTATTTCACCCAATCGGACAACACCCACACGCCGTTTCCCGCTTCCGCCGCTTCACTTCCCACCACAATTTCCGGCAACACTACCGAATAGTCGAAATGCGTCAGCATAATCAGGCTGTCACGACTTTCCAGCCATTCCCGCACGTCGACCAGCGGCAACACGAAAGGCAACACCAATGCCAGCAGCAGAATGAATCTTCTGGAACGGAAAAAGGTGTCCCGCGTACATACCAGCTTGTACAAGGCGTAAAACAGGACCAGTCCGAAATTGACTTGAAGAAGATATAGCATAATAAAAAGAATTTTAAAAGGTGAGTAAATATAATTCTGAAATACTCTATTTGTCTTTCCGCTTCTCAATCAGGTCGATAATCTCGTTCAGCTCGTCCTTGGAGATTTTTTGCTCCTTGGCGAAGAACGACACCATCTCCTTGTAAGAGTTGGCGAAATAGTTGCGCACGAGGTTGCCCACTGAGTTGCGGGTATATTCCTCCTTCCCCACCAGCGGCGTATAGCGGTAAGTGTTCCCAAACTTCTCGGCCTTCAGGTAGCCCTTCCGTTTCAGGTTGTTCACAATCGAGGCCACCGTGGTGTAAGGCGGTTTCGGCTCGTCATAACGGGCCACGATTTCTTTCACGAAACACGGGCCCAAATGCCAGATGAAGCGCATGGCCTCTTCTTCCTGATAAGTTAGCTTTTCCATATCGAATTAGGTTTTCTACGAATTTTTCGCAAATCTACGAAACTATCGTAATAGTTTTTCAAACAAACAGTTAATTAATTTAAAAGAAAAGTGAATTAACAAATAAAGCACCATCTTCATGCTCCGATAAACGGATAGAAGATGATGCTGCATCAAATCAAAAAAAGCAAAGTATTTGTTTCCTTCAATTATTTCACATAGTCCAGTTTGATCACTACAACACGAATTTCCTGTGATTCTTTCTCTGTCTGCACCTTGGCAATATGCCAGTCACTGGGGAAAAACAAAAAGAAGCGTCCAGGAGTAGAATCAATAAACATTGTTTTCTCCACCTCATAAGTATAGCCCATAAAATCGGGTTTGTATGCCTGATTAGGATAAGAAGAATCATGATCAAGCAGTCCGAAACGTTCCGTTCCCTTTACTACGTATTGCAAGTCGATGTGATGATAATGCGATTCAGAGCCACACTTGTCCAAGGGCTTGTTGGCACTGTCCTCTACCGAAACCGACAACGTTGTACCGGGTATGTCGTGCTTTCCTGCTGGAATATGCTCCAAATCGGTTTGTGCCAGCCATTGGAAAGCCGCATCCCACTGAGCCTTGTTCTTATGATACTGACTATAAAATTCCTTCAGATTAGTACACACATCTGGCATGGCCTTGAATCCGTTGCTCCATGACTTTCCCAATGTCCAATTAATATACTTGGAATAATCTCCACTCACAGGGCATTGTGCAAAAGTTACATTCCATGCACACATCAGTCCCGCCAGCATACATCCACACAATCTTACATTTCTTTTCATTTTTATTTCGTATTGGTTTATTTCATAAAATTCTGTTTTAACATGCCCAAAGGTATACAATTATCGGACAACAAAAAAGTTTCCCCATAAAGACTTTTTACAACCGACAATCCCTTGCATGAATCAGCGTGCCAACATGATAACCAGAAAACGAAAAGAGAATAATCTCAAAAAAGAAAGAAAATGTGTAGGTTTCCCATGCATGAAACCTATGTTTCCCGAAGCTGAAACCTACGTCTCTCGCATGGAAAACGTACGTTCTCCACCTGAGAAACATAAAAAACAATGAAAGAATGGCAATATATTTCTTTGACCTTTTAAAATAAATTCTTCAATGCTTTACGTTGAGCCCCGTTACATTGCCCCGAATCTGGGGAAAGAAAATAAAAAAGCCTCCTAATTCGTTGTAATTAAGCGGCTTTCACTCGGAGCCGAAAGCGGGACTCGAACCCGCGACTTACTCATTACGAATGAGTTACTCTACCAACTGAGTTATTTCGGCAACGTGTTTCGTTGAAAACGGTTGCAAAATTACAGTTTTCTTGGAACCTGCCAAACAAAAAGCAGTTTTTTTTCAAAAAAAATCATTTCAGAAGCCCATGAAACCCACTTTTTACGCTATTCCTTGCACTTTCACCTTTCTTTCCTACCCAATCTTCACCAGGCTTTTTCCGAATTCTCACTCCCCCACTTTCCACATAAATACCTTCCACCCGCACCATTCTCCAGTCATCAAAAGAAAAGAAAGAAATATTTTTGTAAAAACTTTCGACAATCGTCCTTTCATTTGAACAGAAATGTGTATATTTGCACTCCGAATTATGACGTGACAAAAGAGCTTGATGGATTACTGGTTAAGACATAGAAAGAATACACACATATTCGGAGTTCCGGCGGACTGGATGAATGCCGGAAGCCATTCTTTTTTTTCTTCATGTCATTTTTTCCCTGAATATTTGAGTTTCCCTTTATATACACCCGGAATTGCTTTTCGGCAAATCCGGGCGTTTTTTCGTATATACGAATGCAAGAGAATAATAATACAAGATATATAAGATTATTTGTAATAAGGTGATGAGAAATGTAACATTAATCCTCGACGACGGGAGCCGCTTTCATGGCAAGTCGTTCGGCTATGAGAAACCGGTAGCCGGTGAAGTGGTGTTCAACACGGCAATGACCGGATACCCTGAAAGCTTGACCGACCCTTCGTATGCCGGTCAGTTGATGACACTGACCTATCCGCTGGTCGGTAACTACGGCGTGCCTCCGTTCACGTTCGAAGCAAACGGACTGCCCACTTTCATGGAAAGCGAAAAAATCCATGCCGAAGCGATTATCGTGAGCGACTACAGCGAAAAGTATTCCCACTGGAATGCAGTAGAAAGCCTGGCCGACTGGCTGAAGCGTGAACAGATTCCAGGTATCACGGGCATCGACACACGCGAACTGACCAAGGTGCTGCGTGAACATGGTGTGATGATGGGAAAAATCGTGTTCGACGATGAACCGGACAACATCCCTGAAGCCACTTATGCCGGCGTAAACTACGTAGACAAAGTTTCCTGCAAAGAAATCATCCGCTACAATGAAGGCGAAGGCAAGAAAAAAGTAGTGCTCGTAGACTGCGGCGTGAAATCAAACATCATCCGTTGCCTGCTCAAGCGCGACGTAGAAGTAATCCGCGTGCCTTGGGACTACGACTTCAACTCCCTGCAATTCGACGGTCTGTTCATCTCCAACGGTCCGGGCGACCCTGACACCTGCGATGCGGCTGTACAGAACATCCGCAAAGCCATGCAGAACGAAAAACTTCCTATCTTCGGAATCTGTATGGGTAACCAGTTGCTTTCAAAGGCAGGAGGCGCTAAAATCTACAAACTGAAGTACGGACACCGCAGCCATAACCAGCCGGTACGTCTGGTGGGCACAGACAAATGCTTCATCACCTCACAGAACCACGGTTATGCAGTGGACAACAACACACTGGGAGCCGACTGGGAACCGCTCTTCATCAACATGAACGACGGCTCCAACGAAGGTATCCGCCACAAGAAGAACCCTTGGTTCTCTGCACAGTTCCACCCAGAAGCTGCCAGCGGTCCGACCGATACAGAATTCCTGTTCGACGAATTTGTAAAGTTGCTGTAATCCATTAAAACAAAGAAGACAATGAAAGAAAATATAAAGAAAGTATTGCTGTTAGGTTCAGGAGCCCTGAAAATCGGTGAAGCAGGTGAATTCGACTACTCCGGCTCACAGGCCCTGAAAGCCTTGAAGGAAGAAGGTATCGAAACCATCCTGATCAACCCGAACATCGCCACCGTGCAGACCTCGGAAGGTGTGGCCGACAAAATTTACTTCCTGCCCGTCACTCCTTATTTCGTAGAGAAAGTCATCGCCAAGGAACGTCCCGACGGTGTGCTGCTGTCGTTCGGTGGACAGACAGCCCTGAACTGCGGTGTAGCTCTTTACAAGGCAGGTGTATTCGAAAAATACAATGCTCGCGTACTCGGTACTCCGGTACAGGCCATCATGGATACGGAAGACCGTGAGCTGTTCGTAGAGAAACTGGATGAAATCCACGTAAAGACCATCAAGAGTGAAGCGGTAGAAAACATCGAAGACGCCCGCCGTGCTGCCAAGGAACTGGGCTATCCGGTCATCATCCGTGCAGCATACGCACTGGGAGGTCTGGGCTCCGGCTTCTGCGACAACGAAGAAGAACTGAACGTACTGGCCGAAAAAGCCTTCTCTTTCTCCCCGCAGGTATTGGTAGAAAAGAGCTTGAAAGGCTGGAAGGAAGTAGAATACGAAGTTGTGCGCGACCGTTTCGACAACTGTATCACGGTCTGCAACATGGAAAACTTCGACCCATTGGGTATCCACACCGGTGAAAGTATCGTTATCGCACCTTCACAGACACTGACCAACAGCGAATACCACAAACTTCGTGAACTGGCCATCCGCATCATCCGCCACATCGGTATCGTGGGTGAATGTAACGTGCAGTATGCTTTCGACCCGGAATCGGAAGACTACCGCGTGATTGAGGTAAACGCCCGTCTGAGCCGTTCTTCTGCCCTGGCATCTAAAGCAACCGGTTATCCGCTGGCTTTCGTCGCTGCCAAACTGGGTCTGGGTTACGGATTGTTCGACCTGAAGAACTCTGTCACAAAGACCACTTCAGCCTTCTTCGAGCCGGCACTGGACTACGTGGTATGTAAGATTCCTCGTTGGGACTTGGGCAAGTTCCACGGCGTAGACCGCGAGCTGGGTTCCAGCATGAAGTCAGTAGGTGAAGTCATGGCCATCGGACGTACTTTCGAAGAAGCCATCCAGAAGGGTCTGCGTATGATTGGTCAGGGCATGCACGGTTTCGTAGAAAACAAGGAACTTCAGATTGCCGATGTAGACAAGGCACTGCGCGAACCGACCGACAAGCGTATCTTCGTCATCTCAAAAGCTATGCGTGCCGGCTACACCGTAGACCAGATTCACGACCTTACCAAGATTGACAAATGGTTCCTCGACAAGCTGATGAACATCATGCAGACTTCCAAAGAGCTGCACGAGTGGGGCAACAACCACAAACTGCTGTCACAGCTTCCGAACGAACTTCTTTATAAAGCAAAACGTCAGGGATTCTCCGACTTCCAGGTGGCACGCGCCATCGGTTACGAAGGCGACATGGAAGATGCCATCCTCGACATCCGCAAGCACCGTAAGAGCGTAGGTATCGTTCCGGTAGTGAAACAAATCGATACACTGGCCGCTGAATATCCGGCACAGACCAACTACCTGTATCTGACTTACAGCGGTGTGGCCAACGATGTACACTACCTGGGCGACCACAAGAGCATCGTTGTACTCGGTTCGGGTGCTTACCGTATCGGTTCATCCGTAGAATTCGACTGGTGCGGCGTACAGGCACTGAACACCATCCGCAAGGAAGGCTACCGTTCCGTGATGATTAACTACAACCCGGAAACCGTATCTACCGACTACGATATGTGCGACCGTCTGTACTTCGACGAACTGACCTTCGAACGTGTGATGGATATCCTCGACCTGGAAAACCCGCACGGTGTGATTGTATCTACCGGCGGACAGATTCCGAACAACCTGGCTCTCCGTCTGGATGCACAGCACATCCACATTTTGGGAACTTCCGCCAAGAGCATCGACAACGCAGAAGACCGCGACAAGTTCTCGGCTATGCTCGACCGCATCGGCGTAGACCAGCCGGAATGGAGCGCACTGACTTCCATGGAAGACATCAACGCCTTCATTCAGAAAGTTGGCTTCCCGGTACTGGTTCGTCCGTCATACGTACTTTCCGGTGCTGCCATGAACGTATGCTCCAACCAGGAAGAACTGGAACGCTTCCTGCAGCTGGCTGCCAACGTATCCAAGAAGCATCCGGTAGTAGTGAGCCAGTTCATCGAACATGCCAAAGAAGTAGAAATGGATGCCGTGGCACAGAATGGTGAAATCGTTGCCTACGCCATCAGTGAACACATCGAGTTTGCCGGAGTTCACTCAGGTGACGCCACTATCCAGTTCCCGCCGCAGAAACTATACGTAGAAACCGTACGCCGCATCAAACGCATCAGCCGTCAGATTGCGAAAGAACTGAACATCTCCGGTCCGTTTAACATCCAGTTCCTTGCCCGCGAAAATGACATCAAGGTGATTGAATGTAATCTGC
The DNA here is from genome assembly GCA_902362595.1 of Bacteroidaceae bacterium. Classification (GTDB taxonomy): domain Bacteria; phylum Bacteroidota; class Bacteroidia; order Bacteroidales; family Bacteroidaceae; genus Phocaeicola; species Phocaeicola fibrisolvens. The sequence goes on along the minus strand of CABIXF010000017.1, from coordinate 3,330 downwards.
GTGCCAGCCGTTCGTTCCCGTTTGTCAGCAAAGTATTGAAAATCAACTTCATCGAACTGGCTACGAAAGTTATGCTGGGACTGCCGGTAGAAAAGCCGGAAAAGAACCTCTTCGAACTCGACTATGTAGGTATCAAGGCCAGCCAGTTCTCCTTCAACCGTCTGCAAAAAGCCGACCCTGTATTGGGTGTCGACATGGCTTCTACCGGTGAAGTGGGCTGTATCGGTGAAGACACTTCTTGCGCCGTTCTGAAATCCATGCTTTCCGTAGGCTACCGCATCCCGGAAAAGAACATCCTGATGTCTACCGGTACGCCGAAGCAGAAAGTGGAAATGCTGAAAGCTGCACAGGAATTGAAGGACAAAGGCTACAACATCTTCGCTACAGGTGGTACTTCCAAGTTCCTGACTGAAAACGGCATTGAGAACACCCGCGTATTCTGGCCGAGTGAAGAAGGCAAACCGCAGGCACTGGAAATGTTGCACAAGAAAGAAATCGACATGGTAGTCAACATCCCGCGCGACCTGACTGCCGGCGAACTCGACAATGGTTACAAGATTCGCCGTGCCGCCATCGACCTGAACATTCCGTTGATTACGAATGCCCGTCTGGCAAGTGCCTTCATCCATGCCTTCTGCACGATGAGCATCGACGACATCGAAATCAAGAGCTGGGACGAATATAAATAATCCGTACAGCTAGATACAGAAAAAGTTATCCCCTCCTGAACGCTTCGTTATGAATGAGTTCGGAAGGGGATTTTTTGTGACCATCATGCCTCTACGTCTAGAAAGACCAAGGTACAACTATAATCTTTAATCTATATATTTTATGTAAGCATTCGTTAAACTACAGGTATTGAACTTTATATACAACAATAGCGACTGTCACTATAAACCTAATAGTTGCAGTCGCTATTATTTTGTTGAACCTATATGTTGCAGTCAGCACCGGTTGCCGGCTTCCTCCTCTTGTTTTGTCAATGCACTTTCCGGATGTTGCAGCTTCCATTTATGTGGAAGCAGTTCCAGCAGTTCCTCATGAGTAGCTTTTTTGTAATAGGGCATTCGGGCGATGACATCATTCAGATAATCCCTTGGGTTTACATCATGTGCCTTACAGGTGGCCAGCAGGGAACAGATCACCGACATATTAGCCGCCGCCTCATGGTTGCCGCAGAAGAGGTAATTTTTCCGTCCCAGAGTAATCGGCCGGATGACATTTTCAGCCAGATTGTTATCCCAGAGCAGGCGTCCGTCCTCCAGACATCCCATCATGTTGTCCCATCGGGTATAGGCATACGTGATGGCTTTCCCAATCTGGGAATTGGGGCTGTACTTGATTCCTTCCGTTTCCATCCACACTCTCATGGCATCCATGACAGGTCCGGCCAGTTCCCGGCGCTTCGTCTTCCGCTCGTCGTACGACAGGCCCGCCTTATCGCAGCAGTGTTCAATCCGGTAAATATGCTGTATCTGGGTCAGGCCATGTTCGGCCATCTCCCGGTTTTCATCCAGAGCCTGTTCAAAATGACGGCGGATATGCACCAGGCAGTTGAGCAGCCGCACGTCGGGGTTGGTCCTGAAGGCTGTCTCATAGCCTGCAAAACCGTCGCATTGAAGATAACCCTTGAAGTGATATTGATTTGTCAGGGATTCGATGACTGCTCCGGCACGCGATCCCTCATCGTAATGGAAGATGACCAGTTTCTTCATGACCGACCTTACCATCCACAGGTATTCCTTGTCGGCCCTGTGCTTTTCCTTGTTGATGACCGGAACAGTGGTTTCGTCCGCCTGTACATAGTCGCAGGAAAAGACTTCCTTCTTGAGCTCCTCATACAGAGGCCTGAGCAGCTCCACCGTCTTTTTGAACCATCCGTCCAGCGTACTTTCCGTAAGGCCTTTCATCCCAAGATGCCGGTACTGCTGTATCTGCCGGTAGAACGGGACGTGATATTCATACTTCTGAAGCAGTATCTCGGCAAGCAGGCTGGTGTCGGCGATGCACTTGTCGACGGGCATCAGCGGCATGGGGGCAATCTCCACGCCTTTCTGCCCTGCGGGAGGAAGCCGGGTGCTGTCCTTGAGCGCATATTTGGGACGGATGATTTCCTTGACATAGAGCATCCCCGGTTTGTGCTCAGAGAAAACGCATCAAAATTTCTTTAACAGGATTTAGTTTTTGATGTTTGTATTTATCTGATTATCAGATTGTTTAGTTTGCATGTGTCGATGTTTTTCATTATCTTTATAATAAAAAACAGATAAATATGGATTCAATATCAAAGAAATTCTTGATTATGGATAATTTGGCAAAGGCCATGGAGCCTTTGGATACACGTGTACAAGGTATGGTCCAACATTCTACCTCTACAATTTTTTTAATAACTCTTGCAGGGGTATTTGCCAAATGCCAGACATGGAATGAAATAGCAGATTATGGAAAGATAAAGATTGATTTCTTCAGGAGATTCATCCCGGGACTTGAATCAACTCCTTCCCATGATACCTTCAGGCGTTTTTTCAGCATCATAAATCCGGACAAGCTTGAAAGTCTGTACAGGGAATGGGCCTGCTGCTTTTCCGCCTCAAGCGTCTCGGATACGGATTATTCCACATCAATTAAAAGACACATCGCCATTGACGGGAAAAGAATGCGCTCCGCCGGCAAGGAGAATCTTTCTATCCTATCATGTATTGTAAATGAAATCAACAATGCAGACAATGACGGCGGAAAAGCCAGAGTACACATTGTAAGTGCATACGATGTGACCCATGAGGTTTCTCTCGGACAGGAACGTGTACCGGAAAAAAGCAATGAGATTACGGCTGACAAGGCACTGATAGAATCGTTGTCAATTGGCAAAGGAGACCTTATAACAATGGACGCCATGGGTACGCAGAGAGAAATAGCGGAGGCGATTTTCAAAAAAGGAGCTGATTATCTTCTTATAGTCAAGGACAACCAGCTTCTTTTGCGCAAAGAGATAGAGGAAATCGTCGGCTGGAATATGCTCAAAAAAAGAGAGAACCGTAATGATGATGTTACCATAGTTGATGAAAAGGCTCACGGATATACCGTAACCAGAAACTGTTTTACTGTTCAGGAAAAATACATGCTGGGAAGCATGTACAGGAAATGGGCGGGAATAAAGACTTTCGGAGTATTCAACACCGTACGCAAGAACAAGAAAACAGGAGAGGAAACAAAAGAGACACAATACTTTATCACCTCTTTGGGAAAAGATGCCGCAAGTCTGATTATGCATAAGAGGAATCACTGGCAGGTGGAAAATGGACTTCACAGGATGCTTGATGTGGAATTCAG
>CABIXF010000016.1 GCA_902362595.1 Bacteroidaceae bacterium | reverse complement strand
TGATTTCAACGATATCAAAGAACTCGATTATCCCCTTTTTGAAGGACTATTTGATTAATTTTTTAACTCGTCCATTTTTATTGGACACTAATGAACATAAAAGTATATATAATATTTTAGCTATGAAACATAATAAATAAAATACTTATAGTACAGAAATCGACTTAAAACAAAAAAATATATGTACTTGGAATGCTATGAAATAATTTTAATATATGTCTTTGAAACAGAAAAGTAGTGTACATTGTTTTTATAGTCTAGTCATATTACTATCTTTTTTTGAAAATGTCAAGAAACATGTTATTGTTGTTGTTTATTGTTTATTTAAGTATTTATTTTGCAATGAAATTTATGGTTATCAAAAATGGACAATTTATATAACATATATATACATAACCTAGCTAAAAATAATATTGATAAATTATTTCTTAATTCTGACTGCGAAAAAATGAAAACTGTTTTCGTTGAGATGTTTACTCATGCAGAAAAAGAACTAAGAATATTTGCAGGTAATATGTGTAATGAGACAACATCATCACAAGAATATATAAATGCGATTAGTGATTTTATCGAACGAAAGGGGAAATTAAGAATTTTACTTAATAATTACGATGAAGATAAAATAAAAAAATCGGATTTATTCAGACGAATAGCTTATTATCAATCTTGTGGGTATGACATAATACTAAAGAGAACTGATGATAAGCCATTTGTACGATTAAATAATTCAGAAATAAATGTACACGTATCTATAGGAGATAAAAAATCTTACAGGTTAGAATTTGATACTGAAAATAGGCGTGCAATGTGCAATATGAGTAATCATGCTAAAGCAAATGAGTTTGCTGATTTCTTTGACAAATGTTTTGATGAAGAATATGCTGAAGTTATTGATTTAGGTGCGCTTTTTAATATGAAAGAACAATGATGGAGCTTGGAAGTTTTACGTCTGCTATTGAATTAGCAGCAACATTAAATATTTTATATATTGCTGTTGAATTCTCAAAATCATATTCATATATAATAATACGACATATTGTTCAAATAGATAATTTTGTTACGCGATGTAAGGAAGAATGTTATGCCCATCTTGATGAAGAAACACTTAAAAACATACCTGATAATATTGCTGGGAAAAACACAAAAAAATTAAGAGAAGCATTGAGTATTGATATTAGCAAAGAAAAGAGTGAAATTGATGGGATGAAGGACTTTTTTAACCAACTAATATCAAAAAGAATAAAAGCTTCATCCATCTGCTTTTCATGCATATCGTTGTATCTTTTTCTTTTTTGTATATTATCGCTTTTTTATTCAGGAGTACAAAATGAACATATATTTATTGATATGTTTTGGCTCTTGTTTACCACATTATCATATATCATTGTTCTAGGACTTTCTTTATTTGATGGTTATATTCATCGGTGGGTCTCGCTAAAGATAATACTAATGACCTTATTCATTACTTCCATAATATCAGGCTCTATTACATATATTGCGTCTTTCACAACAAATCCAATACAACAGAATTTTTTTATTTATAATTATTTAGCAATATCTGTTGTAATGACTGCCATTTTACCGTATATACATTTTATCATTTATACAATAAAAACATATTATATAGTAAAAGACTTGAAAGGAACCATGAATAGTCACGTTGATGAGACAAAGAAAAGATGCCTGGAGATTGAAAATAAAATTAATAATTTTAATTCCTTTAAATCAACCTATGAACAATTAGAAATATCTCTTCCAGATGCATAATAGTCTCATAATTTGCTTTCTACAAAATATTAAGATATTTTCTGCAATTAAACAATCCAAATAAAAATTCATTTTATAGGACTCTGCTAATTAAATGATAATATTTGTTGCGTAGAAGTTCGCTTTATTTTAAGGCCAACAAGCCCCGACCAGATTATAATCCGGAAGGGGCTTTTTATGCAACCAGCCTCAACAACACTAATAATCAACATCACCTGCTGGTTGTATTAGTGTTACTTATTAGGAATGAAAAAGTTCGGTGTGGGTATAAAAAAAGTGAGGGGAACCACCCCCTCACTAAAAGTCAAACCAAAATCCGGGCCACTGCCCTTCATTATGGCATTGCAAATATACGAATTATTTTTCATGAACAAAAAATCCCCGCATCGGCTTAATGCGGGGACATGTCAAACAAAGTCACTTAATTAAATTTAAGCGAAGCCGAAGTTCTTTTGATTTTATTGCTAATGTCTTCCAGTGCATTCAGGAATGTTTGAAATTCATTTTGTGTGAATTTTGCAGGCTTTCCATTTACAGTATATCCATTTATGCGCTGATACAGCCAGTTCCGGCTTTTGCCAAAGTATTTCTTTGCTATGTAGCTGAATGAGATTATATCAGGAAGTTCCCCCAGCTTATCCTTTAGTATAGTTTCTTCTGCCCTGGTAATAAAATCCTCGCAAGCCTCAACGGTAGCTTTTAGCCCTTCTTTGGAATCTGCAATGTACTTTTTTCTATCTGCTTCATTCATTGAAGACAGTTTCTCCTGCATTTCCTTTTTGAATGCAAGTTTTTCTTCGGAAGTTTTTAGCTCTTTGAATTTCTCAAATGCAGCCTGCATGTCAGCATTTGGAAGGTATTTATCCATATTATCCATAAATCTATTTTTAATGCCCTCCCAGTAGGGAGGGCTGTTTTTTTACTCTTTTTCCAACATCTTTCGGATTTCGTTCATCCGATCAAGAATATCATTAACCATCTTTTCGTATTCTGATTTATCAAGAACTCCGTAGGTTGAATGAAATTCGATTAGCAGTTTGAGATTCTTGTACTCTTCTTCTAGCTTTTTCCTTTCTTCATTTTCCATGTTGTTTTAATTAAGTGAATAACTCTTTGTTTGACACTACAAAGATAATAAGCATTTGCATATTATCAAAATGTTTCGGTGTTTTTTTTTACGTCAGATTATCAAGAATTTCTCTGATTGCCTTGTCTGCATGTTTCTTCATAATGGATACATAGTTGAATATCGGCCGGCTGTCTTTCATTGATTGTCCGATGCAATATTCGAGCGTGGACAATGGAATACCTAAGTCGAATCCGTGTTGAACGAAAGACTTACGGGCTGAATACAGGGTAAAATAATGCTTAATTCCGCCAATTTCTGCCAGTTTCTTAATCTTTCTTGCAAGAACATTGTAGCAGCTTACATAGCTTGAATAACGGCCGAAAATGAGTTTTCCTGATTTCTTGTCCATGTATCGTTGTATGATTGGCTTTGCCTCATCAGGAATAGAGAAGTTCACCGCATTGTCTCCCTCTTTAGTGTGTCTGGTCTTTTTTCGGACATAGTATATTTCATCTGTATTCCGGAAGTCGTATTCCAGCATATCAACAAGATTCATTCCGGCAAGATAATAAGTCAGCATGAAAATGTCACGTACTACTGAAAGGCTGTGTGTGTCCAGTCTGGCATCACGTATTTTCTTAAGCTGCTCTACTGTTATGTACGTGTCCCTTTTCTTTGCTGACGGAACTTTAGCCGTCACGAATGGGTCCACTTCGAATGATACATATCTCATTTTCACTGCATAGTTGATGATTACTTTCAGAAGAGTAATGTATATCTTAATACTTGTCTGGGAGAGTTTGTCTTTCTGAAGGCTCATTAAGTAGTTGTTGATCCGAATTGGAGTGATGTGTTCCATCAGAGTGTCATTACCGGCGAAGTCCATGTACCTGTTAGCTGCAAGCCTGTACAGCTTGTAGGTCTTTCCTCTGTCATCCTTGTCAATCTGTGATAGATATTCGTCTGCTATATCAGAGAATGTCCTGTGCTTTTCTCCGGAGATTGGTGATTTGATTATCTTGATAAGCTGGCTGCATGTAAGGCTGTCTGCAAAAGGAATGTTTGACGCTCTTTCTTCATACGCTGACAGCAGCTTCATGAGGTGTATGTTCAGCCTTTCCTTGTCTGGTCTTTTGACGATCCTTCCGTTGCTTATTTCTTTCTCTGAGTCTATCGTTACATCAGTCGGGATGTATCTTGTTTGCCGGCAATGTGTAACTGCTATCCTTACAGTGTGTTTATTGTTTTTTAAGATTAAATTCGGGACAATTGTTAAAAAAAATGTTGCCATACTGGTTTATATTTTAAACTGGAATAAAAGTGGAATGAAATACGCCCAAAAGTGAGGTTTTTTCTATCATTCACACGTTACAAATTAGATTGCGAAAAGTTCGGTATGTATCCCTAACTACTTGAAAACCAGCAATAAAAAAGATACTCCCGCTGAACACTTTCAGCAGGAGTATCACAACACAAAAACTAAACTAGACTTAACTAAACTATTCTAAAGGAAGTTTCACAACTTCCGCTTTTATTATGTACGCTACAAATATAGGGTTTAGATTGATTGTAGCCAAAGAAAATCAGTAAAAAATTGGATTGTTTCAGAAAAAAATGTTGAAAATACAACAGATTTTCAAATAGTATGTTTATTAACATAATTTTGGAGCTCCTGTTTGTAGCTGTCAGATATCGGAATGTAGTCTTTCCCGAAAACAATTCTTCCTTTTTCTATGATTTTTATTTTTTGTTTTTGCACAATGAAAGACCGGTGAATTCGAATAAAACGATTGGCTGGCAGTTTGTCTTCCATCATCTTCATGCTGACCAATGACAGAATCGGACGGGGATTGTCTTCCAAGTGAATTTTAATGTAATCTTTGAGTCCTTCTATATAAAGAATCTTATCCAGTTCTATTTGGATCAGTTTATAGTCGCTTTTTACATAAATATATTTCAGATCCTCGGAAGACTGTATTTCTTCGGACGCATTTTCAGCTTTTTGACAAAGCCCGAACCACTGTATGGCTTTGTTGACGGCTGTCATGAAATCTGTATAGCTAATAGGCTTGAGCAGATAATCGAGAGCATTTACCTTATAACCGTCCAAGGCATATTGCCCGAAGGCAGTTGTAAAGATGATGCGTGTACTGCTCGGAATTATTTTGGAAAACTCCAGTCCGTTCAGTTCCGGCATTTGGATGTCCAGAAAAATCAAGTCCACCGGATGTCCGTTCAGGAGTTCCATGGCTTGAATGGCACTGGAATACGCTCCGCATAGTTCCAGTGAAGGGGTTTTCTTTACATAGCTTTCCAGTAATCCGAGTGCTAAGGGTTCATCATCAATAATGGCGCATTTGATTGTCATGGCATTGTTTTTTTATGATTAGTGTCTGGAATATCAATTGTTAAAACCGAACTGTATTCTTTCTGGTCGGGACTGACCTGGTGTTGCCATTCGTAATGTCCGGCATACAGCAATTCCAGTCTTTTTTGTACCTGTTCCAGTCCGATACCCGATCCGCTTTTGTCAGTGGCACTTTTGGGGTAGTTGCTGTTGCGTATTATACAGTGGATTTTGTTCTCTTTTTCAGTTAATGTGATGTCGATAAAGCTGGGTGCTGTGGGGGATACTCCGTGCTTGAAGGCATTTTCTATCAGTGAAATGAACAGCAAGGGGGCCACAGGACTCTGACTGTCCGGATGGATTTGGAAATGTGTGCTGATTTTCACCTGAGAAGAAACCCGGATACGCATCAGTTCGATGTAGTTCCGTATGAATTCCACTTCTTTGGTAAGAGGAACAAAATTTTCCTGGTTGTCGTACAGCACGTACCGTAGCAGCTTGCTGAGTTCCTGAATAGCTTGCTGGGCCTTTTCCGTATCGAATGCGGTGAGTGCATAGATATTGTTCAGCGTATTCAGCAAGAAATGAGGATTCAGTTGGTTGCGGAGGTTCTTAAGTTCTGCTTCCGTACGGCTTTTCACTGCTTCCCGGCGCGCCAGTTCCGTAGCACTCCAACGGAGACTCATCCGGATGGCCACACTCAACCCTACCATAAAAATCATACTGGTAATGTCTCTTATATAAAAGATATATTGGGGAGGAAGGTAAGAGCGGGGACGCACAGGAGGCGGAAATGCAAGCATGTTGTGCCAGTAGCGTAATCCGATGGAAACGACAAGAATAAGCACAAGGTTTAGCAGAATAAAACGTCCGATATGCTCTTTGAATAGTATTTGGGGAATCAGAATCAGGTAATTGACATAAAAAATGACAAAGAAGGAAAGAGAAACTCCCGAATGATTGATAAATTCTTTCCAGTCGATATTCCCGTTGTCGTGTTGGGTAAAAAACAGCGGAAACCCGAAGAACAATCCCCAGCATATTGTGTGGATGATTAATTCCAGTAAGCGGTGTTTGTTATGAGTTATATGCACCATATCGGATTGATTTAAAGCAAAGATACGATTTTTTAAGAAAAGTCCGGCCGTCGCACACCGTAAATATATATGATTATCTACGGTATAAATAGACGGCCGGACAGGAAACCAAAGTTATGAAGAACAAAGTAGTTCCGTTATTTATTTATCATTTATTCATAGCGCAGTGCTTCAATCGGGTCCAGGTCGGCCGCTTTCTTGGCCGGATACCACCCGAAGAATACACCGGTGAAGGTACATACTGCGAATGACAGCAATACACTCCACGGTTGGATGAATACAGGCCAATGGGCAACTGTCTTGATGATGAAGCTGGCTCCACATCCCAGAATTACTCCAATCAACCCTCCGGTGATACTGATCAGGATGGATTCTATCAGGAATTGTGACAGAATATCCACTCCTCTCGCTCCCACAGACATACGGAGTCCGATTTCGCGTGTACGTTCGGTTACACTGACGTACATGATGTTCATGATACCGATACCTCCTACCACCAGGGAAATTCCTGCGATACAGGCCAGCAAGGTAGTCATCAGGTCGGTGGTGGTATTCAGCATAGAGCTGAGTTCCTGCTGTGTACGGATGGTGAAGTCATCGTCGTCCGTTTCTTTCAGTTTATGTTCTCTTCTGAGGATATTTGTGATTTCGTCAACGGCTTCTTCCGTCATGTCTTCTGTCAGGGCAGAAGCAAAGATACCGCTCAGATAGGTCTGGGCAAGCAGACGTTTCATTACTGTGCTGTAAGGTGCCAGTACCACGTCATCCTGGTCCATGCCCATAGAGTTGTATCCTTTCGATTTGAGTACCCCGATTACTCGGAGAGGAACCTGGTTGCAGCGGATAATCTTTCCAATCGGGTCTTGTCCGTCGGGGAACAGGTTGTCTACAATGGTTTTACCAATGACACACACTTTTGCTGCCGTACGGATATCTTCTTCCGTAAACATATCCCCTTGTTCCACGGTCAGCTGACGGATGGTCAGATAGCCGAGGCTTACTCCGCTCACCGAAGAAGGGTAGTTGTTGGAGCCGGAAATCAGCTGTCCGGAAGCAGAGACATCCGGACTGATGGCAGACAGGTACATACATTCATCACGCAAAGTCTCATAATTTTCCAGCTTCAGCGTTTGCATGCTCGACGGGTCCTGACGGACACCTCCTCGCATCTCGGCTCCCGGATGAATCATGATCATATTGGAGCCCATTTCGGAGATTTGTTTTTGGATACTCCGTTTGGAGCCTTGTCCGATGGCCAGCATGGCAATGACGGAAGCTACTCCGATAATGATTCCCAGCATGGTCAGGAAAGCACGGAGCTTGTTGTTGGCCAATGCCCGAAAGGCTATTTTAAAAAGGTTTGTTCCATTCATAAGTCATCTTGATAAATTGTCAATCATCATCGTTTTTTGGCAGGGCAGCCAGTGCTTCCGCAGCCGAAAGAATATGGGGGTTGGTTACGTCTTCAATGACATGTCCGTCACGCAGTCGGATGTTGCGGCTGCTGTATTGTGACAATTCCGGATTGTGTGTCACGAAGATGATGGTACGTCCTTCCTGATGAAGCTTCTGGAAAAGAACCAGGATTTCGAAAGAAGTACGTGTGTCCAAGTTACCGGTCGCTTCATCGGCTAGGATAACCGCCGGATTGTTAACCAGTGCACGGGCAATGGCCACGCGCTGCATCTGTCCACCGGACATCTGGTTGGACTTGTGTTCCAGACGGTCGGCCAGTCCCACGGCTGTCAGGGCTTCTATGGCCCGACGGCGGCGTTCAGCGGCACTGACGGCACTGTTGTACATCAACGGAAGTTCTACATTTTCTACCGCCGTCGTTTTGGGCAGCAGGTTGTAGTTCTGGAATACGAATCCGATTTTCCGGTTTCGCAGTACCGCCCTCTGTGGTTTGCTCATCGTGCGTACGGATACCCCGTCGAGCAGGTATTCCCCGCTGGTCGGTGTGTCCAGACATCCCAGTGTGTTCAGCAGGGTGGACTTACCGGAACCAGATGTACCCATGATGGTCACAAATTCTCCTTCCTGAATGCTGAACGAGATGCCGCGCAGTGCATGTACTGTTTCATCACCCACCTGGAAATTCCGTTTGATATTTTGTAATTCTATGACAGTCTTTTTCATGACGGTTTCTCCTTATTTTTGTTTTTTCTTGTCACTTCCCGGAGGGCCTGGCATGAACGGGCTTCTTTCTCCGTCGGCAGAAGCTTCGGATGCTGTGGTGTCGGCAAATCCTTTCAATACCGTTTCTGTGACAATCGGTGTTCCTTCACTGATACCTTCCAGAATTTCCGTATGACTTCCGTCGCTCAGACCGACTTTAACCGGGTGAGCGGTGAATCCGTTGGCATCCATGGTCCATACTTTGTGTTCACCTTTACAGTCGGTAATAGTCTTTTTGCCTACCAGCTCTTTTTCTGGAGTAAAACGCAACGCCTTGTTGGGAACCACGAGCACATTGTCACGTGTATCCGTGTAGATGGTCACATTGGCGGTCAGTCTCGGTTTCAACTTCAAATCCGGATTGTCGGCTGTAATGACTACCTCATAAGTGACAACTGTTTCACTGCTGGTGCTACTGGAACTGCTACTGTTGGCGCTTCCCAGTCGGATTTGGTGAACCCGTCCTTCGAATACATCATTCGGATAGGCATCAACGGTAAACGTGACTCTGGCACTGTCTCTCACTCCGGCAATATCGGCTTCGTCCACATCGGCCACTACCTGCATCTTGGTGAGGTCTGCAGCAATGGTAAACAGGGTCGGCGTTTCGAAACCGGAGGCCACGGTCTGTCCTTCTTCTACGTCCTTACTGGTAACGATACCGTTGATTGGAGAAGTGATGGTAGCATAAGAAAGGTTGCGTTCCGCCTTTGAAAGAGCTGCCTGACTTTGTTCGAATGTACTCTTGGCACGTTCGTAATCGTATGTGCTCTGCTCGTAATCAGTTTCGCTGATCAGTTGCTTTTCATGCAGTTTTTTGTTTCTCTCGCATAGTTTTTTCTGATAATCGTATTCGGCTTTTGCGCCGTCGTATGTAGCTTGCGCTGACTGTAAGTCGCTGAGCAGGGTCACTCTATCCATCTCGGCTATCACTTCCCCTTCTTTTACTACCGAATTGTAATCCACGTATATTTTGTCGATGATACCTGAAACCTGTGTACCGACCTCCACTTCAGTGACAGGTTCAATGGTTCCTGTAGCTGTAATGGAATTGCTGATGTTGCCTTTTGCTACTGTTTCGGTGACGAAGTCTACTTTGCCTTGTGCGCTCTTCTTGCCAAAAATCCAGTATCCTGCCACAGCCAGTACAATTACGATGCCAGCTGTGATAATTATTTTTTTCTTGTTCATATTGTTTGGTTATTATAATTCAATGTCTTTTCCTGCGTAAAAATCAAGTAGTGTGCGGTTCAATATCGCCATATACTTGGCCTGAATCCGCTGCTGCTGTGCGCTGAGCAGGTTGTTTTTTTCTGTCAGCAGTTCTACAGTATTCTTCATGCCCAGTTTGAACTGTTCGTTGACCATGTCGAAGCTGGTCTGGCTGCTTTTCAGTTTTACTTCGGCTGCTGCATATTGCTGCTGTGCATTCAGTGCGTCCAGCCAGATGGTCTCGATGTCCGTGTACAATCCTTTCTGTTTGTCCTGAAGGTTCAGCAAAGAGGAATTGTATTGGAACTGTGCTTTTTCTACCGCACTTTTGGTTTGGCGGTTATTGAAAATCGGTACGCTGATGTTCAATCCAATCATGTTGTTCCAGCCATATTTCATCTGCTGTGCCCAGTTGTTCTGACTGGAATTGTTGGTCATACTTGAGGTTGAGGCCGACAGGCTGATGGTCGGGAAATAGCCGCTCTTGGCAGAAGAAATGGCCAGCTTGGCATTGTCAATGCTCAGTTTGCTGCTTTGGATTTCCGGGCGGTTGGCCAGTGCTGTCTGGTACACATCTTCCTGGTTTGGAAGCAGCTGCATCACTTTAGCATCATCCAGTACCGGGAGTTCCAGTTCCATTTCGGCTGTGCCGTCCAGTTCCAGCATCTGTTTCAGCTGAAGCTTGTAATTTCTCAGTGAACTTTCGGAAGTCACCAGCTGATACTCGTCATTTCCTACCTGTGATTCCAGCTGTGCCAGGTCGGCTTTTGAAATGCTTCCTTGATTGAACAGTTCCTTGGCACGTTCGTAAGTGGCTTTACTCACTTCCAGCGTTCCTTTGTTGATGTTAACCGATTCGTCTGCATAAAGAATCTGCAGGAAGAGTTTCGTGATTTCTTCTTTGAGAGTATTCTCGGTTTCTGCCACACTCAGTTCGGCTATTTCTTGGTTTTTCTTTTGTTGTTTGATGTTGTTCAGGCGCTGTCCGCCGTTCCAAAGTGTCCATTGTGCCGACAAGCTGTAACTGCCGTTGTAGGTAGTCTTGTTGGTACTGCTGATGATTTCCGTTCCACTTACGGTGGCGCTGTTTTCCTGATACGGACGGTTCACCAGATTCTGTCCGGTATTGAATGAAAGGCTGGGGAAGAGTGCGGCCTTTGCTGTTTTCACATCCACTTCGCTTTCCTGTAAGGAAATCTTGTTCTGCTGTAGCTGGATGTTTTTCTCCAGCGCATAATTTATGCAGTCATCAAGCGACCAGGTTTGTTTCTCTTGAGCATTCGCCGACAGGAAAGTCGCGAATGCAGCGAAGAAAATGAGTTCTCTTTTTTTCATATTTCATTGAATTTTTACATTGCAAATGTATTCCTTTATATAAAGAAGCGCAAAACAGATAGATTTTTCCACAGAATATCTCGATAAACTCTTGTTTTTTCCCGATAAAGCATTTACTTTGTAATCATTATAAAACTAGATTATGATTAAAAAGACTATCATTCGAATTTTTTATTTTTACCGTGACGGTTTTCGGGAGATGACCATCGGCCGGACCTTATGGGCCATTATCCTGATAAAGCTTTTTGTCATGTTCTTTATCCTGAAATTGTTTTTCTTCCCTTCGTTTCTGAGTGGAAAGAGTGAGGAAGAAAAACAGGATTATGTAGGAGTGGAACTGACCGACCGGATGGCAGAATAACTATACCTTATTAATATTAACCGATAAAGTGATTTTTTATGCTTGAAACAATCGACACTTCGATGATTGACTGGTCGAGGGCACAGTTTGCCTTGACGGCCATTTACCATTGGTTGTTTGTGCCACTGACATTGGGCTTGGCCGTGATTATGGCAACTATGGAAACACTGTATGTGCGTTCCGGAAATGAATTCTGGAAGCGTACGGCAAAGTTCTGGATGAAACTTTTTGGAATCAATTTCGCCATTGGTGTGGCTACAGGTTTGATTCTGGAGTTCCAGTTCGGTACCAACTGGAGTAATTATTCCTGGTTTGTGGGCGACATCTTCGGAGCTCCGCTGGCCATTGAAGGTATTTTGGCCTTCTTTATGGAAGCCACTTTTGTGGCCGTCATGTTCTTCGGCTGGCACAAGGTGAGCAAGGGGTTCCACCTGGCTTCCACTTGGTTGACTGGGTTGGGAGCTACAATTTCTGCCTGGTGGATTCTAGTGGCTAATTCCTGGATGCAGTATCCTGTGGGAATGGAATTCAATCCGGAAACCATGCGTAATGAGATGGTCGACTTTATGTCGGTGGCTTTCTCTCCGGTGGCAGTGGTGAAGTTCTTCCATACCGTATTGAGCAGCTGGATGGTAGGTGCTGCTTTTGTTATCGGTATAAGTGCCTGGTATCTGATTCGCAAGCGTGAAAAAGAATTTGCATTGGCCAGCATGAAGGTGGCTGCAGCGGTCGGACTGTTTGCGGCACTGGTAACGGCTGGAACGGGCGACAAATCGGCTTATCAGGTGGCACAGGTGCAGCCTATGAAACTGGCTGCCATGGAGGCGCTATATGATGGAGGCACGCACGAGCCACTTACGGTGGTCGGTGCCATTAAGATTCCGGAAATGCTTTCCTTCCTGGCTACACACAGCACTTCGGGCTATGTGCCGGGTATTAATGATTTGCAGAACGGTGGCTATACGCTTCCGGACGGTTCTACCGCACTTTCTGCGGAGGAGAAGATAGCCAACGGAAAGAAGGCTATTACGGCATTGGCTGATTTTCGCAGAGCCAAACAGCAAGGCGACGAGTCGGCTATGCAGATTGCCCGCAGCGCGTTGGATGAGTATATGCCTTATTTCGGTTACGGATATATTCAGGACAAAGACGCACTGGTTCCGCATGTAGGACTGCTGTTCTGGTCGTTCCGTGTGATGGTGGGTCTGGGTATGTATTTCATTTTGTTTTTCCTGGTTATCCTGGTACTGGTCTGGAAAAAACAGTTGGCCAAGCTGAACTGGTTGCACTGGATTGCCTTGTGGAGCATCCCGTTGGCTTACATTGCCAGTCAGGCCGGATGGATTGTGGCCGAGATGGGCCGCCAGCCTTGGACCATTCAGGACATGCTGCCCGTCAATGCAGCCGTGTCGAAACTGGAAACGGGTTCCGTACAGACCACTTTCTTTATTTTCCTTGTGATGTTTACCGTGCTGCTGATTGCGGAAATCGGTATTATGGTGAAAGCTATCCGCAAAGGACCGGACGAGAAATAAACTAACCGATACATTATCTTAAAACCGAAAAAATATGGATTCAACTTATATATTCTTGCAGCATTACTGGTGGTTTCTGGTTTCTTTGCTGGGTGCATTGCTGGTGTTTCTGCTGTTTGTGCAGGGAGGAAACTCTTTGCTGTATTGCCTGGGACGTACAGAAGACGAACGTACTTTGCTTGTGAACTCCACAGGGCGTAAATGGGAATTTACCTTCACAACTCTGGTCACTTTTGGAGGAGCTTTCTTTGCTTCTTTCCCTTT
Source organism: Bacteroidaceae bacterium (assembly GCA_902362595.1). Lineage (GTDB taxonomy): Bacteria > Bacteroidota > Bacteroidia > Bacteroidales > Bacteroidaceae > Phocaeicola > Phocaeicola fibrisolvens. Next base: position 66,953 of record CABIXF010000016.1, on the reverse strand, counting down.
GTTCTACAGCACCAGTTTTGGAGGGGCTTACTGGCTGTGGATGATTATCCTTTTCAGCTTTGTGCTGCAGGCGGTGTCTTATGAGTTTCAGTCGAAACTGGGAAACTGGCTGGGCAAGCGTACTTATCAGTTCTTTTTGGTGTTGAACGGAGTGGTCGGCCCGCTGTTGCTGGGTGCGGCTGTGGCTACTTTCTTCAACGGCTCCAATTTCGTAGTAAGTAAGGGTAATCTGACCGATGAGATGATGCCGGTCATCAGTCATTGGGGAAACGGCTGGCATGGATTGGATGCTTTTGGCGACCCTTGGAATTTGATTCTGGGATTTTCCGTGCTGTTCCTTGCTCGTTTGTTGGGTAATCTGTATTTCATCAACAATATCCGTCACGAGGAACTGAATGCTCGTTTCCGCCGGCAGCTGATTGCGGATGTAGTGCCTTTCCTGGTCTTCTTCCTGGCGTTTGTCATTCGTACGTTGTTGAAAGACGGCTTTGCGGTGAACCCGGACAACGGACTGATTGTGATGGAACCGTTCAAGTATTTCCATAATCTGATAGAAATGCCTTATCTGCTCATCCTGTTCCTGATAGGAGTAGTGGGTGTGTTGTATGGAATCGGCAAGAGTATTTTCTGCAAGACCTATACCCGCGGCATCTGGTTTGCCGGAATCGGTACCGTGCTGACGGTGCTGGCCTTGTTGCTGGTGGCTGGTTATAATCATACGGCTTATTATCCGTCTACTGCCGACTTGCAGAGTTCACTGACCATTGCCAACAGCTGCTCCAGCCAGTTTACCCTGAAAACCATGGCCTATGTGTCTATCTTGGTTCCGTTTGTACTGGCTTATATCATCTATGCATGGCGGGCTATCGACCGCAAGCCGCTGACCATGGAAGAAATAAAAGAAGACGAGCATAGCTATTGATATTGTTTTTTCTTATTAATTTTTACGATGACCGCCCCTGGTTTTAAAACCGGTGGGCGGTTGTTTTTTGTGGAGTTAAGATGAGAATGGAGAAGATTTTTGTCACTTTATAATGCCTTTCTGACGACTTGTGAAGGTGGGGGCCAAAACGTCTAAACGTTTGCGATTGAACGCCTAAGCGTTTTGTCTCAAACGCCTAAACGTTTTGGTTGAAACGTCTAAGCGTTTTGTCTTAAACGCCTAAGCGTTTTTTTATCCAAAATTAGCAAAGAAAGTTTCATCAGATTTGAGTGTTTGGGTCGTGTGGTTCGTATTTTATAGAAAACAATAAGAAAGAATATGAAATATAAGTATTTGATACCGGGATTATGGGTCTTTGGAGCTGTGATGTGTATGGCAGAACCAATTGAATTGGATTTGTCTTCTCCAAAAGGTACACATCATGTGAGATTTTATGAAACAAAATCTGCTTCTGGAGCAAATGAGTTGTGCTATGAGGTGAATTATAATGGGAAGCAGGTGATAAAGGAATCGCAGGCAGGTCTGCAACTGGATAATCGGGTGTGGGAAATGGCACTTGGAGTGCGCGCGTTGAAACAACCCCAATGCTGGATGGATAATTTGGAAGTGGATTCAGTGGCTTATGGCAGCCATGATACAACATGGACACCATTGTATGGGGAACGTAGTTTGGTTCGTGACAATTACAAGTGGGGTACGCTATATTTGTCTAAAAAGGATGGTTCGAATTATCGTCTGAATGTGGAGGTGAGGGCCTATGATGAAGGAATCGCTTTTCGTTATTATTTCCCGGAGCATCCGAAGGCTATCTTTCATAAGGTAGTAGGTGATTTGACCGAATATACTTTTCCGGCAGGAACAATGGCCTGGACGGAACAATGGGCACAGGCTCCATTTGAATATTTAGACGTGGATGCCATTAAGAAGCCTGTGGAACGTGCCTTGACATTGGAATTACCAAACGGAGTCTGGACCGCACTAACCGATGCGGATGTGGATGACTGGTGCTTGACTAAATTTCAGGCTTCGCCAGAAAAACGGCATACATTGACTTCTGTGATGTATAGTCCGGTGGATATTGTTACTTATTATGCAACACCATGGAAGGTAATCATGGCGGCGGATAAACCGGGAGAGCTGCTGGAGCACAATTATATTATTGAGAACTTGAATCCTCCTTGCGAAATAAAAGATACGGATTGGATTAAACCGGGAAAAATCATGCGGGAGACCACGTTGACTACGGCACAGGCATTGAAAACTATTGATTTTTGTGCAGCTCATCGTATTCCGTATATGCTTTTTGATTGGCAATGGTATATGCCTTGTACCTCACATGATGGGGATGCTACAAAGGTAGTGTCAAAACTGGATATGCCGAAAGTAGTGGCATACGGAAAGAAAAAAGGAATTGGAATTTGGTTGTATGTCAATCAGCATGCATTACAAAAGCAAATGAAGGAACTGTTTCCTCTGCTTCATCAATGGGGCATTGTAGGAGTAAAATCGGGGTTTGTGCAATATGCAAGTCATCGTTGGGCTACCTGGTTGCATGAAATGGTACGTTGGGCCGCTGATAATAAACTGATGATGAACATTCATGATGAGTTTCGTCCTTCCGGATTCAGCCGGACGTATCCTAATTTACTGACTCAGGAAGGTATATTGGGCAATGAAGAATTTCCGGATGCGACACACAGTACCATTCTTCCGTTTACTCGTATGATTAATGGAGCGGCAGACTATACTATTTGTTACTATGACAAGCGATTAAAAAATACGCATGCTCATCAGTTGGCTGCTTCGTTGGTGTTTTATAGTCCATTGATGACTATTTTTTGGTATGACAAGCCTGATTTATATGAAGGAGAACCAGAAATAGAATGGTTTGAAAATCTACAGACCGTGTTTGATGAATCACATGTATTGGACGGAATGCCGGGAAAAAATGTAACTATAGCTCGTCGACGTGGAAAGGAATGGTTTGTGGGCATGCTGACCAATAATGAAGGGTCTTTGGAAAAGTTGGACTGCTCATTTTTGGATAAGGATCAAAACTACTTGGCATCGATTTACACAGATGGAGGTGATGAGGTAAAAACGAAAACCCATGTAAAATGTTCGTATGTGCTTGTGCCGTGTAAAGATGTGATTACATTTCGTCTGCTTCCTAGAGGAGGGGCGGCTTTGCGTTTGGTTCCGGTGAATAAGAAGGAAGTTAGCTCTTATGTAGAATATAAGGGCGAACAATTTTAAATATTTATCTTGTCTTTTTAGGTAGAATGAAGAAATGATTCGTATTAGTTTAGGTAAATGGATTTTTGAGTATTGGAATTTTTCTTGGTAAAGATTGTTTTCTATTTTTTATTAAAAGAGGAAGGTGAATGAAAAAATTGTTTCTTATAGTTGGTTTGTGGTGGGCTGGAATGTTGCAATCCGGAATGGCGCAATATCGTTCACAAGTATGGGTGGCAGATGAAGGAAATGGAATGTATCATAATCCTGTGTTGCATGCTGATTATTCAGATCCTGATGTCTGTGCGGTAGATGGGGAGTATTTTCTTACAGCTTCTAGCTTTAACTGTACACCAGGGTTGCCTATTCTACATTCCAAAGACCTGGTGAATTGGAAAATTGTTAATTATGCATTGAAACAGCTGGAGCCGGTAGCGTACTTTAATGAAGTTCGTCACGGAAAAGGCGTGTGGGCTCCTTCCATTCGTTTTCATGAAGGTGTATATTATATTTATTGGGGAGATCCGGATTTTGGAATTTTCATGGTAAAGACTCGTGACCCGTATGGGGAATGGGAGAAACCGATACTGGTAAAAGCTGGAAAAGGGATGATTGATCCTTGTCCGTTGTGGGATGATGATGGCAAAGTTTATTTGGCGCATGCATGGGCTGGAAGCCGGGCTAAATTTAACAGTATTCTGACGGTCTGTGAGTTGAACAAAGAAGGTACAGCCGTTATCTCAGAGCCGGTATTGGTGTTTGATGGAAATGACGGAGTGAATCATACGGTAGAGGGAGCCAAATTTTATAAGCGGAACGGGTATTATTACATTTTTGCTCCGGCTGGCGGCGTGGTCTCTGGATGGCAATTGGTGATGCGTTCAAAAAATGTGTATGGTCCTTATGAAACGAGGATTGTGATGGCGCAGGGTAAGACTGATATAAACGGACCGCATCAGGGAGGCTGGGTAGATACCCCGTATGGGGAATCCTGGTTTTTGCATTTTCAGGATAAAGGAGCTTATGGCCGTGTGCTGCATCTGAATCCGATGGTGTGGAAAGAAGACTGGCCTGTCATTGGCTTGGATAAAGATGGTGATGGATGTGGCGAACCTGTCAGTCGATATCATAAACCTGCAACCGAGAGGGTGTATCCTATAGAAACGCCGGTTGAAAGTGATGAATTTGATTCTCGCAAACTGGGACTACAGTGGGAATGGCATGCCAACTATCAAGACATATTTGGTTTTACGACTAATATGGGCTACATGCGTATTTATGGTCATGAATTGTCGAAAGATTTTAAGAATTTCTGGGAAGTTCCTAATCTGTTGTTGCAGAAGTTTCCGGCAGAAGAATTTACAGCAACTGCCAAGTTAAAAATTTCAGCCAAGATGGATGGGCAACTTTCAGGTATGATTGTGATGGGATGGGATTATACATGGTTGGGACTAGAAAAACAGGGTGAGAATTTTGTTCTGAAACAAGGAATATGCAAGGACGCGGAACAAGGAAGTCCAGAACAAGTTCTTATGCTGGCACAATTATCTCCGAGCCGTAAATTTGATGCAGGAATATATCCGAATTATGAACGTGAAATTTATATCAGGCTACATGTTGGGAAGGATGCATTATGTCGTTTTAGTTATAGCTTGGATGGGAAGCGTTTTGTGGAAATTGGATCTGTATTCAAGGCTCGCCAAGGAAAATGGATTGGTGCTAAAATGGGGATGTTCAGTGTGACTCCTTATGGAGAAGAACGTGGATGGGTAGATATTGACTGGTTTCATGTGGAGAAATAAAAATATTATGAAATATGAAGATTAAACATCTGTTTTTGGGTATAGGAGTTATGGTATTTGCTTCCTGTGCCGTGGATAAGACTAAGAAGTTGGATGTAGATAAGGAATTGACTTATTGTGACATGCAGATACATCGTGCGTTGAGTGAGTTGGAAAAAGATGGGGAACCTGATTATACCATGGAACCACGTAATATTTTGGCTGGGGAGCGGTTCTGGAACTGCAAAAAGGTGTCTCGGGAAGAATGGACGGGTGGATTTTGGCCGGGAATTTTGTGGTATGATTACGAAGCAACTCAGAATGATACGATTCGGATGCTGGCTGAGAAATATACGGAGTCGCTGGAACTTTTTTCAAGGATTCCTGCATACGATCATGATTTGGGTTTCCTGGTGTTTTGTAGTTATGGGAATGGTTATCGTCTGACACACAATCCCGTATATCGGGATGTGATTATTGCGACGGCCGATTCGTTAGCTACTTTGTTCAATCCGAAAGTGGGTACGATTCTGTCCTGGCCCCGCAACGTGAAAATGCTAGGTGGACATAATACTATTATGGATAATATGATTAACTTGGAAATGCTTTTTTGGGCTGCACGTAACGGTGGAGACAGGCGCCTGTTTGATATGGCGGTCTCTCATGCAGATAAGACCATGGAGAATCAGTTTCGATCAGATTATTCTTCCTATCATGTGGCTGTTTATGATACGGTAAGTGGGAATTGCATTAAGAAATGTACGCATCAGGGATATACCGATGGATCGATGTGGGCACGTGGACAAGCGTGGGCTATCTACGGTTATACGGTTGTATTCCGTGAGACAGGTAATCCTAAATACTTGGATTTTGTAGAAAAAGTAGTGGACGTATATCTGAAGAACTTGCCGGAAGACTATGTTCCCTACTGGGATTTTAATGCTCCGGATATACCAGATGCGCCAAGAGATGCTTCTGCGGCCTGTGTGGTAGCTTCAGCTTTATTAGAATTGTCAGACTTTTATGGTAATGGGAAAGGGGAGAAATACAAAAAAGTTGCGGAAAAGATGTTGTGTAGCTTGAGTTCTGAGAAATATCAGTCGCGTGAGAAAAATGTAGCTTTTTTATTGCATTCCACCGGACATTGGCCCGCAAAGTCGGAAGTAGATGCTTCTATCATTTACGCTGATTACTATTATATTGAGGCTCTAATGAGGTTGAAACGATTGAATGAAGGGAAAAAAGCTGTGGAGTGACAGGTTATTCAGAAAAAACGGGGAAAGATACGAGATGCGTCTTTCTCCGTTTTTGTAGATTGGGAACATCAGATTATTGTTTGCTTTTTAAAGCATCTGCTTCTTTGAGCATTTCTTTGATAGCAGCTTCCAGTTGCTCGTCTTCTCCCTTCAGAGATTTTTCAGGGGTGTTATACACTTTGATATCCGGTTCCAATTGCTTGTTTTCCATATATTGGCCACGCATATCCATGCAGCCTACCTGCGGAATGCCGAACACAATAGTTGGGTCAATTTGGCGTTCCCACCATACGGCGGTCATTGTACCTGGAACGGGGGTTCCAATCAGTTTGCCAATTTTCAGTTCCTTGTAGACCCAAGGGAAGCCGTGGGCGTTGCTGTAGTTGTCTTCGCAAACCATCACACAAGAAGGTTTTAGCCATTTATTGAACGGGTCGCTGCCGATGTATTGCCCGCGTGGGACAAACCGTTGGTATTCTTTTCCACTCAATAAAGTTGCCAAGTCATCATGAAGCCATCCGCCTCCGTTGTGGCGGGTATCTACAATGACAGCTTCTTTGTTACGGTTGCGATCGCTTAACAATTCGCTATATACTTCACGGAAACTAGGACTATCCATTCCTTTGACATGTACGTAGGCTATTCGTCCTCCCGACAGTTTCTCAACTATTTTTTCGTTTCTCTTTACCCAGCGTTTGTAAAGCAGTTCGTTTTGTTGTCCTGTAGTGATAGCTTTTATGGTTGTTTGGAAACGTTTGCCATTTTGCGGATTATAAATGGTCAATTGTACATTTTTGCCTGCTTTTCCCTCCAGCATCGGATAATAATCAATATCCTTCAAGACTGGTTGCCCATCAATTTTTTCAATGATGCATCCTGGGGTAACATCCGTTTTCTTGACAGCGAACGGTCCTTTAGCTATGATTTCCTGAATTTTAAGTCCATCTCCCTCATATTTATTGTCAAAGAAGACTCCTAAACATGCGGTAGATAGCGTGGCTCCCGGTGCGGCATATCGAGCTCCTGTGTGTGAACCGTTCAGTTCGCCCAACAATTCACTCAACATTTCCTGAAAATCATAGTTGTTGTTGATATGTGGAAGGAAGCGCGCATAGCTTTCCCGATAAAATTTCCAGTCTGTGCCGTGTAGATCGGGAACATAGAATTTATCGAGAACTTGTTGCCATACATGATTGAAGATGTATTCGCGTTCTTTGAATGGACGATAATTGAATAAGGCTTCAAAGTTGACGTTTTCAATCTGGTGCTTGTCTGGGTTGATCTTTTTGATTCCCCCGTTGCTGCAAAGAAAAATATGTTTGTTTTCTTTGTCGCATGTCAGTGAGCCATATCCGATACCTTTTAACAATAGTTCGGTCTTTTGTTCTTTTAAATCATGTACCCATAAATCGGCTCCACCTTCAAAGGAAGCCTGGTAGTAGAGCTTGTCACCTTTCGGACTGAGCACAGCATCTCCCAAGTGGGAAGAATTTACAGTTAACCGAATAATACGGTCACGACAGTTTTCCAAATCGAAGGTAAGTGGTTTTATGGCTTTTTCTTTTTCTGATTTTTCCTTTTTCTCTTTCTTCTTATCATCTTGTTGCTCTTTTTCTTCCATCAAAGCAAGTTCTTCCTTGTTGAGGCGGAATCGTTCGTATGCTTCTAGGTCAAAAAACATGATATAGATATCACTTTCCGCTCCCCAGCTTCCATGACTTCTGTAGCCTGCCCGATCGCTTTCCCAAATCATGGCTTTTCCGTCCAGCACCCATTTTGCGTTGGAATCATTGTATCCGCTTTCTGTCAGGTTGTGGATTTCGCCATTGCCGGAAGCATTGACTAACGCCACGTCGCTGTTATTCCATCCACCTGTACCGATATAGCCGCAAAGCAGCCAGCGGCTGTCGGGACTCCATTGGAACCACTGGTCCCCATCGCTGTAAGAATATTCGTACTTCCCGTCCATTGCGGTGCATACGGATTTGTCTTTCAGGTTGAGCACGCGCAAAGTCGTACGATTTTCAAGGAAGGCTACTTTCTTACCGTCTGGGCTATATTGGGGCTGGAAAGAGGCGATTTGCGTTTGCGTAAGCCGTTCTTCCTTAATGCCGGTCGCATAAGTGAATAATTTTTCTTCCTTTTCGGTAAGGGTAGACTGATAAACTTGCCAGATACCATTCCGTTCAGAGGCATATACGATGCTCCGTCCGTCTGGAGAAAAATCTATGCTACGTTCCTGTTCGGGGGTATCTGTGATTTGCTTGGTGGTTTTGTAGTCGGTAGAAGTGACGAATACATCTCCGTGGAGTACGAAAGCCACTTCTTTTCCATTGGGAGAAACAGCGATTTCCGTAGCCCCTGAGGTTCTTATCTGGTGAGCCAGTTCCGTTTCAGTCTGGTCTGTCACGATGCGGATGTTGACTTTCTGTGGAGACTGCCCTTCTTTAACCGTATAGATTTCGCCGTCGTAGCCGTAGCATAACAAACCGTTCTGGGCGGCAGACAGGAAACGTACCGGGTGTTGGGTATGGTGGGTCAGCTGTACTTCGTTGCTCCCATCCAAGTTGCGCTTGAATACATTGAACGAACCTTCTTTTTCACTCAGGTAGTAGAACGACTGGTTGTCGCCACTCCATACTGGGTTGCGGTCTTCTCCGTTGAAGGAGGTCAGTTTCTGGTAAGTGCGCTGGTGGTTGACGTCTTCCTTGCTGAGCCAGATGTCGCGTGTAATGGAAGAAGTATGATGTTTGCGCCAAGGGTCTTCGTAGCCTTTTTGGTCGTGATAGAGCAGGGTAGTCCCATCTTTAGCCACGCTGATGTCTTCCATGGGAAAAGAGGAATACAGGACGGGGCGTCCTCCTTGGGTGTTGACTTCATATACTTGCGGAAACTGGGAACTCGGGAAGGACAGGTCTATCGCATCCGGCATCACACTTGCTCTGAACAAAAGATGCCCATTGTCAGTGAAAGTAACGGGCAATTCATTCCCGGAGTGGGTGGTAAGTCTTTTGGGGGTTCCTCCCTCTTTGGAGATTAAGTAAATGTCTAAACTTCCTTGTCGGGCAGAGGCAAAGGCAATTTGTTGTCCGTCTGGACTCCATATTGGATTTGTGTCATAGGACTGATTGGTCGTTAGTTGTCGGGCATTTCCACCAGTTGAGGGCACAGTGTAGATGTCTCCTTTATAACAAAAAGCAATGGTATTTCCGTCTGGTGAAATGGCACAATGGCGCATCCATAACGGATTCTCTGCTGCTCCTGCAGCACTAAATGCGGCAAGAGCAGCAAAAAGTAACTTTGTTTTCATGTGTGATTTTTTATCTTTTCTTTCGGTTAAAAAAATGGTGAATGCGTTGGAATATCATGATACCGGTTCGCAGTCCGTCGTAAGCAGCTATTCCGGCGTTGATGTGCTGCATCATGTTCTCCATCTTATTTTTGCTTCTTTGAGGAGAAAATAAACTTTGTGTCAGAAACTGGATACGTTCTTTTGACTCTCTCAACTCTTTTTTCTTTTCGGCTCTCAGTTGAGAGATTATTTCTACACTATAATTTGGAGAAGGTTTTATTTCATTCATTATTTTATTCTTTTGAAGTAGGTTCATCAAGGAATAGCCGTGCCAGGAAATGCACCATCGGCTGGAATATCCATTGTTTGCGCATGCGGTAAATTAGTATGGCCATAAGTAGTACTACACCTCCGATGATGGCATATCCTCCAATTAGGCTTCCAACAAGCGGAGCCAAAGCATAGACAAGCATGAATGAAAAATAGAAAAGGGCCATCATGCTTAAAATAATAATAATTAATATGAGGATTAAGGTAGACAGCAAAATGGTCAGTTTTTCGACTAAGTCAAGTTTTATATATTGGCCTTGCAGTTCGAGATATTTCCGGACTTCTTTAAACAGAGATTCCAGATTGTCAATGCTCTTATCGTTTGCAAACATAAGCAATTATTATAAGTGGGAAAAATATAAAGCAGACTTTTCCTCCAAAGCCTGCTTTATACTTATGACAAATTATTCAGCGTCTTTTACTTCGGCTGCTATTTGATCGACTAAATCGTCCATTTCAGCACGATTCAAGCGAATTCCTTTTTTGCGAAGGACTTCCGCAATTTTTCTACGGGTGTCTTCACCTTTTTCCGGGGCAAATAAAATGCCTGCTGCAGCTCCTAAAGTAACACCGCCCAAGAATGCTGCTACAATACTTAATGCTTTCATAAATCTACTTTTTAAAAGTTATTACTTTACAAATCTAATAATAATCCTGATAAGTTGTTCTTTTTTTATTGAAAAATGCACATCAGGGTTGCTTGGAATGTATAATTAACTGATTTTAATAGTCAGGCAGATTTTATATTGTTACCTTTGCAACAAATAATTTGAATATTCATCTAATTGGTATAGATAACATGAAGAAAGTAGTTGTAATGGGAATGGCATTGTGCACTGCACTAGCGTTCTCTTCTTGTAAATCAAGTGAAAGTGCTTACAAGAAAGCTTATGAAAAGGCTAAACAGCAAGAATTGGCTGAGGCATCAGCTGCTACAGAGACACCGGCAGAAGCTCCTGCAGTAGAAACAGCTCCAGCTCCGGTCGTTTCTACAGCTCCTGTACGCGAGGAAAAAGTAGAACTCGTTTCAGGTGACGGATTGAAGGCTTACAGTGTGGTTTGTGGAAGTTTTGGTGTAAAAGCAAATGCAGATGGCTTGAAAACCATGCTCGACAGAGATGGATACAATGCTAAGGTGGTGTATAATGCAGAACGTAATATGTATCGTGTAATTGTTGAGTCTTTCGATACAAGAGAAGAAGCAGTTCGTGCAAAAGATGCATTCAAGGCAAAATATCCGAATCGTGAGGATTTCCAGGGATCTTGGCTGTTGTATCGGGTATATTAATGTGATATAGGTAAGATTTATTATCCCATATATTAGGATTGAAAGCGACCGTATAATAACGGTCGCTTTTTTTTGTATATTTGCCGACTGAAAATATTTTGGATTATATCTATGAAGTGGAATTGGATTTTAGGTGGGGCTTTGGCTGTATTGCCATTAGCTATGCAAGCGCAGGAGAAGGTTGTACCGATTAAATATGGTGATATGGATGAATGGGTGACTCGGCGCATTCATGAATCTGGTATCATTGGGGGAAATACCAAACTATTATATGAACTGGGGCCCACAAAAGAAATTGACGGGAATGTCGCTTATGTAAATCAAGGAGGCTCTCCGTGGGGTAATTCAAATGTGATGGCGAAAGTAATGGGAATTGTAAAGACCAATACTAGTGTATATCCGGAAAAAAGAGGGGATGGGTATTGCGCCCGCCTTGAAACCCACATAGAAAGTGTAAAAGTGCTGGGAATGGTTAATATTACGGTGCTGGCATCAGGTTCTATGTTTTTAGGTGATATGAAGGAACCGATTACTGGGACCAAAGATGGAGAAAAGGCCTTGAATTCAGGACTTCCCTTTACATCTCGTCCGAAAGCTGTCCGGTATGATTATAAAGTACAGATGTCGGGGGAACCCAACCGGATTCGTCAAACGGGCTTCAGTAAGAAGGCTACTATTCCAGGAAAGGATTGTGCCATTATGGTATGCTTGTTGCAGAAACGTACGGAAGATGCTGAGGGAAATATTATTGCTAAACGTGTGGGTACAGTAGCCGTAAAGTATAGCCAGACACAGGACTGGCACAATGGAGCAACTTATGAAATCATGTACGGAGACATCACACAAGATAAGCGTTATGTGCCCGATTTGATGAAACTGGGGGCGGGAGGCTACTATGCCCGTAATAGTAAGGGAGAAAGTAAGTTGATCAAAGAAGTGGGGTGGGCTGGAGAAAATGAGCATCCTACGCACTTGATTCTGCAATTTACTTCCAGTATGGGAGGAGCTTTTATCGGATCACCGGGCAATAAATTATGGATTGATAATGTCAATTTGGTATATTGAGATTGCAAATAGACATTTTTTGAAGTAAAAATGAAATAAAATCTGCCTATATATATAAATAAGGTGTAAAACTCGACTTTTTTTGATTATTTTTTTTCTCTTTCTTGATTGACTTTAAAAAGAAATACTTATTTTTGCATCGCAGTCAAGGGGAATAGATGACATTTTAATACTTCTCTTTGATTACAAATAAGAGTGAGTGTTTATAAAGCAATTATAAAACCTTTAAATTTTAAACAAAATGATTAAAGTAGGTATTAACGGTTTCGGTCGTATCGGCCGTTTCGTATTCCGTGCAGCTCAGAACAGAAACGATATTCAGATCGTAGGTATTAACGACTTGTGTCCGGTTGATTACTTGGCATACATGTTGAAATATGATACTATGCACGGTAAATTCAACGGTACTATCGAAGCTGACGTTGAAAACAGCAAATTGATTGTTAACGGTAAAGAAATCCGTGTAACTGCTGAAAAGAATCCTGCTGATTTGAAATGGGATGCAGTTGGCGCTGAATACGTAGTTGAATCAACTGGTTTGTTCCTGACTAAAGAAAAAGCTCAGGCTCACATTCAGGCAGGTGCTAAATATGTAGTAATGTCAGCTCCTTCTAAGGATGACACTCCGATGTTCGTTTGCGGTGTTAACGAAAAGACTTACGTTAAGGGTACTCAGTTCGTTTCTAACGCTTCTTGTACTACTAACTGCTTGGCTCCGATTGCTAAGGTTTTGAACGACAAATGGGGTATCACTGATGGTTTGATGACTACAGTTCACTCTACTACTGCTACTCAGAAAACTGTTGACGGTCCTTCTATGAAAGACTGGAGAGGTGGTCGTGCTGCTTCTGGTAACATCATCCCGTCTTCAACAGGTGCTGCTAAAGCTGTAGGTAAAGTTATCCCGGCTTTGAACGGTAAATTGACTGGTATGTCTATGCGTGTTCCGACTTTGGATGTATCTGTAGTTGACTTGACTGTAAACTTGGCTAAACCGGCTACTTACGCTGAAATCTGCGCTGCTATGAAGGAAGCTTCTGAAGGCGAATTGAAGGGTATCCTGGGTTACACTGAAGATGCAGTTGTTTCTTCTGACTTCTTGGGTGACACTCACACTTCTATCTTCGATGCTAAAGCTGGTATCGCTTTGACTGATACTTTCGTTAAGGTCGTTTCTTGGTATGACAACGAAATCGGTTATTCTAACAAAGTATTGGATTTGATTGCTCACATGGCTTCTGTAAACTGCTAATTAGTTTAAAACCATATAGCAAAGGCCGTCAGGATTTTCCTGGCGGCCTTTTTTTTGCTCATAATCGTGCTTGTTGTGCAGAAAAAGGTTATCTTTGCTGCCGAACTCCTCAATTTTGTTCTTATGAATTATGATTTGATTACGATACTTGGTCCTACAGCCTCAGGAAAAACTTCTTTGGCTGCGGCACTGGCAGCGCGTTTGAAAACGGAAATTATTAGCGGAGATAGTCGGCAGGTGTATCGTAGGATGGATTTGGGTACAGGGAAAGACCTATCGGATTATGTAGTAGACGGATATCGGATTCCTTATCATTTGATTGATATTGTGGATCCGGGATATAAATACAATGTATTCGAATACCAGCGGGATTTTTTAGCGGCGTATGAAGACATGAAGGCCAGAGGACTTATGCCGATTTTATGTGGGGGAACAGGCATGTATTTGGAGTCAATATTGAAAGGCTACCGTCTTCTTCCTGTGCCGGAAAATAAGGAGTTGCGTGCACGTCTGTCTGCCAAGTCTTTGGATGAGTTGACTGAGATATTGAGTCACTATAAGAAGTTGCATAATTCCACAGATGTGGATACCGTGAAGCGGGCTATCCGCGCCATTGAAATAGAAGAATACTATTTAAAGCAGGATGTCAATGCGCGTTCCTTCCCGGAAATAAACAGTTTGATTGTCGGAGTAGATATTAACCGTGAATTGCGGAGAGAAAAAATTACCCGGCGGTTGGAGAAGCGTTTGGAGGAAGGGATGGTGGATGAGGTGAAATCCTTGTTGGCTGAGGGTATCCATCCGGATGATTTGATTTATTATGGATTGGAGTATAAGTATCTTACCTTGTATGTGGTTGGAAAGCTTTCGTATGAGGAGATGTTCACCCAGCTTGAAATAGCCATACATCAGTTTGCCAAACGGCAGATGACATGGTTCAGGGGTATGGAAAGAAGAGGATTCCACATTCATTGGATGAATGCGGAGGCTTCGACCGAGGAGAATGTAAAACGAATTATGGATTTGATAAATTAACGGATATGGCAGTAGAACCAGACAGATGGGGGGTGATATATAACCCTAAGGCCGGAAGTCGTAAAGCGCAAAAGCGCTGGCGGAATATTCGTGCTTACATGGACGAGTGTAAAGTGAAGTATGACTATGTGCAGTCGGAAGGATTTGGGTCTGTGGAACGTCTGGCAAAAACGATGGCGAATAACGGATATCTTACCATTGTGGTGGTAGGAGGTGACGGAGCCATGAATGATGCGTTGAATGGAATCATGAATTCCGAGGTGGAAGACAAACAGAAAATTGCATTGGGAATCATTCCGAATGGAATCGGAAATGATTTTGCCAAATATTGGGGATTGAGTTCGGACGATTATAAAATGGCAGTAGATGTCTTGATTAACCGTCGCTTGCGGAAAATTGACATTGGAGTCTTTTGTTATTTTGATGGGGAGCAGCACCAGACCCGTTATTTCTTGAATGCGGTTTATATGGGATTGGGAGCCCGAATTGTACGGATTACGAATGAAACCCGTAGATTTTGGGGAATTCCATTGATATCTTATCTTGCTTCTTTGTTTTTGGTGGCATTTGAACGGAAATTATATCGGATGCATTTGAGGGTAAATGATGAACATATTCGTGGACGTATCATGGCTGTGGCTGTGGGGAGTGCCTATGGGTATGGGTTGACTCCAAGTGCAGTGCCTTATAATGGATGGCTTGATGTGTCTGTTGTATATCGTCCTGAACTTCGTGAATTGGTTTCAGGATTGTGGATGCTACAGCAAGGGCGATTGCTGAATCACAAAATCGTGAAACCTTATCGTACGCGATGTGTCAAGGTATTGCGTGCGCAAAATGCGGAAGTCAGTTTGGATGGGCGTCTGTGGTTAGACCGTCATTTCCCGATTGAAATAACTATTTCTCCAGAAGCGATAACTTTGATAATACCTAATTAATATGATAAAGAATATTTCTGATTTAAAGCGAAAAGATATGTTTTTCCTGCTGGCAGGACCGTGTGTAATAGAAGGAGAGGATATGGCTCTTCGTATTGCGGAACGGATTGTGAAGATTACGGATAAGTTGCAT
Organism: Bacteroidaceae bacterium; assembly: GCA_902362595.1. Taxonomy (GTDB): domain Bacteria; phylum Bacteroidota; class Bacteroidia; order Bacteroidales; family Bacteroidaceae; genus Phocaeicola; species Phocaeicola fibrisolvens. The sequence continues at coordinate 51,405 of CABIXF010000016.1, read as the reverse complement.
ATTCCTTATGTATTTAAAGGGTCCTATCGGAAAGCGAATCGGTCGCGACTGGATTCTTTTACGGGCATTGGAGATGAAAAGGCACTGAAGATTCTGGCAAAAGTGCGGAATACGTTTGATGTACCTGTCGTGACGGATATTCATACGGAACCGGAAGCAGAAATGGCTGCTGAATATGTGGATGTTTTGCAGATTCCCGCTTTCCTTTGTCGACAGACTGATTTGCTGGTAGCGGCTGCCCGTACGGGAAAGATAGTCAATATCAAGAAGGGGCAGTTTCTTTCACCGGCAGCCATGCGGTTTGCGGCAGATAAGGTGGTAGAGGCAGGAAACGACCAGGTGATGTTGACAGAACGTGGAACGACATTTGGGTATCAGGATTTGATTGTGGATTACAGAGGTATACCTGAGATGCAGTCGTTCGGCCATCCGGTGATATTGGATGTAACTCATTCTTTGCAGCAGCCCAATCAAACTTCAGGTGTGACTGGAGGAATGCCGCAGCTCATCGAAACGATGGCAAAAGCAGGAGTGGCTGTGGGAGTGGATGGCTTGTTTATGGAGACGCATGAGGATCCCTCGAAGGCAAAAAGTGATGGAGCCAACATGTTGAAGTTGGATTTGCTGGAAGACTTGCTTGTAAAATTGGTTCGTATTCGCCAAAGTCTGTAATCTTTATGTGGCGGTTCAGGAACATGGTAAAAAAATACATGAAACGGAGTGGTATCATCTTAGGTCTGTGGTTGGGAGGAGTGACAATGGCAGCCGCACAGAGTGAACCGATGATATCTTTTGGGGAAGAATCCTTGTTGGAACGGTTGACCGACGGTCAGCGAAAAGTCGATTGGGCAGATATGAATATCCAGTTCTGCTCGGCAGTGGATGCGTCTTTTCAGAATGGAGAACTGGATGAGGCAGCTTTCAAGGTGCAGCGTATTCGTTTGGAAGTGCTGGGAGGATTCCATGAGAAATTTACGTATCATTTCCGCCAGTCCTTGAATCAGTACACAACGCCAAATATTCCTTTGGACAATCTTTCCGGGTCGGTGGAACTGGCCATGGTAGGTTGGCAGTTGAATGATAAGTGGAAGTTGACTGCAGGAAAGCAGCCTGTACAGTTCAGTGGGTATGAGTGCTGGGTGAATGCCATTAAAGTGCGACATTATTCTGATTTTAACAATACGATACCTTGTTATCAGGCAGGTTTGAATGTGGCTTATAAAATGAACGACAGTCATGAATTCAATTTTCAGTTAACTAATAATCGGAATGGTGACAGCAATGATCAGTTCATGTACGGTTTGCCTGAAGGGGTGGAGCCGACCAAAATACCTTTGCTGGCTACAGTAAACTGGGACGGATATTTTGTAAATCATGCCATGCAGCTTCGTTATTCTCTTTCGTATGGGCAGTTGGCCAAAAATAAAAATGTCTTTTATTTTACCTGCGGTAATGTATGGGACAAGAAGCCTTTTTTGGGGTATATTGATTTTATGTATTCCCGTGAAGGAATTGATTCGAAAGGATTGATTAGTGGAGTGACCGTACAGGATGGAGCAGGGCAGACTTTGTCGGATGTGGATTACTTCACGACCATTTTTAATTTAGATTATCGGGTAGCTTCTCATTGGAATGTATACGTGAAGGGAGTCTATGAACAGGGCAATGTGTTTAAATCATCCGGCAATATCTCGGCGGGTACTTATCGTCGGGTTTGGAATGCACAGCTTTGTGCTGAGTATTATCCATTGAAAAACAGTGAACTGCTTTGTTATTTGCACCTATTATATAAAAATGTACATTTGACGGAGAGAGCTCGTCGATGGGGAGCAGAAAGTTACAATCATCAGCGAATCTCATTGGGATTGGTTTACACTCTTCCTGTTTTCTAGAAGGAACTGATTTTATACGAGACATCTGTTTACGTATTCAAATAAAAAACTATATCTTTGCAACACAAAAGAGTGAGGATTATACTAAAAAGTAAAAAGATATGCTTACCATTAAACAGATTACAGAAGATACCGACAAGGTTATTCGTGGATTGGAAAAAAAGCATTTTGCTAATGCAAAAGAAACAATTGCCAAAGTGCTTGAATTGAATGATCAGAGACGTAGTGCACAGAATCAATTAGATAAAAATCTTTCAGAAGTGAATTCTACATCGAAAGCTATTGGTGCGTTGATGAAAGAAGGAAAGAAGGAGGAAGCTGAAGCTGCCAAGGCTCGTGTAGCTGAGATTAAGGAAGTTAGCAAGAATCTGCAGGCAGAAATGGATAAGGCGGCAGAAGATATGCAGAATTTGCTTTATACTATTCCGAATGTTCCTTATGAGAGCGTACCAGAAGGTTTTGGTGCAGAAGACAATGTAGTAGAAAAGATGGGAGGGATGGAGACTGAACTTCCAAAAGATGCACTGCCTCATTGGGAACTTGCAAAAAAATATGATTTGATAGATTTTGATCTTGGTGTAAAGATTACAGGAGCTGGTTTTCCTGTATATAAAGGAAAAGGAGCGCGTTTGCAACGTGCTTTGATTAATTTCTTCTTGGATGAGGCTCGTGCAGCAGGATATGAAGAAATAATGCCTCCTACAGTAGTCAATGCGGCTTCTGGTTATGGTACGGGGCAATTGCCAGATAAAGAGGCACAGATGTATCATTGTGATTTGGATGATTTGTATCTGATTCCGACAGCTGAAGTCCCGGTCACCAATATTTATCGTGATGTGATTTTGGACGAGAAACAGCTTCCAATTAAGAACTGTGCATATACGCAATGTTTCCGTCGTGAGGCCGGTTCTTATGGAAAGGATGTGCGTGGTTTGAATCGTCTGCATGAGTTTTCTAAAGTGGAATTGGTACGAATTGATAAGCCGGAACATTCAAAACAATCTCATCAAGAAATGTTGGACCATGTGGAAGGCTTGTTGAAAAAACTAGAACTTCCTTATAGAATTCTTCGCCTTTGTGGAGGGGATATGAGTTTTACGGCAGCACTTTGCTTTGATTTTGAAGTATATTCTGAAGCACAGAAACGTTGGTTGGAAGTAAGCTCTGTTTCTAATTTTGATACTTATCAAGCTAATCGTTTGAAATGCCGTTATCGTACAGCCGATAAGAAAACTGAACTCTGTCATACGTTGAATGGTTCTGCTTTGGCTTTGCCGCGTATTGTAGCTGCATTGCTTGAAAATAATCAGACTCCGGAAGGTATTCGCATTCCGAAGGCACTCGTTCCGTATTGTGGCTTTGACATAATAGATTGATAAGAATAAGTAAGTCTTTTAATATTTGAGTGATGTCGTCTGACACCCTTATCTTCGGGAGGGGGTGTCAGACGATTTTTTATGCTTTATGGGACTGATTGAAATGCTTTATATATGCGTGTGAGGCATTTGTAGGCTTATATTTGGCTTAAAGATGTTTTTTGTAGAAAAAAGAGGATTTAACGGCAAAAAAAAGGCAATTTGGTTTTGCTATTAGTTTTTAATCATTAATTTTGAGGTGAAATAAATATAACATCTTTTTAGAACGAATATTAATTTATAACCTTAATATACAACTATGAGTTATTTACGATTTGACAAAACTATAATGACAAATCTGGAAGAAACTCTGACTAGAGAAATTCTTCGTACGAATCGCTCGGGGGCATATCATTGTTCGACTATCGTTGACTGTAATACCCGCAAGTATCATGGTTTGCTGGTAATACCGGTGCCTGAGTTGGACGATGAAAATCATGTATTGCTTTCTTCTTTGGATGAAACGGTCATTCAGCATGGTGCAGAATTTAATTTGGGTTTGCACAAGTATGGAGGTGATAATTTCAGTCCAAGAGGTCATAAGTACATCCGAGAATTTGAATGTGAGAAAGTTCCGACTACAATTTATCGTGTCGGAGGAGTAGTATTGAAGAAGGAGAAGGTTTTTGTACATCATGAAAACCGTATATTGATTCGGTATACATTGATGGATGCACATTCTGAAACGACTCTTCGCCTTCGTCCTTATTTGGCATTTCGGAGTGTGCGTCAGTATACTCATGAAAATGCACAAGCCAGCCGTCATTATGATCTTGTGGAGAATGGAATCAAGACTTGTATGTATCCCGGATATCCGGAGCTTTACATGCAGTTGAGTAAAGAAAATGAATTCTGTTTCCATCCGGACTGGTATAGAGGTATTGAATATCCCAAGGAGCGTGAACGGGGATATGATTTCAATGAAGATTTATATGTTCCGGGCTATTTTGAAGTTAGTATCAAAAAGGGTGAATCTGTCACATTTTCTGGTGGGGTTTCTCCGATAGAAACACTTTCTTTAAATGCTTTGTTCGTGGCCGAAGTGGAGCAGCGTACTCCACGTAATAATTTTAAGAACTGTTTGATTAACTCTGCTCATCAGTTCCTAAATAAACAGGAAGGTGAATCCTACATTTTGGCTGGATATCCTTGGTTTAAATGTCGTGCACGCGACATGTTTATCTCTTTGCCAGGACTGACTCTTTCTATTGGAGAGGTGGGTAAGTTTGAAATGATAATGGATACTGCCATAAAAGCTGTTTATTCATTTATGGAAGGAAAAGACATTCATCTTAAGGTGACGGAAATTGAACATCCGGATGTACTTTTATGGATGGTATGGGCCATACAGCAATATGCCAAGATGGTGTCATGGGATGAGGCAAGAATGAAGTATGGGAAATTGTTGAAAGACGTGATGGAATATCTTGCCGGTAGCAAACATCCAAATTTGGCGGTACACGATAATGGTTTGGTTTATACAAATGGAAAAGAAAAAGTGGTCACGTGGATGAATTCTACAGTCAATGGACGTCCGGTGGTGGCCCGAACGGGATATGTAGTAGAATTTAATGCGTTATGGTATAATGCCCTCTGTTTCGTAGCTGATTTACTTGCTGGGGACGAGGGCTTTGCTGCATATTTACACCAGTTCTCGGAGAAAGCCGCTCCTTCTTTTATACATACTTTTTTGAATGAATATGGCTATTTGTTGGATTATGTAGACGGAGATATGATGGATTGGAGTGTACGTCCGAATATGATTTTCGCGGCAGCATTCGATTACTCTCCGCTCGACTCCAAACAGAAGAAAGGGGTGATTGATATTGTAACCAAAGAATTGCTTACTCCGAAGGGTCTTCGTTCTCTGAGTCCGAAGAGTGGCGGTTATAATCCGAATTATGTAGGTCCTCAACTTCAGCGCGATTATGCATATCACCAGGGGACTGCATGGCCTTGGTTGGAGGGTTTCTATCTGGAAGCTTACTTGCGTATTTATAAGCGGAGTGCAATTTCTTTTGCAGAGCGTCAGTTGATTAGTTACGAGGACCAGATGACTTGTCATTGTATAGGTTCCATACCAGAATTGTTTGATGGCAATCCACCTTTCCAGGGAAGAGGTGCCATTTCGTTTGCGATGAATGTAGCTGAGATTTTACGTACATTGAATTTGTTGGAGAAATATAACAATCAATAAGAGGAGGAGTTTGTATGAAAGTTTTGATGTTTGGTTGGGAATTTCCTCCTCATATTTTAGGAGGATTAGGCACAGCCAGTTATGGATTGACTCATGGACTTGCCCAGCAGCAGGATATGGAAATTACTTTCTGTATTCCGAAACCTTGGGGAGATGAAGATCAGAGTTTTTTACGTATCATAGGAATGAACAGCGTGCCCATTGTGTGGCGTGACGTACAATGGGATTACGTAAAAGACAGAGTGGGGAGTTATATGGACCCACAGCTTTACTATGATTTGCGTGATCATATTTATGCGGATTTCAATTACATGCACACGAATGATTTGGGCTGTTTGGAATTTTCAGGAAGATACCCGGATAATTTGCATGAAGAAATTAATAACTATTCTATCGTGGCCGGGGTAGTGGCCCGTCAGCAACAGTTTGATATCATTCATTCACATGATTGGCTGACTTATCCAGCAGGTATCCATGCAAAGCAGGTATCAGGAAAGCCGCTGGTTATTCATGTACATGCTACAGACTTTGACCGTAGTAGAGGCAATGTAAATCCTACAGTCTATTCTATAGAGAAGAACGGTATGGATCATGCAGATTGCATCATGTGTGTGAGCGAGCTTACCCGTCAGACCGTAATCAATAAATATTATCAGGATCCTCGCAAGGTATTTACCGTACACAATGCCGTATCTCCGCTTTCTAAGGAGATTCAGGATATCCAGGTAAAGAAGAACCCCAAAGAGAAGATTGTGACCTTCTTGGGGCGTATCACTATGCAAAAGGGACCGGAATATTTTGTGGAAGCTGCCGCTATGGTTTTGAAACGCGCCCGTAATGTACGTTTTGTGATGGCTGGAAGCGGTGACATGATGAATGCCATGATTCGCCTGGCGGCGGAAAGAGGTATTGCCGACCGATTCCATTTCCCGGGATTCATGAAAGGAAAACAGGTGTATGAGGTTTTGAAGTTGAGCGATGTATATATCATGCCTTCGGTATCCGAGCCGTTTGGTATTTCGCCGTTGGAAGCTATGCAGTGTTGTGTACCGACGATTATTTCCAAACAGTCTGGTTGTGCAGAAATCCTTTCCAAGTGCATAAAAACCGATTATTGGGATATACATGCCATGGCAGATGCCATCCATTCTATTTGTACCAATGATTCATTGTATGAATATCTCCGCGATGAAGGAAAGAAAGAAGTGGATGGTATTGTATGGGAGAAGGTCGGCGTGAAGATTCGTGGACTTTACGAGCAAGTCTTAAAAAATTATGGTAAATAAAAACAGCAATACGATATGAAAACAATTTGTCTTTACTTTGAAATACACCAGATTATTCATCTGAAACGTTATCGTTTCTTTGAAATCGGTTCGGAACATTATTATTACGATGATTATGCCAATGAGCAGGGTATGAATGAAGTGGCTGAACGCTCTTATATTCCTGCTTTGAAAACCCTGATTGAAATGGCAAAAGCGTCAAATGGAGCATTTAAGGTCGCATTGTCTATTTCAGGAGTTGCTTTGGAACAGTTGGAGATTCATGCGCCTGCAGTCATTGAACTATTGCATGAGTTGAATGCAACCGGTTGCTGCGAGTTCCTTTGCGAGCCTTATTCACACGGCTTGTCTTCTTTGAAGAATGAAACCTGCTTCCGGGAAGAAGTAGAACGTATGCGTGTGAAAATTAAGGATTATTTCGGTCAGGAACCTAAGGTATTCCGTAATTCCAGTTTGATTTACGATAACGAAATTGGAGGCATTGTAGCCGATATGGGTTTCAAAGGAATGTTGGCTGAAGGTGCGAAACATGTATTGGGCTGGAAGAGTCCTCACTACTTGTATCATTGCGCTGAGAATCCGAATCTGAAACTGTTGCTTCGTGACTTTAAGTTGTCTGACGATATCAGCTTGCGTTTCTCCAACAGTGAGTGGAGCGAATATCCGTTATTTGCCGATAAATACATTGGTTGGATTGCTTCTTTGCCGGAAAACGAACAGGTCATCAATATTTTTATGGAACTCTCTGCATTGGGTATTTTCCAGCCCTTGTCTTCCAATATTTTGGAATTCCTGAAAGCGTTGCCTGAATGTGCCCGTCAGAAGGGTATCACGTTCTCTACTCCTTCAGAAATTGTGACTAAGCTGAAATCGGTAGATATGATTGATGTGCCTTATCCGATGTCATGGGTAGACGAAGAGCGTGATATTAGCCCATGGTTGGGTAACGTGATGCAGCGTGAAGCTTTTGATAAGCTTTACAGCGTGGCAGAACGTGTACACTTGTGCTCAGACCGTCGAATCAAGCAAGACTGGGATTACCTGCAGGCAAGCAATAATTTCCGTTTCATGACCACCAAGCAGATGGGAGTGGCTTTGGATCGTGGTATTTGTGATTCTCCGTATGATGCGTTCACCAATTACATGAATATTTTGGGTGACTTTATTGCTCGCGTCAATTCTTTGTATCCAGTGGATATGGAAGATGAGGAATTGAATTCATTATTGACTACCATACGTAATCAGGAAGAAGAACTGGTACAGTTGAATGACGAGGTAAAGCATTTGAAAGCGGAGTTGGCGGATAAGGAGCAGACAGAAAAGGCTCCGGCTGCAAAGAAAGCTCCGGCTAAAAAGGCAACAGCTAAGAAAAGTACCGTAAAGAAATAAGAGATTGTAGTTAGTTGTAGTCTGATAGAAAAATAAAAAATCCTGGAATCAATCATTCCAGGATTTTTTATTTATAGTTTTAAATGAATTTATTTGTTGAATTTCGGTCTTGTGTAAATCACTTCCATGCTGATTTTTTCACCTTCTTCACCTCCTACCAAGCGTGCTGAATTTACTTCCAAGTCGTGTGAAAGTCCGATTGTATTCCCTTGTGAATCGGTTTCAGTTTTTACTGGAATTAATACCATGGCATTGTATGTATCCCATCCTTCTGCCGGCTCTTCTTTTGTTCTCATATCACTGAATATTTGGCTGATTAAGCGGTTCACCTGTGAGAACGAATAAGAATTGGTGGTGCTGTTGTATGTCCCTAGGAATGTTGTTTTACTGTCATAATTCTGCTTTTGTTCAAAAAAGTCTTTTACTTCATTTTTTCGAATCAGCAGTAAGTTCTGTGGGGTACCCATTTTATAAAGGCTGTTTTGAGATGTTTCACTGATATTCTTGTATTTGGTGAATGACATAGATACTGAATTCAGTGTATCATTTCCTAAAGCTTCATACATTTCTTTCAGCGGGAGTTTTACTTCTGTACAAAGTCCGGCTGGAGTCTTTAAGTAGGTATTGTGAGTTTCTGCTTTCAATCTGTTCAGTGCATCTGCTGAATTGCTCAATCGAGTTGACATATATACTTCATTGGTTGCCGCAAAAGGAATGGAAGTATATGCCAGAGAGTCTACTTTTCCAGAGGAACTTTCTACCAGATAGCTGACTTTCATACGCAGCCAGATAGCTCCAATATATAGAATGGAACCTTCTCCACTTGTGTTATGCACATAAAATCCAGGTAGTACATTGTGGATAAATGAGTAAGAATCCTTGAAGTTGTTTTTATCCTCGATATATTTCCTTTTCAAGAATTCGCTGAATGTTTCTTTTCCTTTTTCTTTGCTTGATTTGTCCAAGTCGATAATCAGAGGAGGATAATATCCATTGGCACTTTTGATGGAATCAATTTGCTCATCGGTCCATGAATTGTTACGTACGGCATAATCCTGTTCAGCCAAAGCTTCTCCATTTTTGTCATAAAAATCTTCCGGATTGTACGAGGTGTAATATAAACCCAAGTCTTCGCCGTTGTCATCAATTTCCCGGTTCAGCATATCCACTCTCACTCGCATAGGTGCCAGTGAGTCGCCAAAGAAACTGGAGTATGATAGTTCCAGCGTGGTGGCTACAATATCTTGCATCGTTTCCGGAAATTCAAACTGTTCCGTACAGTTTATCTGTGTGATGAAGTCCGTGGTGTAAGTACCGAAGTCGGGATCGGTAAATTTTCCCAGATAGGCATTACTTGTACGAGAAAATACACCTTCTTCATTCAAGTCCGTATATTTTAATGTACGTGTAGTGGCCTCGAATGTTTGAGCCGATGCGGTAATTTCATCTGCATCAGCCACGAATTCACCAACACCTGTAGTGGTGTCATCACAACTGTAGAGTGTGGCTGCAAGTCCGAATGCGGCCAAGAACTTAAGTTTCATTTTCGTCCTTTTTTTGTATTTATATTATTCGGCTGCATCGAACACCTTGTCGTAGAATGCATCACATGCATCTGCATAGGTGTCGGCCGATGAGTATTCAAGTACCGGAACGTTCAGGCTTCGAGCGTAGTCCAGTACATTTTGGTTGACAGTTTTATCATTCTGGATTACTCCGTCGGAGTAAGCTACAGCCAGTTTACAAAGTTCTTCGTAGTTTACCGGCGATGTCATCATGCTGACGTCTTCGGAGGTAATTTCTTTGAAGAGAAGTTGTTCCGGGAAGTTAGGAGCCAAGTTCGACTTGAATCCTTCTTCATAAAGAGAAAAGATGACTTTTGAGTCGCGGAAAGAAGGTTCGTCGTAGTAGGCTTTTTTGATGTAAAGAGGAACCATGGCGCTCATCCATCCATGGCAATGAATGACATCCGGACACCAGCGTAATTTCTTTACAGTCTCCAATACGCCACGTGCATAAAAAATGGCCCGTTCACCGTTGTCTTCGTAATCATTTCCATTTTCGTCACATGTCATCTGCCGATGTTGGAAATAGTCGTCATTGTCAATGAAGTATACTTGTCGGCGCGCAGCCTGGATGGAGGCCACCTTAATAATCAGCGGGTGGTCTGTATCGTCGATAATTAAGTTCATTCCAGACAGGCGGATTACTTCGTGCAGCTGGTTTCTGCGTTCGTTTACGATGCCCCATTTCGGCATGAATGTCCTGATTTCGCGTCCTTTGTCTTGTATGGCTTGCGGTAAATTCTGGCCGATTAGTGCCAAGTTGCTTTCAGGTACGTAGGGAGTAATTTCTTGTGTAATGAATAAAACTTTTTTCGCGCTCATTGTATTATAGTTGCTCTTAACAGTTTGCAAAGATACAAAAAATACGGCAATGAAGCGAATTGGCAGCCGTTTATAAATCCTTATAGTATGTTAATGTGTTGATAGACAATATGGTATAATAGTGTTTGTTCTACGTTATAGGTAATGCAAAATCTGTGAATGTAGAAAGAATTTTCGGTTTCCGTTTCTTTTTGTGGCAAATAAATAGTTACTTTGCAGCCGTTTTCTGAATTTATGATTAAAAACAGGAATAAGATGAAGCTAATTCAAACAATCAGTGAGCTTCGCGCCGAACTGGATGCTTTCCGTAAAGAAGGAAAGACAATCGGATTGGTTCCGACGATGGGAGCTCTGCATGCAGGACACGCTTCGTTAGTGAAACGTGCCGTGGCTGAAAATGATGTAGTGGTAGTGAGTGACTTCGTGAACCCTACACAGTTTAACGATCAGAATGACCTTTTGAAATATCCGCGTACGCTGGAGGCGGATTGTGCGTTGCTGGAATCTTGTGGGGCCACGCTGGTATTTGCTCCTTCGGTAGAGGAAATGTATCCGGAGCCTGATACCCGTCAGTTCAGCTATGCACCGCTCGATACGGTAATGGAAGGAAAATATCGTCCGGGACATTTCAATGGAGTTTGTCAGGTAGTGAGCAAGTTGTTCTTGATAGTAGCGCCTGACCGGGCTTACTTTGGTGAGAAAGATTTCCAGCAGCTGGCTATTATCCGTGAAATGGTACGCAAGTATCCTTTTGATATCCAGATTGTGGGATGTCCGATTGTGCGAGAGGAGGACGGACTGGCTCTAAGTAGCCGGAATGCACGTCTCACTCCGGAGCAACGGAAGGAAGCCGTGCAGATATCAAGAGCTTTGTTTGCCAGTGTGGATTTCAGCAAGTCGCGTATCCTGATGGAGACCAAGCAATTTGTGGAGGATTGTATTCGCCGTGCGCCAGGTTTGGAGCTGGAATATTTTGAAATTGTGGATGGCAATACACTTCAGCCTGTAAGAGCATGGGATGAAAGCAATTATATTGTGGGTTGTATCACAGTATATTGTGGCGATGTACGTTTGATTGATAACATTAAATACAAAGGATAACGGATGATGATGATTGAAGTGTTGAAATCAAAGCTTCACTGCGTAACGGTGACGGAAGCGAACCTGAATTATATGGGCAGCATTACGATTGATGAAGATTTGATGGATGCGGCCAACCTGATTGCCGGAGAGAAGGTGCAGATTGTAGACAATAACAATGGAGAGCGTTTTGAGACTTATATTATCAAGGGCGAACGCGGATCCGGGTGTATTTGTCTGAATGGGGCTGCGGCCCGTAAGGTACAGGTAGGAGATGTGGTGATTATCATGTCGTATGCCTTGATGGATTTTGAGGAAGCGAAGGGATTTAAACCGACGGTGGTTTTCCCGGATACGGCGACTAATCGTCTTTTGTAGACTCTGTTTTAGATGATATAAAAGAGCGGTGCCGGAGGAGAAGTTCTCTTTCCGGCACCGCTTTTTTATAGGTATTAAAAACGCTTTTACGTTTTATTGGAAACGCTTCGACGTTTAGCACAAAACGCTTCGACGTTTGATTTAAAACGCTTAGGCGTTTGAAGGAAAACTCTTCGACGTTTTACCAGAAACGCTTAGGCGTTTTGAGGGGAGTGTCAAAAGTCTACTTTAGGCACATCTTCCAGACTCTTTTCGATGTCTTCTTCCGTCAGGGAATAGTTGGTCAGGTTGCCCGACAGATACTGGTCGTAAGCACTCATGTCAATCAGTCCGTGACCTGATAGATTGAAGAGGATGACTTTTTCTTCGCCTGTTTTTTTGCACTTCTCAGCCTCCTGAATGGTGGCGGCAATGGCGTGGCAAGATTCCGGAGCCGGTATGATGCCTTCAGCACGGGCAAATAGGCATCCGGCCTTGAAGGTGTCGAGCTGTTCGATATCGACAGCTTCCATCAGGTGGTCTTTCATCAGTTGGGAAACGATGACACCTGCCCCGTGGTAGCGGAGACCTCCGGCGTGAATGTTGGCCGGGGTAAAGTTATGTCCCAAGGTGAACATCGGTAGCAGCGGTGTGTAGCCAGCCTCGTCGCCGAAGTCATATTCAAATTTTCCACGTGTCAGTTTCGGGCAGGAAGCCGGTTCGGCAGCAATATAACGTGTTTTCTTTCCTTCCAGAATGGTGTGGCGCATGAACGGGAAGCTGATGCCTCCAAAGTTGGAACCTCCTCCGAAGCATCCGATAATCATGTCGGGGTATTCTCCGGCCATGGCCATCTGTTTTTCTGCTTCCAGTCCGATAATCGTCTGGTGCAAGGTTACGTGACTCAATACCGACCCAAGAGTATATTTACAGTTCGGGGTGGTACGTGCCAGTTCGATGGCTTCTGAAATGGCGGTACCCAGTGAACCTTGATGGTTCGGATATTTGGTCAGGATATTTTTTCCGGCACGGGTAGACATGGAGGGAGAAGGAGTGACCTGTGCTCCGAAGGTCTGCATGATGCTGCGGCGGTACGGTTTCTGTTCGTAGCTGATTTTTACCTGATAGACGGCAGCTTCCAGGCCGAATACTTTGGCTGCGTATGCCAAGGCGGCTCCCCATTGTCCGGCTCCCGTTTCGGTCGTGATGTTTGTCACCCCTTCCTTCTTGCAGTAGTAGGCCTGTGCCAGTGCCGAGTTCAGCTTGTGTGAACCAATGGGGCTGACGCTTTCGTTCTTGAAATAAATGTGGGCAGGTGTTCCCAGTGCCTTTTCCAGTCCGTAAGCACGTACCAGCGGGGTGCTGCGGTAGTATTTGTACATCTCTCTCACTTCTTCCGGAATCTCAATCCAGGTGTCTGTCTGGTTCAGTTCCTGATGGCAGAGCTCTTTGGCAAAAATCGGATAAAGGTCTTCCGGCTTCAAAGGTTCTTTGGTGGCCGGGTTCAGCGGCGGCATGGGTTTGTTGACCATGTCGGCTTGAATGTTATACCAATATTTTGGTATTTCATCTTCAGGCAAGATGAATCTTTTCTGTCTGTTACTCATAATTGCTTACTTTTTTTAAGGTTTTGCCAAAAATATGGAAATAAATGATAACAAACAACTCATTTTGCTTTTTTCTTATCACCTTTTTATCTCCGGTTTCGGATTCAGGCAGATTTCCGGCATCAGATGTGTAAGTATATGGATTTTTCCATACATTTGCAACCGTACCTCAAAACGAGATGAGAGATGGATTATTGGGAACGACTTTACTTATATAAGAAGAAACTGCTGGTGCCGCGCATCAACCGGTTGCTCAATTGGGTAATGGGGGTGAATTTTCTGTGTGGAATGGTTTTCCTGCTCACTATCGTGTATGAATATGGTTTCCGGATTTCGGCTGGAGAACAGACGGTGGTGCATGGGGTGTATCATGCCGTTTGGATTGTTTACCTGCTGACCACCACTTTGCAGATTCTGTTCCGGCAGGAAGATTCTCCGTTCAAGTTCACACCTTGGACTTGGATTCTTACCATACTACTCTATCTCACGTTGTTGCCCGTCATTTTCAAGAAACCGGAGGAGACTACAGGCGTATATTGGGTGTGGGTTTTCTTCCATCATACATTTTACAAGGGAGCGGTGTTGTTGTTGCTTTCGTTCTCTCAGCTTTCGGGTATTCTGGTCCGGCTGTTGGGCAAGCGCACCAATCCGTCGTTGATTCTGGCCGGCAGTTTCCTGGTATTCATTCTGGTGGGAACGGGGTTGCTGATGCTGCCTCGCGCCACTTATCAGGGAATATCCTTCATTGATGCCTTGTTCACCGCGACCAGTGCCACCTGTGTGACAGGACTAGTCAGTGTGGATGTGCCTTCCACTTTTACGCTGGAGGGACAGGTACTGATTATTCTGCTGATTCAAATCGGTGGTTTGGGTGTGATGACGCTGACTAGCTTTTTCGCCATGTTCTTCATGGGAAACACTTCGCTCTACAACCAGTTGATGGTGGGCGACATGATCAGTTCCAATTCGTTGAACTCCCTTTTATCTACCTTATTATATATATTAGGATTCACGCTGGCCATCGAAGGGGTCGGAATGGCCGTTATTTGGTTCAGCATCCATGATACGCTGGGGATGAATTTGCGGGAAGAACTCTTTTTTTCGGCTTTTCATTCGGTATCGGCCTTCTGTAATGCCGGTTTTTCCACCTTGCCCGGCGGAATGAGCAATCCGGCGGTTATGCAGGAACATAATCTGCTGTATGTCACCTTGGGACTTCTGATTGCGTTGGGAGGAATCGGTTTCCCGATATTGGTCAACCTCTATGAAACCGTAGCTTACTACCTGGGTTATCTGAAATGGCGGGTGTTGCATCGTGCCGGTCGGTTCCGTCAGAAAGTGCATCTGTATAACTTGAACACCAAGATTGTGCTGGTGGCCACAGGTATACTCCTGGTAGGAGGTACGTTGGTCATAGCAGCTTTGGAATGGAACCATTCGTTTGCCGGGATGCCGGTGTTGGATAAGTGGGTGCATGCTTTCTTTAATTCTTCCTGTCCGCGTACGGCAGGCTTTGCCAGTGTGAGTCTCACGTCGCTCTCCTTACAGACCCTGCTGCTCATGATTGTACTGATGGTGATAGGAGGGGGCACACAGTCTACGGCTGGCGGTGTGAAGGTGAATGTGTGTGCTGTGGTGCTGATCAACCTGTGGGCTGTGATACGTGGAGCCGACCGGGTGACCATTTTGCGGAGGGAACTTTCGCACGATTCCATTCGGCGTTCCAATGCGGCCATGATGCTCTATCTGTTTCTGGCTTTCGTAGCTATTTTTGCGTTGAGTATGTTAGAGCCGCAGGCCGGACTGCTGGCGGTGACCTTTGAATGTGTGTCGGCATTGAGCACTGTGGGGTCCAGCCTGAACCTGACGCCCACGCTGGGTGATGCCAGCAAGCTGCTGGTTATCCTGCTGATGTACGTAGGACGTGTAGGAGCGTTTACCCTACTCACCGGACTGGTACGGCAGGAGAGAAAACGAAATTACAAATATCCAAGTGACAACATTATCATCAACTGACGTATGAAATATCTGATTATTGGTTTGGGCCATTATGGCAGTATGCTGGCAATGGAACTGACTGCCATGGGGCATGAAGTGGCAGGGGTCGACAGCAATAGCCTGCATGTGGACAGTGTGAAAGACCGCATGGCGGCGTCGTTTGTGCTCGATGCTACGGATGAGACGGCTCTTTCCGTGCTGCCTTTAAAAAGCGTGGATGCGGCCATTGTGGCGATAGGCGACAATTTCGGGGCCTCGGTCCGCATTGTGTCGCTGCTGAAGAAACTGAAGGTGAAACGTATCTATGCCCGGGCTGTCGATGAGGTGCATAAGGCGGTGCTGGAAGCTTTTTCCATCGACCGTATCCTGACTCCCGAGCAGGATGCTGCCCGTTTGCTGGCGCAGCAGCTGGAATTGGACGGAGGAGCCGAGTTGTTTCAGATTGACGAAAATACGTATGTGTTCAAGTTTGTGGTACCTTCCAAACTGGTAGGTTATCACCTGAACGAACTGAATCTGGAGCAGGAGTTCGGCATCAAGCTGATTTCGCTAATAAAGGGAAAGCAGGTTCAGAATTTTCTGGGAATCTCCGTCTTTGAACGCGAAGTTTCCAATGCATTCCCCGAGGACTATGCATTGCAGCAAGGCGACGGCCTGGTGTGCTACGGTCCTTATTCCCGTTTCATGCAGTTTTGGAAATCCGTCCGTTAGGTAAGCCTAACGGATGTTTCTCTTGTTCAACGCCTGCTGGTAACGGCGCGCATTGGCCTGGTGTTCGGCAAAGGTGACGGCAAAATTATGCGTGCCCGAGAAATCTTCCTTGGCACACATATAAAGATAGTCATGTTGTGCATGATTCAACACGCTTTCTATGCCCTGAATAGAAGCAATGCGGATAGGTCCGGGAGGAAGTCCGGTATGCTTGTAGGTGTTGTAGGGGCTGTCTGCCTCCAAATGCTTGTGGAGGATGCGACGCAGGCCGAATTCCTGTAAGCTGAATTTCACGGTAGGGTCGGCTTGCAGCGGCATATCGGCTTGCAGACGGTTCAGATAGAGTTCGGCCACCATGGGCATCTCTCCCCGGTTGGCAGTTTCTTCTTCCACGATGGAGGCGAGTGTGCTCACCTCCACCGGAGTCAGTCCGGCAGCCTTTGCCTTCGCTTTCCGCTCTTCGTTCCAAAAACGGTTGTATTCCTTTTTCATACGTTGGAAGAAATCTTTCGCCTGCATGTTCCAGTACACCTCGTAGGTATTCGGAATAAAGAGTGCCGGAAGCGTTTCGTAGGTGAATCCCAAAGAATCACAGAAACTGCTGTCGCACATCAGCGTGAAAATTTCCGTGGAATCGGCCATGAGTTGGCGGTCCAGTGAATGTGCCAGGCGGTCCAGTGTACGGACGCTGGGGATGGTTACTTTTACCGGTGTCTGGTGTCCGCTGCTCAGACGACGGAACAAGGTCAGGGTGTTGGTCTGCGCGTCAAAGCGGTAAGCTCCAGTGTGAATATGCTTGTCATAAGATTTGAAGCGTGAAAGCATGCGGAAACCTGCCAGGTGCTTTCCATGCAGGTCGTGCTGTATCTTGACATAAACCGAATCAGCGGTGTCGTCGCCGTCAATGTAAATAAAGGTGGGCTGCGTGAGCTGAAGCGGACGGTTGAACAGCAGACAGAAGATGCTGATGATTCCTGCTAGAAGGACGGTCGCTATGACAGACCAAAGAATAATTCGTTTCTTAGAATGCATGTGAAATAATTTTGGATGCAAAAGTAGTAGAAAACTTGGTATCCTGTTGCGAAGACGGGAAGGAATATGTGCTTTGGAGTTTATTTTTCAAGTATTTTTAAGGGAATGTTCAATTCTCCTCCTGAAAGTGTGTTGTTGTACACCTTATGCGTAGGAAAATTATTTATTTTTGTAGGGTGAAAAACGACAAAATAAAATCAATAAAGTTATGAAAAATGCAATTCTAGGGTTGGCTTTTTTTGCCGCGATGCCTTTGTTTGCCCAACAAAAGGCTACAGTGACTGTTCATCCGGAACAGGGAAAACAAATCATCAACAAAGAAATTTATGGTCAGTTTGCCGAACATCTGGGTACCTGTATTTATGGTGGTCTCTGGGTGGGAGAAGATTCGCCGATACCGAACATCAACGGGTATCGTAAAGACGTATTCGAGGCGTTGAAGGCTTTGAAAGTGCCTGTACTTCGTTGGCCGGGAGGATGCTTTGCCGATGAATATCACTGGATGGACGGCATCGGTCCGCGTGAAAAACGTCCGCGCATGGTCAACAACAACTGGGGAGGTACCGTGGAAGACAACAGTTTCGGTACGCACGAATTTCTGAACCTGTGCGAAATGCTGGGATGTGAACCTTACATCAGCGGAAACGTAGGTAGCGGAAGTGTGGAAGAAATGGCCAAGTGGGTGGAATACATGACCTCTGAACAGGGAAGCCCGATGGCAAAACTGAGAAAGGAAAACGGACGTGAAAAACCGTGGAAGGTGAAATATTTCGGCGTCGGAAATGAAAGTTGGGGATGCGGTGGCAGCATGCGTCCGGAATACTATTCCGATTTGTATCGCCGTTATTCCACTTATTGCCGCAATTACGACGGCAACCGTCTGTTTAAGATTGCCAGTGGAGCCAGCGATTATGACTACAACTGGACCGAGGTGCTGATGAAGAACATCGGACATCGCATGGATGGTATTTCCTTGCATTATTATACGGTATTGGGTTGGGATGGCAGCAAAGGTTCGGCTACCAAGTTCAACGACGAGGATTATTACTGGACGGTAGGTAAGTGCCGTGAAATTGAAGACGTGCTGAAACGCCACATTGCTATCATGGACAAATACGACCCGAAGAAGCAGATTGGATTGATGGTCGACGAATGGGGAACCTGGTGGGATGAAGAACCGGGCACCGTTAGCGGGCATCTTTACCAGCAGAACACGCTGCGTGATGCGTTTGTGGCTTCCTTGAGTCTGGACATTTTCCATAAGTACACTGACCGTGTGAAGATGACCAACATCGCACAGGTGGTCAATGTGCTTCAGTCCATGATTTTGACAAAGGACGACAAGATGGTGCTGACTCCGACCTATTATGTGTTCCAGATGTATAATGTGCATCAGGATGCCACCTATCTGCCTTTGGATTTACAGTGTGAACGGAAAATCGTACGCGACGACCGCATTGTGCCGATGGTCAGTGCCACCGCTTCCCGCGATAAAGCCGGAGCCATCCATGTATCCTTGTCGAACATTGACCTGAAAGAATCACAGGACATCACGCTGACGTTGGGTGACGTGAAAGCCAAATCGGTGACCGGCCGTATTCTGACCTCCGACAATATAGACGATTATAATACGTTTGAACAGCCTGACAAGGTGAAACTGGCTGATTTCAAAGGTGCCAAACTGACCAAAAACGGGTTGGAAATCAAATTACCGGCCAAATCTATCGTAACACTGGAAATTAAGTAACCAGATTCATTTATCCTTTGGTTAGTGAAACTGAAGGAAGATAAATTGTTGGGAATAAGCTGAATATCGTCTTCTGAATCGATCGTTTTCTTTTGCAATAGAGACTTCGGAAGGCGATATTCTGCTTTTGTAATACATTTGTAACAGGGTGTTACATTTTCTTTAAGTGGATGACATCTATTTGTAATACCAATTCAAGACCTTTGCAGTGTCAAAAATATAAATCTCCAAAAAGATAAAGATGAAGAAAAGAATTTCATGGTTTTTGATGGCATGTGCCTGTGTTGCGGTGCCAACTTTTGCTGAGAGTAATCCCGACAAGTCGGAACCCGCCGAAAAAAAAGGTGCGGCTATTATTACCATCTATTCTGATGTGCATTCCGGTTTCGGCCATGTGAATGATGACAGGGGATTTGGATTGGACCGCGCGTATCTGGGTTATCAATACAACTTGCCTCACGGTTTGCAGATGAAGGCAGTGGTGGACTTCGGTCAGTCGCAGGATGTAGGTGATTACCATCGTATCGGTTATATCAAGAACGCACAGATTACGTGGAAGCAGAAAGGATGGACGCTGAACGCCGGATTAATCAGTACCACACAGTTCAAGCTACAGGAAGATTTCTGGGGCAAGCGTTATGTGATGAAGTCTTTTCAGGATGAATACAAGTTCGGAAGCAGTGCCGACCTGGCATTCTCTGTAGCCTATAAGTTCAATAAGGTGGTTTCGGCTGATGTGATTGTGGCCAACGGAGAAGGTTATAAGAAGGTGCAGGTGAAAGACGGTTTGCAATATGGGGCTGGCGTCACGCTGACTCCGGTAAAAGGGCTTGTGGTTCGCGCGTATGGTTCTTATAATGAGGCGGTGGAAGAAGGTGAAAAAGGGATTACCAATCTGGCGGCCTTTGTGGGGTATAAAAATGATGCCTTTTCGGTGGCAGCTGAATATAACTACCAAACCAATGCTAAATATGTGGATGGTTGTGACCAGGATGGTGTGTCAGTGTACGCTTCGGCTCAGCTGAACAAGAAAATCGGTCTTTTCGGGCGTTGGGACATGCTTTCTTCCAAGAATGACTGGAACAAGGATGCCGACGGAATGGCCGGTATGCTGGGAGCGGAGTTCAAACTGGGCAAGTACGTGAAGCTGGCGCCGAACGTTCGCCTTTGGTCGCCGAAAGCAGAGGGAGGAAAGCTGTCGAGCTATGTGTATCTGAACGCTTCCTTTGCCATTTGAGATGTGAGACGAGAAAAACAAATAGATTCATAACTTATATAAATGTATAACACAATGAAAAAGTTTTATTTGCCTTTAATTGCTGGAGCGATGGCTTTGTCACTCGCAGCTTGTGGTGGACAGAAATCTGCTAATGGACGTGAATCCGTGGAACTGACTGGTGCAGGGGCCACTTTCCCCTTGCCATTTTACAATATGTCATTCGAGAACTACAATGCTACTTCCGGCGACAAGGTATCTTACGGAGGTATCGGTAGTGGCGGTGGTGTCCGTAACCTGAAGGATGGCATCGTAGACTTTGCCGGTAGTGATGCGTTCTTGAGCGACGATGAAATGAAGGAAATGCAGCCGGTGGTACACATCCCGACCTGTATGGGAGCTGTAGTGATGGCTTACAACTTGCCGGATGTAGTGAAACTGAACCTGTCGGGTGACGTGATTGCCGATATCTATGCCGGCAAGATTACTGACTGGAACGATGCCCGTTTGCAGAAACTGAATCCGGATGTGACACTGCCGGCCAAGAAAATTATCCTGGCTTACCGTTCAGACGGTAGTGGTACAACTTTCATCTTTACCGATTATCTGTCAAAAGTCAGTGAAAACTGGAAGAACACTTATGGAGCAGGAAAGACGGTCGACTTCCCGGTAGGACAGGCTGCAAAAGGTAATCCGGGTGTGGCTGGAATCATCGCACAGACTCCTTACTCATTGGGATATATCGGTTCTGAATATGCTTTCGCACAGAAAATTGCGTATGCCAGTGTGTACAACAAGCGCGGTGAACTGGTAACGCCTTCTACTGAAAGTATCTCGGCTGCTGCCGGTGACATTCCTCAGGATACACGCTGCTCTATTACAGATGCCGATGCAGCCGGCGCTTATCCTATCAGCTGCTTCACCTGGCTGTTGATTTACAAGGAACAGCATTACGCAGAACGTTCTTTGAATCAGGCAAAAGCTACTTTGGAATTGATGCAGTATATGCTGAGCGACAGCGTACAGCAGACTACGGCTACCGTACACTATGCTCCGCTGCCTAAGAAGGCCGTAGAACTCAGCCTTCAGAATCTGAAAGCTGTAACTTACGATGGACAGCCGATTCTTAAATAATTAAGACGAAAGATTATGCAAGACAAAATTTTTAAAGTCTTACTTATCTTATCGGCGATTGTGATACCAGTCATTGGTGGGGGAATTATTTACTCCCTCACCGTTGACGCTTCTGGAGCTTTTGAAACATTCGGCTTCTGGAACTTCATTTTCTCGGACGACTGGGTGACCACCGCCGGCAAAGAAAGTTATGGCGCTCTTCCTTTTATTACAGGTACACTGCTGACCACTATATTGGCCTTGCTGATGTGTATTCCTTTCTCTCTTCCTGTCGCATTGTTTACCGGTGAATATTTCCGCGGAAAGAAAATTGCCGCCATACTGGGAACTGTGATTGATTTGCTGGCAGGTATTCCTTCTATTATCTATGGTCTGTGGGGATTTTACGTACTTCGTACGGTGTTCATGCATTTGAATTTGTCACCGCAAGGCTCGGGTATCCTGACCGCTTCGTTTGTGCTGGCCATCATGATTGTGCCTTATGCAGCTTCACTGAGTTCGGAGTTCATCAAGATGGTTCCTTCTGATTTGAAGGAAGGGGCTTATGCCATGGGAGCGACACGGGCAGAAGTCATCCGGCGAGTGATTTTCCCAATGGCGGGTTCCGGTATCTTCTCTTCTTACATTTTGGCCATTGGCCGTGCATTGGGAGAAACCATGACGGTAACCATGTTGATTGGTAATACCAACCAGATGCCCGACACGTTGCGTACCACGGGAAACACCATGGCGAGTATCATTGCCAACCAGTTTGGAGAAGCGGATGGCTTGAAACTGTCTTCACTGATAGCCATCGGATTGCTGTTGTTCTTGATTACAGCCATTATCAATATTATCGGTAAGATTTTGATTCGCCGTGCCCGTCATGTCTAACTCTCTAAAAAGAAGAATTTATGTTGTATGGAAATAATATAAAATTGCGTATCCTGAAGAGCCGGTTGCTTTACATCTTGGTATGTGTACTGTCGGGAGTGACTGCAATTCCGTTGCTGGCCATACTGGGAGAAGTATTGGTGAAAGGATGGAGACAGTTGGGCTGGTCGTTCATCACGGAAGCCACGCCAAATGCCTATAAGGCAATGATGGCCGCTTCTGCCGGAGAAGCCATTCCGGGAGGAATTGCCAACGGAATTATCGGAACCTTCCTGATGCTGATTCTGGCGGCTGTAGTAGCCATTCCGGTAGGGATACTTTGTGGTATTTGTCTTTCGGAATACAGAAAAAGTTGGTTTGCGGTGATTGTCAGTTACCTGACCGACTTGCTGCAGGGAACTCCGTCCATCATTATTGGTATTATCACTTACATCTGGGTGGTGGTGCCGATGAAAGGATATTCGGCCATTGCCGGAAGTGTGGCCCTGTTCATCATGATGCTGCCGTTGATTATCCGTTCTACGGAGGAAACCATGAAGGTGCTTCCGGAAACGTTGAAAGAAGCCGGACTGGCTTTGGGAGGAAGCTATTGGCGGGTGATGTTGAAGGTGATGTTACCTTCCGCTTTGGGCAGTATCTTTACCGGTATCTTGCTGGCCATCTCGCGTGTGGTAGGTGAAACAGCCCCGTTGATGTTTACGGCTTTAGGAGGTGCGGCTATCAGCTGGAACATGACTAAGCCGATGTCGGCCGTGCCGTTGCTGATTTGGGAATTCTTCAACGATCCGAACCTGCAGAGCCTGATATGGGGAGCTTCCCTGTTCCTGTTGACTTTTGTGTTATGTCTGAATTTATTAGCTAAACGAATTGCAAAGAAATGGAAAATATAAAGAATCCGATTCTCCAGATAAAAGATGTGTGCATCTCGTACACCAGCAGTGTGATGGCCGTGAAACACGTATCGGCCGATATTGAAAAAAATACGATTACGGCCATCATGGGGCCTTCCGGATGTGGAAAGAGTACCTTGCTGCGTGCAGTGAACCGTATGCACGAGCTATATAAAAATATCCGTGTGACGGGTGAGATTTTGCTGAACGGGGAGAACGTGTTGCAGATGCACCCGATGGAAGAACGTCGCCGCATCGGTATGGTGTTCCAGCGCCCGAACCCTTTCCCAACCATGAATATTTACGACAATGTGTTGGCCGGATATATTCTGAACGGTATCCATCTGTCCAAGTCGCAGAAGGATGAAATCGTGGAACGCAACCTGCGAAACGTGTGCCTGTGGGACGAGGTGAAGGATGCCTTGACCAAGCGGGGTACCTTCCTGTCCGGAGGACAGCAGCAGCGTTTGTGCATTGCCCGCTCACTGGCACTTCAGCCGGATGTACTGTTGATGGACGAACCGACTTCTGCCTTGGACCCGATTGCCACCAAGCACATTGAGGGCCTGATGGATCAGCTGAAGAAGGAGGTGACCATCTTGATTGTGACACACAACATGTCGCAGGCAATGCGTATCTCCGACCGCTCCATGTTCATGTATATGGGAGAACTGATTGAATACGATGATACGGAAAAAATGTTTAAGAATCCGGTTGACGAACGTACCCGTGCTTATCTGACGGGTAAGATGGGATAATCCGAGAACCGATGACAGGTAAAAAACAAGGGTTTGCAGCTGAGTGATTCAGTGTGCAAACCCTTTCTTTATAATGTAATATTTTGTTTTGCTTATTTGGCAGCCAGCACTTCCGGCTTAGCCTTGTCGGTTTGCAGGATATGCCACACCTCTTCTTCCGTTCCGGAAAAAGGACCTGATTTTTCCAGTTTGATGGTCGACATGGCGGCAGCAAAACATCCGGCTTCTGCATAGGATGCACCTTTGTTGCGCATGTACAGATAACCGAGTACATAGGTATCTCCACATCCTGTGGCATCCACCACTTCTTTCGGGGCGTAGGCTGGTATCTTGTAGAATTTACCTTCGGCATAGATAATGCTTCCCAAACTGCCCAAGGTCAGCAGAACTTCTTTTACTCCCCATTGGGCCAACTGGCGGGCGGCTTGCTGCGGGTCCTTGAATCCTGTCAGCACTTCTGCTTCGTGTTCGTTGACTTTCAGAATGTCAATGTATTTCAATGCTTTTTTCTTTTCATGCCAGTCTACAGGATATACCTGTTCGCCTTTCACTTCCCGCAAATATCCTTGTGCATCTACGGCCAAGGTACCTTTTTGCGCCAGTTCTTTGACTACTTCCAATGGAAAATCATCCGCCAACAAACTTCCCAAATGGAAGATGCGTGCATTTTCGTCCTTGAGGGCATCTGCCGTAAAAGGGTCGGCCTTTGCCAGTACACGCTGGGAGCGGTTGTCCTGGTTTTCTTCGTATGTATTTTCGAAGTACACCGTATGACGGCTTGGGAGGACTTCCACTTGGAGACCTTCCTTTCTCATTTCTTCCACAATGCCGTATTCACTGGGTGCAACCGCTGTGACCAGTTTGTAGTTTTTGAAGTCATTCAACCGGCGGATTCCGTGAGAAAAATAATACGAAGTGCCTCCCGGCATGTAAGTAGTTTGTTTTGGAGTCACAATTTTATCTAATGTAATGTGTCCGATGCAACAAATATCATTCATGGATTGGGTATTTCTTTTTTTATATGCGCTTGCAAAGATACGGATAATTTTACTGTCTGTGGAAACTGTTGATGGCTTTTTCTTCTGAATTTGTGTCTTATTTCTACGTATATTCCAATAAAAGAGGAAGTAAAATGCTGGTTTAATCAAACAAAAGTTTAACTTTGAGCAGTTTGTCCTTTTGGAATGTTCAAAGTGATGAACTCTCGGAAAGGACAGAAAGTGAAAGAAAAAAAGAAATTTAGAAATGGAAAAAATGAATGTGAAACCCGCTGAAGGTAAGCTGGGTGTTTTGTGTGTGGGTCTGGGAGCTGTAGCTACCACATTTATGACCGGAGTTTTAATGGTGCGTAAGGGGCTGGCCAAGCCGGTAGGTGCTATGACACAGTATGATAAGATTCGTGTCGGACGCGGAGAGAAAAAGAAATACCTGCATTATGGCGAAATTGTTTCGATGGCCAAACTGGATGATATGGTGTTCGGCGCCTGGGATGTGTATCCGGCCAATGCCTATGAATCGGCTATGAATTGTGAGGTGTTGCGTGAAAAGGACATTCGCCCGGTGAAGGAGGAATTGGAAAAGATTGTACCGATGAAAGCCGCTTTCGACCATAATTATGCCAAACGTTTGGACGGAAACAATGTGAAGGATTGTGCCACCCGCTGGGAGATGGTGGAACAATTGCGGGAAGATATTCGCAAGTTTAAGGCGGAAAATAATTGTTCACGTGTGGTGGTGTTGTGGGCGGCTTCTACTGAAATTTATGTACCGGTTTGTGAAGAAGTGCATGGCACATTGTCTGCTTTGGAAAACGCCATGAAGCAGGATGACCGGGAACATGTGGCTCCTTCCATGTGTTATGCGTATGCGGCTTTGGCGGAAGGAGCACCGTTCATCATGGGGGCACCGAATACTACGGTTGACATTCCGGCTATGTGGGAACTGGCTGAAAAGGCTAAGATGCCGATTGCTGGCAAGGACTTCAAAACCGGGCAGACATTGGTGAAATCGGGCTTTGCGCCGATTATCGGTACGCGTTGCCTGGGCCTTTCCGGATGGTTCTCTACCAATATCCTGGGGAATCGTGACGGACTGGTATTGGATGAACCGGCTAATTTCCACACCAAGGAGGTGAGCAAGCTGTCTACGCTGGAATCTATACTGGCTCCTGAAAATCAGCCGGATTTGTATTCCGATTATTATCATAAGGTACGTATTAATTATTATCCTCCCCGTAATGACAATAAGGAAGGATGGGACAATATTGATATTTTCGGCTGGATGGGCTATCCGATGCAGATTAAGATTAATTTCTTGTGTCGTGACTCCATTCTGGCGGCTCCATTATGCTTGGACCTTGTCTTACTGAGCGACTTGGCGGCTCGTGCAGGACGTTATGGTATCCAGCGTTTTTTAAGCTTCTTCTTGAAGAGTCCGATGCACAATTATACAGAGGGAGAAATTCCTGTGAACCATTTGTTCCAGCAATATGTGATGTTGAAAAATGCCTTGCGTGAGATGGGAGGATACGAGGCCGATGAAGAGATTGATTGACGAGAGATTATATCTTTGACAGATATTTTTGGGGACCGGTAGTGGAAGATGATTTCATTACCGGTTTTTCTTGTTGAACGAAAAAAAATATATTCCATTATTCATAAAAAAAGGTAAGAATGTCATTTTTCAGGGAGTGAAATTTGTAGGAGACCTTTACACTATGTACTTTTACAAAATGGTTAAGTGTATATTACTTAAGTATTAAATTCAGGTATGATAAAAAGATTGTTTTTTTTATTTGTTTTGTGTCTGGGAGTTGTGAAACTTTCAGCACAGATTAAAGGTGTAGTAACAGATTCCGAAACAGGTGATCCTATTCCTTATTTGAACGTATATTATGATGGAAAAGGAGTGGGTACCATTACTGATATAGATGGACAATACACAATATCTGTTCATCCGGGATGGACGAAGCTGACATTTTCTATGGTAGGATATGGCACGGAGGTGCGTAATGTGTCGGTCAACACAAAGAAACTGGATGTGAAGATGAAGCCGGATTTGGTGTTGGATGAAGTAATCGTAAAACCTAAAAAAGAAAAATATTCCCGGAAGAACAATCCGGCGGTAGAAATGATGAAGAAAGTTATTGCTGCTAAAAAGTTGAATGACTTGGGAGTGAATGACTTTTATCATTACAATAAATATCAGAAGATTACTTTTTCACTGAATAATATAACAACGGATTCGCTTCGTGAATCTAATTTGTTTAAAAAATATCCGTTTTTTCGCGACCAGGTGGAGGTGTGCGAAGTGACGGGGAAGAACATTCTGCCTATATCTGTAGATGAAACGGTAACAGAAAAACTCTATCGGAAAGAGCCTCACGATGAAAAGACGATTGTGAAGGGGATTAACTCTACCGGAGTGAATGAACTGTTCAATACGGGAGATATGTTGTCGACGGTGTTGAAGGATGTATTTCAGGATATCAATATCTATCAGGATCGTTTTCGTTTCCTTCAGTATCCTTTCGACAGTCCGATTTCAAATGCGGGAATCAACTTTTATAAGTATTACATCATGGATACGGTGATGGTGGAACGCGAAAAGTGTTTCCACCTGACTTTTGTGCCTAATAATTCTCAGGATTTTGGATTTACAGGGCATTTGTATATTTTGGCCGATTCCACTTATCGGGTAAATAAATGTGTGATGAATCTTCCGAAGAAGACAGATATCAACTTTGTAGATAATATGATTATTGAGCAGAAATTCGGTCAGTTGTCTACAGGGGAATGGGTTTTGATGGAAGATGATATGTTGTGTGAAATGTCTTACCTGAAGAAACTTTTAGGCTCATTTCAGGTGAGGAGACAGACCCGTTATTCCGATTTTGGATTTGATGAGATTCCGGCAAAGATTTTTAAGAAAAAAGGAGCTGAAATAAAGGATGTCAATGCCATGATGCGGGATGATTCATTCTGGAAGGAATATCGGCCGACGGAGCTGACCAAGTCGGAAGACAATATGGATTCGTTTGTGGATAACCTCTCGAAGATAAAAGGGTTTAAGTACATCATGTTCGTGGCAAAGGCTTTCATTGAGAACTTTGTAGAAACTGGAGTGAAAGGAAAGCCCAGTAAAGTGGATATCGGTCCTATCAATACAATGATATCCAGTAATTATATTGACGGGCTTCGCTTGAGAGCTTCTGCACAAACTACGGCGAATCTGAATCCTCATCTCTTCTTGAGGGGATATTATGCGTATGGTTTCAAGGACGAAAAGTCGAAGTATAAGGCTGAAGTGGAATATTCTTTCAATAAAAAAGAATATTTGCCCAGGGAATATCCGATTAATTCGTTGACGGTTTCGTATTCATACGACAACATGTTGCCGTCTGACAAGTTTATGGGGACGGATAAGGATAACGTGTTTACCTCGTTTAAGGTGACCACCGTCGACCAATATAATTATGAACGGACAGCTAGCGTGAAGTATGAACTGGAGAAGGAAAGTGGTTTGAAAACTACGTTGATGTTGAAGCATACCAACTTGGAAGCTTGTGGAAAGCTTTTTTATCGGACCATGGCACAGGAGAATCAGTTGCAGCAGGCACTGGCTACAGGAGAATTGACCGGTACAGACTGGGTGCGTTCTCCATATAATACAAGAGATTTCTCTCTTGCTGAGGCTACTTTGGCATTCCGCTATGCACCGGGTGAGACTTTTGTCAATACCAAGCAGCGTCGTTTGCCGATTAACTTGGATGCACCGGTCTTTACTTTGCAGCATACGCTGGGGTTGAAGGGTATACTGGGAAGTGATTATACCTATAATATGACGGAAATCAGTCTCTACAAACGCTGGTGGCTCAGTTCGTGGGGTAACATTGATACAAGCATAAAGGGAGGCATACAATGGAATAAAGTACCTTTCCCATTGTTGATTATGCCTGCCGCAAACTTGTCGTATATCATTCAGAATGAGAC
Organism: Bacteroidaceae bacterium; assembly: GCA_902362595.1. Classification (GTDB taxonomy): domain Bacteria; phylum Bacteroidota; class Bacteroidia; order Bacteroidales; family Bacteroidaceae; genus Phocaeicola; species Phocaeicola fibrisolvens. The sequence goes on along the minus strand of CABIXF010000016.1, from coordinate 22,445 downwards.
ATTCAATCTGATCAATAACATGGAGTTCCTGAACGACCGTTATGCTTCTTTGGATGTGTCATGGAATTTGCAGGGAAAGATATTCAATCGCATTCCTTTGCTGAAAAAACTGAAATGGCGTGAGTTTATCGGCATCAAATGCTTGTGGGGGACGTTGACAGACAAAAACAACCCGTTGCTTCCTCAGAATGCCAATGATTCGGAACTGATGCTGTTCCCGGGACATTATGATGCAGCTGGAAACTTCCATACTTCAAGTTATGTGATGGATCCGAAAAAGCCTTATGTAGAGGTAAGTGCGGGAATCCATAACATTTTCAAGTTGTTGCATGTGGAGTATGTACGCCGCTTGAACTACAATGAACTGCCTACTGCCAGCAAATGGGGAATTCGCTTTATGATTCGTACAGTCTTCTAATTTTTACTAAATGCATGGACGGGTCTCAAACTTTTTGTAATTTTGTCATATAATCGAGGAGTATATGGTAAAATCAGAAATACAAAATGTGAAACTTCGGTTCGGCATTATTGGAAATTGTGAGGGATTGAACCGGGCCATCGATGTGGCAATGCAGGTGGCTCCCACTGATTTGTCTGTACTGGTTACGGGAGAAAGTGGAGTCGGAAAAGAAAGTTTCCCTCAGATTATTCACCAATTTAGCCGACGGAAGCACGGTCCGTATATTGCTGTCAATTGCGGAGCTATTCCGGAAGGTACGATTGATTCAGAGCTGTTCGGACATGAAAAAGGAGCCTTTACAGGAGCCATCAGTGACCGTAACGGATACTTTGCCGAAGCAAACGGTGGAACGATTTTTCTGGATGAGGTGGGAGAATTGCCTCTTTCTACGCAGGCTCGTCTGCTGCGTGTGCTGGAAACCGGAGAATATATAAAGGTAGGTTCTTCTAAAGTACAGAAGACGGATGTGCGGATTGTAGCAGCTACGAACGTGAACTTTTCTGAAGCCATTGCAGAGGGACGCTTTCGGGAAGATTTGTATTATCGTTTGAATACAGTACCGATTAAGGTGCCTGCCTTGCGTGAACGTCCGGATGATATACCGCTTTTATTCCGGAAGTTTGCAGCTGATTTTGCAGAGAAATACCGTATGCCGTCTATCCAATTGACGGACGATGCGCGACGTATGCTGGTTTCTTACTCGTGGCCGGGTAACATTCGTCAGTTGAAGAACATCACGGAACAGATTTCGATTATTGAACCTAATCGGGATATCACGGCAGAGATTCTGCAAGGATATCTGCCCGCACAGCCTGCTGTGTCGAAGTTTCCTGCATTCCTGGGAGGAGTAAAGCCAGGGAGTGAGAAAGGTTTTCAAAGTGAGAGGGAGCTCCTTTATCAGGTATTGTTTGATATGCGGAGGGATGTGACGGATTTGAAAAAACTGGTACATGACATTATGGCGGAACGGGCAGGAGGAAATACTGTGACACCGCCTTCTCCAGCACCGATGCATTACATTCCGGAAACGCCGGTCAGCCTGATGCAGCCCCCATCTGTAGTATTGAATCCGGTGCCCGAAGTTGGAAAAGTATCCAATGTGACTTCAGTAAGCAATGTTTCACCGGTTGATTCCAATGTGAAAGTGACACCAGCCGATGTGTCGGACGTGCAGGATACGGAAGAGTATGTGGAGGAAAACTTGTCATTGGATGAGGTGGAGAAAGAAATGATTCGTAAAGCACTTGAGCGTCATCATGGAAAAAGAAAAAATGCCGCCAGTGATTTGAGAATTTCAGAACGAACACTTTATAGAAAGATAAAAGAATATGGCCTTGAATAAAAAATATGTCAGACTGACAAAATATGTATTGCCGGTAGTGCTGTGCATTCTTACGGCATGTACGGTGTCTTATAAATTTAACGGTTCTTCCATTAATTATGATAAAGTGAAGACCATCAGTTTCCAGAACTTCCCGAACCGTTCGGCTGCATTTGTATGGGGACCGATGGAGTCTATGTTCAACACGTCGTTGCAGGATAAATACATGCAGCAGACGCGTCTGAAGCAAGTACGTCAGGGAGGGGACCTGGAGCTTTCGGGTGAAATCACGAACTATGATGCCTATAATAAGGGAGTAGGTTCCGACGGATATTCTACAATGGCTGAGTTGCGAATGACGGTTAACGTGAGGTTTGTGAACAACTCAAATCATGCGGAAGACTTCTCTGACCAGCAGTTTACAGCCAGTCGTGAATACAATGCCAGCCAGCAGCTTTCTTCCGTGCAAGAGGAACTCGTACAGCAGATGATCGACGAAATTGTAGAGCAAATTTTTAATGCGACGGTAGCCAACTGGTAAAATGATGATACAACAGCATTTGCAGCAATGGATTGAGCATCCAGAGTCGTTGGGGACAGAGAGTCTTTATGAATTGCGTCAGCTTTTGGAACGTTATCCTTATTTTCAAACAGCCCGTATTTTATATTTGAAGAATCTGTTTCTGTTGCACGATCCTTCTTTTCAGGAAGAATTGCGCAAAGGGGCGTTGTTTGTGGCCGATTTGAGTGTGCTGTTTTATGCAATTGAAGGGGAACATTTCGTAATCAAACAGCATGCAGGGCCAAAAGAATCTTCTCATCCGGGTTCGGACGACAGAACGCTGGATTTGATAGACCGTTTCCTGGCCGATGCCAGTGAGCCTTCAGCCGAGACTCTGTTGCCGTTGCCTGCGGAAGCGGTGGATTATACTTCTGTGTTGGAGGAAGAAGTCCAGGCCGGGGATACCGTGGCTGTAGCTCCTCTCAGAGGGCAGGAACTGATTGACAGTTTCATTGAAAAGAACGCGAAAGAGGAAGAACATCCGGAAGAAAAGCAGGTGCCGGAAGAAGCAGGTGTGGAGGAGCCCTGTCTTCCCTCAAAAGAAGAAAAAGAAGGAGTGCCTCCTTCTGAGATTGTGAACGAAGTTCCTGAAGTAGAAGAGGAAGAAAATTATTTCACAGAAACCTTGGCTAAAATTTATGTTAAACAACAACGATATGATAAAGCACTGGAAATTATTAAAAAATTAAATTTGAAATATCCGAAAAAAAATACTTACTTTGCAGACCAAATTAGATTTTTAGAGAAGTTGATTATTAACGCTAAATCAAAATAAAAGAAAATGTATTTATTATTTGTCGTATTAATGGTACTTGCAGCTGTATTGATGTGCTTTGTCGTATTGATACAGAACTCAAAAGGAGGAGGCCTTTCTTCCAGTTTTGCATCTTCCAATCAGATTATGGGAGTTCGTAAGACAACCGATTTTATTGAGAAATTGACTTGGGGACTGGCTGCATTTATGGTGATTGTCAGTGTGGCTACTGCATACGTAGTTCCGTCTCAGACTGAAGGTTCTTCAGTTATCATGGAACAGGCAGTGAAAGAACAGAAGACTAATCCGTTGAATGCTCCTGCAGGTTTTGCTGCTCCTCAGAAGGATGCGGCTGCTACAACTACTCCAGCTGCTGCAACTGATTCTACCAAGGATTGAGAATAAAGAAATAGTAGACAGAATGAATCGCTGACAGGTGTTTCATTTTGGGCGCGAAAACGGAAATCCGGATGATGAATGAAACGGTTTTCCGTTTTCTTTTTTGTTAATATGAATCTTTCATGGAAAACATACAGAAAAAAGAGCGAATCCTGGCCATTGATGCGCTGAGGGGATTTGCCGTAATGGGGATTATTCTGCTCCATAACATCGAACATTTCAATTTTTATTCTTTTCCCGAACCTTCTTCTCCGGTATTGGCGCATTTGGATGAGACGTTGTGGGATATGTTGTTCTTCCTGTTTTCGGGAAAGGCTTATGCTATTTTTGCCTTGCTGTTTGGTTTTACTTTCTATTTGCAGAGCCGTAGTGCCGCAAAACGTGGAGAAGATTTCAAAGGACGCTACATGTGGAGACTGGTACTGCTGTTGGGATTCGGTTTTGTGAATTCCCTGTTTTTTCCCGGTGAGATATTGGTGCTTTACGCCATTCTGGGTTTCATTCTGGTGCCCGTTCGTCATTGGAAGAACCGGTCCTTGCTGATACTTTCCTTCATACTGATGCTTCAGCCGGTGGAATGGATAAAAGTGGTGTGTGGATGGCTCAGTCCGGACTATGCACCCCGTCAGATGATTTTCTCGTTAGGAGACGTGTATCCGCAGCTGGGAGGAGATTCCTGGTGGGAGATGGTGAAGATGAATTTTACTATCGGACAGCTGGCCAGTCTGAACTGGGCATGGTGCTACGGCAGAGTATTCCAGACTTGTGCCTTGTTTGTGCTCGGCCTGTGGATTGGCCGGATGGGGTATTTCGATTCATCTTCAGAAACGGCCCTGGGACGTTCCCGCAGCTTCTGGACCTACGTGTTGTGCTTTTCTCTTCCGCTGGCAGTGGCCTTTTATTTTGTCAAGGCCTTTGTCTTTGCGTTAGTGTCTCAGCCTTTGATGCTGGACAGCCTGAAGACCATCCTGAATTCCTGGTATAATTTCTGTTTTATGCTGACCATGGTCTCTGCGTTTTTGTTGCTCTATTGGATGGGGAAGGGCAAGATACAGAAGATTCTGGTGCCCTACGGAAGAATGAGCCTTACCGATTACATTATGCAGTCGGTCATTGGAAGTTTCCTGTATTTCGGCTATGGATTGGCCTTGCATCAGTATTGTGGTACCACTGTCAGCTTGTTGGTGGGAATCGTTTTCTTCCTGTTGCAGTTGGCTTTTTCCCATTGGTGGTTCCGGCATTTCAAACGCGGTCCGCTGGAAACCCTTTGGCACAAGTTGACATGGTTGGGAAGAACAGTCCGTTAATCAAGTTATATTTTTCTCCTACTTTTAAAGAAATATTCCAGAACTTTCAAAGAAGCACTCCAGTACAGCCAAAGAACTACTGCGGGTACTTTCTTTAAAGTACTCTGGTATTCTCCTGAAAGAACTGAAGCGGAGTGGATATGAAAAAAAGAGAGACCATCCTCGTGGGTCGAGGTGGTCTCTCTCTTTTGTAATGAAAGTCAGTGCTTTCAATTATTTCTTGAAATATCTGTTGTACAGACCTTCGAAACCTTTTCCGTGACGAGCTTCGTCTTTAGCCATTTCATGAACTGTGTCATGGATAGCATCCAGGTTCAGCTGTTTAGCGCGAGTAGCGATACGTTTCTTGTCTTCGCAAGCGCCGCATTCAGCGTTCATACGCTTTTCAAGGTTTGTCTTAGTATCCCATACGCAGTCACCCAGCAATTCTGCGAATTTAGCAGCGTGTTCAGCTTCTTCCCAAGCATAGCGCTTGAAAGCTTCTGCAACTTCCGGATAACCTTCGCGGTCAGCCTGACGGCTCATGGCCAAGTACATACCAACTTCAGTACATTCACCCATGAAGTGGTTGTTCAGGTCCTTAATCATTTCGTCGTCGCAACCTTTAGCTACGCCGATAACGTGTTCGTCTACAAACTGCAAGCCACCTTCAGCTTCTTCCAGTTCTTTGAACTTAGAAGCAGGAGCTTTACACATCGGACATTTTTCAGGAGCTGCTTCACCTTCATAGATGTAACCACAAACAGTACAGATAAATTTTTTCATACGTTTAAAATTTTAAGTAGTTAGTTATATATTAATAAGTTATGTTTTTTAGTTATTGATTATGTTTTTTTCTGTGCAATCCGGACAGATACCTTTGTAATACTGATGTACTTCTTCTACGATAAATCCGTCTTTCAGGAATGCTTCTGTTTCTTCAAGATGTACTTTGACAGGCATATCGTATATTTTATTGCAAACCTTGCACTGGAAATGTGCGTGCGGTTGCATGTCACCGTCGAAACAGGCATTTTTTTCGTCTATGGTCAGCATTTTTGCCGCCCCCTGTTCCACAAACAATTTCAGTGTATTGTACACTGTTGTTTTTGAAAGTGTAGGAATTTCCTTGCACAGTGCCGTATAGATTTCATCAATGCATGGATGAGTTTTGTGTTTCAGTAGATAATCCATGATGGCAATGCGCTGCACAGATGGCTTGATGTGGTGGTTGAGCAGGTATTCGTATGCTGTCATATCTATTTTTCAATTATGTAATTATTACAATTCTAATTCGAAGGCAAATATACAAAGATTTTTTCTGTTTGCAAATAGAATCTTTACTTTTTTGTTTTTTTTACTTTGTATTTGATTATTAAAATCTCCGCTTTCGAGGTAGGTGCATGTGTAAATATTGTTTATTTTTGCACTGTCTATTTATATATAACAAATTATATGAGATTTGGTTTTGTAAAAGTGGCTTCAGCCATTCCGGCGGTGAAGGTGGCCGACTGCAAGTTTAATGCGCAGCAGACAGAGAAACAGATTGTCATAGCCGATGGAAAAGGTGTGCAGATTATTGTTTTTCCGGAGTTAAATTTGACCGGATATTCCTGTGGGGATTTGTTTGCCCAGAGTTTGTTGCTGGAGCAGGCAGAGTTCGCCCTGATGCAGATAGTCAACAACACACGTCAGCTGGATATTATTTCCATTGTCGGCATGCCAGTCATGGTGAATTCCACTTTGATGAATTGTGCGGTGATTTTTCAGAAGGGAAAGATTCTGGGACTCGTGCCTAAGACTTACCTTCCTAACTATAAAGAATTTTATGAGCAGCGTTGGTTCACTCCGTCGGTGGCTCATCCCGATTCTACCACCGTCCGTCTCTGCGGACAGGTAGTTCCCATGAGTGCCCGTTTGCTTTTCGATACGCCGGAGGTCTGCTTTGGCGTAGAAATCTGCGAAGATGTATGGGCGCCCGTACCCCCTAGTTCTACCCTGGTGCTGAAAGGAGCCGAGATTATCTTCAACCTGTCGGCCGATACGGAAAATATCTGCAAGCACCAGTACCTCCGTTCTTTGCTGGCACAGCAGTCGGCACGGTGTCTGGCAGGATATGTATTCTCTTCCTGTGGTTTTGGTGAATCGACTACCGACGTGGTTTTCGCGGGGAATGCCCTGATTTACGAAAACGGCAGTCTGCTTGCCGCTTCCGAACGTTTCTCTTTCGAAGAACAGCTGGTCATCAGTGAGATTGATGTGGAACGCCTGAGAGGGGAACGCTTGGTGAACACTACGTTTGCGGCCAGCGTACGGACTCATCAGGAGATACCCGTACAGCATGTCAGTACGGAACTGGTTTCTTCGCGTGAACTGAGTCTGACCCGTCCGATAGAACCTCATCCTTTCGTGCCTTCAGGCAGCCGTCAGCTGGATGAGCGCTGCGAGGAAATCTTCTCCATTCAGGTGGCCGGATTGGCCAAACGTCTGGTGCATACCCATTGCAAGACCGTCGTATTGGGTATTTCAGGGGGACTGGACTCCACGCTGGCCTTGTTGGTCTGTGTCAAGACTTTCGACAAGCTGGGTTTGCCGCGGAAGGGAATCGTGGGTGTGACCATGCCGGGGTTCGGAACCACCGACCGTACGTATCACAATGCCCTTTCCCTGATGGGTTCCCTGCAGGTGACAACGAAGGAAATCAGCATCAAGGATGCCTGCATCCAGCATTTCCAAGATATTGGCCAGGACATGTCGGTACACGATGTGACTTATGAAAACGGACAGGCTCGCGAGCGGACGCAGATTCTGATGGATTACGCCAACAAGCTGGGCGGACTGGTCATCGGTACTGGCGACCTGTCGGAGCTTGCCCTGGGATGGGCTACCTACAACGGCGACCACATGTCGATGTACGGCGTGAATGCCAGCATCCCCAAGACCTTGGTTCGTTATCTGGTCAATTGGGTGGCACAGACGGGAGTGGATACTTTGTCCCGCAATACCCTGCTCGACATCATTGATACCCCAATCAGTCCGGAACTGATTCCAGCCGACGAGAACGGCAACATCAAGCAGAAGACCGAAGATTTGGTGGGCCCTTACGAGCTGCACGACTTCTTCCTGTTCCATTTCCTGCGTTTCGGCTTCCGTCCGGCCAAAATCTTCTATCTGGCTGAGATTGCTTTCCGCGGCACGTACGACAGTACGACCATCAAGAAATGGCTGACAAATTTCTACCGTCGTTTCTTTGCCCAGCAGTTCAAGCGTTCTTGCTTGCCCGACGGTCCGAAAGTCGGTTCCGTTTCCTTGAGTCCACGGGGCGACTGGCGTATGCCGAGTGATGCCAGTGCAGCGTTGTGGCTGAAAGAATGTGAGGAACTTCAGGCTTGATTCGGAGAGAGGCAAACAGATACACAGAAAGCATCCCTCTCAAAGAAATAAAATCGTGAAAGTCAATAATTGATTAATTGGAATTCCAACGTAAAAATCTCCTGCTTTCGTCCTTTCATTGAAGATAAATGAGGACTGAAGCAGGAGATTTTTTTAGGGTATTATTTAGGAATTGTAAGTCGGCCTGTTCAGAGCTTCTGTTTCAAGACCGCCTTCTTCTGAGAGTCAGTGTAAGTATTTTTCCGTAAAAGCCTTTACCCGTTCCGTGTATTCGTCCGGGTACAGCTTGTAGGAATGGGCATGGTCCACACCCTCCGTAATCCACAGTTCTTTGGGAGCCGGTTTGGCCTCATAAAGCTTATACACCATCCACGTCGGTACAAAGTCATCGTTGTCACCGTGGATGAACAGCATCGGCTTGCGGCATTTCGCCACTTGCGACAAAGCCGATGCCTCCTGAAAGTTCCATCCGTTCTGTAGCTGGCAAATCCAGCTGGCCGTGTAGAGCAACGGGAAAGGAGGCAAGCCGAACAATCCTTTCAGTTCCTTGCTGAACTGGTCCCACACACTGGTATAGCCGCAGTCCTCCACGAAGCAAGTCACGTAGTCGGGCGTCGCTTCCCCCGACAGCATCATGCTAGTGGCCGCCCCCATAGAGATGCCATGCACCACCGCCTGTAAGGAATCGCCGAACAAAGCCGGTGCTACGTCTATCCATTGCATCACGTCCTTCCGGTCCAGCCACCCCATCTGAATGGCATCCCCTTCCGTCAGTCCCGCATAGCGCAAGTCCGGCAACAAGATATTACAGTCCAGCGAATGGTTGTAGAGATACCCGATGTGAAACATGCGGATGGCATTGTCCGTATAACCGTGTACGATAATTGCCGTGCGGGCAGTAGGGCGGGAGGCGTGTGCATAAAAGGCATGCATCTGGATGCCGTCGGGCGCGAGGATAAACGTATCCCGGAGCGCATGATGTTCCTCCAGACTGTCCAGCCATTGGACAATCTGAGGATATTCCTTTCGCATGAAAGTTTCAGATTCCACCATGTTTTTCCCCCGGTTTTCCGGGCGGAGCGCAAAGTCAATCAGGTAGAGACCTCCCCCGACGACGATTCCCACGACCAGCAGTATCACGATGCCTGCCGACCAGAGGATTTTCTTTTTTGTGGTCATTGAAAATGGGTATTGAGTCTGTGGTTAGCTGTTCCAGATATCCCATGCCCCGAAAGCCTGCAACAAGAGCATTTCCAGCCCGTTTTTGACGATGGCTCCCTGGTCACTTCCCTTCTTCATGAAAAGCGTGGTGTTCGGATTGTAGAGCAGGTCGTACAACAGGTGTTGCGGAGTCAGCAGTTCGTAAGGGATATTCGGACATTCGTCGGCCTTCGGATACATGCCCACCGGCGTACAGTTCACGATGACCTTGTAGTCCTGCATGATTTCAGGTGTAATTTCTTCGTACGTAATAACTTCATCATTGTGTTTGCTGCGCGATACGAACAGCGTTTCCAGTCCCAGCTGTTTCAACCCCTGATGAATGGCTTTTGAAGCCCCGCCTGTGCCCAGAATCAGCGCTTTTTTGTGATAAGGTTCCAGCAAGGCCTCGATAGAACGGACAAACCCGATAATGTCGGAATTATAGCCAATCAGTTTTGGGCCCCCCTTGGTATGCTCTATTTTGATGACATTGACAGCCCCGATTGCCTGTGCGTCCTTATCCAGTTCGTCCAGATACGAAATCACTTTTTCCTTGTAAGGAATCGTCACGTTCAGTCCTGCCAGGTTAGGGTTGGTTTTGATAATTTGCGGCAGTTCTTCGATGCTTGGAATTTCGAAGTTTACATATTCGGCATCAATATTTTCGGAATGGAATTTTTCATTGAAGAAGTTCTTGGAGAAAGAATGTCCAAGCGGATAACCAATCAGTCCAAATTTTCTCATAGGTTCAAAGAATTTAGTTATTTGGTAGCAAAATAAAGAGTGCATGTCCCCAGTGTCAGCCGTTGGAATTTCACTTGGCTGAATCCGGCTTTTCGGATGATTTCCTGCATGATTTCTCCTTGCGGGAAAGCCTTGATGGATTGCGGTAGATAGGTATAGGCGCTTCGGTCTTTCGAGAGAAGTTTTCCCAGTGCCGGGATTACGATTTTGGAATAAATCGCATATCCTTGCTTCATGGGAAAATGTTCCGGTTCTGACAGTTCCAGAATGACGAGGTGTCCGCCGGGCACCAGCACTCTGTACATCTCTTTCAGGCCCAGGTCAAGATGTTCAAAATTACGTATGCCAAAGGCCACTGTAATGGCGTCAAAGCGGTTTTCCGGGAAAGAGAGTGCCGTACAGTCTTCTTTGGCGAAAGATATTTGCTTGTCAAGTCCCAGCTGTTTCACTTTCTCACGTCCCACGTTCATCATGCCCTCTGAAATATCCGTTCCAATCAGTTCGGCCGGTTGCAGCATCCGGCAGGCTTGAATGGCAAAGTCTCCTGTACCGGTAGCCACATCCATGATGTGTTGCGGGTGATAAGGCTTTAGCAAGCGGATAGCCTTCCGTCGCCAGCTTTTGTCGATGCCCCACGACATCAGGTGGTTCAGGTTGTCGTAGGCCGGAGCGATGTGGTCGAACATTTTTTCTACCTGGGCAGCCTTGCCCTCTTTTTCGTTGTATGGTTTGATATTTTCTTGTGGATAATGAGACATGTCTGCAAAGTTAAGTTGGGACAAATAAGTTAATCTCCCTTTGTGAATGAAGGAAATCATTCTACAAAGGGAGATCAGTCAGTTCTTCGATTAAAGAATCAGATAGTCTGTTACGTTCTTTTCGATGCGTTTGGCAAGGTTTTCTGTGTCACCTTTTACGAAGCTTTCGCCTGTGATGTGCTCAAACAACTCGATGTAGCGGTCGCTGATAGATTCCACGATGGCTGGAGTCATTTCAGGTACCTGCTGGCCTTCCTTGCCTTGGAAGCCGTTGGCCATCAGCCATTCGCGTACGAATTCCTTTGAAAGCTGCTTCTGCGGTTCTTCCTTTTCGAAGCGTTCCTGATAACCTTCTGAGTAGAAGTAACGGCTGGAGTCCGGTGTATGGATTTCGTCCATCAGATAAATCTGGCCGTTGTGCTTTCCGAATTCATATTTCGTGTCTACCAGAATCAGGCCACGTTCAGCCGCCATCTGCGTACCGCGTTCGAACAAAGCCAGTGTATATTTCTCCAGGATGGCATATTCTTCCGGAGTAGCCAACCCTCTGGCCAGAATTTCTTCTTTAGAGATATCTTCGTCGTGCATACCCATTTCGGCCTTGGTGGTCGGAGTGATAATCGGATGAGGGAATTTCTCGTTTTCTCTCATGCCTTCCGGCAGACGTACACCGCAGATTTCACGCGCGCCGCCCTTGTAGGCACGCCATGCGCTTCCGCAAAGGTAGCCGCGTACAATCATTTCTACTGGGAATCCCTGGCACATCACACCCACGGTAACCATCGGGTCGGGAGTAGCCAGTTTCCAGTTCGGGCAGATGTCTGTGGTAGCGTCCAGGAATTTAGCTGCAATCTGGTTCAGCATCTGTCCTTTATAAGGGATACCTTCCGGTAGCACGACATCGAATGCCGAGATACGGTCGGTAGCAACCATTACTAACTTTTCATCGTTGATGTTGTACACATCACGTACTTTTCCGTGATACACACTTTTCTGTCCAGGAAAGTGGAAGTCTGTTTTTGTTAATGCTTTGCTCATTGTCTTGTTATGTTTAGTAATGAATAGGATTCGTTATGTTCATGCCTGTGGAGTCTTTTCGGCTTCTCTGGCAGCACGCAGTTGTTTTCTTTCCGCTTTCTCTTTTTCCTCGAATTTCTCGTAGGCTTCCACGATGCGGGTCACCAGTTTGTGGCGGACAATGTCTTTCTTATTCAGTTCGATGAAGCTGATACCTTTCACGTCTTTCAGGATTTTCATGGCCTGCACGAGTCCCGAAGTCTGCGAGGCGGGAAGGTCAATCTGCGTCATGTCGCCCGTCACAATCATCTTGGTGTTCATGCCCATTCGGGTGAGAAACATCTTGATTTGCTGGGTGGTGGTGTTTTGCGCTTCGTCCAGGATGACCACTGCGTCGTTCAGCGTACGTCCGCGCATGAAGGCCAGCGGTGCAATTTGGATGACGTTCAGTTCCATGTATTCCTTCAGCTTGGCCGCCGGAATCATGTCCTGAAGCGCATCATACAGTGGTTGCAGGTAAGGGTCAATCTTGTCCTTCATGTCGCCGGGCAGGAATCCCAGTTTCTCGCCCGCTTCCACGGCCGGACGGCTGAGGATGATTTTCTTGATTTCCTTGTTCTTCAGGGCCCGTACCGCCAGGGCGATGGCCGTGTAAGTCTTTCCCGAACCCGCCGGACCGATGGCAAAAATCATGTCATTCTTTTCGAATTCGCGCACCAGCTTCAGCTGGTTTTCACTTCTCGGAGTAATCGGCTTGCCCGTCACACTGAACACGATGGCATCACCCGTCTTTTCAATTTTCGGGGCATTGCCCTTCACGATGTCCAGAATCACTTCTTCGTTGAGCGAGTTGTACTGTACGCAGTGCTTCTCCAGAGCCAGGACGGCCTCTTCGAAAGCGCACATTTCCTCCTCGTCTCCCATGATTTTGATGACGTTTCCGCGCGCCACAATCCGCAGCTTGGGAAACAGGGCCTTGATCATTTGCATGTTGGCATTGTTCACGCCATAGAAGATCACCGGGTCAATATCTTCGAGTACGATATGTTTCTCTATCATTGAGTTTTTTCAGATTCGCTTGTATTTATTTTTTGCAAAAATAATCATAACTTTTGATTGTAGAACGAGAAAGCAGAAGAAAATCTGCTTACTTCAGTTCTTTCATTTTGTAGCGTTCGCCGGTTGATTTCACCAGTTCCTGCAAGAATTCCTTGCTGTATCCCGGGCGGTCCAGCGGAGCCGTGTTGCCGGTAGCCGGGCGTTGTAACTGTCCGTTCTGCATACGTTTCACGGCACCGTCGTTGTAGCGTACGATGAGGAATTCGCCCAGTTTCTTCCAGCTGTCTACGGCAGTCTGTGCCGTCATCTGCGTGTAGTTGGTCAGGAATTCCTTGGCTTTGGCCGGGTCTTGCTGATACAGTTTCAAGGCCGTGCTTTCAATGCCTTCCTGTGCCTGCGCATAAGTATCTTCCAGGCTGTTCTGCACGGTGCGCATGTCTTCCACCATCAGGTTGTAGCGCGGACGGATCATGTCGGCCACCCAGTTGTAAATCCAGAACGCGGAATCCCATGAGAAGGTTACGCAGTCACCGTGTCCCTGCTGGTAAGGATAAGGCACCTTGTCCGTATTGCAGTACACCGGAGTGAAGACCGTCATGTTGGCGTCGTCCAGACCGAACCAGAGTACACCGCCGATGGCGTCGGGCAGGTTGGAACGCATCTGTGAAACGAATACGAAACCGCTCTGCTGGGTAGAGATGGGACGTTCGTTGAAATATTCCTGTCCGTCCACCTTGAAAGTCAGCGGCGACAGGCGGTAAGGCATCTCGAAACAGCCGGCACCCATGTCCTTGGTGATGTCGAGCGGAGTACCTTCGTAGTGGTCACGCATGGCATGCTGGATGTCGCGTACCGAAATCTTTTGGTCCGGTTTTACGTAAAGCGGCATCGGCTCCTTGCTCTCGCCCTGGATATAAGAAAGGTAAGACTGACCGGTCGCCTTGCTGAACATGTTGTAGAAGCTCCACACACGTGCCTCGCAGAAACGCAGGCAGCTGAAATCGAGCGGGCAGTAGGCATCGGCAAAGCTGAAGTCCTTGTTGTTGCCGCTGAAATAGCCTTTTTCGCGGGCAAAGGAAATCACGTCGGGTGCATACAGGCAGTTTTCCTTGTCGTTCATGTCGAACTTGTGGATGCGGCTTTGGTTGGCATGAGCGGCAATGCAGTCGTCCGGTATACGGACAGCCACCCATACAGCCCCTTTCACGCCCGGTCCTTTTCCAATCATTTCCATGATCCAGGCTTCGTTCGGGTCGGCAATCGAGAACGATTCACCGCTGCTGTAGTAACCGTATTCTTTCACCAGGTCGGTCATGATTTTGATGGCTTCCTTAGCCGTGCGCGAACGTTGCAGGGCCACGTAAATCAGGCTTCCGTAGTCCATGATGCCGGTGCTGTCCACCAGTTCCGGACGTCCGCCGAAAGTGGTTTCCCCGATGGTCACCTGAAACTCGTTCGTGTTGCCGATGACGTTGTAGGTCTGTTTGGCTTCCTTGATTTTGCCCAGGTATTTGCCCGAATCCCAGTCGTAGATGTCGCGCATTTCGCCCGGTGCATGCTGGGCAGCCGGGTAGTGGCACAGGTAGCCGAACATGCCGTAAGAGTCGGCCGAGTAAGAAACGATGACGGAACCGTCGGCCGAAGCCTTCTTTCCGACAATGAAGTTGGTACATGCCCATCCGTTGGCAATACATGCTGTCAGCAGAAAGACAGCCAGCATTATTTTTTTCATTTTCATGTAGGTAGGTTGTTTATGATTTGAGTTATTGATTCTTTCAGAACTTGTATTCCTTGCGGGCCGTGTTTCCGCATTGGTCGGTCACGGTCACCTCGGCCTTGTGGGGAACTCCTTTTTTCACCTTTTCCGGGTCTTGTATCACCAGAATGCCTTTCTTCAGGCCGAAGAGGACAAACTTCCCGTCAATGTACACCTTGTAGGTGCCGATACCCGATTCGGCGTCGCTGATGCGAAACCGGATTTGCCGGTTGCTGCGCCATCCGCCCTGTCCGACGGGAGTAATTTTCGGTGCCACGGTATCCACATCGACAGAGAAAGTACCGAGGGAACGTATCCGGGTCTTGACCCATCCGTTCTCGTATTTTCCGCCCATGGAGCTCCGCCATTTGCCGGCCTTCTGTACGATGTAGTATTTCGTGGTGTCGGCCACCGGTTTGTGGCGCAGGCCGATGGACAAGTCGCAGTAGCTGTGGATAGGTGTCCGTCCTGCATCCAGCACATAGTCGAAGGCGATGTGCGAGCTGTCCCCCTTGACGCGGGTGTGGAGCGGCACGTTGTCATATACGTAGTAGCGGGGCACCACCAGCTCCATGCCCGGTTGCTGGATGACATTGGTCCGGTTCCAGTAAAGCATCTCGTCAGCCTCCGGCTTGTATTCAGGAATTTCCTGCCGTTTGCCCTTTATGGTAAATGCATACGTTCTGCGGTTGCCGAAATTGTCTTCCAGCACGTAGCGGAAATGATAGTCCCGTTCCTCGTGGATGTCTACGGCACCCCGGTTCTCATCCGTGCGGAGCAGCCGGAGCCGGTTGCCGGGCAACTTATAGGAACGCATAATCAATCGCCGCGTGCGGGTCAGCTCGTCGTAGTCCGTAAACCCGTTAATCATGCGGTTTTCGTCGGGCAGCACCCGGTCGGTCGTGCTGTTGAACACCTGTACCGAGTCCACATAAAGCGTGACCGAGTGTACGCCGTAGAAGTTCGAGGTACCGTCCATGTAATCCTTGGCGCTGATGCCCGTATAGATTTTCCCCCATGCGTGGATGGGCTGTCTCAGGGCATTTACGTTGAGCAGCTTCTTTTGCGTGCTGCCGTTCACCACACCCTCTCCCTGAATCGGATAAATGCCGATGAGGCTGGCCACGGGCGCCTTGCTGTCTTTCAGGAAACGCTTGAAATAAGGCATGGGGTCAATGTATTCCCCCGTTTCCGTCTGCCGCAGCTCCAGATGCAGGTGAGGTCCAGCCGAAGCCCCCTCGTTGCCGCTCAGGGCAATGATATCCCCCTTTTTCACCGGGAACTGCCCGGGTTGGAATTTCAGGTCGCAGGTAAACGTTTCGTGTGCATACTGGTACTGGCGCACGTAAGCCTGTATGTTCTTGGCAAATGACACCACGTGTCCGTACACCGAAGTCAGTCCGTTGGGATGGGTGATATAGAGAGCCTGTCCGTATCCTCCGTGCAATACCGCCACACGCGATACATAGCCGTCGGCAATGCAGTAAATGGGTTTGCCGGTTACCCCTTGTGTCTTGATGTCCAGTCCGTTGTGGAAATGATTGGGGCGCAGCTCGCCAAAGTTGGCGCTGAGCAGAATCGGGAAGTCGAACGGAGAACGGAAGTAGTTGTCGGTGACATTCTGGGCCTGTCCGGAGAGTACCCCCGCCAAGGCCAGTGCCAGTATCATTTTTTGTCTCATTTTTCGTATTTGTTAAGCGGTTACAAAGATATTAAGAAATCCCGAAGCTGCAATCTTTTTGGAATGACTCTAAAAAATACGTCGTCTTTTATTAGGATAATTTATCCGAATGGTCTATTTTTGTCAGTGTTATTGATATGTAATTTAATTTATTAAATAGTATAATCATGGAAAACAATGAATTGATTCAACAGTGTACTGAGAAAGCTCAGACATGGCTGACGGCTGCCTACGACGCCGAAACACAGGCTGAAGTGAAACGCATGCTTGAAAATCCCGACAAGTCGGAATTGATTGATGCCTTCTATAAAGACCTTGAATTCGGTACAGGTGGTTTGCGCGGCATCATGGGAGCCGGTTCCAACAGAATGAATATCTACACGGTAGGTGCCGCCACACAGGGCTTGGCCAACTACCTGAACAAATGCTTTGCCGGAAAGAAAGACATCTCGGTAGTGGTAGGTCACGACTGCCGTAACAACAGCCGCAAGTTTGCGGAAATTTCTGCCGACATCTTCACGGCCAACGGCATCAAGGTTTATCTGTTCGATGACATGCGTCCTACACCGGAAATGTCATTTGCCATCCGTCACCTGGGCTGCCAGAGCGGTATCAACATCACGGCTTCTCACAACCCGAAAGAATACAACGGTTACAAGGCTTACTGGGACGACGGTGCACAGGTGCTGGCTCCACACGACAAGGGCATCATCGACGAAGTGAACAAGATTTCCAGCGTGAGCGAAATCAAGTTCCAGGGTAACAAGGAACTGATTCAGATTATCGGCAAGGAAATTGACGACGAATACCTGCGTCAGGTTCACACCTTGTCTATCGACCCGGAAGTGATCAAGCGTCAGAAAGACCTGAAGATTGTCTACACGCCGATTCACGGTACCGGTATGAAACTGATTCCGCAGTCACTCAAATTGTGGGGCTTTGAAAACGTACATTGCGTAGCCGAACAGATGGTGAAGAGCGGCGACTTCCCTACAGTGGTATCTCCGAACCCGGAAAATGCAGAAGCACTGACATTGGCCATCAAGCTGGCCAAGGAAATCGATGCCGACATCGTGATGGCTTCCGACCCCGATGCCGACCGTGTGGGTATGGCTTGCAAGGACAGCAAGGGCGAATGGGTATTGATCAACGGTAACCAGACCTGCTTGATTTTCCTGTACTACATCATCAAGAACCGTATCGCTATGGGTAAGATGAAAGGCAACGAGTTCATCGTGAAGACCATCGTAACCACAGAGCTGATTAAGAAAGTGGCCGACAAGAACCACATCAAGATGCTTGACTGCTACACTGGTTTCAAATGGATTGCCCGTGAAATCCGTCTGCGTGAAGGCAAGGAACAATACATCGGTGGCGGTGAGGAAAGCTACGGATTCCTGGCTGAAGACTTCGTACGTGATAAAGATGCCGTTTCTGCCTGCTCACTGCTGGCTGAAATCTGCGCATGGGCCAAAGACCAGGGCAAGACCTTGTATGACATACTGATGGAAATCTACGTAGAATACGGCTTCTCACTGGAAGTGACTGTCAACGTAGTGAAACCGGGTAAGACGGGTGCCGATGAAATCAAGGCCATGATGGAAAACTTCCGTGCATGTCCGCCGAAAGAACTGGGTGGCTCGGAAGTGGTTTTGGTAAAAGACTACAAGACCTTGAAGGCTACCGACAACACCGGAAAGTCCACAGACCTGGATATGCCGGAACCTTCCAACGTGCTTCAGTTCTTTACAGCCGACGGTACAAAAGTTTCTGTACGTCCTTCCGGAACAGAACCTAAGATTAAGTTCTACATGGAAATCAAGGGCGAAATGCATTGTCCGAAGTGCTATGCAGGTGCATTGGCCGACGCCAAAGAAAAAGTAGATGCAGTAAAGAAATCTTTGGGCATTTAAGATGCAGGGCGTGTGAGTGCGCCGCCAGAGATGATTTAAAATAAGGAATGTCATTCCCGCAAAGGCTTTCAGGAGTCTTTCTTGCTTCGGGAATGACATTCTTTTTTTGTCAGAATGTTTGCTGTTTTGAGAAATCCCTGTCAAAAAGGATAGAATTGGCTGATTCTGCTAACTGTGTCTGGCGGCAAAAAGCCTCTTCTGTGTAGCCGCCTTTTGGAACCCGAAAACCTCATCGGCTCCACAATAATCTGTAGAGGGGGAGACGGAGAGTGGAACGGTCGTCCCGGGAGAATGAAAAATGAAAATCCGGAAAAATCGCTTTGACGTTCGGAGGCAAACGTAAAGGCGTTTCACTCCAAACGTCAAAGCGTTTTTCGGTAAACGCTTAGGAGTTTTCGGACAAACGCACTTGTGTCTTTTTTGAAGGCCTTAAAATGAAGATTTTTGAGGACATTATTTTCTATTTCAAGCGTGAATTTGGAATTTCCTGGCATGACTGAATGAAGGTTTATTCCACTTTATGGTGTTCTTTTTGTTGCTGAAACAGCTTTCTTGTTTTTCTTCATCTCCTATTTTAGGAAGTTTTCTGTTTCTCCTTGATTTTTCGAAACTTCTTCTCCTGCACAGTTTGTGCATGAGGATTGACCTGAGGGCTGAATTTCCTTTTCTGAAGAAGAAAAAATGAGCAAAATGACAGTTGCTTTCAAAAGAAAAAGTTATTTTTGTATGTGTGCATCTAAAAAGTCAAATTGTAAGATTGTATCAAGATGAAGTACCCAATAGGAATCCAGAGTTTCGACCAGTTGATAGAAGACGGCTATGTTTATGTGGATAAAACAGATTTGGTTTACAGTCTGGTAAAGGAAGGCAAGATTTACTTCCTCAGCCGTCCGCGCCGTTTCGGGAAGAGTCTTCTTGTCTCTACCTTGAAGAACTATTTCTTAGGAAGGAAAGAACTGTTCAAAGGATTGAAGATAGACGCGCTGGAGAAGGACTGGAAAGTCTATCCCGTATTTCATCTGGATTTCAACGGAACAGATTTCACGCTTCCCGGCGAACTGGAAAGAAAGCTCGGTTATTACATTTCTTCGTGGGCCGATCAGTACGCTTTTCCCGAAAAGAGCCGTAATTTGGGGCTGGGCGATTTCTTTGCCGAGGTCATTCGTGCGGCCCATGAGCATACCGGGAGGAGGGCCGTTGTCCTGATTGATGAATATGACAAACCCATCTTGGACGTGTTGGATACAGACGCTTCCTTGGAAGAGCGGAACCGGAATACATTGAAAGCCTTTTATTCCGCTTTCAAGAGTGCCGACGAGCATCTCCAGTTTGTATTCCTGACCGGTGTGACGAAGTTTTCGCAGGTGAGTGTGTTCAGCGGTTTCAACCAGCCTTTCGACATTAGTATGCACGGCAAGTATGAGACGCTATGCGGCATATCTCAGGAAGAACTGGATGCTACTTTCCGGGAGTCGATGGAGGCCATGTCGGAAGTGTACCGTTGTTCGTATGATGAAATGCGGGCGATGCTTAAAGCACAATATGACGGTTATCATTTCAGTAAGAAATTGTCTGATGTATATAATCCGTTCAGTCTTCTTAATGCGTTTGCTTCGATGGATATATCTGATTACTGGTTCAAGAGTGGTACGCCGACTTATCTTATCCGGCTACTGTCTCACACCGACGAGAATATGAACGAAATCACGGGCAAGTACTATTCAGCGGAAGAGTTCATCGACTACAAGGCCAACGTGGAACAGCCGTTGCCGATGATTTACCAAAGCGGCTACTTGACGATAAAGGATTTCGATTTGGAAGAAAACACCTTCCTTTTGGATTATCCGAATAAGGAGGTGAAGCGTGGCTTTCTTACGATGGTTGCTTCCAGCTATTTTTCGAATGGAGATACTCCTTCATGGATAAGAAACGCAGTGACATGCCTAAAAAAAGGAGAGTTGGACGATTTCCGTACAAGTCTTACTTCCTTTTTAGCCAGTATTCCGTACACCATGCGCCGTAAGGAAAATGAGCGTGAACGGGAGCGTTATTTCCACTATACGTTCTATCTGTTGATGCGCCTTATCAGCGTGTATACGGTATATACGGAAAAGGTGCAGAGTCACGGCAGGGTAGACTGTATCGTGGAAACTCCAGACTTTGTTTATATATTCGAGTTTAAACTGGATGGAACAGCCGAAGAAGCTCTGCGTCAGATTAAGGAAAAAGGCTATGCGCGGGAGTACGAAGCAGACCAGCGTAAACTCTATAAAATAGGAGCAGTGTTCTCATCTGAAACAGGTACGATAGCAGATTGGCGAACAGAGTAGCATCATAGGATGGAAGAAATAAAAGAACTCGATTTTGAGAGATCGCTAATGTCAGTTTTCGGATTCGATTGTTGGTCCCATTGATGCTTATAATTGTAGGATGAGAACTTTAATGGCAAAGCTGTAATAATCAATTATAAAGAAGTTTTAATGCGATGCTTAAACTGAAAGCAATAAAGACATTCAGCCACTGCAGCCTTACCAGAAAGCGGCATTGTACGCTGGTACTTTAATAGGGGTGCTCCGAATAAAAATAAATTCGTTGCCGCATATAAAGGACTAATAGACAAAACAAATCATTCTTATCTTTGCCGTTCTCTGCTCCGTGCAGGTACAGGCAAATTCACGATATACAGAAAGAGATACTGTAACAACATGAATTCTTCCATGATGCCACAGAACTGTTCCAACCCCTCCAACCGGTCTATCTTGACGGTGTGGTAGTGCCAAGGACCGGGAGTGGCAATTGGTTTGTCAGTGTCACCGGAGGTGCAACCGCTTTTCTCGGAACGCCTCTTGGCTGCGAAGACCTGTTCGGACGTGTGAAACCCTCGTACAACCTTGCCGTCGGAAAATGGTTTACACCGTCTGTAGGTGCCCGCATACATTACAGCGGTTTGCAATTCAAGGATGCCGGGTTATCCACGAAAAATTACCATAGCGTCCATGCTGATCTGTTATGGAACCTGCTTGGTTATCGGTATTCCGGACAGGAGCAGATACGCTGGGGACTTGCCCCATTTGTCGGAGTCGGACTGATACACAATTCCTCCAACAAGACTTCTCCTTTCGCCTTCTCATACGGTATTCAGGGACAATATCGGATTTCCAAATGGGTAAGTGCGGTACTGGAGTTCTCGGGGACAACAACCTCACAGAATTTTGATGGTTATGGCCGAACAAACCGTCTGGGTGATCATATGGTGTCACTGACAGCCGGATTCACCTTCCACCTCGGGAAAACAGGTTGGAAACGAGCTGCTGATGTCACGCATTACATCCACAGGAATGAACAGCTCATCGATTATTCCCGTGCGTTGTCTGAGAAGAACAGCCGCTATGCCGGACAACATGACCGCGACAAACGAACGCTTGCTGAACTGAAGAAGATTCTGGAAATCGAAGGTCTGCTTGATACCTACGGACACTTGCTGGAAGATGAGAAGAATGGACAACAAGGATATCCTGTAAATAATTATAGCGGGTTGAACTCATTGCGGGCAAGACTGAAACACAGACATTGGGACGGAATATCCCCTCTCGATACGGCAGACATTCATAACAACAATAAGAACAAGTAGAATCCGGATTCCCTTGCATCGAATAAATTCATGAAAGCTGAAGGAGACAATCCCATGGTTGTGAATCATGTCTCGGATAGCTGTATCGGAGCTCCCGTATATTTCTTTTTCACTCTTAACACGGCCCGCCTGACAGATGTTTCACAGAAACTCAATCTGGATGAATTGGCAAGGGTCGCGAAGAAATATGACTTGCATGTAAGAGTTACCGGGGCAGCGGACAGTTCTACAGGGACATCCGGCATCAATGATTCATTGAGCCAGTCAAGAGCGAACTTTATCGTTTCGGAACTGAAGCAGCGCGGCATTCCTGCAGAAAGGATCACAAAAATCAGCAGAGGTGGAATTGCCGACCATCTGCCGACCGAAGCCAACAGACACACGAAAGTTGAACTGTTTTAGCCATAGAGAATCTATTATTAACCAAAAGAGGCCGTCTCAAAATGAATTGAGATGGCCTCTGTCGTTTCATATCAGATTGAAGTCGTTTGGATTTTCCTCAAAAAAA
>CABIXF010000015.1 GCA_902362595.1 Bacteroidaceae bacterium | reverse complement strand
TAGAGTTTATATCGAATAATTGATTAAAGCGTTCTTTGACTTATCTTTGTGGTCTAAAAGGTTCAATTGATGTATTACGACAAGATTCGCCACCGTTATAGCCAAGTGCTTGCAGCGACAGGATTAACTCCTGCTGAGTTTGATGCCTTGCTAATAACTTTCAAGTACCATTGGGATGAATATTACAGCCATTTTACCTTGGAAGGTAAAGTGCGTCAACGCATATCTTACAACAGGAAGACCAGTGTATTGCCTCTGATTCAGGACAAAATGTTCTTCATATTGGTATATCTGAAGACCAATCCCCTTCAGGAACTCCATGCCATTCAGTTTGAGATGACCCAGCCCCAGGCCAATAGATGGATTCACCTTCTTTCGGAGATTCTCCGGCGTACATTGAAAACGCTTGGTGAATTGCCGGACCGTAACTCCAAACGTCTGATACACATTCTTCAAGGATGCGAAGAAGTCTTATTGGACGGAACCGAGCGGCCTATTCAACGCCCTTTGGATGAAGACAGGCAGTCCGCATGCTATAGTGGTAAAAAAAACTCATAGCATAAAGAATAACCTGCTATGTACCAACAATCTTAGGATTGTATGGCTGAGTTCCACATACGAAGGTCATGTCCATGACAAAAAGATTTGTGATGAAGAACCTCTTCTACTCCCCAAAGGTATCAGGCTTTGGCAAGATACAGGCTTCACCGGACACAGACCGGATGGAGCTGAAATATGCATGCCCAAGAAGAAACCTAAAGGAAAAGAGCTTACTACTGTTGAAAAACAAGAGAACAAGCGGATTTCCGGAATCAGGATTAAAGTGGAGCATGCCATAGGTGGTATGAAAAAATGCCGTATTGCTAAAGAACGATTCAGATGCCATAAATTCGGTTTCGAAGATATGGTGATTCTTATTGCTTGTGGATTACACAACTTCAGAATCACGCACAAAATGAGTCATATAATAAATTAATCTATATAAAGTCTAATATATACTTACATTGGCAAGCGCCGGCTTATTTTTACTGAGTGGATGCAACCATGAAGACGTTCAGCACACGCAGGAAGCCACAGGAACATTAGCCGTTCACTTTTCAAGAACGGGAATGACAAACGGAACAGCCAGCGACACAGAATCACAAATAACCACACTCAATGCCTACCGTTTTGAGAATGGGATATTAAAAGAAACATTTAATTCCCTACAAATAAACGAAGAAGGTACGTGCCAGCTTCAAATTGAACAACGGAAAGGAAGCCTGTATTTTCTGGCCAACAGCACAAAGGTTATTGCTAAGGAAAACCTTCAGAAGGATATCACTACATTGAATGACTTTCTGAAACTGACAGCCACATCAGAAGAAATGACATCTGAAAACTTGCTGATGGGCGGAAAAGCTAACCTGAACATTGAAAGCAGTTCTTTATCGATTGCGCTAAAACGTGCGGTAGCCCGTATTGATTTGGATTCACCCTTCCAAGATGCAGAGGTAAACAGTGTAATTATAAAGGAAATAGCATTGACCGGATTTGTCAATGAACAAGATGCCAATCAGTCACCTGAAGAATTTGAAAAGACCAGTTTGACAAAAGATTTTGGAGATCAGCCCTTTAAAAATGGGAAGACGACTCTATTCTATCTCCCGGAACAATATACAAACGGACATGAAGTGGAAATCATGATGACCGCAAACGGAGGATGGCACCGACTGAAAACGACCCTTCCGGCACTAAAACGTAATACTATCTATACATTAAAAGTATATGGAAATGGAGCAGACCTGAAAGTAGAAGTGTTGACCGATAACTGGGAAAGCGGATCGTCTTCTGATTCTGACCTTTCTTACAAAGGACTTGTGGATAAAGAAAACTCCAAACTATCAGAAGGAGTCATCCTGAATGCACTCTGTGATACAGTGTTCGTTCCTTGTTGGGAAAGTAGTTTTCAACTCACTCTGGCAGCTGAGACAGGTGCGGAAGTAAGCATTCAGGGACAAGCCAATGGCGTAAATATCACTCCAGTCAGCCTGTCACGGAATCTTTCCCCCGTAGCACAATTCAATGTATCCAGTTCACAAAAAATGCCAGGCAGTACATACGAATACATTTATTTGGATGTACACAAAGGGAACTTGCAGACAGGAAGAGTCGTATTGGTATTCATGCCCAATCCAGTCTCTGTCAAAGGAGCCATCCAGTTTGACGAGAACGGAGTATGCAATTTCAACCGATACATCGATGGAGAACTAGGAGAAATCACTGTTCCGGAAGGAAAGGTACTGGAACTGAAATTCAACGAAGGAGAGTCCCAATGGATGAAACTGACCGACGAAGGAAACAATACCTACCGTCTACTGGGAGGATGGAAACCCAATGACCCTCATGCTGACGGAAGGGAACAAATTGGTGAGCTGATTATCTCCGACACTAATGGAGGAC
This sequence comes from Bacteroidaceae bacterium, assembly GCA_902362595.1. Lineage (GTDB taxonomy): Bacteria > Bacteroidota > Bacteroidia > Bacteroidales > Bacteroidaceae > Phocaeicola > Phocaeicola fibrisolvens. The sequence continues at coordinate 83,154 of CABIXF010000015.1, read as the reverse complement.
ATCCGGAAACCTATACCATCAAACGTTTGAACTGGGGATTACCAGTAATAAACATAAATGGAGTATGGTGGTGTAAATATAACCTGAGAGGTAACGCAAAGAATTTTAACGACCAGATTCTAATTCATACAGATCCGGCAAAAGATAAAAGTCTGGCTGAATATTTAACCAATTGTTCCGATGAAGAATTTCTGAATATTTTGGGAGACCAATATCAGGCGGGAAATCTCAATGGATTAAAACTGACTCATAACGACAGCATCTTCTATTACGAAGGCTATAAAAACCAGTCAGACAATTTTGGTACATTGAATCCCACCTCTATGGCACCCGACGGATATCAGATTCCGGATTATAACAATTACCGTTTCTACACATGGGGAACAAACTGTAACCTGGCCTATTACAACCCTGGCGCTTTTAATAACGGCCTGGGACAGCGTCTGAATTTCAATGTAGTAGAACGCAACGCAACCTTCAAAGGGCTACAGTATGGACCGATTACCTTCTATGACTTCGAATATGGAGGAAATCATCTGACTCTGTGCGGATTGGGACATCAATGGAGTGAAACCAGTATCTCCAGTATGATGATTCTATTCGCCACGTATGGTAATTCAGGAAGCACTTGGCTAATAGAAGGGTATGCACAAAGTACTGGAAAAGGAAACTGGTTCAAATATGCAGCCAACAATGCGCAAAAAACTCGTACCATCCGATGTGTCAAGACTCCGGTAGAGTACATTTATGAATAAATGAATTGAAATAAAAATTTGAAAACAGACAAGTAAACCATCAATATGCACATAAAAAAATACATACAATTTTTCGGTATACTTTCCACCGTATTCCTGACAACCTCCTGTAACGAGGAGATGACAAAAGAAGGCATTGACAATGCACACATACGGACTGTAAAAGCTGATATCGGTGTGTTCAGCATCGACGGCAGAAACGCAGCTTTACCGGAAGAAGGACAGATTAATGAATTACAGGCCTGTTTGTTTGAAAACGGAATACTGACAGAAATCTATACCGAGTTCGGACAAGAGAATAACCAATATGTGTTACAAACTGACCAACAATCGGGACACCTCTACATGTTAGCCAATACTGCCGACCGAATTAATTTGCAAGAAATGAAGAATCGTAGTATTTCTGAAGAGGAATGGCTGAAAGTCACTCTTTCCAACACGGAAGGCAATATACATGCGGCTGATTTCTTCTCCGGTATGCTTGACTTGTCACAAAATACAGGAAGCATGACTCTGAAAAGAGGAACAGCTCGTTTCGACCTGTCCATCCGAACCCTTAAATCGGTGCAGGTAGAACAAGTGGTGCTGAAAAATATGACGAAACAATCCTATCTCTTTCAACAGAATCCAGTATCTGCACCAGAGAATGAAACAGTACAGGACATTGCTACAGACTTTCCACAAGCCTTGGAAACCAGTACGGAAGGGATTGCTTATGTCTATGAACAGAGCGGAACAGATCTGAAAGTCTGTATCAAAATGAAAGTAGAAGGACAGAGTAGAACTGTAGAAGCCAATCTTCCGGCTATCCTGAAAAGAAATACAGTCTATACTTTGAACATCGGTACAGACCCGGTGACAACAGATATCACATTAAGTGTCATCGAATGGGAAGACGGAGGTGATCATACGCTTGCTTCTGAAGCTGGCAGTTTGAAAGTCGACACAAAAGCTTCCGACCTACCTGGAACCGTTACAGTTACAGCAGACAAGAACCGTGTGATTCTTCCTTATATGGCTACAGAACTGACACTGGCTGTGGATTGTGACGATGAACTGGAATTCATTCCAGATGAAATGCCACTGACTGTAGAAACCTTGGGAGGAACGAGCCCGGAAACAATGGGAAAAAACTTGTTCCGCATACAGAAGGAAAGATGGAGACTGGGAGTACCTGGAAAAGAAATCAAACTACGTTTCCATCGCAAGGGATTGAATCAAACCTATCCAGACGACTACCTTACACTGGTTTTGTCTGATAATCCAACTAAAATAGAAGGACTGATTCAATACAATGATAGCTACGTATACGATTTCGGACGTTATATCGACAATGAACTGGGAATACTGACCCTGCCGGAATCCAAGAAACTGACCGTAGAATATGAAAGCGGTGAGGATCACTGGATCAAACTGGCAGAAAGAAACGAAACGGTCAACTCATTCCGTGTTCTGGGTGGATGGAAGCCTAATGACCAAACAGCCAACGGACGAGAACAAAAAGCAAAACTAGTAATCTGCAACATCGATGGTTCTGAAAGGGAGGAATATACCGTCATCCGCCGTAACTGGGGACTTCCGGTAACTTACCTCAATGGAGTATGGTGGTGTAAATATAACGCCATGGGCGACTCAAAGAATTTCAATGACCAGATCTTATCCTCAGACGATCCGGCAGCCAAAGAAGGGAAAAGCCTTTTTGACTATTTGCGCGACTGTACGGCAGAAGAGTTTTTCAACTTATGGAAATGGCAGTACCAAGGCAAAACAACACAAGGTATGCAGGTGATTGATGACAATGGAGTAGCCAAAATGGAAGGATACGGAACTTCCACTGTCCATATCAATAAACTGCCATCAACTGCCATGGCTCCCGACGGATACGAACTTCCTTCCATGGAAAACTTTGAAAGAGTTCTGAATTCTACCAGCGGATATATCTGGATGATGTGGGATGGAGGGCATACCACTGCTTGGAATGGTGGCAGCAACATCCAGCGACGCCAACGGCGAAGAAATGACATCACTGTTGGAACAGTAGCAATGAGTGACTTGATTTACATCCAAATGTACAATCAGGCTGAATCACAATACGAACCACTTGTATGGTACGGTCCTGGAGCTCAATGGGATGCCAACGGTATCAAGCATGCACACTATAATTCGATGTTGTGGGCAACTTATTCTCCTGACAACGGACAAGGATGGTACTTCGTAGGTGCAATGAACGCTTACTATCCAGCTAAAAACGGAGCCGGTTCGAGTGACACCCGTATCCTCCGATTCAAAAAGTCTGATGTAGAATACATCTATCAATAAACATAAAATATCCTTGTGCTTGAATTCAAACGCAAGGATGTTTTATTGAAACGCCTTTACGTTTAAATGAAAATGACTTTGCATTTCAATCTAAACGTAAAGGCGTTTCTTCTATTCACTAGAAAATGGACTTTCCCTCGAAAATCTTTCAAGAAACAATCCAATAAACTACGGCCATCAGCAACAGCATCAATCCCTCTGCCAACCGATTGATACGAATGGCCCGACGCATGTCGTCACTATTTATCGAACGAGGATTGCTGCCGATGAAGGGCTTGTAGACTGTTTCCCCGAAATACTCGTGCGGCCCGCCAAAACGACAGTTCAGGATACCGGCCAAAGCCGCTTCCGGATAGCCGGAATTGGGACTGGCATGCATCCGGCCATAATGAGCCACAAACTTCAGCAACGACCAGCGACCGGACACCAGTACCATAAGCAGGGCGGTCAGTCGGGCCGGAAGATAATTGGCCACATCGTCTATACGGGCAGCCCAGCAACCGAAGTCCTTGTAACGCGAGTTCCGGTAGCCTATCATGGAATCGAGGGTATTCACCATCTTATACGCCAGCATACCGGGCACGCCCAACAGGAAATACCAGAAAAGAGGGGCAATCACCCCGTCGCTCAGGTTCTCGGCCAAGGTTTCCAAGGCTGCCGTACGTACCTCTTGGTCCGACAAGGCAGAAGTGTCCCGACCTACGATGCGCGACACTTGTTTCCGTCCGGCTTCCAAGGAGATGTCGGCAGCTTCAAATACCCTCCGCACCTCGTCTATCAAGGTTTTTCCGGCCAGGCAATAGAATACGGCTACTACCGAAAGGATTACCTTTAACCAGGGATGTATCCGATTGGCTCCTTCCAACAGCCCCCAGCTCACGAAAAAGACCAACAGAATCAGCCCCACGGCTGTCAGCGCTCCGTTCCGCTTGCGGTGTACACCCTGATTACCCCGCCGTTCACACCGGGCTATCAGTTTTCCGAACCCTACCACCGGATGAGGCAGCCACAAAGGGTCGCCCAATAACTTATCAAGCAAGCATCCTCCCAACAGGGGAATCAGTACCATTTCTATCCACGTATCCATTCGCGTATGCCTTCAATTAATAAATTATTTTCTTCTTCTGTCTGTATCGCAATGCGGAAATAACGAGTGTCCAGTCCCTCAAAATTGGATGCATCCCGAATGAGCAGCCCATGACGTTCGGCCAAATAGGCTTTCAGGTCGGACGCACTTCCCCTCCGCAAACGGGCCAGGAAATAGTGGGTATCCGAAGGGAGCACCTCTACCCCACCCGTAGCTTCCAGTGCCTCGGCCACCCGTTTCCGTTCTGCCAGCAAGGCCGGTACCTCCATCCGGTAGTCGCCCAAATGACGCAACAAATACTGTCCGGCTTCCACGGCCAACGCATTCACCGACCACGGCATGCGGCAGGCGCGTATCCGCTGAAGAAGGGCTTCGTTTCCCGTCACGGCACCCAGTCTCAGTCCCGGTACCGCAAAACATTTGGTCATGGAATGTAACAGCAAGACATTGGGACGGGCCACGGTCTCGGCCACAGAAAGCACCTCTTTCTCCGTAAAAAGCGCGTACGACTGGTCGATGACAAACAAGGTCCGGGGATACTGCGTAATCAAACGCCGCAGCGTATCCGCCTCCCACGTCTGCCCCGTCGGGTTGTTCGGATTGCACAGCCAGCATATCCCTTCTTCCTCCGTCAAGGCCTCCACGCTGGAGATACCTTCTACCCGATGGGCGTGCAGACAACAGGCATCGGCATACTCGCTGAACGTAGGTATCCATACCTGGGAACGACTGCCCCGAAAAGCCTGCGCGATGAGGTAAATGGCCTCCGTAGCCCCGTTGGTCACGCACACTTCCTCCGGACGCGCCCCATACAGCCGGGCCAATTCTACCCCCAGCGTATAGGGTTCCGGTTCCGGATAGGAACGGATGCACGAGAGCCGTTCGACCAGATAGCAGTTCAACCCGTCATGATTCACCCGGTGATACACATTCGAACTGAAATTAGCCCGAATATGCGCATAGCGAAAGGCATCGTCTCCGTGTCCGTTAATCATTTTTCGTCAGTATTTGATAAAGCAACGGCAGGTTCAGGTGCTTCCGCACATGGTCTGCCAGTTTGTTGTATTGTTCTTCCTTAAAAGCGACATAATCCAATGCCGGTTGCGTCAGTTTTTCGGCATAAGGTGCCAACAACCACTCGATAACTGCCGGATTATCCAGTATCCCATGAATGTAGGAACCCGCACATTTCCGGTCTGCCACACATCCGTCTGGAGTTCCATCCTCCAGATAAACCAATGGAGCCATTGTCTCCCCTTCTACTGCCGAGGTACGTCCCATGTGGATTTCATACCCCATACAATCCGGCGTATCGGATTTTAGGAAAGAGAAACGCACCTGACGCGTCACCTTCTCCCCCTCCATGACCGTTTCCACCGGCAGCAGTCCCAGTCCCGGCAACTGACGGACATCGCCTTCCACTCCGTCAGGGTCGGCAATGCGTTGTCCCATCATTTGGTAGCCACCGCAGATTCCCATGACGGTTGCCCCGTGGCGGCGGGCCTGAAGAATGGCCTGTGCCACCCCGTTACGGCGCAGTTCATACAAATCGCCGAGGGTGTTCTTGCTTCCTGGCAACAGGATGATATCGGCTTTCAGCAAATCGTCCACGTTGTTCGTGTAGTACAGATTCACCCGTGCGTCATGCTCCAGCATATTGAAATCGGTAAAATTGGACAGGTGACGGAGTAAGACCACCGCCACATTGACCTTTCCCTGCACCGCTTTCCGCTGTTTCTGGGAAAGTTCCACCGAGTCCTCTTCTTCGATGTAAATATCCTGATAGTACGGTATTACGCCCAGTACCGGAATGCCGCAAATCTCTTCCAGCATCTTCACACCCGGCTCAAACAGACGAAGGTCGCCACGGAACTTATTGACGATGATTCCTTTGATGCGCTTGCGGTCTTCCGGAGTCTGCAACGCCACCGAACCGTAGGCACTGGCAAACACACCTCCCCGGTCGATATCGGCTACCAGAATCACATCGGCATGAGCATGACGCGCCATGGGAAGATTCACCAAATCGGTATCCTTCAGGTTGAGTTCCGAGATACTGCCGGCCCCCTCCATCACTATCGGATTGTAACGGGCTGCCAGCCGGTCGAAGGCCTGATTGACTTCCCGACGCAGCTCCTCACGCCCTTCAGTACGGAAATATTCATACGCACTCCGGTTGCCGATGGGTTTGCCGTTCAGCACCACCTGGGTAGTCCGGTCGGAAGTGGATTTCAGCAACAAGGGATTCATGTCAGTATGGCAAGGCACACCCGCTGCCTCGGCCTGCACCGCCTGTGCCCGACCAATCTCCAGTCCTTCGGGTGTGGCATACGAATTGAGCGCCATATTCTGAGCCTTGAACGGGGCCGGATGATACCCATCCTGCAAGAAAATACGGCACAAGGCCGCAGCCAGCACACTCTTCCCCACGTCACTGCCCGTACCAGCCAGCATGACCGGATGCAAGCGGGGAAGCGGCAAATCGATTTCCACCATTCCCCCGTAAGGAGGCAATGCCTGCATGGCATCTTCCAGTCTCACCTTTCCCGCATAGACCTGCGCAGCCACCAGTACCCCGCCATGGGCAAAAATCAGCACCGGACCTGAAGTACGGTCCAAATGGTCCAGAAAATCGGATACCCGGGCCAGCACGTCCATGAAAGACTCTCCGCCGGTAGTACGTACCCGCAGGTAATCCTGGTACCACTCCTGAATACGTGGATCGGTGATTTCATCAAACCGCTGCATCTCCCACTCGCCCATGTACATCTCTTTCAACCGGTCGTCACGTTCCGCATCTGGGAAGCCGCAATAGGCGGCCAGGCGCGTGCAACGGGACAACGGACTGGCATACACACGGGTAAAGCCGATGCCGGTGCGCCGGATGGCTTCCTTGCACACCGCCGCTTCTTCTTCAAACGAAGCCCGCAGAGGCACATCAGTCTGACCGTAACACGTACCGGAAGGCACATCGACCGAAGTATGTCGAACCAAATATACTTTCATCTTCTATTTATCCTTAAAAATTATAAGTAACTGCCACCGCTCCCAGCCAGCACACCAACTCGCACAACAGGAACAGGGCTCCGCAACAATCGCCGGTATATCCTCCCAGCCGATGCTTGAGCAAACACACCAATGCGGCAAAAAGCACGCAGGGAAACAACAGCATCCCCCAATAGGCAGCAGGCAGCAAACACAGAGGCAACAATCCCCCTACCGCATTGGCCATCCACTCCGAAGTACTCATGCGGGTATAGACCACCTTGGCCTTACTTTCTTCCACCTTCCGGGCATAGGGCAGGAACACCAGCATAAAACTGCACACAAACTTGCAAAAAGGGTCGGCCACCCACAACACCCAGGGGATAACCGGCACCGGCAAAGAAACAAGCAGGGAAAACGACAACAGGTAATACAGAATCAGCCCCAGCACTCCGTAACTCCCGATATGGGAGTCCTTCATGATACGAAGAATCCCTTCCCGATCGCGTCCTCCGCCAAAACCGTCGAAGAAATCGGCCAAGCCGTCTTCATGCAAGGCACCCGTGAGAAAAAGACGAGCACACAATGCCAGCAACACCGCTACGTGGATTGGAAACCACAGGGAAAAAAGCCAAAAGGCAAGGGCCATCACCCCACCCGTGAGCCATCCGCACAGGCTCCAATAGCTCACTACGTGCCGGAAACATTCAGAAAGCACAGAGCAAATCCGCCAGAAAGGAAGACGGGTGAAAAACATCAAAGCAGCCAACAAATTATGCATACGCTTAGAAATATTTGGTAATGGAAGCATGCGCAAAGTTGTCCATCTCATTCAACATCCGCACGGCAGAATCGAGTATCGGATAGGCACAGACCGAACCGCTTCCTTCTCCCAAGCGCAATCCCAAATTCAATAACGGACGGGTATGCAGATAGTCCAACAAGAGTTTGTGGCCACTCTCATCGCCCTGATGTCCGTACACGGCATACGAAAGCACTTCCGGATACAGGCGGGAGGCTGCCAACATGCAGTTGGTCATGATGAATCCATCTACCAGAATGACCATGCGCAGCTCGGCTGCACGCAGCATGCCGCCTACGGCCATCATCATCTCATACCCTCCGAAACGGCACAGGATTTCTTCTACCGTATGGTCGCCGGAGAAATTTTGAAGGGCCCGCTGAAGCACTTTGAACTTATGGGTCATGGCTTCGCCATACAAACCGCTGCCAGCACCGACGCACTGTTCCAAGGGGATTCCCGTCAGGCAGCTCATCCACAGAGAGGAAGCGGAAGTGTTTCCCACTCCCATCTCACCAAAACTGAGGACGTTGCAACCAGCTTCCTTCACCCGGTCCACACATTGTGTACCTCGCTCCAGACACAAATCCATCTCTTCGGGAGTCATCGCATCGCCGTACAGGAAATTACGGGTACCCCGGCGTACCTTCATATTGACAATTCCTTTTTCGTAGGGCAAGTCGTAATCCACTCCGGCATCGACAATCACCAGTCGGAAACCGTGCTGGCGACACAGGAAATTGATGCCTGCCCCTCCGTGAAGGAAATTGCTGATTTGCTGCCAGGTAATTTCTTTAGGAGATGCACTGACTCCTTCTTCCACAATACCGTGGTCGGCCGCAAAAAGCAGGTTGTGCGGACATTTTAAGGAAGGTGACAAAGTCTGCTGTATCATACACACCTGCAAAGCCAGTTCTTCCAAACGCCCCAGAGAACCCTTGGGCTTCGTCAAGTTGTCAATCTTTTCACGGGCTGCCTGTTCCAGCTCCGGACAGGCTATAGGAGAAATAGTAAATTTACGCATGATTTATCCTTTCACTTTAAGCGGAATACCAGAAACCATCAGAACTACTTGGTCGGCTTTGGAAGCGATGTACTGATTCATCCAACCCTGCAGGTCGGTAAATCGGCGCTGTACTTCATTGGGGGAAACGCCTCCCATCCCAATCTCATTGGTCACAAAGATAAACGTCGCCTCCTGTGCGGTAAAGCGGTCGAATTCCCGCTTCAAGGCCTCCAAGGCCAAGGTTACATCCTGCAGCTCCACAAAATAGTTTGTACACCAAAGCGTCACACAGTCGATTACGGCCACCCGGCCGGTGATGTCGTGACGGCTCAGCTCCTTTTCTTCCTCGATGTTCGTCCATTCCGGACCCCGGTTCTGCTGATGCCGCTCCACCCGCTTCCGGAATTTCTCGTCCCAGATTTTCGCCGTAGCAATGTACACCGGCGATGCCGTCAGTTCATGAGCCAGCCGTTCGGCATAACTGCTCTTTCCCGACCGCTCACCACCTGTAATCAATATAATCTTTTTCATTTCTTCCTTACCGTCGTTTGAGGCTTCCGTGGTTATATAATAAAAAAACTGTCTTAGGACAAATGCCGCACTCCGTAGCCGGAACAACGCATCCGTTTGTCCTGAGACAGTTTACTTTCTTCTCACCGTACGCTAACCGTACGTATTTCGTTTATTCGGCCGCTTTTTCTGTTTCTACAAAATCAGTTTCTCCGTTTGAAACCAGCAGGTTATACCACTGAATCAGTTTCTTGATGTCGCTGGTATGTACACGGTCGCGGTCGTAATTCGGCAACACTTCCGCCATAAATGCATGCAACTCTTCTGCAGAGGCTTTCTTGTAGTCCAACGCGGTCACGTTACCGTTTTCTTTTTTCTTGACAGATTCCAGCACTTCACTCAGAGGCACTTCCTCTGCATCCGTATACATTGCGATATCGCCCAATGAAATTACTTTATCGCTGGCATAAACTGGAACTCTTTTCTTTTCTGCACTGACGGTTTCCACAATCAGCATATTTTTTGCCTGAGAAATCAGTTTATACAAACCAGGTTTCCCTGCAATAGCTAAAATAGTTTTCAACATTTTTTCCTATATGATTAAAATTAATTACAAGTGACAAAAATACAACGGACGAATGACATACACAAACTATCTGCCCGTTTTTCTACTGGCAAGCCATGCTTCCAATGCAGCAATCTGCATCTCCAACGACATTTTTTCATCATTAAAGAGAACATAATCGGCTCTCCTTTTCTTTTCCTCGTCGTCCATCTGTGCGGCAATGCGAGCTTTAATCTGCTCTTCGGATGCCGAATCACGAAACATGGCCCGCTTTATGCGCAAATCCAAAGGAGCATACACCATCACTACATAATCTACCGCTTTCTGAAAACCCGACTCAAACAAAATGGCGCTTTCCATCATCACCACCTCTGCCCCTACTTTCGCCTGCCGATTGGCCCACGATTGAAAATCCTCATACACACATGGATGGATAATTTGATTGATGTGCCCGGCATGCTTTGGAGAAGAAAACAGGTAGTTGGCTACCAAAGACTTATTCAAGGTTCCATCCGCTTGATAAACCTCCGTGCCCAACAAAGCCGAAAGTTCCTTCCGTATCCGAGGGTGTGTTACAGTCAGCCGTTTAGCTTCCCGGTCAGTATCATACAATGGTATTCCTTTCTTCTCTAACAGATGGGCTATGTATGATTTTCCACTGCCAATTCCTCCGGTAATTCCAATTTTAATCATCCGCTACATCCCCATTTTTTACCGCCTTTTCCACGGTTTGCTGTTCTATCAGATAATCCACTGATAAAGGGCTTATGCGAATATGAGTAACCACATCCGGATACCGTTTTAAAGTAAGTTGCAATTTCTCAGATTTATTATTCACCACATCACTATAGGATACTCCCACAAGAAAATCATGCGCCTTCACCGACTTAAAATTTTTCAATCCTACCTGAAAAACCACTTGTACTTTAGAAGGAAAAGTTCGCAACACTTTCCCTTTAGGAAAATCGATTCCAACAACTGGTACTTCCAATGTCTTTTCAGAATACATATCCACACAAGCAGTCACATCTACCGATGAAGGTACAAACTTCACACCATGAAGTTTTTGCAAATTAATATGTTTCTTAAGAGTATCGGTCACATTAGTCCAATGAAATGGTTGGGTGTAAGCCGTCAAGATAGAATTCAGCACTCCTGGAGGAGCATACACAACGACAGAATCCGGAGACACTTTCATCTCCGACACATAATACTGCCGCCCCGCTGAGACCTCTCCTCCCACAGCTACAGGAACTTTCTTTGCAACTCCTTTCGAGTAAATATAATCCAACGTGTCAGGACGTACAGACAGAAGCTGAGTAGAATTATTCAACTGGGCTGTCACCTTCTTTACGACCTCTGTCTGCGGAATACGTACGTAAGAACCTTTATCTTGATAATCCTCAAAATTGAAAGTCAGCGGAAAAAAAGTTTTTCCCAACATGTAATTCAACAAGACCGTACCTCGATCTTCTACCTTTACCTTAATTTCATTCGGAAGTTCTGAGGTCATCACTACTTCCTTCGGTACATTCTTCAACCGCACCGGAATCTTGAATTCTGTTTGATACACATCATTCATTGTTTGTAAGAACCAAAAGCACAATGACACAAAAACAAAAAACAGAAAAATCAGGAATTCCCTGCTCTTTTCACTGAGCAGGAAATTCCTGATTTTACGAATGATAATCAAGTAATATCTCTTTATGTTCTTTCCATCGAACATAGCCATAATGACAATTATTTCGCAGGCTGAGCCTGTGCATCCGCATAAATAGAGTTTTTATCTACTTTAATTTTTACACCAGCAGCTATTTCAACTACAACTGTATTGTCTTCTACTTCCTTTATTTTTCCATAGATACCTCCTGCAGTCACTACAGATTGGCCTACTTCCAGGTTTTTACGGAACTTGGCAATTTCTTTCTGCTTCTTGTTCTGAGGACGAATCATAAAGAAGTACATAATGGCGAAAATCGCCACCATCATAATAAGGAAAGAGTAATCTGCTCCTCCTTGAGCCTGTAATACGACAGCTAACAAATTCATACGTTTTCTCGGTTTAGATTAATAATAGTCTGACAAATATATCAGTTTTTAGTCAGCTTATTTTCCTTTTTTAATTGATTAACAATCCCATCCAGTGTACCATTGATGAATCCTCCACTCTTCGGAGTACTATACAACTTCGCTATTTCCACATACTCATTCAAAGACACATTCACCGGAATATTCGGAAAACTGAGAATTTCAGCCAAAGCAATCTGCATAATAATTACATCCATTAATGCCACACGATCCAAATCCCAGTTCTTTGAGTTCTCACTAATCAAATGACGATAATAATCCGCATTCAAAATAGAGCGGCGGAACAAACGACGGGCAAAATCCTGATCTTCCTCATCCTTAAATTCAGGAAGAAGTTCCTGTTTTTCTCCATTCTTCGGATCAAAACGCTTGATAGTCTTCAAGACAAAAGTATCCACGATTTCCTTGTCATCATTCCAATACAAGCTCTGATCTTCCAATACTTCATCTAGAGCTGCATTATTAAAAATAATCTTCTTATAAACTTTTCTCCACAACTCACGGTCTTCATCATAAGACGATGTTTCACTTGCCATATATTCTTTATATATGTCACTCTGCATGATTTGCTCACACAAGTTTTTAATAAAGTCACCTTCATTTTCCCACGTTTTCTTTTGGGAAGCAGCAAAAGCATTCAATTGTTTATTCACTTCCAACTGTGCAATGAAACGGTTTTCTACAAATTTCATGTTGGGAGACAAATCTTCCTTGGTAGGAACCAATTTATTTTTCGCAGCATCCAACCGCTTGTTGGCATACCGGGTTACTTCTACCATTAAAAGCAAAAGATAGTTATACAAATCATACGCTTTGGATAAACTGAAGAACAACTCTTTTTCTGCAGTATCCAAATTTTTACCGCCGTTCTGATAATACGCATAAATTATCTGAACTATCTTCAGACGAATAAGAACTCTGTTGATCATAATATATAAACAAAACTACATTTTTAGGTGTGCAAAAATAAGTAATTTTCTTTTACAGCCCACCATGAAGTACCATATTTTTTCTTTTTTTCAGAGATTCGATATTTTTTCTTCATTCTCTCTTGCCACATTGCAAAAAAATATTCAAATTTGAACGCATTTTTATTAGTAACAGTGAGTTATGGAAGAACTGAAAAAGAAAAGTACAACTATTGAAAACGACAAAGAAATCGTATTTTCCAAAGCGATTAAGGCAGGAAAGCGAATTTACTATCTGGATGTAAAGAAAAACCGGAAGGAAGAAATGTTCATTGCTATCACAGAAAGCAAGAAAGTGGTTTCGCTTGACAAAGACGACCCTCAGGTGAATTTTGAAAAGCACAAAATATTCTTATATAAAGAAGATTTTGAAAAGTTCATGCACGGTCTGCAGCAAGCTATCGACTTTATTGGACATGAGCAAGGCGAGCTGACCGCTGAAGACCATGCAGAAACGCCAAAAACTGAAGAGGAGCCACAGCAATCGGGAGAAATCAAAATCGACATTGACTTCTAAAAAAGGTTCAGCGAATCAATTTACAGCTGAATCACAGGATTTTATTGAGGGGAATTTTGGAATATCAAAAAAAAATACATACCTTTGCGCCGCTTTTTCAAGCTCATCGTGTGATATACCACATCGTGTGATGGCGAATTAAGCAAAGAAAATCAACTTAATTTAGAGTAACACAAATTTTTTTAGAAAATGAAATCAATTGAAATCAAAGGTTCTTTGAGAACTGAAACTGGTAAGAAAGCCACTCGTGAACTTCGTAAAGAAAATGGTGTTCCTTGCGTATTGTACGGAATCCAGAAAGATGAAAACGGCAACCAAGTTGCTACTCACTTTACTGTTCCGACAGAAGGCTTGCGAAATTTGGTATACACACCGCATATCTATGTAGTAGACTTGAACATCGATGGTAAGGTTGTAAATGCCATCATGAAAGATATCCAGTTCCACCCTGTAACAGACAAGATTCTGCACGTAGACTTCTATCAGATTGATGAAAACAAACCTATCGTAATGGAAGTTCCTGTAAAACTGGAAGGTTTGGCAGAAGGTGTGAAAGCCGGTGGTAAATTGGCTCTGCAGATTCGTAAATTGAAAGTGAAAGCTTTGTACAACATCATTCCGGAACGTCTGGTTATCGACGTAACTCCGCTGGGATTGGGTAAAACTGTCAAAGTAGGTGAATTGAACTACGAAGGTCTGGAATTGCTGAACGCAAAAGAAGCCGTAGTTTGCGCAGTTAAATTGACTCGTGCCGCTCGTGGTGCTCAGGCTGCTGCTGGTAAATAATTCAGTAACCTACACACTCAAAAATCCTTTCAATGAAATACTTGATTGTTGGACTGGGGAATATCGGTGAAGAATACCGCGAAACCCGTCATAATATAGGATTTATGGTATTGGACGCCTTAGCTAAGGCGTCCAATATTGTTTTTAGCGATGGACGTTATGGAGCCACTGCACACCTGTCGTTAAAAGGACAACAGTTAATCCTGCTCAAACCGTCCACCTATATGAACCTCAGTGGAAACGCTGTACGCTACTGGATGCAACAGGAGAAAATTCCTCTGGAAAATGTGCTTATCGTAGTGGATGACCTGGCCCTTCCCTTCGGTACGTTGCGACTAAAAGGAAAAGGAAGTGACGCCGGACACAACGGCCTGAAACACATCGCCGCTACCTTAGGGACTCAAAACTATGCCCGCCTTCGCTTTGGCATTGGCAACGATTTTCCAAGAGGAGGACAAATCGATTTCGTATTAGGACATTTCGACGAGGAAGCCATGAAACTGATGCCGGAACGCCTGGAAGTGGCGCAGGAAATCATCAAAAGTTTCTGCCTGGCCGGACTGAACAATACCATGAACCAGTATAACAACAAATAAGCACATGCCAGAAGCAAGAATAGATAAATGGATGTGGGCCGCACGTATCTTTAAAACAAGAACGATTGCGGCCGAAGCCTGCAAAAAAGGAAGAATCTCCATCAACGGTGCGCAGGCCAAACCAGCCCGGACGGTCAAACCGGGGGATGTGGTACAGGTCAGAAAACCACCCGTTACCTATTCCTTCAAGGTGTTGCAGGCCATCGAGAAACGGGTGGGGGCCAAACTGGTTCCTGATGTGATGGAAAACGTCACGACACCCGACCAATATGAACTGTTGGAGATGAGCAAAATCAGCGGCTTCGTAGACCGCGCAAGAGGCACCGGACGTCCTACCAAAAAGGAACGAAGAGATTTGGACGAGTTCTTCACACCGGAATACATGGATGATTTTGACTTCGACTTCGACGAGGAAGAAGACAGTGAAGAAGAATAACGCAAAGAAAAACCATTCAGAAAAGAATCGGGCTTCGTAAGATATTCCAATCTTGCAAAGCCCGTTTCTTTTTCGTTCCTATTCATTCCGCCATCTCAGGCTCAGGAACTTCCGATACCGCAAACAAGGTCTTCAGGTCTTCCTCCTCCCCTACGACCCATACCACATCGCCCTTCTGCAAGGTGAAGGAAACCTCCGGCTGCCGGAGCTTGCTGTCATCTGCCGATTCGATTCCCACAACCAGACAATGGTATTTATTACGGATACCGCTTTCCCGGATGGTACGTCCGCAGAACGGCGATTTACGCGATACCACAAACTGCTTCAGGTACATTTCATGTTCCTCGAAATCCTCATCCGTATGTCCTTTTGCAACCTTTTCCAGCTGGGAAGAAAAGGCGGACAACTGCTCATCGGTACCGATTACCTGCAATTTGTCGTTGGGGAAAATGCGATTCCCTCCGCCTGGAATATTAATCCGATGCGCTCCCCGGATGATGGAAGCCACATGCACCCCATATTTCTTTCCAAAGTCCAGCTCCATCAAGGTTTTCCCGCCCCAAAGCGAATCGGCCGGGATGACAAAATCCGACAAGTGCAAGTCTCTGTCGAGCAAGCGCCCGGCATATTCCGGCTGGCTTTCTCCCAAATACGCCTTACGCATCTCTTTCGAACGTAAGTTCTGCACAAACGTACGTTCCAGCCCGATGGACTGCTTTTTCAGGAAACGGGAAGCAATCATGAGCAATACAACCAAAATGGCGATACCTGCCATCAGTGCTACGGAAGCCTGGAACAGATGTTTGATGATGTAAATTACAAACAACACGGCCAACACAATACGCAGCAACACAATGGATATCAAGGGAGCATGATTGAAACGGCTGTCCGCCCACAACGCTTTAAACTCGATAGAATGGTTTTTCTTCATAATCATGGCCCGCAGGAAAGGCGCAATCAAGGCAATCGTCACCACGGCTCCTGCCACCTTTCCCCAGAAATCCCCCGCAGCAGATACCAGCAGCGGAAGGAACAGATTGAAAGAGAGTACCCCCATCGCTACGGAAAGCACCAGGTAAATCAGAGTGATACGCACGATAGATATCAGGAGATTCTTCCAGTTATTCTGATGGTTTACCGGTTGCACACCAGCCGTGTAGCGTTCCAGCAAATGCCGCCAGAACACCGGCAAATGACGGTCTATGAAAGTATAGGCAGGCCCCGACAGACGAATCATGTACGGAGTAAGGAAGGTCGTAATGACGGATACCGCCACTACAATCGGATACAGGAAATGACTCGTGACATGCAGACTGACACCCAATGCGGCAATGATGAATGCAAATTCACCAATCTGCGTCAGACTGAATCCGCACTGCATGGCAATCTTCAACGGCTGACCGGACAGCAACACACCTCCCGTACCGAAAATGGTCTGTCCTACCAGAATGGCCACCACAATAGCGAGAATCGGCCAGATATATTCCACAATCATGTTCGGGTCGACCATCATGCCGACCGATACAAAGAAGATGGCCCCAAACAAGTCTTTCACCGGAGCCACCAGCTTGTCGATATGCTCCGATTCAATGGTCTCGGCCAAAATAGAACCCATGATAAAGGCCCCGAAAGCAGGAGAGAATCCCACCCTTGCCGCCAGCACCACCATGCCGAAACACAAGGCCAACGACACAATCAGCAACGTTTCATCACTCATCAGCTTACGGGACTTCTTCAGGAACAATGGGATGAGGTAAATCCCCACCACAAACCACAGAATCAGGAAGAACACCAGTTTGCCGATGCTGTAAATCATCTCACTGCCTTCAAAGTTCTTGCTCACCGCCATTGTGGACAACATCACCATCAACACGATAGCCAAGATATCTTCCAGAATCAGGATACTGAGCACCAAGCCCGCAAAGCGTTGCTGTCGCAATCCCAAATCATCGAATGCCTTATAAATAATGGTTGTGGACGACATGGCCAGCATACCTCCCAAATAGATACAGTCCATCTGCTTCCAGCCGAACAGCCATCCCACGAAAATCCCGACCATAATCATACAGAAAATAATGGTACAAGCCGAAATAACCGCCGAGCCCCCCACCTTCATCAGTTTCTTGAAGCTGAACTCCAGTCCCAAGGCAAAGAGCAAGAAAATCACGCCAATCTCCGACCAAGTCTGGATATTGTCGGCATCCGCCACCGAAGGAGTAAACGTGAAATGAGGACTGCATACAAAACCCGCTACGATATATCCCAACACAAGGGGCTGTTTTAATTTTTTAAAGATCAATGTGATAACTCCGGCACTAATCAATATTAATGCCAAATCACTGATAAGAGGGGCCAATTCCGACATAATAGTTGTATTTTATTTTTGCGCAAATGTAACTATTTCTACTCAAGAATCGTTCCTTATCTTGATAAATAAATATGAATATGAAACAGAAATTTTTGAATCCGATGGGAATGTTGTAATTTTGTCCCATTCTAAATAAAGAACAAATGAATACCACTAAAACTACGCAAATATTCCCTGTGCTGGAGATGAGCTGTGCCGCCTGCGCTGCACGAGTAGAAAAGACCCTGAACCGTCAGACAGGGGTGTATCATGCCAGCGTGAACTATGCGGCTGCCACCGCCACCGTGGAATACAATCCCGAAAGCTGCTCACCGGAAGTGCTGAAGCGTGCCATCCAGGCAGCTGGCTACGACCTGGTCATCGACACCCGCGCTAACAAAGAAGAAATTGCAGAAGACGCACACGTGCAGAAATACCAGAAACTGAAGTTCCGCACCCTCTGCTCCCTGGCCTTGTCTATCCCTGTAGCCATCATCGGCATGTGTTTCATGGACTGGGCTTATGCCAACTACGTGATGTGGATACTGGCTACCCCCGTGGTCTTCTGGTTGGGACGGGATTTCTATCGCAACGCCTGGAAACAACTGAAACACCGCACGTCGAACATGGACACGCTGGTGGCCGTCAGCACAGGCATCGCATATATCTTCAGCCTTTTCAATCTGTTCTGGCCGGAATTCTGGACGAGCCGCGGCATTCATCCCCATGTCTATTTTGAAGCCGCCAGTGTCATCATCTCGTTTATCCTGCTCGGACGACTGCTGGAAGAGAGAGCAAAAGGCAACACGTCTGAAGCTATCAAGAAACTGATGGGACTGCAACCGGCCACCGTTACCCTGCTGAATCCGGACGGTACCCAAAAAGAAATACCCCTAGAACAAGTACAAGCCGGTCAGCGTCTGCTGGTGAAGCCCGGTGCCCGCATTCCTGTAGACGGTACGGTAGATGAAGGCCGTTCGTATGTGGATGAAAGCATGCTCACCGGCGAACCACTTCCCACGGAAAAGTATCCCGGAGAGAAAGTCTACGCCGGCACCATCAACCAGAAAGGAAGTTTCAGCTTCACCGCCGACAAGGTAAGCAGTGAAACTGTGCTGGCCCATATCATCCGCATGGTGCAGGAGGCACAAGGCAGCAAGGCCCCTGTACAACAGTTGGTCGACCGCATTGCCGCCATCTTTGTCCCCACCATCCTGAGCATCGCCCTGCTTGCCTTCCTGGCATGGGTTCTGCTAGATGGTCAGAACGGCTTTACCCATGGACTACTGGCCGCTGTCACCGTGACCATCATTGCCTGCCCCTGCGCGTTGGGACTGGCCACGCCGACTGCCATCATGGTGGGCATCGGAAAAGGCGCTGAAAACGGTATCCTGATCAAAGATGCCGACAGTCTGGAGACCGCCCGCAAGGTCAATGCCATCGTCCTCGACAAGACCGGTACCCTGACCGAAGGACACCCGACCGTGACCGACCTCTCCGCCGGCCTGTCGCAAGCCCCCCTGTCACGCATCCTTTTCACTCTGGAAAGTGCGTCGGAACATCCGCTGGCACAGGCCATCGTACACCATCTCGCTGCGCAACCTCTCCCCATGGAAGGATTTGAAAGCCTGACGGGACTGGGCGTACGTGGAAAAATCAACGATACCTATTATTATGCCGGCAACCGTCGCCTGCTGGAGCAACACGGGCTTGCCATTCCCGCTTCCCTGGCCGAAGAAGCCACCCGCCTGAGCGAGGAGGCCAAGACCGTCATCTGGCTGGCCGATGAAAAGCAAGCCTTGGGAGTGGTGGCCATTGCCGACCGCATCAAGCCGACCTCCAAAGAAGCCGTCATGCAATTACAGGAAATGGGAATCTCCACCTACATGTTGACCGGCGACAATCCGGAAACCGCCCGGAAGATTGCGGAACAATGTGGCATCACCCATTTCCAGGCAGAAGTGCTTCCCCAGCAGAAAGCTCAGTTCATTCAGGAACTGCAACACCAAGGGAAAGTGGTAGCTATGGTGGGCGACGGTATCAACGACAGTGCCGCACTGGCCCAGGCCGACCTCAGCATCGCCATGGGAAAAGGCAGCGACATTGCCATGGACGTGGCCAAGATGACCCTGATTTCCTCCGATTTGAACAAAATCACCGATGCCATCCGCCTTTCCCAAGCCACGGTACGCACCATCCGCGAAAACCTTTTCTGGGCATTCATCTACAACCTGATTGGCATCCCCGTGGCGGCAGGTATCCTGTATCCCCTCAACGGCTTCCTGCTGAACCCGATGATAGCCGGCGCTGCCATGGCCATGAGCAGTGTGAGTGTAGTGAGCAACAGCCTGCGGTTGAAGCGGAAAAAATTGGCACATACCCACACATCGGCAGCCGTCACGGAAGAAATTCGTCCCGTGGAAATACCACCAGTGGAAACACGACCCATAGAGGTACAACCGAACCCCGTACAGCCGGCACCGGCAGCCGCCCCCTCTCCTGCCTCAGCCGCTTCCGGCGTCCAAAAGACCTACCTGGTGGAAGGCATGATGTGCGACCACTGCCGCACCCGGGTAGAAAAAGTGCTGAATACCGTAGAAGATGCGACTGCCCAAGTCACCCTGACTCCTCCGGAAGCTGTCATCACCTTCCAAGGAAAAGTTCCGTCACTGGAAGAGCTGCAGCACCTGATTGACGAAAAAGCAGGCGACTATACGCTAAAAGAAAAGAACTGATTGAAAGCACTTTATCTGATTCCAGTACTTCCTAGGAAGTACTGCAGTACTGCAAAGGAAGTACTACAGTACTGCCGAGGGAGTACTAGAGTACTGCAAGGGAAGTACTCAGACAGTCACGGCCGCTTTTACATGAAGAAGCCAGACGGACTAACCTTAGTTTTTGCTACATACCCTTCATAAATCCCCAAAAAGTCGTATATTTGAAGCAAGAATTCAACTATACGACTTATGAAACTCATGCAATTTATTCAAGGAATGTTCCTGACAACCTGCATCCTGCTCTTCGCAGCCTGCAAAAACGATGATGGTCCGATTTACCTCGTCAGCGTGGACAACCAGCAAAAAATAACCGACGGCACGATAGAACTCAGTCTGTTCAGCACAGGCGAAAAATTCTTCATCCGGGGAGGAGATGGGAACTACACCCTCAAAAACGGAGATGCCACCATTGCGGACTACCGCTACGATGGAGAAACCCTGACCTTCCTTCCGGTCAGCATCGGTCAGACCTCTACCACCATTTCCGACCGGAAAGGAAACAGCTACACCGTATCTATCTTGGTCAGCAATCCTACAGATGAATACCGGGTGGAAAGCTTGGAAGCAGAAGTGGAAGGCGATAACCTCACCAAAGGAGACGAATCGACCTTAAAGGCACGCATCCTAGAGGAATCCCCTCTCCAGGCAGAAGGACGCTTTTCCTTCATCTATTCAGATGCTTCCCAGTCGTATGGGGAACTGAGAATTTTCCCGAACAGCACAGGTAACTATCAGCTTGGCATTTTTGAACGTACCCTCAAATATACAGAAGATACAGGAGAACCCTATCTGCGCATTGAGGCTACCATGGCGGGAAGCACCAAGCAGCAATATACCTTCATGCTGTTTGAAAACGAAACGACAGCTGAAGGGACGGCAGCGTCCGAATCCGCTGAAAGTACAAACACAGTTTGCCTCATCAAGGAAGACGTGACTGACCAGTACAAAGGAGAATTCAACGGACTCACCAAGGCTTACCGTATCTATCACTTAATTAAACAGTAACGCCGGCCTGCCCTTTTTGCACATGTCCCGTATAGAACTCCAATCTTTCGATCTGTTCCATCGCATCGAACAGATTCACCGTCAGCCGACGGCTGCTCCCGACAATTTACAAGCCAAATACATCCTGCTCCACAAAGTACTGGAGCAGGCTTGTTATGAACTGACCACGGGGGTCACCCTTTCCTTTGCCAACTTGTTTTCTCGTCTGGACTACATCTGCAAGGAGAAAAAGATGACTCCCTCCGACCGGTATGCCATCCAGACCATGCGCCGCAACTGCAACGCTGCCATGGGCGACCATTTTCAGGCCGACATGCAGGAATACCTTTACGACCTGCGTGCCCTGGTACGCTTTGTCTCGCTGGGCTTTGAAGAAGACATTCCGGCTTCCATTCTTCCGGAAATCCCTCACTCCAACCGTCCCTATCAAGGCACACGCCTGTCGCACATTCCTTACGTGCGGGCTTCCGTGACCAGTTGGAACGATACTCAGATATTTGCAGCCACCGACAGTGATACTGATCCCTTCATCATCATCAACTATGCCAAAGGAGGCTATCAGGGCGATTTGCTGTATCTGAAAGAACTGCTGACGGAGAACCTGCCCCTGAACCTGCTCGATGTGCGGGTGGACGAAGAGAACCATTACATTCCGAACCTTATCGTCATCCATCCCGACTACTTGATTGACATCAGTTCGCTGGCGGCCTGCTTCCGGGAATACGGCCACCACCCGCTCAACTATTTCATGAATAAAATCAAGCCGAGAGCCCATACGGCTCCCATCCTGATGGGTAACCTGGCCAGCCAGTTTCTCGACGACTACATCAACGAACAGCCCCAGGAGCCGGTCACCTACCCGCGTAGCATCCAGAAATTCTTTGCCGCCTCGGCCCTTGATTTCTGTACCTGTCAGATTCCGGCCGATTTCCATGCCCAGGCGCAAGCCCAGATGATGAACATCCGCTCGTTTGTACACGACGTGCTGCCCCGCAACATCCAGCATTTCAACAAGAAGAATACCCTGCTCGAAGCCTCTTTCATCTGCGAAAAATTAGGGCTGCAAGGACGTGTGGACATGATGCAGAAAGACTTTCAGGTGCTCATCGAACAAAAGGCCGGGAAGCGCGACGAATACAACCACCGCCACAAGGAGGACCATTTCATCCAGATGATGCTCTATCAGGGCGTGCTGCGATACAATTTCGGACAGGAAACGGAACACATGCAGACCTTCCTGCTCTATTCCAAGTATGCCGACGGACTGCTGCTGGAGCATTTTGCCGAAAACCTGTTCCGGGAAAGCATCAAGCTCCGCAACTACATCGTGCACAACGAGATGCAGCTGGGCGAAGGAGGCATCGGCGAGGTGGTGGATTCCCTCAGCACCGACCTGCTGAACGAGTTGCAGGTAGGCGGAAAGCTGTGGAACGACTACCAGGAACCACAGTTGCAGACAGCCATCAATACCCTGAAACGCTGTACCCCGCTGGAACGGGCGTACTTCAACCGTTACTTCACGTTCGTGGCAAAGGAACAGATTCTCAGCAAGACCGGAGGAAACAGCGATGCCTCGCACGGGTTTGCCGGTAACTGGCACATCCCACTGCACGAGAAACTGGAGGCTGGCAACATCCTGCTGGGACTGACCATTCTGCAGAAACAAAGCAGCGGACCAGGCAAAGGATACGACCTCATCGAACTGCACATTCCTACACAGGAAGAAGACTTCCTGCCTAATTTCCGGACGGGCGACATGGTGATTTTGTATTCCTACCAGGGAGAACCCGACCTGCGGAAACACATTCTCATGAAGGGAAACATCCTGGAACTGCATCCGGACCGCATGACACTGGTCTTGCGCAACGGACAGCAGAACAAAGATATTATCGGGGGCGGAGACGACCTTTTCGCCATCGAACATGATTTTTCCGATACCTCGGCCAATAACGGGTTCCGCGGACTGTACGCCTTTCTGTCCGCCTGTGCCGACCGGAAAGAATTGCTGTTAGGTGTACGTGCTCCTGAACTGAAAGAGGAGGAAATCACTTTGAACGGTGAATACGGCCGTTTCAACGAACTCATCCGGAAAGAGAAACAAGCCAAGAACTACTTCCTACTGGTAGGTCCTCCGGGTACCGGAAAGACTTCGTGTGCCCTGCGCTATATGGTGGAAGAAGCCCTGAGCGAACCGGATACGTCCATCCTGCTCCTGTCGTACACCAACCGGGCAGTGGATGAAATCTGCAGCATGCTCCTCGATTCCGGTATTGCCGAGAAAACCCCGTTCATCCGCATCGGCAGCGAACTGTCGTGCGACAAGCGTTTCGTGCCTTACCTGCTGAAGCACAGCCTGGCCGACTGTCCCAAGCTGACCGACATCCGGCAGAAAATCGACCGCACCCGTATCTTCGTAAGTACGACGACCTCCCTCAACAGCCGACTCAACCTCTTCACGTTGAAGCATTTCCAGCTGGCGCTTATCGACGAAGCCTCGCAGATACTGGAACCCGACCTGATTGGTATCCTCTCGGCCCGCCACCAGCAGCATAACGCCATCGACAAGTTCGTACTGGTGGGTGACTACAAGCAGCTTCCGGCCATCGCCCAGCAAAGTGCCGAAGAAGCAGCTGTCACCGACCCGCTCCTACGACAAATCGGACTGGAGGACTGCCGCAACTCTCTCTTTGAACGCCTATACAAGTCGAGTCCTGACACTTGCCGCAGTGTCCTCCGCCAGCAAGGACGCATGCACCCGGCCATTGCCGAGTTCCCCAACCAGACCTTCTACTACCAGGAACAACTGGAGTGCGTGCCGCTCCCCCACCAGCTAGAAGAAACACCCTACTCAGCCGGACTGACCGCTCAAGACCCCATCGACCGCCTGCTGCTGGAACGGAGAATGGTCTTCATCCCAGCAGAAGCCCCCGAAAGTCTCAGCGGTTCCGACAAGACCAACCCGCACGAAGCCCGCATCGTGGCCACCCTGCTGGCCCACATCTACCGCCTGACGGAATCTCATTTCGACCCCAACCGGACGGTAGGCGTCATCGTGCCCTACCGCAACCAGATTGCCATGATTCGGAAAGAAATAGCCCGCCTCCAACTGCCCGACTTGCTGAACATCTCCATCGACACGGTGGAACGCTACCAAGGCAGCCAGCGGGATGTAATTATCTATTCGTTCACCGTACAGAATTTCAGTCAGCTCAATTTCCTGACAGCCAATACGTTTCAAGAAGGTGCTTTCCTGATAGACCGCAAGCTGAACGTGGCGCTTACCCGGGCCCGCAAGCAACTGCTGCTGACCGGCAACCCGCACATTCTCGGGGCCAATATCACGTTCTACAAACTGCTGGAATACATCCGCCTGCACAACGGTTACCTGGAAACGGATGCCGAATCGTTCTGTCAAGGCAATTTCACCCTCCCGTCTTACCGCCGGAACTGGGAACTGGAGGAAGGAAGCTATTCCTTGCCCGCCCACTTCCAGCAGGCTTTCGAGCAACTGGTTCCGCCTCCGCAGAATTGGGAGGCGAACGAGGCCCACTACCGCGAAGTCACGGCTTACGGCCGGTGCGACTTCCGTGCCCTGCCCGAAGAAATGACTCCGCAAACCTTCTGCCAAGCATACAACTATTTCTATCTGCGGAAACAATATGCGGCGGCACAGGCCCTCTTCACCGGAAGCGGCAACTGGCTATACGACCTGATTCGGAAAGTCTCTGGCCGGGTAGTGTTCTGTGACCTGTCCTATGAGGCGGGTGCTTCGGGACTGGCCTTTGCCGATGTGTGCCGTTCCCTGCCTCACCTGGACCTGACCTACGTGGATATCTATCCGTTGCAGGAGATGGGGAAAACTGCCGAAACCTTCTTCCAGGCCTCTGCCTACAAGCACATTCAGACAAGCTCGTATCCTCGGTTATCGGCTGTGAAACCAGCATTCTGGCAGGCACACTCGGTACTGACCGAGCTGGTGATATTCAATCTCTCCAGCCTGTTCGACCGCATTGCGCCGCGGGAAGCACGCAACCTGGCCCTGCAAATCAACCAATTGGTGCATGCCCGTCCCCTGAACCACTACGTATTGGTATATCGTGACGATGCAGGACCTTGCAGGAACAACCATTCCTATACGGCCTTCTGCAACCATCTTTCACCGGAGCTGAAACCGCTCCAACCGCAGATGCCCCTGTACGGAAAAATCCATTGTAACCCTACCGAAGGACTTCCGCTTTCACAGGAGTTCCTTTATGAAATACGTACCAACTGATGAAAAAGAAACCTATCCAGCGGGCCCTCATCGTAGGGGCCACTTCCGGCATCGGAAAAGAAACGGCCTTGCAACTGCTCCAAAAGGGATGGATACTCGGACTGGCAGGCCGACGCGAAGAAAAACTGAAAGAATTGCAGCAGTTGGCTCCGGACCGCATCCACATCCGGGCCATCGACATTTGTCAGGCGGATGCACCCGACCGCCTGCAGGAACTGATAGAAGAAATGGGAGGAATGGACCTCTACCTGCACTGCTCAGGCATTGGCCATCAGAATTACACACTGGCACCGGACATCGAACTTCAGACGCTCGAAACCAACGGAACGGGGTTCGTACGGATGGTCACCGCGGCGTTCCGTTATTTTGCCCGGCAACAAGGAGGACATCTCGCCGTCATCAGCTCCATTGCCGGAACCAAAGGACTGGGAGCCGCCCCGGCCTACTCCGCCACCAAGCGTTTCCAGAATATCTACATCGACTCCCTGGAACAGCTGGCTTGCATGCAACATCTCCCCATCCGCTTCACCGACATCCGGCCCGGATTCGTGGCCACCGGCCTGCTGAACGATGGCAAGCACTATCCCATGCTGATGTCCACGGAGAAAGTAGCCCGTCACATCGTGCGAGCCCTGGAGAAAAAGAAACGCATCGCCCTCATCGACTGGCGCTACCGTATCATGGTAGCCCTCTGGCACCTGATACCGCCTACCGTCTGGAAACGATTGCCCATCAGGAATTGACGAGCACCCGTCTTTCCTTCACCACAATCTCCTTCAGGCGGCGGTACACATAGATGAAAGCCGGCACCAGGAACAGGTTGGCAAACAGCCAGGCTGTCGGGTCGCCAAAGCAGACGCCCCAGAACTTCCAGGCCGGTACGAGGAAGAGGCTGACCAACACACGGGCCACCATTTCTGAAACACCCGAAAACATGGCCAGCCGCGTATAGCCTGCCCCTTGAATGGTATAGCGGAGAATACTCAGCGAGCCCAGCAGGATGAAGAAAGACGTGTTGATGTGCAGGAACAACACGGTATCTTTCATAATCTCCGTCTCATCGGGCGAAATGAACAGCAAGGCAAACTTGTCGGCCAGTCCCCACATTACAATGGCAATCGCTACGGAATAGACCAACATCATCAGCGTGGCCGACTTGATACCCATCCAGATGCGGTCGGGCTTTCCGGCACCATAGTTCTGTCCGGAATACGTGGCCATGGCCATACCCAGACTGTCCAACGGACACATCACAAACATCTTGATACGCATGGCCGCGGTGAAGGCAGCCACACAGGCCGTACCCAATGCATTGTTCGCACTCTGCAACATGATACTGCCGATAGCCGTAATGGAAAACTGCAAGCCCATCGGCACCCCGATGGACAAAAGCTGACGGGCCAAGTCTTTCCGGAAACGACGGTCGGACGGCTCGGTTTTCAAGATGTCAAATTTGCGGTACATATAGATGTAACACAGCAAAGCCGAAAGTCCTTGCGAGAAAACCGTGGCAATGGCCGCTCCGGCTACCCCCCATCCCAGCGTCAGGATACAGAACAAATCGAGTACAATGTTCAGCAACGTGGAGAACAGCAGGAACCAGAACGGGGTCTTGCTATCTCCCAACGCACGGATGATGCTGGAAAGCAGGTTGTAGAAAAACGTACACGGTACGCCGATAAACGTGATGAGCAGATAGATGTAAGCCCCTTCAAAAATATTCTCAGGTGTCTGCATGGAACGTAGGATAAATCCGCAGAGCAGACTCGTGACAATGGCCACCGCCACCGACATCATGGCCGCCAGCTTCAAGCTGACTGACACATAACGCCGCATCGTGACATAATCGCGGGCCCCAAACTTCTGTGCCACCGGAATACCAAAACCACCGCAACATCCATTACAGAATCCCAGTATCAGGAAGACCACCGATGTACTGGCTCCTACGGAAGCCAGTGCATTGATTCCCAAGAATCGTCCTACAATGGCCGCATCCACCAGCGAATACGTCTGCTGAAGCAGGTTGCCCAACAACAAAGGAAAAGTAAAATTCAAAATCAGTGGCAGACTCGGCCCTGATGTCATCTCTCTCGACTGTGCCATATATTCTCTCGTTATCCTCAAAAAATAATAAGTGTGCAAAAGTACACTAAAGTTGTGAAACGAGAGAGAATCATCCCGTTAAATAAGGTAATTCGAAGCGCTTTTTTGTCTTAAATCATCCCTGAAAAAACACAAAGAGGTTTTCGAAACACCCCTTTTCAGGCAGTGATTTATTATCATTTGTGAATTTTTTAGTGCCGGAATTGACTTACCTTCGCAGCCAAATGCAAAAACAGAGAAAAGACATGAAAGACAGTATTGACTTCGGAAGCATGGACATTCCGAAATTATTCCGGAAATTACTTATCCCTACCGTACTGGGAATGATTTTCTCGGCCATCTTCATCATCACCGACGGCATCTTCGTGGGAAAAGGCATCGGCAGCGATGCCCTGGCCGCCGTCAACATCACAGCTCCCCTCTTCCTGATTAATACAGGCGTGGGACTGATGTTCGGCATCGGTGCCTCGGTCGTGGCCTCCATCCACCTGTCGCAAGGGAAAGTAAAGGTGGCCCGCATCAATATCACGCAGGCTGTCGTAGTTTCCTCCTTATTGCTCATCGCCTACGCCGCTGTCATTCTCTGCAATGTGGAAAAAATAGCCTTACTGCTGGGAAGCTCGCCCCGCCTGCTGCCTCTCGCCGCCGAATACATGTATTGGTTCGTACCCTTCCTGGTGTTCAGTGCCCTGCTGAGCTCGGGCATGTTCTTCGTGCGGCTGGACGGCTCACCCAACTACGCCATGGTGTGCAACATCATCCCTGCCCTGCTCAACATCGGCCTGGACTACCTGTTTATCTTCATCTGCAAATGGGGCATGTTCGGAGCCGCCCTGGCCACCAGTCTGGGCTACATCGTCGGTGCCGCAATGATTCTGATTTATCTGATGCAGCCTCAGCGCGTCCTCCGTTTGTGTAAAGTCAAGCTGTCCTGGAAAAGCCTGCGGCTCACCCTCCGCAACACCGGCTATATGTGCAAGCTGGGATTGTCCAGTTTCCTCTGCGAGGCAGCCATCGCCACCATGATGTTTGCCGGGAACTACGTTTTTATCCACTACCTGGGTGAAGACGGGGTAGCCGCCTACAGCATCGCCTGCTATTTCTTCCCCATCATCTTCATGGTGTACAACGCCATCGCCCAGTCAGCCCAACCTATTCTCAGCTACAACTTCGGAGCCGGACACCCGGAACGCGTGCGGGCAGCCTTCCGATTGGCCCTGCTGACCGCCATCTCCTGCGGCATCATCGTTTTCGCCGTCACGGCCTTGTTCTCTTCCCCAATAGCCTCCTGGTTCATCGACAGCCGCTATCCGGCACACGACCTCGCCGTAGAAGGACTTCCTCTGTTTGCCTCCGGCTTCGTATGCTTCGGCATCAACATCGTATCCATCGGCTACTTCCAGAGTGTGGAACGCGACCGCCCTGCCATGGCCATCACCCTGCTGCGCGGATTTATCCTCGTGCTACTCTGCTTCTGGCTGATGCCCCTGCTATGCGGAGTGCCGGGAATCTGGCTGGCCGTCCCCGTTTCCGAGCTGCTGACCTTCCTTTTTGTCCTCACTCTCTACTGCCGCGACAAACGAAGCTAAGATTTTATTACCTTTGTAGCGACATAGATACCCAAAGGAATGAAGACTTTTAGCGAGATACTGCACGAAAAATATGGACTGAGTGCCTCGGAATCTGAGCAATTACTGGCACAGATGGAACGACTTACCTACCGAAAAGGGGAACACATCGTACGGGAAGGAGAACGCAACAGCAGTCTCTACCTGGTGGCCCAAGGCATCTGGAGAGGACATTATCTGCGCGACGGAGTGGACATTTCACTCTGGTTTGCTTCAGAAGGAGACACGCTCTTCTCTTCGTGGAGCTACGTGGCCGACCGTCCCTCTCTTACCTCCATCGAAGCCATTAGCGACAGCACGGTCTTCCGCATCTCCAAGCAAAAGATGGAGACTTTTTTCGCCTCTTCCATCGCCTTTGCCAACATCGGAAGAATCATTTTCGAACGGCAGTTTCTGGACATGGAAAACTGGATGATAAACGGAGGAGCTGCACAGGCGAAACAACGTTACCTTGCCCTGCTGGAGCAGAATCCGGAATTGCTGCAGCATGTCCCGCTAAAGCACATCGCCTCTTATCTGATGATTACGCCTCAGTCGCTCAGCCGCATACGGGCGGAACTGAGCAGAAAGAAATAACGGAGTAGAATTAATGAACGCCAGTGATGGCACTAATCCAATATCTGCCTTCTTGGTATGTAGTCTGAATATTCATTTGATGGGTGTACTTTCCTGCCTGATAAGTAACCTGATAATTATCAGCGTCCAACGGAAGAACTTTCAGACTTTTGAACCACATACTGTCGAAATCAAAATTCGTAACCAAAAGGTCATAGCCCTCGAAAGTATCCTGCAAATACTCCTGTTCTGCTTTCTTGAATTGCTCCAAAGCTGTGTGAGACAAATTTGACAGACGTAAAGACTGCAACCTGACATTCAAATCGCCGCACATACTGCAATAGGTAGCCAAATAAACTTTATAAAAACTTTCGACCAATGATTTTCCCGATGAACTATCTATTTTATCAGAAGCTACATTCCCAAAACAAAACAACCACTCATCTCCATATTGGGTATCGCTTTCAATCGGGGTAATATATACAATCTTACATTGGTCATTCACGTATCCCACTTTCAATGGAATCTCTACCAGACTGGTACTATCTTTTTCATCCCAAAGATAACTTACCATATACCAATCGTCTGCAATTTCTCTTACATTCAATGTCTTGATTGCATCTGAATTCACATCTTGTGCCCGTATAATCGGATTGCTTCCTGTAGCATAAACCATTCTTTGGAGTTTGGCAGCCAATTCTTCAGTTAAATACTTCTTACACAGTGCTTCATTATGCGAATCCACATTTAAAAGATTCGTCATATAATTCGTATAAAATGTACGCACTTCATCTATGCATGCACCAGAACAGATTGCGCTGCAACAAAGCCACAAAACCGAAATAAATAAAAGTTTCCTTTTCATTGTTTAATAGTTAACGTAAGCGTAAGACTTTTCAGCGCCTAAAGTACAGAAATTTATGATATGACTAATGATTTTTGTAAGAAATTTGCATTACAAGAGGAAAAATATAGGATTGAAGGCAAGCAAAAAGACATCATAACAAGCCCAACTGAGATTATGGTTATTCTCATTCTGCCCCACTCCGGTGGTTTCCGTTACTTTACACATTACTACAAAGAAAATCTCTTTCCTAATAGAACACTCCAGACATCGTTCCTTCAGCAATATATCATAACCGATTCATTGTCACCTATCGCAGCCTATTATTCCTTTAGAGAAGAGCCTCGCCATTGAAATGAACTTTATCAAAGACAGGCAGCCATTATCTTTTGATTTTATATCGAACTCACATAATTAACGTGAGCGTAAAATAAGAATCAATATTATCTATCGGTAAATTAAGAAAACATGAAGTTTTAGATTTATATGTCAAGTTGTAACCTAATGATTACCCAAATATGAGGCTGTCTTAAAACCGTTTTTATTGAAATCACAAACCCAATTATAAACATCTATTCATTTGTAAATCTGCAAATGAACCTTTTCTTCTATTATTTTGTTATCATAAAAATAATAAGTTCCTTGAATCACCAAGGGTCCAGTGCTATAAAGAACCATATTTTTTACCAACCTGAACATTATGAAAAAATCTCTATTAATTATTTCATTGTGTGCATTTATTTTTTCTTGTTCTAAAGATTTACCAGAAAATCAAAGTACACAAAACTCTACGAAGCTTATAGGAAAAACTTTTAGTACTCAGAGTCTTTCCCTCACCTTTACAAGCAGTGATTCTGTTTCTTTCCAAACCAAAAATACGTTATATCTTTTGAAAGGAAAATCAAAATATGAAATGAATAATGACACCATCGTCATAAAAAGTCCTTATGGAAAAAGACTGAAGCCCAATGAAACTACCGACAGTTATATACTTAACTTCATCGGTTACTTACGGAATGATAGAATAGAAGCTACGTTTTTCATCATTGGCCCAGAGGAAAAAGAACAGTACTTAGGACATGATGTCACATTGTTTATGGAATAAGATCTATAATAAAGTAAGCACTATCTATAGCATACATACTCTAATAAAAACAAAAAAAGGTGTGAAAGCACTTGGGTTCCACACCTTTTCTTATGGATGTTTATCGATACTTATTTCATTTCTTGGATATTTTAGAGAGTGAAATATTACTTAATTTTATTATGATTTTTTCTTTCCCAATATCACATAGCCGTTGTCATCCGGTGAAATCTTTGACTTCCAAACATTCATGAACCAGCGCTTGCTTTCCAAGGCTATTCCGCCAAGCCACTGTTCACCATTTTATAATATGCACCTCGTAGCGTCTGCTTATTGATGATAATTCGCTTCACCACCGTGGCGGTATGCAAATGCTTGGTCTTCGGGTCAGTATTGGGACCGTAGATGTCCGTGAAATAGTAATTACCGCAATCTTTGAAAGCATGACTTGGAATTTCGCTACCAAAATCCGTAGTAAATAGCGGGATAAGTTTGTTGTTGTCCGTATGATAAATATATAAGGAATCCACGGTCGGCATAAAACGGTCTATTGAGAATATCAGACCGGAACCACTTTTCCGGTGCAAGTAAATCTCGTTGCTATAATCCGGTTCCATGTCCATCTGTGGTGATTTGTTTTCGAACAGGATGTTCCCTTCCATGTCCTGCACCCAAGCCACCGGTTCACCCATAAACGCAAGTTGCAGTACAGCTACCCGTTGTCTGTCATAGTCCACCTGCATCTCTCCTTTTCTAACCCTGTAAGGCAATGGGATACTTCCTACGTAATTACCCAGTAAGTCGTAAGACAGTATTTGTTTCGTAGTCCAGGGAAGCAGGAAGATTCGGTTGTCGCTTCGTCAATTTGACTAACACAAATCATATTCGCCGGGGCCTTGCCCGATATTTCCTACACGACCTATAAACTTGCCTTGGCGGGTAAACAGTTTATAAGGGTCGTGAGCGATATTTATTCCCAGGTAATTGTCTGTCAAGGTTATCATCTGCGCTTCACTCACCAACGCATCCTCATTACTGTTGTCAAGCTTGATGACCTCCAACGTATCGAAAAACGTACTAAACGGTATACGCACGGATTCTTTCACGGCAGACATATCGCAGGTTATCACCGTATCTCCATTTACCACCGTCCGATTGGCCACAACACTACATTTGTCTATCCACCGCGCATTGTTATCACTGTTTCCACCAGCACATGAAGCCATAAGGGCAGGCAGAATCATGAATGTGGCAATTCGGTACGTGAGTTTACAGCACCAAGTAAATTGTTTCATGGAGATGTTTTGCATGACTGTTAAAATTTATGCGCAATGAATGTACGAAAAATAACATTTGGTGGTTCCGTATAAGTTTTAATTTAAGAACGTCCTAAAAATCAACACCAACAAACAATGACAAACGTATCATCTCAGCATTATTCCTTTTGCATCATCAAAGAGTGCAGATTCCATACAGTATTAATCTTTGCTATCGCAATCGGATATTTTTGAATATGCCCCACCAAAGTTTTGGCTATCCGATAAAACTTTTTAAAAGTAAATCAGGTAGAAGGAAAAACGAAGTAATTTTCTTCCTACTCGATTATAGGTTATATTGTATATAAACCACAATTATAGATTTATCCATCTATATTTTTCAATTATAGATTAAATAATCTATAATTTTTGATAGAATAAAAGAAAACTCATACCTTTGTCATTAAATCAATGACTAATAATATGTTTGCAACAATTTCAGCGGATATAGTAGCATCCACTTCCTTGTCTGTGAATGAAACTATAAGATTAAAGCAAAGGATAGAATCATTATTTGGCTTGCTAAAAGTGAGTTATCCTGATTTTGAAGGTCGCCAAATAAAAGGGGACTATATAGAGTGTGTAATGCAAAATGTATCAAACGTATTCCGGATAGCCTTTATAATCAAATCCTGCATCAAATCTTTTTCCACAGCTAAAAATGAAAAGACGAAAAATTTCCATACATACGGAATACGGATAGCCATTGGTATCGGAGGTATGAGAATAGTGAATACCGAACAAGGCATTTGGGATGGTGAGGCCATATATCTATCAGGACGTGCGCTTGAGGAAATGAGTTCCCTGAATAAGGGAACGATGTCTGTTCATACAAGTAAAAAGCAATTATCTGCTCCTTTGCAAACTATAGCCCTATTGACCGATGCCATATTAAATGATATGACTATGCGCCAAAGTGAAGTTGTTTATTATAAACTACTTGGTTTCAAAGAGGCAGACATTGCCAAGAAACTAGGTATATCCCAAGCCAGTGTAAATAATGCTTCTACAGCTACAAAATGGTATTGTATAGAAGAATCCATAAAATATTTTGAACAGATAAATTTTGAAGAATATGAATAGTTGGTTGTTTTTAAGTCTGTTATTGGCACATGTTATAGGTGATTTTTACCTGCAAAATGATAAATACTGTGCACAGAAAGAGGAAAGGAAATTTAAAAGTTGGTTCCTGTATGTGCATTCGCTTATCATAGGCGGGGTGTCATGGGCAGCTGTTCCTGTTTGTGAATTCAGATTTTATGCCCTTGCCATTGCTTTTTCTCATCTGGTGATAGATGTTATCAAAACATATAGCCCCAAAGGATTATGGAATTTTGTGATTGATCAGATTTCTCATTTGGCGATACTGATTATAGTAACATTTTCCTTTGACACTACAACAAAGTTGCCAATCCAATCGATGGATTGCAATGGCAGCTACTCTATACCTCTGTTCATATTGGCGTTACTATTGTGCATCAAGCCTGCAAACATCCTGATTAAGTTGGTCTTAAAGAAATATCAAGTTGGAGAGACACAGTCTTGTGAAAATATCAAAAATGCAGGAGCGTTAATTGGTAATTTAGAGCGTATTCTTACAATCATATTCGTTATCATTGGACAATATGAAGCAATCGGTTTTATCATAGCGGCAAAATCCATCCTTCGATTCAAAGACACGGATACAGCAAAAACAGAGTATGTCCTTGCCGGAACGTTTCTAAGTTTTGGAATTGCATTGCTGTGTGGTTTAATGGTAACAAAATAACAGATGGACAGTTTTCAAGAGAAATACAATGTGCTTGTCATAAAATACGATGCCCTGCTTGCCGAAAATGAAGAACTGAAGTCAATACTTTCACAACATGGTATAGTGTATTCCTCCATCAAACGTGACGATGAAAGCACAGCATTTTCTTCCATAATATACCCTCCAATCAAACTATCTCTTGATGAGAAAATTGCATTGTTCCGTAACTTTTTCAAGGGACGAGATGATGTATTTGCACGACGATGGTTCAACAAAACCACAGAAAAAGGTGGTTACCAACCTGTATGTATCAACGAATGGCGCAGAGGAATATGTGACAAGAAAAAGCATAAATGCGCAGAGTGTCCTAACCGCAATTTTGCCCCGTTAACCAATCAAGACATATACCGACATCTGGAAGGCAAGGATGAGAACGGATGCGATGTTATCGGTCTGTACGTCGTTACTTCTGATAATAAATGTTCTTTCCTGTGTGCTGATTTTGATGACAAAAATTGCACTCATGGATATAAGAACGATGTTTTGGCATTTATTTCCATTTGTAGAGAGTGGAGAATTCCGTTCAGTATAGAACGCTCACGTTCTGGCAATGGTGCGCATGTGTGGACTTTCTTTAATGAACCCATACCAGCCTACAAAGCAAGGAAATTAGGCAATACAATTCTTACAGAAGCCATGAAGCGCAATGGACGGATTACATTCGATTCATACGATCGCTTCTTTCCCAATCAGGATAAAGTACCGGAAGGTGGATTCGGCAATCTCATTGCGTTACCATTGCAGGGAAAAGCCAGGAAAGCAGGAAACAGCGTTTTTGTAGATGAGCAGTTTCTTCCGTTCCAGGATCAATGGACATATCTATACAATGTAAGAAAAATAGATGAAGGTACCGTAGATACATTATTGATACAGCATCAGCAAGAAGATTTTGGGACATTAGCTACTTCTTCGGAAAATAAACCGTGGGAAATACCAGTCATACAGGATGTGACCCAGGAAGACTTTAACGGCAGACTTATAATACATAAATCAGACAGGATATATATTCCTTTAAAATCTATTTCAGATAAGGTTAGTAATCATTTGAAACATATTGCGGCGTTCAAAAATCCTGAATTCTACAGCAAACAGGCGATGCGTATTTCCACATATAACATTCCTCGTATTATCTGCCGTGCAGATTTTACCGATGAATATCTTGCAATGCCTCGGGGGTGTGAGGATGCCATTATCAACATGCTGTATTCCCTCAAAATTGATTATGAAATAGTTGATAATACAAATTATGGTAAACCTATTGGCGTAACATTCAAAGGAAAGGAACGCGATGAACAGTTGGACGCTATCAATGCCCTCATGCCATTTTCCAACGGTGTGTTGTCTGCAACGACAGCCTTTGGAAAGACTGTTACAGCCGCGGCTCTGATTGCCCGAAGAAAGACAAATACACTTATTCTGGTACACTCCAAGGCATTGCTTATGCAATGGCATGAACGCCTGTCAGAATTTCTTGACATAGATTTTACAGAAGATGAGATTTCCAAGAAACGAGGCAGGAAGAAGGCATTTTCTCCAGTCGGGTGTCTTGATTCTACCTCTAACACGTTGCATGGTGTTATTGATATAGCCCTTATGCAGTCATGTTTTGAAAACGACGAAATCAAACCTTTTGTAAAAGGATACGGGATGATCATTGTAGACGAATGTCATCACGTATCTTCCATTACATTCGAGAATGTATTAAAACACGTTACGGCACATTATGTCTATGGACTTACTGCCACTCCCATCCGCAAAGATGGTTTGCAGCCTATTATCTTCATGCAATGCGGTCCGATTCGTTTTTCTGCCGATGCCAAGGCACAGATTCAGAAGCAGTCGTTCCAGCGCTATCTTGTGCCGAGATTTACATCTTACAGACCTGTTACCGATGATAAACAATCGTTTACGGCACTATCACAATCCCTCGCTGAATCGAAAATACGGAATAATCTTATAATAGAGGATGTTCTTAATGTCGTGGCTGCAGGCCGAACACCTATAATACTTACTGCCAGAACTTCTCATGTAGAATTGCTTGCCGAAATGTTGAAGCAGCATGTAGCCAACATCATACAACTCACAGGAGAAGGGACTGCAAAAAACAAGAGAGAAACGCTGCAAAAGTTACAGGATATACCCAAAGATGCCCCTCTTGTAATAGTAGCCACGGGAAAATATGTGGGAGAGGGATTTGACTATCCACGACTTGATACACTGTTTTTGGCACTGCCAATCTCATGGAAAGGATTGGTGGCACAATATGCCGGACGTTTGCACCGTGAGAATGAGGGGAAAAAAGATGTCCGTATTTACGACTATATTGATATACACGAACCTGTTTGTGAGAGCATGTATCGTAAACGCCTGAAAGGATACTCTGCCATCGGTTATCGTGTACTGTCAAAAGATAATCCGACATTGTTTGATGACACAGAAAACTTGCACACATCGTCATGTGAAGGACAGATTTTCAATGGCAGTACGTTCCGCTTGGCATTTATGGAAAATTTGAAAAGTTCAAGACAATCTATTGTCATATCCTCTCCAAGACTCTATCGTACAGAACGAAACACATTTGTTAAAACACTCAGAGAGTTTCATGCGAGTGGTATTCAAGTATCAATTCTCACATCAGAGGAAAACAGTCAGACGGATTATCTAAAAAGTTTGGGATTATATGTAAAGATTGTACCGAAACTATCCTTATCCTCGTGCGTCATAGATAAGTCCACAGTCTGGTATGGCAGTATCAATATACTTGGCTATGTAACAGAGGAAGACAACATTATTAAAATCACAGATGTGAAACTTGCAAATGAGCTACTTGATGTCATTTACGATAGCGAAAAATAGGGGAATGCAAATAAGTAGAATTTAGTTTCACATTATCTACTTTTTTGTCTTGTCGCAAATAAGAGATAAAAAAGCCTATAGAAAACACATAGAAACCATGAACCCTATAAACGCAAAAAGCGTGCAACTCGTTGAGCTGCACGCTTTTTGTTTATTATTTGTTTACTTATCGGAATCATTTGACTTCCTCGAAGTCAGCATCCTGTACATTCTCATTGTTCTTGCTGTTTGAACTCTGACCGTTGTTTGCCTGACCAGCATTAGGACCTGCCTGAGCACCGCCTTGTGCACCAGTCTGAGCGTACATTTCTGCACTTGCAGCCTGGAAAGCGGTCTGCAATTCAGCGCTTGCTGCATCGATACCAGCCAAATCCTGAGCCTTGTGAGCATCTTTCAGCTTCTGGAGGGCAGCTTCGATAGGAGCTTTCTTGTCAGCCGGAATCTTATCGCCAAGATCTTTTAACTGATTTTCAGTAGTAAAGATCAAGCTATCTGCCTGGTTCAACTTATCGATACGTTCCTTTTCCTTCTTATCAGCTTCTGCGTTAGCTTCAGCTTCAGCCTTCATACGGTCGATTTCTTCCTTGCTCAAACCAGATGAAGCTTCGATACGGATGGCCTGTTCCTTACCTGTTGCCTTATCCTTGGCAGATACCTTCAAGATACCGTTGGCATCGATATCGAATGTAACTTCAATCTGAGGCACACCACGACGAGCCGGAGCGATACCTGTCAAGTTGAACTGACCGATTGACTTGTTCTGAGCAGCCATCGGACGTTCACCCTGCAATACGTGGATGGTAACTTCCGTCTGGTTATCAGCCGCAGTAGAGAAGACTTCACTCTTCTTGCACGGAATAGTCGTGTTGGCATCAATCAGCTTGGTCATTACTCCACCCATTGTTTCAATACCCAATGTCAACGGAGTGACATCCAGCAATACGATGTTACCTACACCGGCTTCCTTGTTCAAAACGGCACCCTGGATACAAGCACCTACGGCTACTACTTCATCCGGATTTACACCCTTAGAAGGAACTTTGCCGAAGAAGTCTTCAACCAGCTTCTGTACAGCCGGGATACGTGAAGAACCACCTACCAAGATGACTTCATCGATATCTGCGTTGTTCAGACCTGCATCGCTCATAGCTTTCTTACAAGGTTCCAAACAAGCCTGAATCAGGTTGTGAGCCAAAGCTTCGAATTTTGCACGAGTCAATGTCTTCACCAAGTGTTTAGGCACACCGGCAACCGGCATAATATACGGCAAGTTGATTTCAGTAGAAGTGGAAGAAGACAATTCAATCTTTGCCTTTTCAGCAGCTTCCTTCAAACGTTGCATAGCCATCGGATCAGTAGTCAAGTCGGCACCTTCGTCATTCTTGAATTCCTGAACCAACCAATCGATGATTACTTGGTCGAAGTCATCACCACCCAGGTGAGTATCACCGTTAGTTGACAATACTTCGAATACGCCACCACCGAATTCCAGGATAGAGATATCGAATGTACCACCACCAAGGTCGAATACGGCTACCTTCATATCTTTGTTAGACTTGTCCACACCGTAAGCCAATGCAGCTGCAGTCGGTTCGTTCACGATACGTTTTACATCCAGACCGGCAATCTGACCAGCTTCCTTAGTGGCCTGACGCTGAGAGTCTGAGAAGTATGCCGGAACGGTGATGACAGCTTCAGTGACTTCCTGACCCAGGTAATCTTCAGCAGTCTTCTTCATCTTCTGCAGAATCATGGCTGAGATTTCCTGCGGAGTGTACAGACGTCCGTCGATATCTACACGCGGAGTATTGTTGTCGCCTCTTACTACTGAGTAAGGTACACGAGCAATTTCTTTCTGAACCTGATCGTAAGTTTCACCCATGAAACGTTTGATAGAATATACCGTACGTTTCGGGTTTGTGATAGCCTGACGTTTGGCAGGATCACCTACCTTACGTTCGCCACCGTCAACAAAACCTACAACTGAAGGAGTGGTACGTTTACCTTCGCTGTTGGCAATTACCACCGGTTCGTTACCTTCAAATACTGCAACACATGAGTTTGTTGTTCCTAAGTCAATACCAATAATCTTTCCCATAATTGTATCTATTTTTATTATTATCTAATCAGTTAATTCTGTAGCGCCGAAGCGTTACGCCCTATAAAAGACAAATCTCATGCCAGAAGAAAAAAAAGTCCGGGCCAGCATTTTTTTCTGACACGGACTGCCATTTTGGCCGTTTTATGTGACATTCTTGTCTCCAGACACACTATGGAGACTGACAAAATCAGAGGAACTCTCCCCAGAAAGGAACAGTCTGAAGGGGCTCCGAGAGGAAAGGCACCTGGAAGAACAACACAATTCCTACAGCCAGGGCCACCATCCACAACAGCACCAGCACCACTTTAGCGGAGGTACCCATGGGCTTCCAGCTTCCAAACGACTGCATGACGGCCTGAATCAGTCCGGCAATGGGAATACCCACCACCAGTAGTCCGCACACGGTCAATCCGACAATCACGCCCGGAATGGCATGCACACCGCTCCAGTCCACCCAAGGCAATATATTATATATAAAGGTAGGCAGGTTCACAATCACCCCCGTGGCAGCCATCAGCAAGGCAGACAGTACCACCAAACCGACCAGCAGGAAGGGCGCACAGCAAATCAGCAACAGTACCAGACACAGTTTCAGTAGGAAGCCGAACACGGCCACCACTCCGTTTCCCAACTTCTGCAAGGCCGAACGGGGCTTCTCGGAATGTACGTAGTCGTTCACTTTCTCAAAACCGTCGGTCACCGTGCGTCCGATGTTCTCCACATTGATAGGTTCCCCCCGCATCTGCAATTTCTCCGTAGCCGTTCGTGCCAACGGAATGATAATCCAGGCCAGCAGATAAGCCAAAATCAATCCATGAATCAGGAAACCGGCCAGGATAAAGACGATACGGGTCCAGGTCACGTCCCAGCCGAAATAGGCTGCAAGACCGGATACAACTCCACCCAAGACACGGTCGTCCGGGTTACGGAACAAACGACGGCTGGTTCCCGTCGATTCGCTGCCATAAGCCTTCTCGCCCGAGGCGGATGCGTTTTCCTCCTCCCCGTCGTTCAGCTCTTCGGGCTTGCCCATACGGGCAATGACCTCTTCCACCTCTTTTATCGTAATCACCTGCAAGCCGCCGCGCAAGGCTTCGTCAAACAGTTCGGCGATGCGGGCTTCCATGTCGCGCACAATCTCATCCGCCCCTTCTTCCTTGCGGAAATGATAGCGGAGGTTATTCAAATAATTATCCAGCAGGATATAGGCATCCTCATCAATGTGATATACGGTGCCTCCTAAATTTACAGTCAGTGTCTTTTTCATGTCATGCAGGTTTTAAATGTTCTTTCTTAAATGGTTTACCGTGTCGGAAAGTCCGTCCCAGGCACTTTCCAGTTCTTTCAGGAAATTCTCTCCTTCCGGAGTCAGTCCGTAATACTTGCGGGGAGGTCCCTGGGTAGACTCCACCCACTCGTACGACAGGAGTCCGTCGTTCTTCAGACGGGTCAGCAACGGATAGAGTGTGCCTTCCACTACAATCAGCCGGGCCTCCTTCAGCTTCTGGATGATGTCGGAAGAATAGGCAGACTCCCGGTGCAACAGCAGCAGGATGCAGTATTCCAGCATCCCTTTGCGCATCTGTGATTTTACATTGTCTACATTCATTTCATCTCATTTATCTTGTATGACACAAATATAGGTTTTATCTAGATACTATGCATTGCAAGGTATTATAATTTTAGAACATTTAACAAGATTCTATCTCCATAAAAGCAAAGCAATCGAAAGAAAAAGTACTTTTGTAGAAAACACACTTATTTTATTACAAAACGCCTATGTTTAATATCAGAAAAGCGACAATCGAAGACATTGAGATTATCCGGTCACTGGCCAAGCAGACCTTTCCGGTCACTTACCAGAAGATTCTGACCCCGGAACAAATTGATTACATGATGGAGTGGATGTATTCCGCCGAGAGCCTGAAGAACCAGATGGAGAAGGAGCACCACATTTACTACCTCGCCTACGAGGAGTGCGAACCGGCCGGCTACGTGTCCATCCAGCAGGAAGGGCCCGACCTCTTCCACTTGCAGAAGATTTATGTGCTCCCCTACTTCCAGAAATACAAACTCG
This sequence comes from Bacteroidaceae bacterium, assembly GCA_902362595.1. Lineage (GTDB taxonomy): Bacteria > Bacteroidota > Bacteroidia > Bacteroidales > Bacteroidaceae > Phocaeicola > Phocaeicola fibrisolvens. Next base: position 40,958 of record CABIXF010000015.1, on the reverse strand, counting down.
GACGGCAACTGTTCAAGCAGGCCATCAAAGGCATCAAGGAACTTCATCCCGAACCTTGCCGGATGGAACTGAACGTGAACCGTCACAATCCTGCACTGGGATTTTATGAGCACATGGGCATGAAGAAGGTACGCGAAGGTGACTTCCCCATCGGCGAAGGGTATTACATGAACGATTACATCATGGGGCTGGACATCTAAACGGACTGCCCCGTTCTGTTCATCTCTTTGCGCAGCAAGCAAGAATCAGGTTCTTACAGCTTGCAGAACAAAGAGATGAAAAACGGAACGGACATATCTACCAGGATGCCATGGAAAATGGCAATCGGCACCACCTCCTTGCCGGATACCCGGATGATGGAAGGCAGGGCCACATCGACAGAGGTCACCCCGGCCACCGAGATAGGGGCCAGTTTCCCGAAATACTTGCAAATCAGAGGGGCTCCCACCAGCGCCACGAGTTCGCGGATGACATTCGTCAAGAGGGCGATAGTAGCCAGTTCCGTGGCCAACTGCGTTCCGATAACCGGGGCCTTCAGCTCCACAATCAGAATGGAGGCCAGGGAGTAATATCCCAGCCCGCTACCGATGGCCATGCAGTCGAACACGCTCCAGCGGGTCAGCAGCACACTGACCAAGGCAGAGAACAGCAAGGTTCCTCCAATCGTAGCCAAAGGAATCAGCAGCATCTTCCACCGGAAACCGTGAATCAGCGCCTTGAAATCTTCGCCTCCTCCAATGCTGATACCTACCTGAAACATCAGGGCATACAGGATATACAGCGACAACTGGTGCATATCTCCCATTTCCCAACCGGACACATTCCACACGTAACCCAACAGACAGCCCATGAAAAACATGGACAGTACCAACAGACTTCCTTTCATTTCTCACCTCCTTCCTTGAAAAACCACAGATACACCAGCCGTGCCAGTAGCACGCTTCCCGTAATGCCGGCCACACTGAGCAGCAGGGCCTGTCCGCCAAACGAGCCCAGATTCTTCACAATCAACGGGTTATAGCCTACGGAAAGTCCCAATACAAACAGCATCAGACAAATAGTGACTGAAATGGTCTGATTCACTTTCTTCAAAAAATCACACGTACGAAGGACATATCCCAACAGGACCCCTGCCAGGACAGTCAAGATAATACTCCACATAACAAATTCGAAATTAAAAGTTCATAAGCAATTTCTACCACACGTCAGGAAGACGCAACTTCCTGTCTTACAAACTTTCGTGAAGGAATCCGCTAAACCAATGTGCACGTGACAGGCGCAGGCGGTACATCGCCGTACCCGCTTTCCGCTGAATGATCTTATGTGCTCCGTACACTTTCATACTTTTATTATTCTCCAAACTCTCCCTATGATATAAGAAAAACGTCTGCCCACCTTCTATGTTTTTCAGCCCGAAAACGTATGTTTCCGCTCCCGGAGCCGTATGTTTCCCAAATGGAAAACGTACGTTTCCCTCATGGGAAACATAAAAAAGACCTCGAAGGCAGTCTTTCTTCTCCAAAGGATTTTTTATTTTATGTGGCGAACCTCTTCGCAAACAAGCGGTCCCATCCGCTCCCACTGGTTCTGAATCACGGTGCAAAGGTAACTCATTTTAAATTAATATGCAATTAATATGCAATATTTTATAAAGAAAGGCCGCCAGAAGTACTTCCAGACGGCCTTTTGCACCAAGAAAAAAACAATCAACGGCGCCCCGTGACTTGCAGATATTCCCGTTTCTTCAACTCATAATTTGTATAGCTTTCCACGTATTTGTCACAGCTTTGCTGAAACAAGGTCTGCGCATCAAGCAAATCACTCATCGTACAAGTACCTGACTTGTAATAATCGGTGTTCAAACGCAGGTTCTCCGTGGCCTGATCAATGGACAGACGAGCGATTTTTATCTGCTCGTAGGCCTCATTCACCCCGTTCCATGCATTTTTCATGCGGATAACCAACAGTTCTCCCTGGTCGGCCAACTGGTTTTCCGTGTTCTTCACCTGGAGCTTCTCCTTCTTGAGGGCATGGCTACCTCCCCACCATCCGGTCAGAGGCACGGTCACCGTGGCAAACCCCACCCAGAAGCGCTGGTCTTCCGGCAAGAAGTTATGATACACATACCCTCCGCCAATGGCCACCGTAGGCAGATTCTTGCCCAACTCCATCTTGTATTGCAGACGGCTGGCCTTCACATTCTGTTGTAACAGGGCATATTCACTGGTCAGTCCCAAGGCCGACTCCGGGTCGCAGTAAAGACTGTCCGGACAGGAGGGCAGCTGGTCGTCGACGGCAAAAGCCACCGCCAGGAAATCGGAGCCAAGGCCCGTATATTGCGCCAGCATGTTCCGCGAAAGGGACAAAGCGTTCTCCAGTTGCAGGCGGCTGCTTTTGGTCTCGTTCCGGCGAAGCTGCACCTGCAACAAATCGTTGCGTGTCACCACGCCTGCCTCCACCGAGGCCTCCACATCGCGCAAGATACGATCCAGCTGCGTTTCCACCTTACCCAAAGTCTTGAGTTTCTCCTGCAGAGTGACCACTCGCCAGAAATACTGCTCCGTGGTCAGTGTCACTTCACTGTCAGAGAGGTTCCGTTGCAAACGCTTCACCTCTACCCCCACTTTGACCAACTGGTTTCCGTTCACAATCTGCCCGCCAGTAAAGAGCGGCAGGGAGGCGCTCACTCCTCCCGCAATTCCGTTCTTGAGCATGGACATGTGCATGTCCGGAGCCATATCCATCTGCATCAGTCCTTTATCCGCCATAAAGCCGGTACCCGCCGCCATGACACTCGGAAAATAATTGGTAAACGCCTTCTTCTTGTCCTGTCGGGCCATTTCCAGTTCGTTACGGGCATTCTTCATCCGCACATTGTTTGTCAAGGCAGCCTGAATACATTCATCCAAGGTGTACGCTTTCTGCCCGAAGGCCAGATTCACACACGCCCCACCTATCAATAGAAAAGCTATGATTCTGTTTCGATTCGTTTTCATAATGATTCTTCTTTATCTTGATTCCTAATCGCCTTGTCAGGCATTTTCCAAGGCCTCCAGCCGGGCACGTTTTTCAGAGCTTCCCCTGAAAATCAGCAGATAAGCCACCGGAAGCACCGTCAGCAGGAAGAGCATGGTAATCAGCGTACCGTAGCAAATTACCGTACCCATCGGCATCCAAAGTCCGCTCTTGCCCAATATCATCGGAATGACTCCCATGGAAGCCGCAGCCGAAGTCAGGAAGATAGGCCGCATACGGCGACGGGCCGAATGATAAATGGCATCGCGCACACAGAGTTTCTCCGTAGCCCGCAATTCCTCGGCATAGTCAATCATAATAATACCGTTACGCACGATGATACCCATCAGACTGATAATACCCAACGTACAGGTCATACCGAAATCCACTCCCTGAATCAGTACACCCACAGCCGTTCCGAACAGGCAGAGCGTCATGCTGGCAAAAATCAGCAGGGCAATGCTGATGCGCCGGAAATGGGCCAGCAGAATGAAGAAGATGATGAAAGCAGCAATGGCCAGCGCTCCCATGATGGGAGGAAGATTCTCATTGTCCTGCTCGTCGTCACCTCCGTAGGCCAGCGTTACTTTATCCGGCAGAGGAATAGCTGCCACATTCTCTTTCACTACACTCGTCAAGGCGGCTACGTTCACGTCACGACGCACATCGGCCATCACCGTAATCGTATAGATACCGTTCCGGCGGACCAGCTGTCCGTCTTTCACGGAAGGTACCACTTCCGCTACCTGACGCAAGGGCACCTGCGTACCTCCCAACACCGGAATCAGTTCGTTTTCCAAATCGGAGAAATCGGCACAGTCGGCTTTCTCGCTCTTCAATGTCACGGAGATGTCATAATCGCCTTCCCACACACTGGCCACCTTCAGTCCGTCGCCGTAGCGCATGGCCAGCGTGGTTTCCAGCTGGGCGTTCTGGATGCCCAGGCGCGAAGCCTCATCTTCTTTCAGCACCACCTTGGCCGAAGTCTGCGGCTCACTGAAATTAGTCTGCGCCAGCCGTATCTCGGGCATCCGGCGCAACAGGCTCAGGTATTTTCCGGCTACAGTCTTCAATGAATCCAAGTTCTCGCCGCTCAGACGGAGTTCAATCGGATAAACTGCCTGGCTGAAACTGATTTGCTTGAACCTTACCCGCACGTCGGGAAAGGCATCGGTGTAGCGCGGAGAATATTCATCCAGCAGTTCCACGGTTTCCTTGTTATCCTTCGTGTTCACAATCAGCTGGGCATAGTTGGTTCCTCCCAGCTGAGGGGCGTATGCCGTATGGAAACGGGGTGAAGAACAGCCCACAAACGAAGTGACGGAAACCACTCTCGGGTCCTTACGGAACACCTGTTCCATCGTATCGGCCGCCCACGCGGTCTTTTCCACCGCCGTTCCCGTAGGCAGATAAATCTCTACGGCAAACTGGTTACGGTCGGCCACCGGCATCAGTTTCTGCGGCAATTTTCCCATCAGGAAGATACCTATCACGACAGAAGCCACTCCCCCCATCAGGGTGATGTAGGGATGCGCAAAACATTTGTCCAACAGTTTGTTGTAATAGGTCTGCAGAAACTCCATAAACGAGAATCCTTTTTTGTGCGAAGGCACCGGTTTCCGGATGAACCAGAACTGCATGAACGGTACCAACAACATGGCCACCACCAAGGAAATGCCCAGAATCAGCGAAATGGACCAAGGGAAGCTCAGCAGGAAGTCGTGTATCATGCCCGGAATCACAATCAGGAAGGGGAAGAACGTGATACTGATGGCCAGCGTAGCCGAGAAGATGGATTTAAAGAAATGCGTGGCACTATAAATGGACGCATGCCAGCGCGACATCCCCTCTCCGATTTTCTCCAGATAACTGTCGATTATGACGATGGAATTGTCCACAATCATTCCCAAGGTCACAATCAGGGCTGCCAGCGTCACGGTGTTCAGTTCGATGCCAAAGGCATAAAAGAGTCCCAACGAGATAAAGATGGTTATCGGAATGGTGGAAGCGGCTACCAGTGCCACCCGTAACGGCAACAGCAGCATCACCACAATCACCACGGCCACAATGGCGATAACCAGCTCACGCAAGAACGAATTGACACTGTCGCCCACCACCTGCGCCTGGTCCGTGATGCGGTACATGTTGACTTCCGAAGGCAGTTCCTTCTTGAACTCTTCCAGCACCTGGTTGATGTCATCCCCCATCTGCACGATGTTCTTGCCTTTTTTCATCTCCACACTCAGCAAAATGCATTTCGTGCCGTTGTTCTTGATGTAACTGTCGGCATGAGGGTATTCCTTCACCACACGGGCCACATCCTGCAGGCGTACCACATTGCCCGAGGGATCACTGTACACAATCTGCTGCTGCACGTCATAGAGCGTGTTGAACGTCTTTTCCACGTGTACCGGCAAGACATACTGAGGAGTCTGTATGCGTCCGCCGGTGGTCACAAACCCCTTGGCAAACAACTGTCCGGCGATGAGCTGCTCGTTCAGTCCGTAATGCGACAGACGCTCCGGATCCAGGTAAATGGAAATCTGTTCCTGTCTTTCTCCGCTGACGGTCAGACGTCCCACACTGGGAATACGGCGCAACCGGTTTTCCAGTTCATCCATGTAGTCCGACAATTCCCGATAGGTCTTGTCCTTGCTCTCCATGGTAATCAGCAGTGCCGAAGTATCGCCGAAATCATCCATCACCTGCACGGCCAGCACATTCGGAGGCAGCTGCGACTTGAACGCGGCCACTCCGTGCTTGAACTTGCTCCAGAACTCATCTTTGTTGTTCAAGTCATCATTCAGTTCCACCTGCACAAACACGATTCCGTCGCGGGTGGTCGAAAAAGTCTTTTCCTTCTTCACCTCCTTGTAGGTAAAGATATAGTTTTCCAATGGCTTCGTCACCTGTTCCACCATCTCATTGACCGTGTTCCCGGGAGCCACGGCAATCACCATTCCCTGACGTATGGTAAAATCCGGGAACTCATTTTTCTGCATTTGCGGCAGACTGTATATGCCGAATGCCACCAGGCAGCATGTCACCAGTATCACAATCTGGCGATAATGCATGGCCCACTCTACTATGTTCCGTTTCTTTTCCATGTGCTTTACCTATTTTTATATGGCCAACGGCGTGCCTTCGCACACCTTCTGCTGGCCTTCCACAATCACTTCCTCTCCTTCACTCAATCCGGCCACCACCGTTACTCCGCTTGCCGTGAACTTGCCACACGTCACCACGCGCTTGGAGGCTTTGCCGTCTGCTCCCTTCACCCACACGAAATAGCGGTTGCTTTCATCCAGCTGAATCACGCTGGCAGGAAGTACGCAGGTCTGACTCTTGTCGGCATCCTGCAGCCATACCTCCGTCACCATACCGGGAAGCAAGCCCGTATGCGGCGTCTGAATGCCGATGTTCACCTCGTACGACCGTGACAGCGGATTGGCCTGGATACCTTTCTCCATCACCACCCCTTCTGCCTGTCTGCCGTTCAGCACCGGAGCCTCAATCACTGCTTTCTGACCTTTCGTCACGTGCATGATTTCCGTTTCCGGTACGGCAATCCGTACTTTCAGACGGTCGTCGGACACCAGTTTCATGACCTGTACCCCAGGCACCACATTCTGCCCCACTTCCAGGTTCTTTTCGGCAATCACCCCGGCAAACGGAGCCACCAGCCGGCAGTCTGTCAGGTTCTTCCGGGCCACTGCCTCCATGGACTGGGCCTGCTGGAGTTTGCTCTGCACCTCCACCCACTTCATGTCGGCCAGACTCCCTTTTTCATGCAGTTCCTTCATTCGCCGGTAGGCATCTTCCGCCTGCTTCAAAGCCGCCTTTGCCGCCTGATACGTGCTTTCTACGGACGCTTCGTCCAGTGTAGCCAGCAACTGCCCCTGCCGCACCCGGCTTCCCAAATCCACCTGTACCGACTTCACTCTTCCCATCAGCGGAAAGCTCAACGCACTTCCGTTTTCTTCTTGCACCGTGCCCGAAAAACGGACGGTCTCGTTCCGTACTGATGACACTACGGTCATGACCTTTACCTTTACAGGGTCTACCTGCTGCGAAGCTTGCTCTCTGCTTCCGCATCCTGACATCATGACCAAAAATAAACCAATGGCCATCCAATGAAATTCTTTCATAAATCTTATCATGTTTAGTATGTCTACGATTTGTGAGCGCAAAGAAAAGACCATTACATGAAACACAGGATATATAGAACACCTTGGAAGTGTCCTATTTTTCCATTCGTTGCATCAATTTCACTTATAGAACACTCATCAAGAAAAATAGAACACCGATTATTAAAAAACATTCAGTTCATTTGTAATCGAACTAGATTTATTAGATTTATGGAGAAGGAAATAGAACTTATCAGGATGTCAAGTACCGAGATTATAGAAAAGGTGGCAACTTACAAGGATGAACAAGTTATCATACATAATCAGGTTAATAAGATTGACGCCATAGAACAAAACACTATAAAGGCAGACTTCTTCCTAGTTATTTTATGCCTGAAAGGAAAAGCATCTTTATCTCTCAACAACAACTCTTACGACATCGGTCCGAATGACCTGATGATTTGCCATCCGCAGACTCTGCTCAAGCACGGCACAATAGGTGATGATTTTGAGTGCTGTGGATTTTGCCTTTCACCAGAATATGCCAAACGTGTCTTCATCTTGTCGGCATCCACAAGCAACTGGTGTTCGAGGCTGTATCTGGACCAGCACCCCATCATTCCGCTCAACGAAGAGGAAAGCCAGCTTTTTTGTCAATACTACCACCTGCTCTACTCCAAACTGACAGGAACGCCCCACCGTCACCAGAGAGAACTCATCAACTCCCTCCTGCAAGCATTCATTTATGAGTTTCAGGATGCCCTGGAAAAATATATCCAGTTGCGTCCCACCTGCTTCAATTCCTCCAGCAACCTGTTCAACGCCTTCATCGAACTGCTGGTTTCGTCCTACCCCAAAGAACGCTCCGTAAGCTACTATGCCAGCCGATTGTTCGTCACGGCCAAATACTTGTCGGCCATCTGCAAGGAAAATTCCGGAGAAACAGCTTCCGACCTGATTACCAGCTATGTCATGAAGGATGTGGAATATCTGCTGAAATGTCCTGACAAAAGCATCAAGGAAATTGCCAACGAACTGAATTTCGCCACACTGTCGTTCTTCGGCAAATATGTGAAAAGAAACCTGGGTATCTCTCCCAAAGAATACCGGGAAAAGCTGTCGTAACAAAATGAAAAGGCACAGTAAAAATAGAGAATCGGTATACATGAAGACAAAAAAGTCCGCCCGTCTGATGCAGACAAGCGGACTTTTTTATGATTCAATCGGTCTATCTCAATTTATTGATGCTGTTCACGCAGCAAATCGTTCACGGTCTTTACCGGATTGAACGTGCTCAACGGTACTTCTACGAACACGGTATTCCAGTCGCTCATAGAACCGTTCCACAATCCTGGCAATTCGAGGGCTTTCAAGTCCTTTCCGTTCTTCGACTTGTAAGAGATGAAACCGGTAGCCTTGTCCACATGTTCCAGCAAGTTGAACTTGCGGCCTTTGTAATCGCGGATGGCACATACCAAATCCACCGGATTGAAGTGCGTACCTTTTTCGAACATCGCTTTCTTTTCCGGGTCGTTCATATCAATCTGTGAGCTTTCCAGAATCTGGAGAGAGATGGTTCCATCCGGATTATAAGCCAGGAACGGACCACCGCCCGGTTCGCCCACATTCTTCACCATACCACACACACGCATCGGACGGTTCAGTTTCTTGCGCAGATAGATAACCAAGTCAGCATCCTCCAGTTCTTTCAGGTCTGTCCTGCGGCAACGCAACTGCTGCTGTACGAAACGGATAATCGTTTCCAGCTGTTCGTGACTGTAGTGGCCGCTGTCCAGCAGTTCCAGGTATTCGAAAGCCTGCTTCTGCAAAGTGACAAGTACACCGGCCAGCAATTTCTTGTAAATCACGGTATCTGCCTTCAAACGGTCGGGCACCACGTTGTCGATGTTCTTGATGAATACGATATCGGCATCCAGATCGTTCAGGTTCTCGATCAAAGCCCCGTGACCACCCGGACGGAACAACAGCTTGCCGTCTTTGTCGCGGAAAGGTTTGTTTTCCATATCGGCTGCCACCGTATCTGTACTCGGTTTCTGTTCGGAAAAACTGATATGGTATTTCGCGCCGTATTTGGCTTCGTATTCACCCACCTTGGCAGCCACCAGTTTTTCAAACAAAGCCCGGTGTTCGGTAGACACTGTGAAATGTATGTTCACTTTACCTGTCTTTCCGGCTGCATACAACGCACCTTCTACCAGATGTTCTTCCAGCGGTGTACGTACGCCGTCGGCATAACGGTGGAACTTAAGCAGTCCCTTCGGCAGGGCACCGTAGTTCAATCCTGCAGCTTCCAGCAGATTGGATACAATGGCTTTGTAGTTCTGTTCCGACAACAAAGCATCGATGTTCTTGCCCGTATTGTCCATGCAAGCCGCATTCAGGTCGTTATAGAATGCAAAGTCATGGATATGGTCGAAGAACTTCTTCTCGAAATCCGTCGTCGGTTTGTCATAGTCCGCCCCTAAGAACTCAAACATATTCTTAAACATACGGCTGGCTGCACCGGAAGCCGGTACAAACTTGACAATTTTCTTCTCCCCATCCTTGTAAGCATTCCATGCCGCAAGATACCGTTCGAAATCTTTTGCTTCAGCTTTCATGATACCTCCGTTTTCTACAGAAGCCGCTGCCGACAATTTCAGGAACGGAAAACCTTTCTCAAAACAAGCCAACTGTTCGGCAATTTTCTCTTCTGAAATGCCTTTCTTGGCCAACAATTCTTTGTCTTCGTGTGTTAACATATTGTTTTATTTAGGTAATGAATATTCTTTCTGCATTCAGAATCATGCTCAAAAATAGAAAAAATACAGTAAGAATGCACCATATCGATAAAAAAAAAGTAACTTTACCCACAAACAACAAAACGAGGCATTATGGAGAACAATGAATTTTTCACGCCGGAAGAGCACAAACAACTGATTCAGCTTTATAAAAGGCTGTTATTACTATCAAAAGACACGTTACAAAAAGATGACTGCCGCAAACTGAAGAACCACCTCATAAAAGCCATGTCGGAAGGAACTATTCCACGGAATGTCTTCCAAATGAACCCCATCATCAAAGACATGCAGACGGCTGTTATCGTAGCCGAAGAAATCGGTATGCGCCGCGCCTCGATTCTGGGCATCATGCTTCATGAGTCTGTGAAATACAACTTGTGCAGCCTGGAGTCCGTCAAGGAGGAATACGGAGAAGACGTGGCCGGCATTATCCGGGGACTTGTAAAAATCAACGAACTATATTCCAAGAGTCCCATCATCGAATCGGAAAATTTCCGCAACCTGCTTCTGTCGTTTGCCGAAGACATGCGGGTCATCCTGATTATCATTGCCGACCGTGTGAACCTGATGCGGCAGATAAAGGACAGCCCGAATGAAGAAGCCCGACTGGAAGTGGCCAACGAAGCGGCCTACCTGTATGCCCCGCTGGCACACAAACTGGGACTGTACAAGCTGAAATCGGAACTGGAGGATTTGTCACTGAAATACACGCAGCATGACGTGTACTATTATATCAAGGAGAAACTGAATGCCACCAAACAAGCGCGCGACCGCTACATTGACGCATTCATCGAACCGATAAAGAAAAAACTGGAAGAAGCCGGACTGAAGTTCCACATGAAAGGACGTACCAAGTCCATCCACTCCATCTACCAGAAGATGAAAAAGCAGGGATGCCCCTTCGAAGGCGTGTACGACCTGTTTGCCATCCGTATCATCCTTGATTCTCCGCTCGACAAGGAGAAGCAGGAGTGCTGGCAGGCCTACTCCATCGTGACCGATATGTACTTGCCCAACCCCAAACGTCTGCGCGACTGGTTGTCCGTGCCGAAGAGCAACGGATACGAGTCTTTACACATCACTGTCATGGGACCGGAAGGCAAATGGGTAGAGGTACAAATCCGTACGGAACGCATGGATGAGATTGCCGAAAAAGGTCTTGCCGCCCACTGGCGATACAAAGGTATCAAGGGGGAAAGCGGTCTGGACGAATGGCTGAACTCCATCCGGGAAACACTGGAAAATGCTGACAACGACTTGGATGCCATGGACCAGTTCAAACTGGACTTGTACAAAGACGAAGTGTTCGTGTTCACTCCCAAAGGCGATTTGTACAAACTGCCGCAGGGAGCCACCGTGCTCGACTTTGCCTTCTCTATCCACTCCAACTTGGGATGCCGGTGTACGGGTGCCCGCGTGAACGGAAAGAACGTGCAGCTCCGCCAGAAACTGAACAGCGGTGACCAGGTGGAAATCATGACCTCGAACACTCAGACGCCGAAACGCGACTGGCTGACCTTCGTCACCACGGCGAAAGCCCGCAACAAAATACGTCAGGCATTGAAAGAGATTGCAGCCCGCCAGACAGAATTTGCCAAGGAAACCCTGGAACGGAAATTCAAGAACCGGAAAATGGAATACGATGAAGCCATCCTGATGCGCCTCATCCGGAAACTGGGCTTCAAGACCGTGACCGATTTCTACCAAAGCATTGCCGACGAGTCAATCGATGTGAACGACATCATCGACAAGTACCTCGACATGCAGAAGAAGGAGACCGAGCAGCGCGAAGAAATCAGCTACCGCAGTGCAGAGTCGTTCAACATCCAGCAGCCGACCGATGCCAAGGACTACAAGGACGACGTGCTGGTTATCGACCAGAACCTGAAGGGACTGGATTTCACTCTGGCCAAATGCTGCAACCCGATTTACGGCGATGAAGTGTTCGGCTTTGTGAGCATCAACGGAGGTATCAAGATTCACCGCTGCGACTGTCCGAACGCCAAGGAAATGCGTTCCCGCTTCCCTTATCGTATTGTTAAGGCACGCTGGGCCGGGAAGAGCCAAGGAAAGCAGTATCCCATCACGCTCCGTATCATCGGACATGACGACATCGGCATCGTGACCAACATCACGTCCATTATTAATAAGGAAAGCAATATTCTGTTGCGTTCCATCAGCATTGACTCGCACGACGGACTGTTCTCGGGCATGCTGACCGTGACGGTGGACGACAATGCTAAGCTGGAATCACTGATCAAGAAGATAAAAACCGTGAAAGGGGTAAAGCAGGTAAACAGATAACAACACTTCAAGTATGTTAATAAAACTGCACAAACATACCCCTTTAGCATAAAAACACTATCTTTGCGAAGTTGTCAAGAGTAAGGATTAAAAACAAAAGAAAATGAAGAAGATTTTATTTACTACCTTGTTGTGCGTAATGAACATCCTGTTCGTCATCGCACAGGGAACAGCACAGATTACGTTTGAAAAAACTACATACAACTTTGGCTCTTTCTCTGAAAGCAGTCCGAAAGTGACTTGCAAATTCAAGTTCACCAATACGGGCGACGGACCACTGGTAATTCATCAGGCCATCGCTTCGTGCGGATGTACCGTACCTCAGTATCCGAAAGAACCCATCAAACCGGGTGAAAGCGGTGAGGTGACAGTGACTTACAACGGAGCCGGCAAATTCCCCGGACATTTCCGCAAGACCATCACCCTGCGCACCAACTCCAAGAACGAAATCACCCGCTTGGTAGTAGAGGGAGACATGACACCGGCATCAGCCGATGCAAACAACTAAAATACAGTCGTTTTTCATACTTATTCAGGAGGAACATCTGCGGGTGTTTCTCCTGTTTTATTATGGTCTAAAACCGTCTTTAACCACGTACTTACGCTCAATCTGAAATGTCAAAGAGTTTTGATTAATGCACCTTTGCGTTTTACCTCAAACAAACTAGTGCTTCCCTTCAAGCGTAAAAGCATTCTATCTGAAACGTACTTGCGTTTTTCTACAGCGCAAAAATAAGGAGCCTTTTGCATGAATATGAATGATTTTTACTACTTTTGGACACCCGAAAGAATATTAATCAAATCATAATGCAATATTATTCATGAAAGAGACACAAGAAAAACCGACGGGATTGCCCGACAACGCGTTCCGTCCGCTCAAACCGGGAGAAAAATACGAACCACTCATGTCTCCCGGAAAAACGTATCCTGAAGTAAACCTGTGGTCCGTGACATGGGGACTTGTCATGGCCGTCATCTTCTCGGCTGCCGCCGCTTACCTGGGCCTGAAAGTGGGACAGGTGTTCGAAGCAGCCATCCCTATCGCCATCATTGCCGTGGGCATTTCCAGTGCCACCAAACGCAAAGGCGCACTGGGTGAAAACGTCATGATCCAGTCCATCGGTGCCTGCTCGGGCGTCATCGTGGCAGGAGCCATCTTTACCCTGCCGGCCCTCTACATTCTGCAGGAAAAATATCCGGAAATGACGGTCAACTTCATGCAGATGTTCATCAGCTCCCTGCTGGGCGGCGTGCTGGGCATCCTGTTCCTGATTCCGTTCCGCAAATATTTCGTGAAAGACAAACACGGGGAATATCCCTTCCCGGAAGCGACCGCCAGTACCCAGGTACTTGTATCGGGTGAAAAGGGAGGTGACCAGGCCAAACCGTTGCTCATGGCCGGACTGGTAGGCGGTCTGTACGACTTCATCGTGGGTACGTTCGGCTGGTGGAACGAGAACTTTACAAGCCGTATCTGTGGATGGGGCGAGACCATTGCCGACAAGTTCAAACTGGTTTTCAAAATCAATACGGGAGCTGCCGTACTGGGACTCGGTTACATCGTCGGCCTGAAATATGCGGCCATCATCTGTGCCGGCTCCCTGGTGGTATGGTGGGTCATCGTTCCAGGTATCTCCCTGTTCTGGGGCGACCAGGTGCTGAATGCCTGGAATCCGGACATCACCATGGCCGTGAAAGACATGTCGCCCGAACTCATCTTCAAGGAATATGCCAAGAGCATCGGTATCGGAGGTATCGCCATGGCAGGTATCATCGGTATCGTACGTTCATGGGGCATCATCAAGAGTGCGGTCAGCTTGGCTGCCAATGAGATGAAAGGAAAGAAGACCGAAGAAAGTGTGGAACGCACACAGAAAGACCTGTCCATGAAAATCATCGCCTTCGGTTCTTTGTTCACCCTGTTGCTCGTGGTACTCTTCTTCTATTTCGACGTGATGCAAGGCAACATCCTACATACTGTAGTAGCCATCCTGCTGGTAGCGGGAATCTCCTTCCTCTTCACCACCGTGGCGGCCAATGCCATCGCCATCGTCGGTACGAACCCGGTATCGGGCATGACCCTGATGACCTTGATTCTGGCTTCCGTCATCATGGTGGCCGTGGGCCTGAAAGGTGCCACGGGTATGGTGGCTTCACTGGTAATGGGTGGCGTGGTCTGCACTGCATTGTCCATGGCCGGCGGTTTCATCACCGACCTGAAAATCGGTTATTGGCTGGGTAGCACACCCAAGAAGCAGGAAAGCTGGAAGTTCCTCGGCACACTGGTTTCGGCAGCTACCGTAGGCGGCGTCATCATGGTACTGAACGATTCGTATGGATTCACCAGCGGACAACTGGCTGCCCCACAGGCCAACGCCATGGCAGCTGTCATCGACCCGCTGATGAACGGAGTAGGTGCCCCATGGTTGCTCTATGGCATCGGTGCGGTACTGGCACTGGTACTGACCTTCTGCAAGGTGCCTGCCCTGGCCTTCGCGCTGGGTATGTTCATCCCCTTGGAACTGAACCTCCCGTTGCTGGTGGGTGGAGCCATCAACTGGTACGTGACTTCCCGCAGCAAGGACGAAGCCGTCAACACGGCACGCGGCGAAAAAGGTACGCTGCTGGCTTCCGGATTCATTGCCGGAGGTGCTCTGATGGGAGTGGTAAGTGCCATCATGCGCTATTGCAACATCAACCTCATCCACGAGGAATGGCTGAGCAATCCGATGAGTGAGCTGGTATCACTAATTGTCTATCTGCTGCTGATAGCCTATCTGGTCAAGGCCAGCATGAAACTGAAAAAATAACCTCAGACTCATACGACACATGAAAAAACTACTGCTCATGGGGTGGCTGCTGATATCCAGCCACCTCTTTGCCCAAAAAGGCATTGAAATCAAGATATGGCCCGATGGTGCCCCCAACACCAACGAAATGACCCAACAGGTAAAAGATGGACCGCTTTACGTGGAAGAACCCGTGCTGACCGTCTATCCGGCAGAAAAAAGTAACGGGATGGCCATCGTGGCCTGCCCCGGAGGAGGATACTGGACTTTGGCCATGGGACACGAAGGCCACGATATGGCCGCCTGGTTCAACAGCCAAGGCATCACTTATGCCGTGCTACGCTACCGCATGCCCAACGGACATCACGAAGTGCCGCTGAGCGATGCCCAGCAAGCCCTCCGCATCATGCAGCAGCACACCACAGAATGGAATGTGAAGAAGCTGGGTATCATGGGATCGTCGGCAGGAGGGCATCTGGCCAGTACGGTAGCCACTCATTTCACGGATGCAGAAACCCGCCCGGATTTCCAGATTCTGTTCTATCCGGTCATCACCATGGACCCGGGCTACACACATACAGGCTCCCATGATGATTTGTTAGGCAGGAATCCTTCGAAGGAACTGGAACAAAAATATTCCAACGAACAGCAGGTCAACCCACAGACCCCACCGGCCTTCATCCTGCACAGCAGCGATGACACGGTGGTTCCCGTGGCCAACAGCGTAAACTACTACACTGCCCTCGTCAACAATAAAGTCCCCGCCAGCCTGCACATCTATCCGGTGGGAGGACACGGCTGGGGATACAACGACAGTTTCCCTTACAAACGCCAATGGACGGGCGAACTGGAAAAATGGCTGCGCGAAATCAATAAATAATTGGCGCAACTATTTGTAGAACAAAAGAAAAGTTGTACCTTTGCACCCGCTAATACGGGTTATTAGCATAATTCAAATCATTTACATTAAAAAAACTAATTAAGAAAAATGGCAACTAAAATCAGATTGCAAAGAAACGGACGCAAAGGATATGCGTTCTATTCAATTGTTATTGCAGACGCAAGAGCACCACGTGATGGTAGATTTACTGAAAAAATTGGTACTTACAATCCGAACACCAATCCTGCCACAGTAGATTTGAATTTTGAACGTGCATTACACTGGGTAATGGTAGGTGCACAGCCTACTGACACAGTACGCAACATCTTGTCTCGCGAAGGTGTGTACATGAAGAAACACCTGCTGGGCGGTGTAGCTAAAGGCGCATTCGATGAAGCACAGGCTGAAGCTAAATTCAACGCTTGGAAAGAAAACAAACAGTCAGGTTTGGCTGCTTTGAAAGCTAAAGAAGAAGAAGCTAAGAAAGCTGAAGCTAAAGCACGTTTGGAAGCTGAAAAGAAAGTAAACGAAGAAATCGCGAAGAAGGTAGCTGAAAAGAAAGCTGCTGAAGCTGCTGCAAAAGCTGAAGCTGAGGCTGCTGCCAAGGCAGAAGAAGAAGCTGCTGCTCCTGCTGAAGAAGCTGCTACAGAAGCTCCTGCTGAAGCATAATTCTTCTTTCAGAAAAAGACAAACAAAAGACTGTCCTTGCAAAAGGATGGTCTTTTTTTATGCAGAATTATCGTATCTTTGCACCACATTTCCCCATCATCTGATATCCGTTTTTTATGCATACGAAATATACCAACCGCGAAATATGGAAGGTGGCTTACCCCATCTTGATCAGTCTGCTCATGGAACAACTCATCGGCATGACCGATACGGCCTTCATGGGGCGGGTGGGCGAAGTGGAATTGGGTGCTTCGGCCATTGCGGGCGTATATTACCTGGCCATCTTCATGCTGGGATTCGGTTTCAGCATCGGCTCGCAGATTCTGATTGCCCGTCGCAACGGAGAAGGTAATTTCCGGAAAATCGGTTCCATTTTCTATCAGGGAATTTACTTCCTGCTGGCCATGGCACTGGTCATGTTCACCCTGTCCCAACTGTTTTCTCCCTGGATATTGTCGCACGTAGTAGCGTCTCCCCGGGTCTGTGAGGCAGCCGTGAGCTACATCAACTGGCGGGTATTCGGATTTTTCTTCTCGTTCGTGGCTATTATGTTCCGGGCTTTCTTTGTAGGCACCACCCAGACCAAGACCCTCACGCTCAACTCCATCGTTATGGTCACATCGAACGTGGTATTCAATTATATCCTCGTATTCGGGAAACTGGGATTTCCGGCGTTGGGCATTGCCGGAGCAGCCATCGGTTCTTCACTGGCAGAACTGGTATCCATGCTCTTTTTCATCGTCTACACCGTTCGGCAGGTGGACTGTACCAAATACGGACTGAACCAACTGGTGAAGTTCCGATGGGCAGAACTGAAACGCATCATGAGCGTATCGCTATGGACCATGATACAGAATGCGGTATCCATCAGCACCTGGTTTCTGTTCTTCATCTTCATCGAGCACCTGGGCGAACGTTCACTGGCCATCACCAACATCGTACGCAACGTGTCGAGCGTGCCGTTCATGACCATTACGGCTTTTGCCTCCACCTGTAGCGCTCTTGTCAGCAACCTGCTTGGAGCCGGAGAAGCACGCTATGTCATGCCGACCATCCGGCAGCACGTACGGCTCTGCACCTACATTGTCTGGCCTGTCATCCTGCTGATAGCCTGTCTGCCTACGTATGTACTCCGTATCTACACCGACATGCCCGACCTGGTAGATGCCGCCGTCCCTACGCTTTGGGTACTCTGCTCCAGCTATCTCTTCCAGTGTGCCGGATTTATTTTCTTCCAATCTGTATCGGGTACAGGCGATACCCGGGCTGCTTTTCTGCTGGAGATGATTGCCCTGACCTGCTACCTGATTTTCATCGTCCTCATCATTCTGCTCCTGAAAATGGACGTAGCCGTATGCTGGTTCTCCGAACATGTATATGCCGGAGCCATCGGCCTGCTGAGTTATATTTACCTGAAAAAAGGAAGCTGGCAAAGGAAACGAATTTAAGGATATAAAAAAGGCTATTCATTAAATGTTATAAAGTCAGCCAACTAATTCACACACACAGCATTATGGATTAGTTGGCTTTTTGTATCTCTAGATATCTCCCGCAAATAAGGTTGGGCAGCCCAAACAGGGGAAATTCCGGTTTCGAATTCAATTTATGCTTTTACAACGGGACAATAGAGTGCTAATCAACGATATAATAAATGTACTATCTTTCATAAGTTGTCTTTCATTACCTTTTCTTCCGAAATCTGATTGTCTACAGGAAGTTCTCCCGTCTTTTTCTCTAGAGGAAGTTTCAACGTATAAAGGGCAGCATTCAGTTTACGAATCTGGTCACGTTTCAGTTTGCCCGGATTATAAACGAAACCTTCTACTACGACAATCCGACCGTTCGTACGGTCAACACGAACATGTGAAACGAAAGGGCCTCCCATCGCATCGTTCTCCATCTCCCACAAACCGCGTACTTCATATGCATAATCACCCTGCACTGCAATATTACGAGCTTCTACAAAAATAGAATCGGCAGTCACCATATACATACCTTCTTTTACTCCCGGAATGTTGGCTTTCATCACAGAATCTCGTTTTTCTATGAAATATGCCTTTGTAAAAGTTCCCTTGCTGGTATACGGATAAGTGTAGATAACAAAGTTCAAATCATTCAGGTTGCTGGAAGCCCACAAGAACTGTTGGCCAACCTTGTACGAAGCCAGTTCTACCGGCATCCAGATATCACAGTCAAAAAAGCTTTGTACCTTGGCAGACAAGACATCATTATGCTTCTTCTCCAACAGTTTTACTTCTCGGTTCATTTCTGCCCGGGTAAAGAAATCAATAATCAC
Source organism: Bacteroidaceae bacterium (assembly GCA_902362595.1). GTDB lineage: Bacteria > Bacteroidota > Bacteroidia > Bacteroidales > Bacteroidaceae > Phocaeicola > Phocaeicola fibrisolvens. The sequence goes on along the minus strand of CABIXF010000015.1, from coordinate 22,077 downwards.
CTGTCCATTCTTGGATACATATTCAGCAAACTCTTCCTGATTCGGCGACTGGATAGTCATAATCATCTGTGGAGAAGAATACGCGTCACGGGTATACTTGAATTTGGTTTGCGTATAGATGTCCTGAATATCCGCAATAATGATGTTGCGGAACAGACGGGTACTACGGTCAAAATACTCCGGACGAACTCTCGAAATCCGGAAAGAACGTTCCGGTTGGGGCAATCCCGGTACATCGGTATCAAGTACATGGAAAAGCGCACTATCCGGACTGTTCCAACATTTGTCATCCGCAACTACCAGTACCTCATAAGGCCTACCACTGGATACCGGAGTAACAATACTTTTACCATCCTTCTGACAAGAAGCAAACACCGATACAACGAATATAAGACTTAAATAAAAGGAAAAAGGTTTCATAAATTTTAAAACTAAGTTTTCAAATACAGACTATTACACGAATCAATTCTAAAAACCACTCATAAGATTCAGTTTAAGCATATATCCGTCACGTAATGCCTGCTTGATATCATATACCACCCCTTCAGAAGCATCTGAAGGTATCTTTAGCGAAACGGAAAGGTTTTCAGCCTTATTTCCCTCACATAACTGCTTGATTTTCGAAGAAAGTTCATCCAGAGAAAAATCCTCCAACTCACCTACTATCACATTATCTTTCAAAAATCGGACTTCATATCCCGGCAACGGAACACTCTTATCGGCCACACCCACCGGTACATCCGCATATGCTTTCGGAGAAGCATAATAGAAACGGGAAATCAAACATTCATTCACCAATTCCTGAGGATAAGTTTTCGCAAGCTCCCGTCTGACCTCATCATACGCTTTTACCAGTTTCTGCTTGGCAATAGTTATCGCCCCCATCTTTGTATTGCGGTCTGCTACAATACGGACAACGATAGGAGACATTTCCGTTTTCTGCTCAGCATACAATTTGACGAAAGAGTCTTTCAATTGCTTCTTGGCCTCGTCCATCATGGTTCCATAATCAACAAACTTCTTCTTTGAAATATGATTTTCAGGCCCGAAAAGAAACTGATTCCGCTGGTTACAATACAATTCCAGCACATACGCCTTTTCCGACGAAATATGATCCAGCATCAGATTGTCTGCATTCCGCTGCTGTGCTGTGTCCCTCACCATTAATCCGGATTTTTCTTTTCCTTGATGCTTCGTTTGAAGAGCTGCGCCATAATCCGCTACCGTTTCTTTCACTTCCGGCCTCGCAAAGGCATACACGACCCCTGCAGCCAAAGGTACGGCTAACAAGACACGCAGCCGGACCCACTTACTGTTTCTTTTTTTCGACATCATAGATATACGTTTTTTAAGTGAACTGTGAGTAAAACCGCAAGCCATAGAGTAGAGCCTTGAACCCACTGCTTTCCTCACCAATAACAATTGATATGTTTTTACATCGATGCCTTGATTCAGTACACCTTCATCGGCCTGATACTCATGAACACTACTAAGTTCATGCTTCAGTTTCCACACCAACGGATTCCACCAATGAAAGATTAGAATAAACTGTATCAGCAGATTATCATAACAATGTCCATACCGGCAATGCATTTCCTCATGCAAACGGACCGGAGAATATTCTTCATATTCCTGACTGTTCATGACGATATACGTTCCCCAGCTAAAAGGACGGACAGGAATATCATACAACACCCATCGTAATCCATTACATTCTTTATATTCCTGCCCGTTTATCCAACGGAACAGACGGATATAGCCTACAACCCATTGCAAAAGAATAAAGGCACATCCCGACAGATAAGCCACCATCAACAGCACAAGCCAATCCCAATAATTGGCTTCCTTCTGAGTAATCTCCACCATACCTGTAGCAGAAGCAGATATTACATCAACAGGCTGTTTCCATTCCTCCATAAGGCTAAAAGGAGACTGCACTAAAGGTTCATGCTCTAATTCCAGAGAAACGAAAGGCAACAACAGGCAGGTCAACATTCCGCCCACCAACACCCATCGGTTCAAGGAAAAGCGAGTGGTCGAAGCACAAAGTAGCTTATAGAACCCATAGAACAATGTCAGGCAGAAAGAGCTTTTCAGTAAATAGATTAAAAGGGCTACCATAGGTTCAAAATTTACGATTATTCTTCCCCTCCTCTATCTGAGCTATCAACTGCTTCAGTTCCTCCAAGTTCATTTTCTCATCTTCAATAAACTGAGAAACAACCTTGGTATAAGAATTATCAAAATATTGAGAAACAATCTCTCCGATAGCTGAACCCTTGTATTCATTTTCTGTTATTTTTGCTTCATAACGGTAGGTGTTTCCAAACGCACGATAACTGACAAAGCCTTTTTCTACCAACAGCTTCACCAGAGTAGCTACTGTATTGTAATGTGGTTTCGGCTCCGAATAGAATGCCAACATTTCACGGATAAACAAAGGGCCATGGGTCCATAGGATATTCATTATTTCTTCTTCTTTTGGTGTCAGCTTCTTCATAAACAGCTCATTTAAGATTAATACCATACGAAGATATGAAAATTATCGGACAAACAACTAAAAGTTTTAGTAGGACTACTAATATTAATAGTAATTAATAGAGAGGATAAAAAATACAAAATATTCAAACGATTTATGGAAAACGCAAACAGATTTTGACCGACATGCCAAAACTAAAATAGAACATTCAGTAAATATCCCAATTTAGGGATATAAAAAAGGCAGGAGAGCGGTTTACTTTCCTGCCTTTTATATGTTTATATCTTATCTTCTTTTTTAGAACTCGCTGGTGAAATGGAACTTGATGTGCTTGAAGTCCATCTGCGCCATCTGAAGCACATAACCGCTGTCGGCCAGGAACACATCGCGTCCGTCGCGGTCTTTGGCCATATACTGGTACTTGCGCTTCTTGAAGGCCTCCAGTTCTGCCGGATCGTCACTTTCAATCCAGCACGCCTTGTAGAGGCTCAACGGTTCCCAACGGCATTTGGCATTGTATTCATTCTCTAGACGGTACTGAATCACTTCAAACTGCAACTGCCCTACCGTACCGATAATCTTCCGGCCATTGAATTGGTTGACAAACAGCTGTGCCACACCTTCGTCCATCAGCTGATCGATACCCTTGTTCAACTGCTTGGTCTTCATCGGGTCGGCATTCTCGATGTACTTGAACATTTCCGGAGAGAAGCTGGGCAATCCCTTGAAATGTAGGATTTCACCTTCGGTCAGCGTATCGCCAATCTTGAACGTACCGTTGTCCGGCAGACCGATAATATCGCCTGCCCAGGCCTCATCCACCGTAGTCTTGCGCTGGGCCATGAACTGCGTGGGTGAAGAAAAACGCATGGTCTTATTGTGACGCACGTGCAGATACGGCGTGTTGCGGGTAAACTTGCCAGAACATACCTTGCAAAAAGCCACACACGAACGATGGTTCGGGTCGATGTTGGCCGTAATCTTGAACACGAAACCCGTGAACTTGGGCTCTTCTGGCATCACGATACGTTCCTCTGCCTGCACCGGACGCGGACTCGGCGCAATCTCCACAAAGCAGTCGAGCAATTCCTGCACACCGAAATTGTTCAACGCCGAACCGAAAAACACCGGAGCCAATTCCCCTTTCAGGTAATCGTCCACATTGAATTCCGGATAAACCCCCTCAATCAGTTCCAGTTCGCTGCGCAGCTTGTCCGCCAGCGGCGTACCGATATGATTGTCCAGGTCTTCCGTATGGATATCCACTTCCACCTTCTCCGTCACCACCTGCTTGGACGGCTGGAAAAGATTCAGCTTCTGTTCGTAGATGTTGTACACTCCTTTGAAACGCGGACCACTCTCAATCGGCCACGTCAGCGGACGCACGTTGATAACCAGCTCTTCTTCCAGTTCATCCAGCAAATCAAACGGGTCCTTGGCCTCACGGTCCATCTTGTTCACGAAGATAATCACCGGCGTGTTACGCATACGGCAAACCTCCATCAGCTTACGGGTCTGCGATTCCACACCCTTCGCTCCATCCACCACGATGATGACACTGTCCACCGCCGTCAGCGTACGGTACGTATCTTCGGCAAAATCCTGGTGACCCGGTGTATCGAGGATATTAATCTTATAGTCATGGTAGTCAAACTCCATCACGGAGGTAGTCACCGAAATACCACGCTGCTTCTCGATGTCCATCCAGTCGGACGTGGCCGTTTTCTTGATTTTGTTTGATTTTACGGCTCCGGCCACCTGAATCTGCCCACCGAAAAGCAACAGCTTTTCCGTCAATGAGGTTTTACCGGCATCCGGGTGCGCGATAATCGCGAATGTTCGTCTTCTTGCTATTTCCTGATTTGCCATATTTATTGTTTTAATTTTTCAATACATTCTGCCAGACTGTCCATCCAGTAGGGCACCTCCACTCCGTAGGTCTTCTTCAGCTTCGTCTTGTCGAGCACGGAATAGTGCGGACGGCAAGCCTTGGTGGAATAATCTTCCGTGTGAAGCGGCAACACGTGACAAGTGGTAATCCCAGCCAACCGGTGAATGGCTTTGGTAAAATCATACCAGGAACAAACCCCTTCGTTGCTGAAATGATAAATACCGGGCACAATCCCCTTCTCCAATGCCACAAAGATGGCCTGAGCCAAATCGCGTGCATACGTCGGTGTTCCAATCTGGTCGAAAATGACGCCCAGCGTCTCTTTCTCCTGCCCCAGCCGAATCATTGTCTTCACAAAATTGTTGCCGAAGCTAGAATACAGCCATGCCGTACGGATAATCATCGTATTCGGGCAATACTTCAAGGCCTCCTGTTCTCCTCCCAACTTGGTAGAGCCGTACACGGAATTCGGACAAGGAGTGTCTTCTTCCCGATAAGGGATATGAGCGGTTCCGTCGAACACATAGTCCGTAGACACTTGCACCAGCCAACCGCCGCGGCTCTGCACCGCCTTGGCCAGATAGCCCGGCGCCACACGATTCAGTTTGTCGCAAAGTTCCACGTTGTCCTCCGCCTTATCGACCGCCGTGTAAGCCGCACAATTCACAATTCCGTCAATCTGATGCGCCGAAACAAAGTCCATCACAGCCTTTTCATCGCAGATGTCGAGTTCCGCCACATCGGTAAAAAAATACTCAAAATCTTTGTGCTCTTCTGCCAGCAGACGCATTTCACTACCCAGCTGTCCGTTGGCTCCCGTCACCAATATCTTTTTCATTTTCAGTATGTGTGTGTTAATCCAAGTCCAAATCGCCTTCCTTATCCTTTATATAATAGCCGGCCAGCATAGCCAGCAAATCACTGATGGCTTTCACTGCCTTGGCCGTCCCTTCGCTGATTTCCTTTTTCTGCAATTTCAGCATCAGCACCCCATACATGGCATCAAAGCAAGTCTCCAGCTCGGGCACATCCTTGTCGCCCCCTTTGGCTCGCAGTTCAACGATAAAAGGCAATACCTTGTAATAAGCCGCCGTATAATACGGGAATTTAGGTGAACGCAACAGACGCAGATGTAGGTCGGTCAGCCAGACAATGACATTTTTGTTAATCTGCAGATGACCCTTTTCCATCACTCCCTCCTGCTGCATCATATTAATCAAGTCTTCATACCAACGGGCTAGCTCCTGCTTCTGCTCGTCCGTAGCCGGATAAGGCTCAATGATGTTCTTCCGGATTTTCCCCATATCGCAGCCATTGGCCCGAATCAAATCCTCCACCTGCCACATATACAACAGGTATTCGGCAATATTCTTTTTTTTAAGTTGCTGAGAAATATACATATTCTATCAAGAAAAAGATTTACCGGCAATGGCCAGGACGATTCCTACCACCGCCGCTATCATGACCACGACACCGATGATGCGGTTGAGCACCCAGATGCCGCGCAAATTAAATCGCGAACGTACCTTGTTAACGAAATACGTAATGCTGAACCACCAGCCCAATGCCCCTGTAATAATGGCCAGATAGCCTACCAGCTGGAAGCCGATGGGACTGCCCGGCATCACGAACGAGAAACGGGCAAACAGACCGATGAACAGGAAAATGATGAGTGGATTGGACAGGGTGACAAAAAAAGCCGTCACGAAATTATGCAAGTATGTACCTCGCGTGCCCGAAGCCGGACGAAGAGATTTCACTGGATTGCTGCGAAACGTATAAATACCAAATGCCAGCAACATGATACTTCCCACCACTTGCAGGAAAATATGATGTTTCAGAATCAGTTCATCCATGAAACTCATTCCGTATCCGGTTATCAACGCATAACATATATCGCTTAATGCCGCCCCAACTCCTGTTACGAAACCAAACCAGCGCCCCTTGTTCAACGTACGCTGAATACAGAGCACACCGACCGGTCCCAAAGGAGCAGACACGACAATGCCGATAATCAATCCCTTCAGCAACAAATCAAGTATAGTAACCTGTTCAATCCAATTCATACTGCAAAGATGCTACTTTTTTACGAAAGTACCTACATTTTTATGCGATTATCATTACATGCGCAACGGAAAAAGAACAAATCAGAAAAAGCTCAAAGCAATAAATTATCAGCCTTTAATTATTTTTTACGTCTTCCAAGGCAGAGCCGTATGTTTCCCGACAGAGAAACATACGGTTCTGAGTCAAAAAACATACGGTTCACGCAAAGGAAACATACAATTGACAAGTTCGTTTCCTACATTACATCCTTACATTCTCATGTTTACAAACGCATTTTACACGAACAGTACCGCCAGAATGCCCAACCCTACGGCCACAAAAGTGGAAATCAGTCCCGGCATCATAAACGAATGGTTGAGCACATACTTTCCGATACGGGTCGTGCCCGTAGTATCGAAATTGATGGCGGCCACCACCGTCGGATAGTTCGGGATAAAGAAATATCCGTTCACTGCCGGGAAAAGCGCAATCAGCATGTAGGGCGAAATGCCCAACGCCATACCCAAAGGAAGCAGGGCACGAATGGTAGCTGCCTGACTGAACAACAGGATAGACATGACGAACAGAGCCACCCCGAAAAGCCAGGGCATGTCGGTCACCATGCCAAAGATTCCTTCTTTTATCACCGCAATGTTGCCCGAAATGAAGGTATCGCCCATCCAGGCAATACCAAAGATAGCCACTACCGCCTGCATGCCCGCGTTGAATACCGAACTCTTGGCTGCCTTCATGCCACTGGTACCGGTCAGCAGCAGAATCAATGCGGCTACCGACAACATGAGCACTTCTATGATGTGCGCCATCTGCATCATTACCACACCTTCGGAAGTTTGAAACGACGGCCGGAAACTGTCGACAGAACCAAACAGCACAATCCCTACCGTGGCAGCCAGAAACAACAATACAGAAGTCAGCGCCTTGCCGGGATGGAGCACCTCGGCCGTACAATAATTGGCGCCCGAAAGTTCCCCTGACTTCAAACGGGCCTGATAGACAGGGTCATCCTCCAGTTCCTTGCCCACCCGCATGGAATACAGCGCGCCAGCCAATACCCCCACCAAGGTGCAGGGAATGGAAATTTTCAGTATGTCAAACAAGGTAATATCGTATCCGGCCAACATACTCAAAAGGACAACCGTAGCCGCAGAAATGGGACTGGCGGTAATAGCCTGCTGGGAAGCAATAACGGCAATTCCCATCGGACGCTCCGGACGGATACCCGTCTCACGGGCCACTTCGGCAATGACCGGGAGCACGGAATAAGCCACATGCCCCGTCCCGGCAAAAAAGGTAAAGAGGTAAGTCACCAAGGGACTCAGCAAAGTGATACGCTGAGGATGGCGGCGCAAGATTTTCTCCGCCCATTTCACCATCAAATCCAATCCTCCGGCAGCCTGCATGCAACCCGCCGCTGCAATCACAGCCACAATCATCAGCATCACATCAATAGGAGGAGCGGTCGGTTCCAGACCGAACACGAACGTAAGAACAGCCAGACCGAGGCCTCCGAACACACCCAATCCGATGCCCCCAACCCGTGCACCGACCACAATGGCCAACAAGACAAACAGTAATTGTAACCACATAAAATAGAAACAGTTTTTGATTTAAAGCGCAAAGATAGGCATATTCCGCGGAATGTGAAAACGAAGAACAGAATACAAAATCCTCCCCCATCCCATAGACCTAATATCACAAAAGAAGCTGTTCCAAATTTGTTTTGAAACAGCTTCTTTCTTATTTTTCAATTTATCGTATGTTCTTTTTCGCTTCTTTCTTGTCTTGGTAATTAAAATACGCCAAACTGACGAGCGCAATAACAATCACCATCACCGATACAATAATTGCTCCCATTATTTGTCCTCCTTCTTATCTTTAAGCAACGTAAGTCCTGTCACAAGAGTTACTAATACGGCAAGGACTACAAGTCCATACATATACCATGCCCATTCATTCACCCCGTTAAAAAGAGAGGTCAGTAACACAGCAGTGGTCATATACTTGGCTATATCTAAAAACCATTTGCCTAACTCTTTTCTCATGATGCAAATATAACAATTTATTTCTAATAGCCAATCGTGCTTACCTTTCTATTTTAAGAAACTTCTTACCCCTCATCCCATCTACCAGTTAAAAGCCAATTCCTATCGATGCAACATACGCAATTACTTCTATTTTTTTCGTTTATTCCGAGGATTTTCCCTACCTTTGTACCACTTTTAAAAGCGCATTGAATATTCATTATAACATACAAGTGCTATGATTCTATTTTTCAGAACACCCACAAACAGTGTGATTGCCACAGAATGCAATCAGGAGCTGAATGCTGAAGACGTCAAGAAACTATGCTGGCTTTACAGCGACGCTACTGTGGAAAATGAAGACAACCTGAAAGGATGGTTCATCGGTCCACGTCGTGAAATGATTACCCCCTGGAGTACAAATGCAGTAGAAATCACCCAAAACATGGGCCTCACGGGCATCCGCCGTATCGAGGAATATTTCCCGGTAAAGGACGAGAACGCCGACCATGACCCGATGCTGCAACGTATGTACCACGGACTGAATCAGGACATTTTCACGGTGGACATCAAACCGCAGCCTATCATATACATCGAAAACCTGGAAGAATACAACGAAAAGGAAGGTCTGGCGCTGTCACGCGAAGAAATGGACTATCTGCTGAAGGTGGAAAAAGACCTGGGCCGCAAGCTGACCGACTCGGAAGTATTCGGCTTTGCACAGATTAACTCAGAGCACTGCCGCCACAAAATTTTCGGCGGTACATTCATCATCGACGGACAGGAAATGGAATCTTCTCTGTTCCAGATGATCAAGAAAACCACTCAGGAAAACCCCAACAAGATTATCTCGGCCTACAAAGACAATGTGGCCTTCGCCGAAGGTCCGGTGGTAGAACAATTCGCTCCGGCCGACCACTCTACTTCTGATTATTTCATTATCAAAGATATCAAGACCGTCATCTCACTGAAAGCGGAAACTCACAACTTCCCGACTACCGTAGAACCGTTCAACGGGGCTTCTACCGGTACCGGTGGTGAAATCCGCGACCGTATGGGTGGTGGTAAAGGTTCCTGGCCGATTGCCGGAACTGCCGTGTACATGACTTCTTATCCGCGCACGGACGAAGGACGCGACTGGGAAAATATTCTGCCGGTGCGTAAATGGTTGTACCAGACTCCGGAACAGATTCTGATCAAGGCGTCCAATGGTGCTTCCGATTTCGGTAACAAGTTCGGACAGCCGCTGATTTGTGGTTCTGTACTGACTTTCGAACACGAAGAGAACAACGAAAAATATGCTTACGACAAAGTCATCATGCTGGCAGGAGGTGTAGGTTACGGTACACAGCGTGATTGCCTGAAAGGTACTCCGGAAGCTGGTGACGAAATCGTCGTACTCGGTGGTGACAACTACCGCATTGGTCTGGGAGGTGGTTCTGTATCTTCCGTAGATACCGGACGCTACTCTTCTGGTATCGAGCTGAACGCCATCCAGCGTGCCAACGCCGAAATGCAGAAGCGTGCCTACAACGTGGTACGTGCCTTGTGTGAGGAAGATGTGAACCCGATTGTATCTATCCACGACCACGGTTCTGCCGGACACGTAAACTGTCTGTCTGAGCTGGTGGAAGACTGCGGTGGTCTGATTCACATGGACAAGCTGCCTATCGGCGACGAAACCTTGTCGGCCAAGGAAATCATCGCCAACGAATCACAGGAACGTATGGGCTTGCTGATTGAAGACGAGGCCATCGAACATGTACGCAAGATTGCGGAACGTGAACGTGCCCCGATGTACGTGGTGGGTGAAACGACCGGCGACCATCGCTTTGCCTTCGAACAGGCTGACGGCGTACGTCCGTTCGACCTTGCCGTAGACCAGATGTTCGGTTCTTCTCCGAAAACATATATGGTGGACAAGACCGTAGAACGTCACTATGAAAACGTTTCTTACGATGTCACCAAACTGAATGAATATTTGCGCCGCGTACTGCAGCTGGAGGCCGTAGCCTGCAAAGACTGGTTGACCAACAAGGTAGACCGTTCCGTGACAGGTAAGATTGCCCGCCAGCAGTGCCAGGGCGAATTGCAGTTGCCGTTGAGCGACTGCGGTGTGGTAGCCCTCGACTACCGTGGCGAGAAAGGTATCGCTACTGCACTGGGACACGCTCCGCAGGCTGCCTTGGCCAATCCGGAAGCCGGTTCCGTACTGGCCGTATCCGAAGCACTGACCAACCTGGTATGGGCTCCGCTGGCCGACGGCATGGACAGCATTTCTTTATCAGCCAACTGGATGTGGCCTTGCCGCTCACAGGAAGGGGAAGATGCCCGTCTGTACAAGGCTGTGAAAGCGTTGTCTGATTTCTGCTGCGAACTGCAGATCAACGTACCGACCGGAAAGGACTCTCTGTCCATGACACAAAAATATCCGAACGGAGAAAAAATCATCAGCCCGGGAACCGTCATCGTTTCTGCCGGTGGTGAAGTTTCCGACATCAAGAAAGTGGTTTCTCCGGTCATGGTCAACAAACCGAAATCTACCTTCTATCATATCGACTTCAGCTTCGACCAGCTCCGTCTGGGCGGTTCTGCCTTTGCACAGTCACTCAACAAGGTGGGCGACGACGTGCCGACCGTACAGAATCCGGAATACTTCCGCGATGCCTTCATGGCCATCCAGGAACTGGTCAACAAGGGATTGATTCTGGCCGGACACGATATCTCTGCCGGTGGTCTGATTACGACCCTGCTGGAAATGTGCTTTGCCAACGTGGACGGCGGTATGGAAATCAACCTCGACAAGATTAAGTGCGACGACATCGTGAAGATTCTGTTTGCTGAAAATCCGGGTGTAGTGATTCAGGTAGCCGACAAGCACAAATCAGAAGTCAAGAAGATTCTGGAAGATGCCGGTGTGGGATACGTGAAGATTGGTGTACCGACCGAAGAACGTCACATCCTGGCTACCTTCCACGATGCGACTTATCAGTTCGGCATCGACTACTTGCGTGATGTATGGTATTCTACTTCTTACCTGCTCGACCGCAAGCAGAGCATGAACGGCTGTGCCAAGAAACGTTTCGAAAACTACAAGCAGCAGCCGCTGGAATTCGTATTCGACAAGTCGTTCACCGGCAAACTGTCACAATTCGGACTCGACCCGAACCGCCGTACACCGAGCGGTATCAAGGCAGCCATCATTCGTGAAAAGGGAACCAACGGTGAACGTGAAATGGCTTACATGCTGTATCTGGCTGGCTTCGACGTGAAAGACGTAACCATGACCGACCTGGTCAGCGGACGTGAGACACTGGAAGACATCAACATGGTAGTTTACTGTGGTGGATTCTCCAACTCCGACGTGCTGGGTTCTGCCAAAGGATGGGCCGGAAGCTTCCTATTCAACCCGAAAGCCAAAGCAGCCCTCGACAACTTCTATGCCCGCGAGGATACCCTCTCACTGGGTGTCTGCAACGGTTGCCAGCTGATGATGGAACTGGGACTGATTACTCCGGAAGACAAGAAGAAAGGAAAGATGCTGCATAACGATTCCCACAAGTTTGAATCTGCCTTCTTAGGCGTGACCGTACCGATGAACCGCAGTGTAATGTTCGGTTCACTGAGCGGCTCCAAACTGGGTATCTGGGTGGCTCACGGAGAAGGTAAGTTCTCATTGCCTTATCCGGAAGACCACTACAACGTAGTGCTGAAATATTCTTACGACGAATACCCAGGCAACCCGAACGGTTCAGACTACAGCGTGGCCGGCATTGCCAGCCAGGACGGACGTCATCTGGCTATGATGCCTCACCTGGAACGTGCCTGCTTCCCGTGGGAAAATGCCTACTATCCACTCGACCGCAAGAACGAAGACCAGATTACTCCGTGGATGGAAGCCTTCGTCAATGCCCGCAAGTGGGTGGAAGCCAACCGCAAGAAATAATCCGGAACTACCGGAACATGATACAAAGTGGAGGTGCACTGCAAAGCGCACCTCCACTTTTTTTATTCTTTCTTCCGACCAAAGTCAGGAATCCTCTCCTCTCTGTACCCGAATGGATTCCTTCATTCATTCCATAAAAAAACGGTGCACAAATCCGACTGCTCAGATTCATGCACCGTCTGTATTCGGAATCCCTTACAAGGATTTTCGTATCACATTCTCGCTCTGTTCAATTCTTACTGAAAAAGCTCTTTCAATTTCGTAGCCAAAGCCTCACCGCGCAGGTTCTCACCCACCGTTACTCCATCGGCTGTAATTAAATACATGGTCGGTACGAATTTCACTTTATAAAGTGCAGCTACTCCTGTTTCGTCCAAGAAGTTCGGCCAAGTCAGTCCTTCTTCCTTCAACGCTTTTTCCCAGTCGGCTTTCTTCTGATCGATGGAAATGCTCACAATTTCAAAACCTTTTCCGCTATACTGCGCATAGAGTTTCTTCAAGTTCGGAATTTCTTTCCGGCACGGGTTGCACCAAGAAGCCCAGAAATCAATCAGCACATACTTCTTGCCCTGACGTAATGCAGAAAGCGACACTTCCTTTCCGGTTTTGTCTTTCACCTTGAAATCGGGAACCTTCGTTCCTTCCTTTCCTGCCGGATAAAGTTCCTCTTTTACCTTCTGTCCGTAATAAGATTGTTTGGCCGCAGGAGAAAGTGCTTCATACCACGGTTTCATGTCCTCGCTCAGGTAGCTGGTAAACGAAATCATCATCAAAGGTCCCCAGAAAGAATCCTTGTTGGCCATGACTACCTGATGATACAATGAGTCTACCGTAGTAAAGAATACCTGATCGGCAGCTGCTCTGGCCTTACCCTCCTCGCTCTGCCGCAGTTCCTGAATCTTCGCCTGGTCTTTGACCTGATAAGCCGCCATCATCAGGCTGTCGAAGGCGGCAAATTTACGGCCATTAAGCGCATACAACGAGTCCAGATGCGTCCGTGCAGACAGCAATGAATCATAACGCGCACTCAGTGGAGAGCCTTTTACCGCCAAAGAAGACAGATTATAGGAAACTCCCCCGTCAGATTCCTTCTTGGCCACCAGCTTTCCCGTAACCTCCATCTGGACATTTTCCAACATAAGATTGCGCGAGCCATACGCATCTTTCACCAACAGATGGAAAGCTCTCGGCTCTTCCATTTTTCCTGTAAATACAAACTGTCCGTTGACCACCGTCGTGTCGGCAAAAGGCAGTTCACTGTCATGGCTGACCGGTACCAGCTGCACATGTGTACCGTCGGGCAAACCTTCAATATTACCTTTCAACACATAACCATCTACCGCAGGCTGGCTGGTACATGCCATCGCCATCAAGCCCATAGTGGCCATACAAAAGAAATTCTTCATTTTCATAATTCGATTTTATTTAGTGACGTTTTGTTCGATTGTTCCGTTTCCGGGATTATTGAGTGCCCCGGCCGGGAAAGGCATGGTCCACAAATGAGATGTCGGGCTCAAGGTATACTCCTTCTCCTCATAAGTCTTGGTCAGCGTCCTAGCATACGTACCTTCCTGATTATAACGACGGGCATCCGCAAAAGGCACGATAGAGAAAATCAGTTCATTGTCCTTGGTGCGGCGAATCTGCGACAACGCCTCCTCCAATGTAGAAGCCTCAGCCGGACGATAAACCTCAGGACGGATACGGGTAATCCGTACGGTATTCAGTGTATTCATCGCTTCGGAATAATCGTTGCCTTCGGCCAGCCGTGCCTGGCACTCCGCCTTGATGAGATACACCTCACAGGTGGTCAGTCCCCCATGATTGAAATAGCCCGACTCCAGTGCCTTGTAATACGTATCATTATTATCCGTCTTCAACTTCCAGCGTGACAGGAAACGGGCATCCCCTTCCTCGAAACGTGCCGCTCTTTCCACCGGAATATTTTTTTCGTAACTGTCGTACACCGATTGTTCCCCAAAGCGCAGGTAATAGTTCTCCACATAATCGTATTGCATAGGGGTGGCAATCTTGTCATAATTGTCCGGATCGTCAATTGCAGCCTTATGCTCTTCATAAAATGCGTTCCAATCATAAAGCTGGTCATTCTGTGCCAGAGCCAGGTTGGCATAACGCAAAGCCTCACTGTAATTCTGCATCTGCAAGTACACACGGGCCAACAATGCATACCCTGCCCCCAAGTTAGGATGAATGGCTGTCATGGACTGGGCCGGCAATCCCATCTCAATGGCCTCCTTTACATCCTGGATAATGAAGTCATACATCTCCTGAATGGACACCTGCGTGTAAGGCGCATCAATCTCCGCACTGGTAATTAGGGGTACACTGCGCTTTTGGGCAGCCGTTGCCGCATCGTACGTATCGGCATAATAATTGACCAGCACATCGTAGCAAAGCGCACGTATCACCTTGGCATACGCTATCACTTCGTTCCGCTCGGCATCTGTCGCCTCAGTGGCCGTAGGCACATTCTCTACAATCAGATTGCAGCTGGAGATGGCTCCATAAAGCACGTAGTAAGTTCCTTCATCGGAATTATTCAACACAATGCGATCGGCCGATTCGTCCCACATGTAGTTGGCACGGCTCAAGCTCGGCGTGTTCACCTGTGAATTGGTCAGATAGACATCATTCAACAGATACAACGCATTGGTCACAGGAGTCCGGCCGATGGTATACTGATCGCGCAACAAAGCCTCAAAATCAGCCAACGTGGTAGGAATCTTGTTCCCTTTCGGCGCTATATTCAAATAATCATTGCATGAGCTGAGCAACAGGCAAACCAGCGCAGCCCCCAAATATAATATCTTATTCATACGTTTCATACTATAAAAATCGAGGTTAGAAATTCAGATACACACCGCACAAGTAGTTAGGTCTGGCATAACCACCCAGCAAGTATTTGGCATTGCTGCTCTTGGCCACCATAAACACATTTTCCATACCCAACATAATACGTGCATTCTTTACATACAGTTTGTGACACACACTGGCCGGAATGCGATACGTCAACGACAGGTTTCTCAGCCGCCAGTTGGTGGCATCCAGCACATTGACGGAAGAATAAGCATACATACTCTCATAATTATAGTTATAGAGTTCACTCTCTGCCGAAATATAACGCGGCACATTGGTATAAGCCTCATCCCCCGGTTCCCGCCAACGGTTTTCAATGTCTTTGCTTACCGGACTCATGCCAGAACCGATGAAAGCCACGTTGGTATTCCGCATCTTGTGTCCGCCTTCAAATAAAAACTGAGCTGCCAGTTCCCAGTTCTTCCAGCGCAAGTTCGTATTAATGGAACCGTTGTAAACCGGTACGGTAGTTCCCAAATAAACCAGGTCTTCAATTTCGGTAGGAGTCATGTCTGTGTACAAGTTTCCTTTGGCATCGTACACCTGCGGAGTACCTGTCGCACTTAATCCAGCCCACTGATATCCGTAAATCGCATTATACGGATTTCCCACACGCGGATAGGCCGTCGGATAATCAATCACCAGATATGACACCGGTGCCTCCACATTAATGTAAGTCACCTTATTCTTGTTGTAGCCCAACACTCCGCTCACATTCCAGTTCCAATCATTATTCCGGATAATATCCCCCGACAAAGTCAGTTCAAATCCCCGGTTTGTCATTTTTCCGTTGTTGATGGAATAGGTGCTGTATCCCCATCCTTCCGTAGGCACTCCATTGGTATTGGCCAGCAAATCTGCGCCTAGCTTGTTATAGAATTCCAGTGAACCGTTCAACCGGTTGCCCAGCAAGGCAAAGTCCACACCAATATTCAGCGTCGTAGTCTTTTCCCAACGCAGGTTCGGATTCGGACGGTTGGAAATGGTACCCTGAATACCTCCCACCTGGTTATTGGTATTATAATACGCAATCATGTAAGGAGCCGAGTCTTTAGCAATATTACCTCCGATACCATAGCTTGCACGCAACTTCAGCATATTCACCCACGGCACCTGGAAAAACTTTTCCTGACTGATGTTCCATCCGCCACCTACCGACCAGATAGGACGCTTCTGGTACTTGGACCCCGTAGAAAACAGGTTGGTCTTATCCCAGCGGATACTTCCGCTCACCATATATTTCCCATCGTAAGTGTAAGCCGCATTGCTATATACAGACACATACCGGTTTACCAGTTCACGGATGTAGGACATATCCTGCTGCCCAAAAGAGCCATATCCCCATTGCCCGCGGAAATTGCTCAACTGCCCCGCGTCAACCAAACTGTAAGTCAGCAATTGAGGGTCGTAATTATACAGCGTGCGGTCATTGTAATCCAATTTATTTTCCCGGGTTTCCGTACCCAGAATCATGGTCACATCATGTACCTCGGCAAAAGTCTTGCTGAAGTCCAGCTGCTGACGGAAATTATACGCATGCGTCGTATTGGCAGAAGTGAAAAAGATGTTTCCATACGGCAGAGCAAACGTCGATGTCCCATCATTGTTGGAAGTAGAAAACGTATTGACCTTATTGCGCACTTCGTACGAATCCTTGCTCTTCAGCTGCTCGGTCTTATATTCCGCATATTCATACTGGAAAGAAGCCGTATATTTCAACCAGTCGGTAAACTTGAACGTCAGACGAGCAAACGTACGGTTGCTGAAATCCTGATTTTTGGTCTGATTCATCTTCATCTCATCCAGCGGTGTAATATCCAGATTATACAATCCGTTATTGTGCAGCAGATTCAAGTCATACACACTATAACGGTCAGCTTCAGTATTGGTGTAATACGTACCGTCACCGTTTACCAGTCCATCATAAGGCATATAAGTATATCCCGGTGAAAGAAGATTGTAAGACTGCGTAGTACCTTTACCGTAGTTCAGATACGTCCCCACATCCAGTGTCAGCCAGGAAGTCATTTTCGTAGAGTTCTGCAGATTGATACCGATGGTTCTGTTTTCAGAGAATTTATCCTCCAGCTGATTGTTACGATAAGACACAGAGGCATTAAACGTATTCTTTTCCGTTCCCTTCCCGATATTCAAGTTATACTGCTGGGAGAAAGGATTACGCTTGCCATACTTTTCCACGTCCCGATAATAACGGTATCCCTGAGAGGCCAGCCCTGCCAGGTTGCTTTCCATCTGCTCCTTTGAAATATGTCCGGCATAATAATTCAGGATGTTACGGATACCTTGTGTAGGATAAGACATGTTATCGAGTACCGTCTGCGCATAACTTTGTGCATCGGCCCCACTCAGATGAGGATTCTGGGCAGCCCATTCCCGTTCCAATTCCACCATTGTGGCCGAACCAGCCAGATATTTATCCGCATACGTAGCGTAAGGCTGTACGGTCAGTGTAGCAGAGAAAGACACATTCAGTTCGTCCTTTTTGGCCCGCTTGGTCGTAATCACCACCACACCGTTGGCCGCACGTGCTCCATAAATAGAAGTAGCCGCCGCATCTTTCAGGACCGTTATGCTTTCGATGTCCTCCATATTCAGGTCGGGCACACTTTCCACCCAGTTTCCATAGCCGTCGTTCGTGGTTTTCTCTACTGGGAAGCCGTCAATCACATACAACGGAGTAGTCAACCCGTTCATGGAAGTCACTCCTCGGATTTTCCCGTCGCTGTATCCAGCCACACGTCCCTCCAATACGGAACCCATGTCACTGAGACGCTGCGTCTCCAACTTCTGGGCATCCACCTTTGAAAATGCTCCGGTAGCACGCTCCTTCGAGATAGTCTGATAACCGGTCACCACCACTTCGTCAAGCAATTCCGTCGAAGGTTGAAGGGCTATGTAATAATCATTGTCTGAGGTCAACTGTACACGCTGAGATTTGTACCCTAGATAAGAAGCCTCAATCTCTTTCGTACCCCGCGGAAGTGTCAACGTAAAATGACCCTGCATGTCTGTGATGACAGCCGCAATGGAACCTTTCGGGTCCTCATTGACCTGCCTTACATGTGCAGCAGGAAGCGGTTCCTTGTTTTCATCCACTACAATGCCATGAATGGTGCGCTCATGCTGGGCATAAGCCGGAAATGCGGACAAAGCCAGCATAGCACACAATAACAGAAAGCTCATTTTGAGCCGAATGTCGTGCAATACGTTTTTTCCCATACTTATATCTTTTTAGAAGTTATGAACAGATGTCTTCCTACATTCTTTGCAAATCTCCTATGTGCAAAAATGTAAAAAAAAGATATAACATTGATATTAAACGCGCATCCAAATTCGACAATTGCCGCATTTGAATAACATTTTGCTAGGAAAAGAGACTTTCAAGCATTTTTATGCATCGACATTACCTTGTTACGGTACTGTTTGGGAGGAATACCTACTGCATTCTGGAATATCTTATAGAACGTACTCATGGAATTAAAGCCGACTTCCGAGGCCACAGCCTTGAGCGGAATGTCAGTTTCTGGGTCACTCAGCAGACGGATGGCCTCATTAATCCGGTAATTATTGACATATTGTGTGAAATTCTGCTGTGTCTGCTCATTGATGATTTGTGACAGATATGTCCGGTTCGTCCCCAACAAGTCGGCTACCCGCTCCTTGGTCAGCAGATTTTCTTTATAAACCTCTTCTTCCTGCATCAATTTTTCCAAACGCTGGAACAAGGAGTTCTTCTTTTCGCTTGTCAACGAAGAAGCCGCATATTTCTCCCCCACAGAAGACACCGGTGCTGCAGACGCTTCCTCTTGTTGCTTCCGAAGTGAGGAAATGACCTCTTTCAACTGCTGCTCCTTCCGAATCGCCTCCTGATGCTGCCGGACAATACTAGTGTACAGCTGGTTCTGCCGCCTGTAACGATACCATAAGGCAAAAACCACCAACAGTACAAGGACCAGAATCCCCACGAGGGCCTGCTCCTTTTTCTCCTTTTGCAACAAGATCAGCTTGTTTTTCCGGATTTCATTTGCCTGGTGTTCCGTATCATACTTGATACGCAGTTCACTCAGCACCTTTTCTTTGTCCGTATTGAAAATACTGTCGGTCTCCTGCTGAAGTTTACGCTGCCACGCCAATGCCTCGACATACTGTCCCATATTCTCATAGCAGACCGACAAGGTATTGATCACCCTGTTCCGATAAATCTCACAATTCTTTTCTTTAGTGAACGCCAACGCCTTAAACAACAAATCGATGGCCTGCTGGTTCTTCCCCTCCTCAGCCAGAGCTATGGCATATTCATTCAGCAACAATACCTTATACGAGGTCTGATTCATGTCATTCAAGGCCAATCCTTTCTTATAGTATTCAATGGCCTGTTGCCGGTTGCCTTTGGCAAACTCAATCATCCCATAGATGGCATACACGTTTCCCTGATTGTAATACTCGTTCTGCTTCATGATAAACTCCGCTTCCTTTATGTAGGGCAAAGCCTTGTCATAGTCATGCAACAGATAATACATGTACGAGGCATTCAAAGCCCCAATAAAGATAAGGTAGGCCGAATTCTGTTCGTGCCCCATCTCATAGGTCTGCAACGAATAAGTCAGCCCCGCCGGATCTTCTTTCAAAAAATAAATACTCGAAATATTCCCGAGCAGAATAGCTTCCAGTTCTTTATAGTGACACCGGTGTGCCGCTTCTATCCCTTCAAAGAAATAGTGCAAGGCAGAATAGTAATCTTTATGGATGTTGCTGGTATAAAGTCCCATCCCATTATACACAGAACACAGGGCGGAATCATTCTTCTCACTCTTAGCCAACAACATGGCCTGTCCCAGATGGTTTATCGCCGAGGTATCCCCCAGCATGACGTATGCCTGCCCCAACCCGATATGGGCGTAAAGGATACTGAACTTATAGTCTTGCTTTTTATACCCCAATTGGAAAAGCTTCTCCCCGTATTCAATCGCTTTCCGATAATCAGACTTATATAAATAAAGGAAACACAATTCTTTTAAAGCTTTCGTATCTTCAGGATGACATTTCAAAACCGCTTTCTGCTTCTGAATGGCAGGAAGAATAGTTTCTTGTGCAAGTCCACGCACCAACATACCCACAAACAAGAAAAGGAATGTTATGTATTTCATTATCCAATTCATCCGGATGCAAATTTATTTAATATGACATTTCACCAGACAAAAAAATGACATTCATCGCATTTTGATACTCTATAAACAATTAAAAAGCCTTTTTGCCGCCTTAAAAGTCAATTTTATTTCGTGCAAACTTACGGAAAATCTATGGAATATCCGCCATATTTCGGTAGATTAACGCAATGTAATCTGTGAATTAAGCAGTTAGAAGAAAATCACGGAAGTTGGGAAAAGGGTTGAAAAGCGTTTCAAAGCGAATTGGAGAAAGAGAACGGTTTCCTATTCGTTACCCGTCAGAAATGCAGATTTAACACTCTCCGTCCCGTTTGCACCGTTCTGCATAAGTTTGCTTGTCAGGGTTTAACTCGTTGATTTATAGTTTTGCAACCAAAAAAGAACGAGTATGACAAGGAGCACATTTCGCGTGCTGTTCTATGCGAACGGCAGCAAGGAGAAGAATGGAACTGTCCCCATCATGGGACGGGTTACAATCAACGGAACGGTGGCGCAGTTCAGTTGCAAGCGGAGCATCTCAAAAGAACTTTGGGATGCAAAGGGCAACCGTGCCAAAGGCAAGAGTTTGGAGGCAAGGGAAACGAACCTTGCGCTTGACAACATCAAGGCGCAAATCATCAAGCACTACCAGCGCATATCCGACCGTGAGGCGTTTGTGACGGCAGAGATGGTACGCAACGCCTATCAGGGCATAGGCGGCGAGTATGAAACGCTGCTCAAAGCCTTCGACCGTGAGAACGAGGTGTTCAAGAAGCGTGTCGGCAAGGACAGGAAACTGGTGACTTACCAGTCAAGGGTAGTGGCAAGGAACTATGTGGCGGCGTTCATCAAGTCGTTCTACAAGCGCAGCGACATGTCAATGCTGGAACTTACGCCCGACTTCATCAAGGAGTTCGCAGTCTATCTTTCCACGGAGGCAGGATTGCGCAACGGCACGATATGGGAAAAGTGCATGTGGTTGAAAGGCGTGGTGATGAGGGCGCACTTCAACGGGCTGATACCGAGAAACCCATTTGCGCAGTTCCACATCAGTCCGAATGTCAAGGAGCGTGAGTTTCTGACGGAGGACGAATTGAAGACGGTGATGACACACGAGTTCGCAGACTCGAAGCTGGCATACATCCGTGACCTGTTCGTCTTTGCGAGCTTCACCGCACTCTCTTTCGTGGACATCAAGGAACTGACCAACGACCGCATCGTGGAAGTGAACGGCGAGAAGTGGATTATCTCCAAGCGGCACAAGACGGGCGTACCGTTCCAAGTGAAGCTGCTGGACATCCCCTTGCAGATAATAGAGCGTTACCGACCGTTCCAAGAAAATAACTTTGTGTTCCCCAATCTGAACTATTGGTCAATCTGCAAGCCGTTGAAGAAGATGATAAGGGAATGCGGTGTAAATAAGGACATCAGCTTCCACGCTGCAAGGCATGGATTCGCAACCCTGGCCCTCTGCAAAGGTATGCCGATAGAGAGCGTAAGCCGCATTTTGGGGCATACGAACATCGAAACGACCCAAATCTATGCGAGTGCGCCCAGATTGGTCGCTTGATAAATACTTCTGTAGTAAGAAGTTAGGATTGGGTTCAATATAATCCTATCGTCAATCA
>CABIXF010000014.1 GCA_902362595.1 Bacteroidaceae bacterium | reverse complement strand
TTTGTCGGCTATAGCAGCATATTGCTTTTTTGAAAAGAAGCCCGCCATTGATGTAAACTTTGTCAATGACGGACAACTGTCTATTTTCTAATTTTATATCGAACTCACGTTATCTTATCGTTTTCTGTGATAATATAAATAAATACAACAAATTAGAAGTACCACGCATGGAAGAATCTATAGCTTCAATAATAAAAGCTTGCAAAAGCGGAAATGTTAAGAAACAATTAATATTATTGCAAGGAGAGAATCTATCATAGCATAAAAAACGCAAGTACGTTTCCACAAAAAACATACTTGCGTTTCAAATAAAATCTTTAGCCTTATTTATCGCCGTACATACGGGCACGCATTTCCTTGATATGGTCGGATGAGATGTACTCGTCGTAATCCATCATCTTGTCGATGATGCCGTTCGGAGTCAGCTCGATGATACGGTTGGCCACGGTTTCGATGAACTCATGGTCGTGCGAAGAGAAGAGCACATTTCCCTTGTAAATCTTCAGGTTGTTGTTGAACGCCTGAATGGATTCCAAGTCCAGGTGATTGGTCGGAGTATCCAGAATCAGGCAGTTGGCATTGCGCAGCTGCATGCGGGCAATCATACAACGCATCTTCTCTCCTCCCGACAGCACGCTGACTTTCTTCATCACTTCTTCGCCGGAGAACAGCATGCGTCCCAGGTAGCCTTTCATTTCCACCTCATTGCCCTGACCGTACTGGCTCAGCCAGTCCACCAGGTTCAGGTCGCAGTTGAAATAATCAGTGTTGTCCAATGGCAGGTAAGCCGTGGTGATGGTTACCCCCCAGTTATAATGTCCGGCCTGCGCCTTGCGGTTGCCGTTGATAATCTCGAACAAGGCCGTCATGGCACGCGGGTCGCGGCTCAGGAACACAATCTTGTCGCCCTTCTCCACCGTGAAGTTCACGTCGTTGAAGAGCACCGTACCCTCTTCCGTTTCGGCACGCAGACCCGACACCTCCAGAATCTGGTTGCCCGGTTCGCGGTCCATCGTAAAGATGATGCCCGGATACTTGCGTGACGACGGCTTGATTTCGTCGACCGTCAGTTTCTCCAGCATCTTCTTGCGGCTGGTAGTCTGCTTGGACTTCGCCACATTGGCAGAGAAACGACGGATAAATTCTTCCAGTTCCTTGCGCTTTTCTTCCGCCTTGGCCTTCTGGTTCTGCTGCTGACGGAGAGCCAGCTGGCTGGATTCGTACCAGAAGCTATAGTTACCGGCAAAGAGGTTCACCTTGCCGAAGTCAATATCGACCGTATGCGTACATACCGAGTCGAGGAAGTGACGGTCGTGGCTCACCACCAGCACGGTATGCTCAAAGTTGGAAAGGTATTCTTCGAGCCAGGTCACCGTATCCATGTCCAGGTCGTTGGTCGGCTCGTCGAGCAACAGGTTGTCCGGATTTCCGAAAAGCGCCTGTGCCAGCATCACGCGCACCTTTTCCTTACCACTCAAATCACCCATCAGCGTGTTATGCTTGTCTTCCTTGATGCCCAGCCCGCTCAGCAGGATGGCCGCATCGCTCTCGGCATTCCAGCCTTCCAGTTCGGCAAACTTTTCTTCCAGTTCGGCTGCCTTGATACCGTCTTCATCGGTAAAGTCTTCCTTGGCATACAGGGCCTCGCGCTGCTTCATGATGTCCCACAACACGGTGTGTCCCATCAGCACGGTATCGAGCACCGTATGGGCATCAAACTTGAAGTGGTCCTGGCTCAACACCGAAAGACGTTCGCCCGGTCCCAGGGTGACACTTCCCTTGGTGGGGTCCAGCTCGCCCGAAATCACTTTCAGGAACGTAGACTTACCGGCACCGTTGGCTCCGATGATGCCATAAATATTACCATTCGTGAACTTCAGGTTCACGTCGTTATACAACACTCTTTTACCAAATTGAACGGCTACATTTGAAACTGTTATCATCTGTTTTTTCTACCTTTTTTTGAATTATGCGGCAAAGATACGGATTTCCACCGAAAAAATAAAGGGAAAAACCACGAAGCGTTTCTCCCTTTCTGTTCAGAACCAGTCCTTCAGTTCCGAAGCCTTGGCCTTGCTGATGATGATTTTCTCGGGCACCGGCACTTTCAAGTTGATGGCCAACCGTCCGTTGAACCACAGACTGATGTCGGATACGGCCTTCCGCGATACGATAAACTGACGGTTGGCCCGGAAGAAATCGTGCGGGTTGAGCAGTTCGGCCAGCTCGTCGAGCGACTGCGAGAACACAAACTCCTTCCCGTCTCCGTCGACAGCCTTGACCAGCCCGTTGGAAATATAGAAATACTGGATGGAATCGACCGATACCGGCAGGAATTTGTCGCCCTTCACCGGCACCAGAAAATGGGTCTTGTAGCTTTCCTCCTTTTTCAGGCTACGGATAATATCCGACAGGTCGGGCTGTTTCTCCTCCTTCGGCTGTCCGCCCAACAGTTCCAGCTTGTGCATGGCCTCCTGCAAGTCAGTACGGCTGATGGGCTTGAGCAGATAGGCCACGCTGTTCACCTTGAACGCCCGCAATGCATATTCATCGTAGGCCGTGGTAAAGATAATCGGACAGGTGATGTCCACCTGTGCACAAATGTCGAAGGCTGAGCCGTCGGCCAAATGGATGTCCATAAACACCAGCTCCGGCATGG
This sequence comes from Bacteroidaceae bacterium, assembly GCA_902362595.1. Taxonomy (GTDB): domain Bacteria; phylum Bacteroidota; class Bacteroidia; order Bacteroidales; family Bacteroidaceae; genus Phocaeicola; species Phocaeicola fibrisolvens. Next base: position 85,539 of record CABIXF010000014.1, on the reverse strand, counting down.
GATGCATACGAAACCATTCCACTCCGTCGAAAATGCTGTCCACCTCCCCGACGATTTCAAAATCGGTGTCTACTTCCTGCATCACGGCCTTCAGGTTGCGCAAAGCCGCTTTCTCATCTTCTATAATCAGTGTTTTCATTTCAAATCAAAGGCAAAATCACAGTAAAACGGTTGTTCTCTTCCTGTACGGAAACCTCTTTTTTATACAGCAACTGGTAACGTTTGGCCAGGTTGGCCAGTCCGATTCCCATTCCGGCCGCCCCACCCCGCTTGGGTTGCAACGGGTTGCTCACCTCCACCGTATCGCCTTCCGCCTTTACCAGCACCGTCAGCGGACGGCGGTTACTGATTTCATTGTGCTTCACGGCATTCTCTATCAATAGCTGAAGAGCCATGGGAGGCAGCTTGCGGGAAAGCAGCTCCGGCGAAATCCGGATGTCAAACTGCAGATTCTCTTCGTAACGCACCTGCAGTAGATACATATATGACCTCACATATTCCATCTCCTCCCGCAGGGTTACAGAATGCGACTCATTGTCCTGCAAGGTGTAACGCATCACCTTCGACAGCTCCTCCAGGTAATGACGGGCCTTGTCGGGCGATTCGCGAATGAGCAGATACAAGGTGTTCAGCGAATTGAACAACATGTGCGGATTCAGCTGGCTCTTCAGGGCTTCATACTGGTTGATGATGTTTTCCGTGCGCAACTGCTGGTTTTCGAGCAACATCTTGCGGCTTTTCCGGTTCTGATGAAAAAAATAACAGCTTCCCGTCACAATGCAGGTAATCAGGAAATCCCGTAAAGGATGGAGATAATGGTGAAGCATGGCATCAATGGCCGGAATGTCGAAATGCTGGTGCAAGTAGACGAAAAACTTTCCAAGCAGATTGCTCGCAATCCACGTGAGCACAAACGCGCAGAGCATCTTCTTCCACCCGATGGAAACCATGTCACTGTTGAAATGGAACACGGCCTCGTTCAGGAAGAAAAGCAACAACAAGGAAACATACGTAAACAGCACCTCATTGCCCACATCTGCCCAGTGCATACCCGGAAACGAAAGCCCGTCGGCCGAATACGGATTCGACAAGGTAATCAGTTCCGGGAAATGCGTAAGGAATGCCACCATGATGGCGATGGCATTCACTACCAGCAGATATTTATTGTTCACGATTCGCTTCATGCGTCACAATCAAGATTTTTGGGGAGCCTTACGGGCTGATACATACATTCCGGGACGGAAATCTTTCAGCGGATGCAACACACGGGCATACACCTTGATGGAGCGGTTGGTGCTGTCCACCATCTGGTCGATGGAAACCAACACGGCTTCAAAAGTCTTGTTTCCCATGCCGTTCACACGAAACTCAATCTGGTCGCCCACCTTCAAATCGTCCAAATCTTTCTCGTAAGCAGTCAGCTGCAACATCAGTGCCTGCTTGTCAATCACATCACATACAGGTTCACCCACATTGAAATATTTTCCCAGATTGACGTTCATGTTCGTCACATATCCGCTCAGCGGAGCTTTTATCTCCAAATAAGGATGAATGCCCTGCGTCTGCAAATGACGGGTATCCATACCCAGAATCTGCAACTGGGCAGCCGCCGCATCCAACCGGCTCTTCATGGAGAGATAGTCCGACTTGCTCTGCTGCATCTGTTTCTGTGAAGCGGCCTCGTGCGAAGCCAGGTTCTTCTGGCGGAGATATTCTTTTTCCAGAAATTCCACTTGTGCGGCTGCATCCAGCCAGGTCTGCTGCAAGGCGATGAAGTCCGGATTTTCCAATGTCAGAATTACTTGGTTCTTCTGTACGTAGCTGCCCGGAAGGAAAGCCACGCTGTGTACAGCGCCTCCCATGCTCAAGGTAATGGTGGCATGCTGCTGCGGAGGTACCATCAGGATGCCGTTGAAAGACGGTGCATTGGCCACCTGGGTCGCTCCAGAAACCCCGTCCACTTCCACGCTGTCGGCCGAGGCTGAAAGACTGTCGGCCTGTGCCGACTGTGTGCCGGCTGCTTCATCGGTTGTTTGTTCGGATGCACCTCCCCCGCAAGCCGTGAAAGCCAGTGCACACCATAAGGCTGAGAAAAAAAGTATCTGTTTCATCTTGTTATGCTTTTTATTTTTTATTCAGTGTATAATTCGATTTCCAGTACGGATACGTTATAGGCATATACCGTTTCAATGTAACTCCGGCGGATGTCGCGTGAAGCGTTCAGGCTCTGCACGAAGTCCGTGATATTGATTTCACTTTCCTTGAACTTCAGCAGGGCACTTTCCTGCAAGGCTTCTGCCTCTTTCAAGGCAGCCTTGGAATAATAATCCAGACTCTCCTGCTGCTGGCGGGCACGGCGGAAAAGCTCTTCCACCTGGTTGTTCAACTGTACCCGGTTCTGCTCAGCCTGCCATTCTGCAATCTGCAGGTTCACCTTGGCCTGCTTGCTGCGGCTGCGCTGGGGGAAGAACAGAATGGGGAAAGACACGCCCACCATCCACGAGTTCAATCCGTTCAGCGGGGCGATTTTCTGACGCACATACCCCAGTGAGAACTCCGGGAAAAACTTGCTGCGTTCAATGCGGAGTTCCGATTTCTTTTCCTGTACCTGACTGGCAAAATAGTTCAGATGGGCTGCCGAAAGCGTACGGTCCTGCAAAGAGAGCGGAAGTACGGCCAGCGAACTGTCATTGGGCACTACCGGCGCACCGGCATAGCAGGCCCACGCAAAACGACGGGAAGCCAGCTCCACTTCCTCCCGTGCCTGCAGGCTGCGGGTGTGAAGATCCGCTGCCAGCGTGGCAATCATGTTCCGTTGTGTCTGGTCAATATCTCCCTGCTGATAACGCAGTTCCCCGCTTTCACGCAGCTTCAGGGCCAGCTCCTCCTGCTCTCCATACAAACGATACAAATGGAGAGCATATTGATAGTACACCCACGCCCGTTTCACTTCGGCCACAATTTCTTTCTTCACCATGTCGCGGTAGTTACTGCCGGTGGTCACCTGTGCATTGACCAAGGCATTCTTATAAAAAGGAGTCAGCAAGGAACCGAGCGACTGTTCTACCGACAGTTCGTTATCTTTCCGGTATTCCCCGTTCAACTGCCCCCAGGAGTAGCTGAACGAAGTGTTACCCCCGTCCCACACTTCTCCACGGGCTGCCCGGCTCCGTTCGATTTCCGCATTGGCCATCTTCAACCGTGGGTGATTCTGCAAGGCTATTTCCAAAGCCTCATCCAGCGAAATCGCCTTCTGAGGAGTCGGATTCACGGCGGAAGCAGATACGGCCAGCAATAACAGCAGACAGGTCATTCCGGTTTTTCGGCCCAACCGAGCACGGTGTCTTTTCCGTCCCCACAAATGGGCAATGACATTTACCAGCCGGTAGAACACCGGAATGACAATCAAGGTCAGCACGGTAGACACAATCAGTCCGCCAATCACTACGGTCGCCAGCGGGCGTTGTACTTCGGCTCCGGCCGAGGTAGCTACCGCCATGGGCACAAAGCCCAGTGAAGCCACCAGTCCGGTCAGGAACACCGGTCTCAACAGATGAGGACATCCTTTTGCAATGATTCGATTCGTACACATAGTATAAGTTTTTTCTTTTCGCAAATCATTAAAATGATTGATCATCAAGATACCATTCAGCACGGCCACACCAAACAGGGCGATAAATCCCACACCGGCCGAGATACTGAACGGGAGTCCACGCAACCACAAGGCTACGATACCTCCAATCAGAGACAAAGGTACGGTAGAAAAAACAACTAACGAATAAATTACGCTTCTAAATGCGAAAAACAACAGCAAAAGTATCAGCATCAGGGCAATCGGAATCACAATGCTCAACGTGCGTACGGCATTCTGCAGGTTTTCAAACTGTCCGCCGTATTCCCAGTAATAACCGGGTTTCAGCTTGACATTTTTCTCCAGTGAAGTACGTATCTGTTCCACCACCTGCTGGATGTCGGCATCACGCACATTGACACCGATGACAATCCGTCGTTTGGTGGCATCACGGTTAATCTGCAACGGCCCGTTCTCCAGGTCGATGCTAGCCACCTCGCTGACCGGTATCTGGATGCCTTCGCTCGTGCGGACAAACAGTTTGTCGATATTCAGGTCTTGCACCTTATCCTTATCCAGACGCAGTACGAGGTCGAAACGACGTTCGTTTTCAAAGACCACTCCGGCTGTCTCTCCGGCGTAGGCCGTACGGATAATCGTATTCAGTTCCTCTATGTCGATGCCGTAGCGGGCAATCTTAGCACGGTCGTATTTCACCAGCAACTGCGGAAGTCCCATGGCCTGCTCTACCAACACATCGGAAGCTCCAGGCACCTGTTTCACATACTTGGCCGCCTCTTTGGCCTTAGCATAGAGTTCGGCCATATCTTCTCCATACAGTTTGATGGCGATATCGGCTTTGGCTCCTGTCATCAGCTCATTGAAACGCAACTGGATGGGCTGGCTGAAATTGAACTCGGCTCCCTTCACCGACTCCAGCGACTTTTTCATCTTCTCCACCATCTCCGCGCGGCTGCTGGCCGAAGTCCATTCACTGAACGGCTTCATCACAATCATCACGTCGGCATCCTCTACGGCCATCGGGTCGGTAGGTACTTCAGCCGTACCGATTTTGGCGACCACGTGCTTGATTTCCGGAAAATCCTCCTTCAGTTTCTTCTCGGCCGCAAGCGACACCTCGATACTGCGGCTCAGTGAACTACCTGCCGGAAGCGTCATCTGCATGGCAAAGTCGCCTTCGTCGAGTGTCGGAATAAATTCGGCTCCCAACCGGGTGAACAACAAGAAGGACAATATTAATAAGGTAAAGGCCGAAGCCAACGTACCCCACACATGGGCCAGACAGAAATTCAAGGCACGGTGATACACACGATTCAACTTCTCGAAGAAACGGTCGGCCAAGGTCGGCTTCACAGCCACGGTACGTTTCAGGAAAAGCGAAGCCACCATCGGCACATAAGTGAGCGACAGCAACAGGGCACCGATGATACAGAACACCAAGGTCTTGGCCATCGGAGTAAAGTACTTGCCTTCAATTCCCGTCAAGGTCAATATCGGGAAGAACACTATCAGAATAATCAGTACGGCAAACGTCGCGCTCCGCACCACATTGCCGGCACCTTTTTCCACTTCCTCATTCATCTCCTGCTTGCTCAGTGTGCGGCCCATCCATTTCTTGCTATAGATGTGTGCCAGAATACCTTCCAATATCACGATGGAACCGTCTACCACAATACCAAAGTCGATGGCCCCCAAACTCATCAGGTTGGCCGACACGCCGAATACCCGCATCAGGATAAAGGCAAAGAGCATGGCCAAGGGAATGACGGACGCCACAATCAGTCCGGCACGTACATTTCCCAGGAACACAATCAATACGAGGAACACGATAATGGCTCCTTCCACCAGGTTACGGATGACCGTCGAAATGTTACGGTTCACCAATTCCGAACGGTTCAGGTACGGTTCTACGCTGATACCCTCGGGCAGCATCTTCTGTACCTTGGCCACCCGCTTCTCCAGTTCCTGGGTCACCACATTGGCGTTGGCTCCTTTCAGCATCATGGCGATACCTCCCACGCACTCACCTTCTCCATCCTTGGTCATGGCTCCGAAACGCTTGGGAGCGCCATAGCGTACTTTTCCGATGTCGCTCACATGCACGGGAATCCCGCCCCGGTTGGTCACGACAATCTGCTCAATGTCTTTCAAATCGGAAATCATACCCTCCGAACGGATGTAATACGCCCGGTTTACCTTTTCTATATAGCTTCCTCCCGTGTTCTGGTTGTTGCGGCTCAGCGCATCGAACACATCACTGATGGTGATGTTCAACGAATACAAGGCATCCGGGTCGACGGCTACCTCATACTGCTTCAGGTAACCTCCGAAGCTGTTGATTTCCACGATACCCGGAATACCTGAAAGCTGGCGTTTCACAATCCAATCCTGGATGGTACGCAGCTCCATGGCATCGTACTTCTTTTCATACCCGGGAGCCACCTTCAGCACATACTGATAGATTTCGCCCAACCCGGTAGTGATAGGCATCATTTCCGGTACCCCCAAATTGGAGGGAATCTCTCCAGCCACGGTCTGTATCTGCTCATTTACCAGCTGACGGGCATCCAGCGTGGGCACGCTTTCCTTGAACACGACCGTCACCACGGAAAGTCCGAAACGGGACACCGAACGGATTTCCTGTACATTCATGATGTTGCTCATGGCCACCTCTATCGGGAACGTAATGAGCTGTTCCACCTCCTGAGGCGCCAACGTGGGCGACACCGTGACAATCTGCACCTGATTATTGGTGATATCGGGCACGGCATCAATGGGCAATGTCAGCATGGAATAGATGCCCCCTATCATTAAAAACAGTGTCGTCAGGGCGACAAACAGTTTTTTGCGAATTGAAAAACGGACTATTTTCTTAAACATTTTCTTGAGTGTTGATTGATGATGGTAGCAAAATTAATTCCTCGCTTCCTCTAAAAGATGCATAAAAGTGTGAAACAGACAAATCAAGGGTTGAACCGACCTTTCGGGATGATGAAATGAAAAAAGGAGAGGCCGAAACTGAAACTTACCTTTTTCCATGTCAGTGTGGCAGTTTTTTATTATTTTTGCGGCCAATTCGCACAAGAATCGGATTGAGGCACAGATTTTGCTAGTGAAAAAGCAAAAACATTCAACTGAAATAAAAACCATTAAGATATGAGTAACAAAAATCAAAACCCAAACGTGGAAGAAGAATTGAAGAACCAACAGCAGAACACTGCCGAAAACGCGCAGACTGCCGCTGAATCTCAAGAAGCGGAAACGCAAGAAACCCAGAAAGAAGGGGAAGAAAAGAAGGAACTCACTGCAGAAGAAAAGCTGGAAAAGGAATTGGAAGAAGCTCAGAAAGTAATCGACGAGCAGAAAGACAAATACCTGCGCCTGTCTGCAGAATTCGATAATTTCCGGAAACGTACCATCAAGGAAAAGGCTGAACTGATCAAGAACGGTGGTGAAAAGGCCATCAACGCCGTACTGCCGATTCTGGACGATTTGGAACGCGCACTGCAGAACATGCAGAAAGCGGAAGACGTGAAGGCCATCTACGACGGGGTAGAACTGATTTACCAGAAGTTCCTGAAAAACCTGCATCAGGAAGGTTTGGAAAAGATAGAACCTGTCGGTCAGGACTTCGATACTGATTTCCACGAAGCCATCGCATTGGTGCCGGCTTCCAGTGAAGACCAAAAAGGAAAAGTGCTGGACTGCGTACAAACAGGATACAAGTTGAACGAGAAAGTCATCCGTCACGCCAAAGTGGTGGTTGCCCAATAATAAACAGGTAGAGTCATGGCGAAAAGAGATTATTATGAAGTGCTTGGAGTTGCCAAAACGGCCACGGCAGACGAAATAAAGAAAGCGTATCGAAAGAAAGCCATCCAGTATCACCCGGACCGCAACCCGGGCGACAAGGAGGCAGAGGAGAAATTCAAGGAAGCAGCAGAAGCCTACGAAGTGTTGAGCAATGCCGACAAACGTGCACGTTATGACCAGTTTGGTTTTGCAGGGGTAGACGGTGCAGCCGGAGGCGGAAGTGGATTCGGCGGATTCAATGGCCAAGGCATGTCCATGGACGATATCTTCTCTATGTTCGGTGATATTTTTGGTGGACACGGAGGCTTTGGCGGATTCAGCAGCGGATTTGGCGGAAGCAGTCAGCCACGCCAGCGTAAGTTCCGTGGTTCCGACCTGCGGGTAAAAGTCAAATTAAACCTGAAAGAAATTTCTACAGGAGTAGAAAAGAAGTTCAAACTGAAGAAATATGTGCAGTGCAGTCACTGTCACGGTACGGGTGCCGAAGGCGACGGAGGTACGGAAACCTGTCCTACCTGCCATGGAACAGGTAGCGTAACCCGCACACAGCAGAGTATTTTCGGTATGATGCAGACCCAGACCGTATGTCCGCAATGTGGAGGTGAAGGAAAAATCATCAAGAACAAATGTAAGGAATGCGGCGGCGAAGGCATCGTGTACGGTGAAGAAGTAGTCACCGTGAAGATTCCTGCCGGAGTGGCTGAAGGCATGCAGGTAACCATCAACGGAAAAGGTAATGCCGGAAAGCACAACGGAGTGCCGGGCGACCTGCTGGTCTTGATTGAAGAAGAAAAGCATCCGGAACTGATTCGTGACGAAAGCGACCTGATTTACAACCTGCTGCTGAGCGTTCCGACCGCAGCCCTGGGAGGTACGGTAGAAATCCCGACCATCGACGGAAAGGCCAAAATCAAGATAGAACCGGGTACACAGCCTGGTAAGGTACTCCGCCTGCGGGGTAAAGGCTTACCGAACATCAACAACTACGGATACAATACGGGAACAGGCGACTTGCTGGTCAATGTCAGCGTCTACATTCCGGAAACACTGACCAAAGAAGAACGTCAGGCACTCGAAAAATGGCAGGAAGCCGAGAACTTCAAGCCGAACATGAGCCTGAAAGAAAAAATCTTCAAGAAGTTCAGAAGCCTATTCGACTAACACAATCTCTTTTTGACAGAAATACAAGGTCATTCCTTCGCGGGAATGGCCTTTTTTTATGGGTTCCCCTCTCATTCTCCAAATAATCTTTAAACCCAACCTAAAAAGAGATAATCGCAGAAAATGCAAGGCACTTTTTTTGTACTTTTGAGGCAACCTAAAAACAAGAATCAATGAAACACTGTATCTTGATAGGAATGCTGTTTTGTCCGGTCCTCGTCTTTGCACAGACCGAAAACAAAAAGTCTCTTCCGGCCGACTCCGTTTCTGCCGCTCCCCTGCACACGGAGAATCTGTTGCCGCAGGATACCCTCAGTGTACCTCTGCCCGCACCCGTACAATCACATTATCTATATTCTCCCTTCGACATGTATGGCATCACTCCCTTCAGCTATACCACATGGGAGCTGCATAAAGGATTCAATGCCTCCATCGGCATGAACGTCACGTTCAGCCCCAGCAAATATGCGCCTTCCGGCGTAGGATTCGGACAGGATGCAGCCTTCCTGTATGCCGTTCCCCTGAACAAACGCCTCAGCGTGGCTGGCGGACTGTATGCCAGCAATTTCAACTGGGGAGGCATCAACTACCGGAACGTGGGCATTGCCGGTATCGCAGCCTTTAAGGTGAACGAACGAATCAGCCTGTATGCGTATGGCAACAAGTCACTCATGCCGAAACGTTCGCCCTACTACTACCCTCTGCCCAATTTTGCCCCAGACCGGATTGGCGGAATGATCAACTTCAAATTCAACGAAAGCAGTTCCATCAGCATCGGTGTGGAAGGAATCAGAGCCCCTCAAGGACCATACTGGTGGTAAATGAAAGCTAAAAAGATAGGTTATCCTGATAAAAATGATGATATTTGCAGCGGCTTAAAAAACAAGAATCATGAATTATCAGGAAACACTCACTTATCTATATAACAGTGCCCCTCTGTTTCAGCAAGTTGGCAAGGATGCCTACAAAGAGGGACTGGACAACACGTACGCCTTGGACAATTATTTCAACCACCCTCACCGCCGTTTCCGCACCATCCACGTGGCCGGAACCAACGGAAAGGGTTCTTGCTCGCATACGCTGGCAGCCATCCTACAGTCTGCAGGCTATAAGACAGGCCTCTACACCTCTCCACACCTCGTCGATTTCCGCGAACGAATCCGTGTGAACGGCACACCGGTGAGCCAGGAGTTCGTCATCGACTTCGTAGAAAAACACCGTGCCTTCTTCGAACCGCTACACCCTTCTTTCTTTGAGCTGACCACTGCCATGGCTTTTACTTATTTCGCCCAACAACAAGTGGATGTGGCCGTCATTGAGGTGGGCCTTGGAGGAAGACTGGACTGTACCAACATCATCCAGCCCGACTTGTGCGTCATCACCAACATCAGCTTCGACCACGTACAGTTTCTGGGCAATACGCTGGCAAAGATTGCTTCCGAAAAAGCCGGTATCATCAAAAAAGGCGTTCCAGTAATCATCGGAGAAACCACTCCGGAAACCCGACCGGTCTTTCAAGCCAAGGCAGAAGCCGTAGGTGCCCCCATCGTATTTACCGAAGACGAGCACCTGCTTCTCAGCGCCACACGGAACGAAGCCATGCACTACGTCTATCAGACGGCAGACTATGCCAACCTGGAGGGTGAACTGGGCGGACTGTGCCAGTTGAAGAACACCAACACCCTGCTCTCTGCCATCCGCCGCCTTCCCGATGCAGGCTATCGCCTCACGGAAGAAAATGTACGGGAGGGTTTCCTGCATGTCTGCGAACTGACCGGCCTGATGGGACGCTGGCAAAAACTGGGAGAACATCCCACCATCATCTGCGACACCGGACACAACGTGGGCGGCATGCAATACATCACAGAACAGCTTAAAAACCAATCCTATCAGACCCTACATATTGTCATTGGAATGGTGAACGACAAAGACGTGAGTGGCGTACTCTCCATGCTCCCCAAAGAAGCCCGTTACTATTTCACACAAGCCAGCGTGAAACGAGCTCTTCCTTGTGACAAAATGAAAGCTTTAGGAGAAAAGTTCGGATTGCACGGTGAGGCCTACCCACATGTAGCAGAAGCCTTCAAAATGGCCCGTACACAGGCTCTGCCCGAGGATTTCATATTTGTGGGAGGAAGTAGTTTCATTGTAGCCGATTTACTTTCTTTAAACAAATAAAACATATTCTTTCTTTGCAAAATGTTTGGGTATGTGATAGAAAATCTTTTTATTTGCACAACAAAATAATGTGTGAACTAAAAGATTTTAATAATATGAACAACACATTTTACAAAGAAAATAATTTAAGCGGCTTAAAAAGAGCAGATTTTCAAAAAACAATCGACGGTAAAGAAACGGATTTGTTTATTCTTTCAAATCAAAACGGCGCTGAAGCAGCCATCACAAACTACGGGGGAGCGATCTTAGCAATCATGGTTCCGGATAAAAACGGAAAACTGGCCAATGTCGTACAAGGTCACGACAGTATTGACCACGTCATTCAAAGCCACGAACCTTTCCTCAGCACCTTAATCGGACGTTATGGCAACCGTATTGCCAAAGGTAGTTTTCTGATAGACGGTCAAGAATACAACCTGACCATCAACAACGGCCCAAATTCTCTTCATGGGGGCCCCACAGGTTTTCATGCCCGCGTATGGGATGCCAAGCAGGAAAACGAACAGAGTGTCGTGCTTCATTATGTGGCAAAAGATGGAGAAGAAGGTTTCCCTGGTAATCTGGATGTCACAGTTACCTACACCTTCACCAATGAAAATGAACTGGTCATTACCTACGTGGCCAACACGGACAAAAAAACCATTATCAATCTGACCAATCATGCATTCTTCAGCCTGGCCGGTTTGAATAATCCTACACCGACCGTAGACAACAATATCGTCACCATCAACGCAGACTATTACATTCCTATTGATGAAGTATCTATCCCGACAGGAGAAATTCTGAAGGTGGAAGGTACACCGATGGACTTCCGTACACCCCATACGGTGGGAAGCCGCATCAATGAGCCTTTCCAGCAACTCATCCACGGAGCCGGATACGACCACTGCTACGTATTGAACAAACGGGAAACAGATGCCTTGGTCTTCGCCGCAAAATGCGTGGAACCCGAAAGCGGACGTTCACTGGAAGTTTATACCACCGAACCGGGCGTACAGGTCTACACAGCCAACTGGCACAACGGTTTCGCCGGATACCATGGAGCCACTTTCCCGGCCAGAAGTGCCATCTGTTTCGAAGCACAGCACTTCCCTGATTCACCCAACAAAGGCCATTTCCCTTCAGTAATACTGAAACCAGAAGATACCTATCACCAGGTAACCATCTATAAATTTGGCATCGAAAAATAATACCTAGAAAATCAATCTAATTTATAACTTAATACACTTTCAATTTAAACCATGGAGCAACAAAAACAAAAAACTAATGTCATCGCAATCATTACGATGTTCTTTCTGTTTGCGATGATTTCATTTGTTACCAACCTGGCTGCACCGTTTGGTACCATCTGGAAAAACCAGTATGCCGGTGCGAACACATTGGGTATGATGGGTAACATGATGAACTTCTTGGCATACCTTTTCATGGGTATTCCTGCCGGTAACATGCTGGTAAAAATCGGATACAAAAAAACATCTTTGACTGCCATGGCAGTCGGCTTTGCCGGTTTGCTGGTACAATATCTTTCAAGTCTCTTCGGAGCTGACGTGGATGTATTCTCTTTAGGTGAATACTCCATCAAGTTGAACTTCATTGTGTACCTGTTGGGTGCCTTTATCTGCGGTTTCAGCGTATGTATGCTGAATACAGTTGTCAACCCGATGCTGAACTTGCTAGGAGGCGGTGGTAACAAAGGTAACCAGCTGATCCAAACAGGTGGTGCATTGAACTCATTGGCGGGTACACTGACTCCGCTTTTCGTAGGTGTACTTATCGGTACAGTTACTCCCAAGACAGCGATGTCTGACGTGGCTCCACTGCTGTTCATCGCCATGGGCGTGTTTGCTTTCACTTTCATCGTGATTTCTTTCGTATCGATTCCGGAACCTCACATGAGAAAGAAAGGCGACAATACAGTTAAAGAAAAATTCTCTCATAGCCCCTGGAGTTTCCGCCATACGGTGCTGGGGGTTATCGGTATCTTTATTTATGTAGGTATTGAAATCGGTATTCCGGGCACACTGAACTTCTATTTGGCAGATTCAAGTGAAAAAGGAGCCGGTATCCTGACCAACGGAGCCGCCATCGGTGGTGCCATCGCAGCTATTTACTGGCTGTTGATGCTGGTGGGACGTCTGACCAGTAGTATCATCAGTGGAAAAGTTTCAACCCGTGCACAGTTGATTACAGTTTCTGCTACCGCCATAATCTTCACCGTGATTGCCATCTTTACCCCCAAAACAGTAGGTTTCAATGTACCGAAAGTGGTATACGATCCGGTAACCAAGACCTCTGAAATCTTGACAAACGCAGGGGTTCCGGCCGAACAGATTGCAGCATTCGTCAGCAATCCGTCGGAAGAAGCTTTGGCACCCTATTCAGATGCACTGAAAGAAATACATTCAACTCCCGCTGAGGTCGTAAAATCAATGGAGACACCCCGTGTTCCGGTAAGTGCATTGTTCCTTGTACTCTGCGGTCTGTGTACTTCTGTCATGTGGGGAGGTATCTTTAACTTGGCTGTAGAAGGATTGGGCAAATACACCGCACAGGCTTCCGGAATCTTTATGATGATGGTAGTAGGTGGTGGAATCTTCCCGTTGCTGCAACAAGTCATCTCCGATGCAGTAGGTTATATGGCCAGCTATTGGCTGATTGTAGCTATGCTTGCTTACCTGTTGTTCTACGGTGTAACAGGTTGCAAGAACGTAAACAAAGATATTCCTGTAGAATAATTCCGGCTGTCCGGTCCTGCGCGTCAGGGCCGGATATGCTTTTTTTAATATTAACCTTTAAATTTTTATCATTATGGACATAGAATTTGTAAGAAGCCGCTTCATCAAGCATTTTGACGGTACAACAGGCTCAGTATATACTTCTCCGGGACGCATCAACCTGATCGGTGAACACACAGACTACAACGGAGGATTTGTATTCCCGGGAGCAGTAGACAAAGGCATGGTAGCCGAAATCAAACCGAACGGAAAAGATAAAGTTTGCGCTTACTCCATCGACTTGAAAGACTACGTAGAATTTGGTCTGAACGAAGAAGATGCCCCGAAAGCAAGCTGGGCACGTTATATCTTCGGTGTTTGCCGCGAAATGATCAAACGCGGAGTTGATGTGAAAGGCTTCAACACCGCATTTGCCGGTGATGTGCCTCTGGGTGCCGGAATGTCTTCTTCTGCTGCCTTGGAATCTACATACGCTTTTGCGTTGAACGATTTGTTTGGAGACAACAAAATTGACAAATTCGAACTGGCTAAAGTAGGTCAGGCAACTGAACATAACTATTGCGGTGTGAACTGCGGTATCATGGACCAGTTTGCTTCCGTATTCGGTAAAGAAGGCCACCTGATTCGTCTGGACTGCCGTTCACTGGAATACCAGTACTTCCCCTTCCGCCCGGATGGATACCGTCTGGTATTGGTTGATTCAGTAGTGAAACATGAACTGGCTTCTTCTGCATACAACAAACGTCGTCAGAGCTGTGAAGCTGTGGTGGCTGCCATTAAGAAGAATCACCCGAACGTAGAATTCCTGAGAGACTGCACAATGGACATGCTGAACGAAGTAAAAGCAGAAATCACTCAAGAAGACTACATGCGTGCAGAATATGTAATCGAAGAAATCCAGCGTGTATTGGATGTATGTGATGCATTGGAAAAAGGTGACTATGAAACAGTAGGTCAGAAGATGTACGAAACTCACCACGGCATGAGCAAGCTGTACGAAGTGAGCTGCGAAGAACTCGACTTCCTGAACGACATCGCATTCGATTGCGGAGTTACAGGTTCACGCGTGATGGGCGGCGGATTCGGCGGATGCACCATCAACCTGGTAAAGAACGAGCTGTATGAAACCTTCATCTCTACTGCAAAAGAACGCTTCAAAGAAAAATTCGGTCGCAGTCCGAAGGTATACGATGTAGTCATCAGCGACGGCTCACACAAAGTCTGCTAATTCTAGATTTTTAATCTTATAAGTAAGGCTGTCTCTGTTTCCATTCCATTGGAAACAGAGACAGCCTCTTTTTTCATGTCGATAAACGACCCCATAAAAAACCTCCTGTCTCAGTTTTCACACGTTCCAATCGCATGGCTGAAGACAGGAGGTAATTTCTTTATTGACGCTTGTTTCCTCAATCGCCTCTGTAGTAATACAACAAAGAATGACGGGCTATGAAATCGGCATTCAGGCGAACCAGCATCTTCTCTCCCACTTCGGGCAACTCCGCATCCGGCAACAGATTCTCACAGATGCAATACGTCAGCAAATCGGGCGGACAAAGCATCTCTTCGGTCAGCATACGAAACGCATTGACCGCAGCCTCCTCCTGATTGTAATACGGATTTTCCGTATCGGCAATGTACTCACACACATCCTTGGCCAACAAAAGCCCCTTCCGTTCATCCACCATCAGCACAAAATTCCGGTTCTCTTTCATCTGTGGCAAAGTATGGTTTTCATCGTCCGGCCATTGAAGAATTTCCACCAGAAAACGCTTCAATGAATCATAACCGTTCAAATAAATAATCCGCCTTCCTCCTGTCCACAACGTAAACAGACGATAAATCTCCGCATTCTTCTCGAGCACGGTATCCGGCACTTCAGGCTCTTCCGTATACAAGCCCGGCACCGATTTCCAAACCTTCGACTGCTTGCCCGCCAGCAAGTCAATCCATTCGTGCAGGAAAAGTGCCAGAGGCCCCGTCGGCACAATGAACCGGTCGGTCGGTGTCACCTGCTCAATATAAGGCCACATGGACGGTTCCGTCAGATAAGTATGTCCGAAAAGCCACGACAGTTTCCGGTCGGCCTCCTTCTCATCGGCATATCCGGAGAAATATCCTTGCAACCCCTCATTTTCAGGAGCCTTCTCATACGCTTCTTCCAATATCGGCAAGAAAGCCTTCGCCTGTTGCAGAATACGTCCGTCCAACGGATTTACATACGTATGCTTGAACAACGCTTTCTGCCATGTATTCCAGATAAGGAAGCAAAGATCTTCTTCATTGACCTCTCCCTTCACATAATTCTTTCCCATGGGATAAAAAGGAAGACACCGTCCATACAAACGTGTATGAGCCGTCAGAAAACTCTGCCACAATCCCAGTTCCGATACGATATCCTCCAGATAAGCCGCCGCATAAAGACAGATTTTCTTCCGGTACTGTTCCGGCAACTCTTCCAGGCCACATGCCGCATAAAGCTGGTTGGCCAGTTCCACAAAGAACCCATCCGACGGACACACGGCCGTATAAGGATGTATTGCCAGCCAGTCGTTCAGGTAAATCACATTCTTTTTCATCTTACATCTACAGTTAAATCAATTCCGGGCGAAAAGCGTAATCAGCAGAGACACTACAGCCAATCCGATTCCGGCTCCCGTCACACCGGCCCAGCCAAATGCATGCCAGCATGTACCGGCCAGGAAGGTACCGAGCGAACCGCCCACGAAATATGTCGTCATAAAAATGGTATTCACACGATTGGTCGCTTTCGGTGCCAGCGACAAGGCACACGTCTGGTTGCTTATCTGAATGCACTGCATACCGATGTCTATCACCACAATGCCTATGATAAACCCGATGTAGAAATTCTGGAGCATGTACATCACCACCCAGGCCAGGATCATCAACCCGCAACCCAGGTAAGTGAAAAAGCGTACGCCCAGCTTGTGCACCAGACTACCCACAAATGAAGCCGTCAACGCCCCCGCGATGCCACACAACCCCAACATGCCTATCACATTGTTTCCCGCATGAAAAGGCTCTCCACTCAACTTGAAGGCAAGGCATGCCCACAAAGCCAAGAAACTGCCGAAACAGCATCCGGCCCGTACCGAAACCATCCGGATAGTGGGTTTATTCCGATACAATGAGAACAACGACTTCATCAGTCCGCCATAGGTTCCCTTGAAGTTCGAAGGCATATCCGGCAACACCCGGAGAATAAGAAAAATACACAAAAGCATCAGTACAGCGGCGATATAGTACATGGTGCGCCAGCCCCAATATTCACCGACAAACCCACTGACTACCCGAGAGCCGAGAATACCCGTCAACAAACCGCTGACCATCATTCCTACATTGCGGGCCTTGTTTTGCGGAAGTGAAAACTGTGCCGCTATCGGAATAAAGATTTGCGGCATGACCGAGCAGACACCCGTCACCAGCGAAGCTGCCAGAATATAAGGTACACTCGAAGAAGAAGCGATGCTGCACGTAGCAGCCACCAGCAGCAGAAAGTTTACCACTATGATGTGTTTGCGGTTGTACAAGTCTCCCAGAGGAATGATAAACAGCAAACCCAGCGCATATCCAATCTGCGTAGTCATCGGTATCAGGTTGGCCGTAAACTCCGAAATGTCCAGGTCTTCACTGATACGATTCAGCAACGGCTGGTTATAATACAGATTGGCCACCGACAATCCCGAAATGACTGCCAGCATCCACAACAGTTGTGCCGGTATTCCTTTATTTTCTTCCAGTTTTTGTTTCATACGTGCTTCTACGTCTTTCTTTTGCCCGCAAAAATACGGAAAAAAACAAAAGTCTGAAATGATGGGCCACAGATTAAGAGAGAAGACAAATGTAAAATTCATGCAGTAACCTCGCGCAAGCAAGCGGAATGAGTAAATAAATTACAAAACAATTACAAGACTTGGAGGAAAGGCAAACCGCATAAAATCAACCACACAGGCCACCAATGAAGTCATCCGACAAAAGAACCGGAAAATAAAATAGTTAATTATCTACCGCCTGTTTTGTTAAAACGTTACCTCCCCTCCATACGGGTAAAAAAGATTTTTTAACTTTGCGAATGAAAACGGAAGGAACTGACTATCAGACTTTCCCCAACAACAAAGCATTAAACTGACAAACACTAAAAATAGATTTACATTTCATTTAATTAAACTTTTATGGTACATCATTCCAAATTCCTGTTTTCAGCATTGGTCGTTTCAGCCATGGCGGCAGGCGCAAATGCTCAGGTAACCACTTCTGCTATCAGCGGAAAAGTTCTCGATGAAACCAAAGCACCGGTCATTGGCGCTACAGTGGTAGCCATTCACGAACCTTCGGGTACGCTTTACGGTGCAGTCACGAACGTAGACGGACGTTACACCATCCAAGGTATGCGTACCGGTGGTCCCTACAAAATTGAGATCTCCTACGTAGGCTACAACAAGACGACCTACACGGGTATTTCCCTCGAACTGGGTAACACCCTCAGCCTGAACGCTGAAATGAAACCGAGTTCAGAACTGCTGGACGAAGTCGTAGTGGTAGCCGATGCCAAAGCCAATGCCGGAGCAGCCCACAACTTCTCGACCCAGAAAATCGAAAACACTCCGACAGTCGACCGTAACGTGTACGACATCGTGAAGAACATGCCGATGGCCATGACTTCCAAGAACGGAGGTATCACCTTCGCCGGTTCAAACAACCGCTACAACAGTTTCCAGATTGACGGTACGGTAAGTAACGACGTGTTCGGTCTGTCTGCATCCGGAACCAACGGCGGTCAGACGGGGGCCAACCCGATTTCAATGGATGCCATCCAGGAAATCCAGGTGGTTGTAGCTCCCTTCGACGTACGCCAGAGCGGATTTACTGGAGGTGGTATCAATGCCATTACCAAGCAGGGTACTAACACCACTCACGGTTCGGCTTACACTTACTTCAACAACCACAACATGTATGGTAAATACAGTGCCGTACGCGATTATGAAAAATCTCCGCTCACTCAACAGTACACTCGTACTTATGGTGGAACATTGGGCGGTGCCATCGTAAAAGACAAATTGTTCTACTTTGTAAGCGCAGAAGCGAAGAAAGAATCTTATCCTTCAAGCGTATATCCTGGTTACACAGACAGCTATATCACCAACGATGTAGCCAAACAGATTGCTGACCAATATGCAAAACTAACCGGTATTCAGGAAGGATACGGACAGCGTGACATTGAAAGTAAATCATTTGGACTGTTAGCTCGTATTGACTGGAATATCAACCAGAACCACAAATTAGCTCTGCGTTACCAACACAACAACTCATACGATGATAATTACGGAGTAGGATCCACGTCATATACCTTCGTAAACAGCGGATACCGTATGAACAATAAAACAAACTCTATCGTAGCTGAATTAACTTCTCACTTAGGACAAAACCTCTACAATGAGTTTCGTGCTTCAGCCAGTTTTATTCGTGACCATCGTGATGTTGCTTACCAAGGACCAACAGTTCAAATTGAAAACATTTTAGGTGGTGACCAAAAAACAGCTATTACCGCTAACATCGGTACAGAATATTCTTCTGGTGCCAATTACCTGGATCAGGACATCTATACATTCGAAGACAATCTCTCTTGGTATTTAGGTAACCATACCCTGACATTCGGTACGCACAATGAAATCTACCGCATGAAGAACTTATTCATCCAAGCAGTAAATGGATCTTGGTATTATGCTGATTTACAACGATTTTTAGATGACCAGCCTTATAAGTTCTCCTATAAATATACAGACCCTGAATTAACTGGGGGTGATACACAATGGGCTCCAGCCATGAAGTCTGGACAGTTTGGTTTCTATGCACAAGATAAATGGGATGTAACCACAAATTTCAACCTGACGTATGGCTTGCGTATAGATATTCCTGTAATATTTAACAATCCAACTGAAAATCCAACATTTAATGAATACGCGGCACAGCAAGGATTCAACGTACGTGTTGGAGAAAACCCAAGTGCAAAAGTATTGTTCTCGCCACGTGTCGGTTTCCGTTGGTATACAAACGATTCACATAACACATTATTACGTGGTGGTATAGGTATCTTTACTGGTCGTGTACCATTTGTATGGTTGTCAAATGCTTTCAACAACACCGGTATGGAAAGTAAAGGTACCACTATTGAACCCAAAGATGGTAAAAATCATACTCACACAGCTCCTTCATTAGGACAATATGCCAACGATCCTATGGCTGGAGCAAATTCAGGAAGTGGTTATTTCAGTCCGGATATTGTAACTGTATCCAAAGACTTTAAATATCCGCAGGTATTCCGCGCCAACCTTGCTTTAGAACAAATGTTGCCAGGTGACATCAAAATGACATTGGAAGGAATCTATTCAAAAACCATGAATAATGTCTTCTTTGAAAACCTAGCACTGACAAATAAAGGTGAAAAAGTATATGCTATTCCGGGAGTTGAAGCATCTGCTGCTCCATATTATAGTAAAGCTAAAAGTGATTACTACAGCATTATTAATTTAAGAAACACCAACAAAGGATATACTTATGCTTTGTCTGCAATGCTGGAAAAACACTTTAACTTTGGTTTGGACATGTCTGCATCATATACCTTTGGACATGCAAAATCAGTAAACGATGGAACAAGTTCTGTTGCTTATTCTAACTGGAAATATAACTATTCAGTAGATACTAACTCTCAGAATGAGCTCGGTTTTTCTAAGTTTGATATTCCTCACCGTGTAATGGTTCAAGCCTCTTATAGCAGTCCTAAATATTGGAATGGATGGACAAGCACTACAATTGCAGTTATTTATAATGGATTCTCTGGAAGCCGCTATAGCCTGACAATGAACGAAAAGCAGGACTTTAACGGCGATGGCCAAAAAGGAAACTCTTTGCTTTACATACCAACTGATGAAGAGTTAAACAAAATGACTTTCGTTGATAACATTGATGAAGAAACAGGCAAAGTTATCATGACTGCAGCACAGAGCCGTGAAGCATTCAAACAATGGATTGAGAACGACAGCTACGCCAAGAATCACAGAGGCCAGTATGCTGAACGCAATTCAAACTTAAGCAAATGGGAACATGAGATTGATTTACACTTAGCACAAACTATTTATAACATTGAAGGCATGGGCAAGCTAGAATTTACATTCGATATAATCAACTTTGCCAATATGCTGAACAAAAAATGGGGTGCAAGCTATGAATCCGCTTACAATCTTTCCCCTTTGACTCTTAAAGAATTTGCAGCAGATGGTACAACACCATTATATTACTACAACAATGCTGAAATCCAGAAGAGCGACATCAGCTCACGCTGGCACTGCCAGGTGGGTGTAAGACTGACTTTCTAATGAAAGACTAACCCTTTACATAAAAGGTGTATTGCCCACGAAAGAACGGCAATACACCTTTCTTTTTATCACCCTAAAAACAAACCAGACTTATGAAAAAAATTATCTCGCTGTGTATGATGTGGTGCATCTGCCTCTCTATCTGGGCCGGAAAGCACTACACCGTGATTGTTTCCCTCGACGGATTCCGCTGGGATTATCCTAAAATGTACGACACTCCGTTCTTCGACCAGATGGCCCGCGAAGGGGTGAAGGCCACCATGATTCCTTCTTTCCCGTCGAAAACCTTCCCCAACCATTACACCATGGCCACGGGACTGGTGCCCGACCACCACGGCCTCGTGGCCAATACGTTCTGGGACCCGGAACGCAAAGAGCTCTACAAGATGACCAAGCCGGAAACCCGCAACAACCCTGCCTACTACGGCGGCGAACCTATCTGGATTACGGCACAGAAACAAGGCATCAAGACGGGCAATATCTACTGGGTAGGCTCCGACATCGCCGTCAAGGGACAGCACCCCACCTACTACCATGTGTACGACCAGCAACCGCGGCTCACACAAACGGAACGTGTGGCCGAAGCATTGAGGTTGCTGAAACTGCCAGAAGAAGAACGGCCTCAACTGATTATGATGTACTTTGAAGATTCCGACACGTACGGTCACCGCTACAGCCCGCACAGTAAGGAAACACGCCGCTGCATTGAAGAGCTGGACGGACTCATGAGATACTTGTGGGAGGGATTGCAGAGCCTGCCTTTCGGAAAGGACATCAACCTGATTGTGACAGCCGACCACGGCATGGCCACGGTAAGTGCCGACCGCTTTGTGCCCATCAAGCACCTGCTGAACGAGAAATGGTACACGCTGATTGACGGTAACCTGCCGGCACAGATTTATACGAAACCGGAATACCGCGACTCGGTGTATCAGGCCTTGCAGGGACTGGACCACGTGCGGGTATG
Source organism: Bacteroidaceae bacterium (assembly GCA_902362595.1). GTDB lineage: Bacteria > Bacteroidota > Bacteroidia > Bacteroidales > Bacteroidaceae > Phocaeicola > Phocaeicola fibrisolvens. The sequence continues at coordinate 63,702 of CABIXF010000014.1, read as the reverse complement.
GAAGAAAGAAGAGATTCCGGCTTACCTGCACTACGGCAGCAATCCACGCGTGGGCGACATCCTCGTACTGCCCGACCTGGGCTGGCTGGTGGAAGAAGGTACCCAGACACTTCCGGGAGCTCATGGTTTCGACCCGACCTACGATGACATGCAGGTGATGTTCCGGGCTTGCGGACCCGACTTCAAGAAAGGCTATGAAGCCCCGAAGTTCCGCAACGTATCGCTTTATTCCCTGCTGGCCCGCCTGCTGCACGTCACTCCCGAAAAAACGGACGGCAGTCTGGAAGAGGTGGAAAACATGCTGATTCAGTGAGATTTATAAATCATCAAAAAACGTCCTTACGTTTTTAAAAAACACAAGGACGTTTGGAAGGAAATGCCTAAGCGTTTTAAGTAAAACGCCTAGACGTTTTCTCTTAAACGCTTAGGTGTTTAAACAAAAACGCTTCGACGTTTTCATCCGAACGTCGAAGCGTTTTTATGCTTTATGTAAACAATTGAAAATCAGTCTTCCATCAGTTTGCGGTAGCGCACGCGTTTCGGTTCTACATTGCCCATGCGCTTCATCTTGTTTTCCTCGTATTCCGTATAGGAACCTTCGAAGTAGAACACCTGGCTGTCTCCCTCGAATGCGAGGATGTGCGTACAGATACGGTCGAGGAACCAACGGTCGTGGCTGATGACTACGGCACAACCGGCAAAGTCTTCCAGACCTTCTTCCAATGCCCGGAGCGTGTTCACGTCGATGTCGTTGGTCGGCTCGTCGAGCAACAGCACATTGCCTTCTTCCTTCAGGGCCATGGCCAAGTGCAGACGGTTGCGTTCACCACCCGAAAGCATGCCGCAGAGCTTTTCCTGGTCGGAACCGGAGAAATTGAAGCGGCTCAGGTAGGCACGCGCGTTCACATCGCGGTTGCCCATACGAATCAGGTCGTTACCTCCGCTGATGACCTGATATACGCTCTTGTTCGGATCAATGTCCTTGTGCTGCTGGTCCACGTAAGCAATCTTGACGGTATCGCCCACTTCAAACTCGCCCTTGTCCACCGTTTCCAGTCCCATAATCAGGCGGAACAGGGTGGTCTTTCCGGCACCGTTCGGACCAATCACTCCCACAATGCCGTTAGGCGGCAACATGAAGTTCAGGTCGTCAAAGAGCAGCTTGTCGCCATAGGCCTTGGCCACGTGCTTGGCCTCGATGACCTTGTTGCCCAGACGCGGACCGTTCGGGATGAAGATTTCCAGTTTCTCTTCCTTCTCCTTCACGTCCTCGTTCAAGAGTTTGTCGTACGAGTTCAGACGGGCCTTACCCTTGGCCTGACGGGCCTTGGGCGCCATGCGCACCCACTCCAGCTCGCGTTCCAAGGTTTTGCGGCGCTTGCTGGCCGTTTTTTCTTCCATCTCCATGCGCTTGGTCTTCTGCTCCAGCCAGCTGGAATAGTTTCCCTTCCAAGGAATACCTTCGCCACGGTCGAGTTCCAGAATCCATCCGGCCACGTGGTCCAGGAAGTAACGGTCGTGTGTCACGGCAATCACCGTTCCCTCGTACTGCTGCAGGTGCTGTTCCAGCCAGTCGATGCTTTCCGCATCCAGGTGGTTGGTCGGCTCGTCGAGCAACAGGATGTCGGGCTTCTGCAACAACAGACGGCACAAGGCCACCCGGCGGCGTTCACCTCCGGAGAGGTTCTTCACCAGCTGGTCTTCCGGCGGACAGCGCAGGGCATCCATCGCCCGCTCCAGCTTGCTGTCGAGGTTCCACGCATCAGTAGCATCAATGATATCCTGCAGTTCAGCCTGACGCGCAAAGAGGGCGTCCATCTTTTCCGGGTCTTCGTAATACTCCGGCAAACCGAACTTCTGGTTGATTTCTTCGTATTCGGCCAGCGTGTCTACCACTTGCTGCACCCCTTCCATCACGACTTCCTTCACGGTCTTCGCGTCGTCGAGCTGAGGTTCCTGTGCCAGATAGCCGACACTGTATCCCGGCGAGAACACCACCTCGCCCTGGTAATTCTTGTCGAGTCCGGCAATGATTTTCATCAACGTAGACTTACCGGAACCGTTCAGACCGATGATTCCGATTTTCGCGCCATAAAAAAAGGATAGGTAGATGTCTTTCAATACCTGCTTGTTGTTCTGGAATGACTTGCTCACTCCCACCATTGAAAAGATAATTTTCTTGTCGTCTGCCATATTCTTTATATTGGTTAAGTTATCTGTTTCTCATTCGTCGCACAAAATAGCGGTGAATGGCTACCTGATAGACCAGCAGTCCCACCATGCAGACCAGCAAGGCCAGCAGGTACTGCCGCTTCATGGAGTCTTCCACGTATTTTCCGAGCACTACGCCCAGCATCACGCCCGACTCCCACAACAGCTGGTAGGTGTGGTAGCCTGTCCCCCGCTCACAATGCTGCGGAAGATAAATCATCATCCGCAGGAACTGCAACAGAGACAGTCCCATGCCCAGTCCGAGAAGGAATCCGGCTCCCCACAGGGAATCACGGCCATCCGAAAGGTAAAGCATCAGCAAAGCCACACCCATCAGCACAAGGCCTGCGGCATTCAGGAAGCGTCCGTCGGCCTGACTGCGGAACATCCGGTCGAGCAACAGGAAGACCACAAATCCAGCCATTGCACAAATGTAGAAAAAACTATCGAATATCGTGCTGAATACCACCCCCAAAATGAAGGGGACCACCATCATGTTCAGTCCCGGAAGCAGGGTGCGGAACAGCAGAAAGCGGTCGAACGACATCAGCGGTAAATCCAGCGGAGCGCGGAAACAGACTTCCACCATCGATACCAGCAGGATAGGTATCACACACAGGATGGCAAACAGGTACAGTTCGTGCTGGAAGGAAAGGAAATCCCCCAGACTGTATCCACCCCAGATGCCACACAGCATGCCGAGCACCCCCGACCAGGTGAAAGTGAGGTTGGCCCTGTTCCGACAGTGGGTGGGCGTCACGTCGATGACCAGCGTACTTCCCATCGACATCAGCACGACCCCAAACAAGGCTCCCTGCAATACCCGAAGGGCTACAATGGTCCCTATTCCCGGAGAATAAGGATAAATCAGTCCCACCAACGCCAGCAACAGGATGCTGCGCGTGCACACCGCTTTACGCTTGAACGTATCGACCAGGTAATTGTTGAAAACGCCGAAGATGTACAAGGAAATTCCGAAAATGGCAATGGTACCTCCGGCCTGAAGGTTGGTATAGCCTCCCTCGCCCACCATCCACCGATGCAGCACCGGGAAAAGCATATACACCGCCGTGTACAGGAAAAAATTCGCTGTAAGTAAAAGATTAAAATTTCGATTCCACATTCTTTTTTCTTTTCTCGTCTCTATCTTGTCTAAAACACAGATGCACAGACTGTACCACCTGCCGGAAACTGACCGCCCGGTCCTACAGTCCATGCACCTTTATGCTTTGTCAAAAAACAACAGGCTTAATACTGCTCCGACTCATTGGGGAAGTCGCTCGACTTCACGTCGGCCACGTAATGCCCGATGGCATCCGTCATCACCGTATTCAGGTCGGCGTAACGACGCAGGAAGCGCGGGCTGAATCCTTTGGTCATGCCCAGCATGTCGGTCACCACCAGTACCTGTCCGTCGACTCCACCTCCGGCACCGATACCAATCACGGGGATGGTCAGTTCCTTGGCCACACGGGCTGCCAGTTCGGCGGGGATTTTTTCCAGCACCAGCCCGAAGCAGCCAGCTTCTTCCAGCAGACGGGCGTCTTTTATCAGCTTCTCGGCCTCAGCCTCTTCCTTGGCTCGCACGCCGTAGGTGCCATACTTGTTGATAGACTGCGGCATCAGTCCCAGGTGTCCCATCACCGGCATGCCGGCCCCGATGATGCGGCGAATCACGTCGATGACTTCTTCTCCGCCTTCCAGCTTCAACGCATCGGCATGCGTCTCTTTCATGATGCGGATGGCATTGCGTACCCCGTCGAACGGGTCGGCCTGGTACGAACCAAACGGCATATCGACAACCACCAATGCACGTTTCACGCCACGCATCACCGATTTACCATGATAAATCATCTGGTCTACCGTGATAGGAAGGGTGGTCACATTGCCGGCCATCACATTCGAAGCCGAATCTCCTACCAGAATCACGTCTACTCCGGCACCGTCTACAATCTGTGCCATGGTATAGTCATAAGAGGTCAGCATGGAGATTTTTTCACCTCTTTGTTTCATTTCAATCAAACGGTGAGTCGTCACTTTGCGAGTGTCACCTGAAAGATATCCTGCCATAATTCTTTTTCCTATTTAATAAAATTTCCGCAAAAATAGCCGATTTTTCTGAATCAGACAAATGTTACAGCAAGTTCATCATGGCCTCGTAGGTAAAATGACGAAAATCCGGAATCACCAAAGCGCACTGATTCTGAATGGCTTCCGCCGGATTGGTCGTGCTCAGCCCCACGACAGCCATCCCTGCCGCATTTCCGGCCTGAATGCCGTGGAAAGAGTCTTCAAACACCACACAGTTTTCGGGCACGGTATCAAACACCTCGGCCCCCAGCAGGAAACAGTCGGGTTCCGGCTTCGACTTATGGAACATTTCAGCTGTCAGAATCCGGTCGACCAGTCCCTTCAGTTCGGGATGCGTGGCGTAGACATTGGCCATCTTCTTCTCGTTCGAGCTGGTCACGATGGCAATCTTCACGCCGTGGGCACGCAGGCTGCGCATGAACGCTTCCACTCCCTGCACGTATTCATACTTCATCTCCGTCTCGAAACGGTTCAGACGGTCGGTAATTTCAGCCTGTTCCTGCTCCATACCCTGAAAATGGCGGTCGTAAATCTGTTTGAGAGTCTGTCCTTTGATGACCCGTCCGAATTCCTCGTATTCCGGATGATATTGTTTTCCTACCTTGTTCCAAAAAAGACTGTACTGCGATTCAGTATCCATCACCACCCCGTCGAAATCAAAAAGGGCGGCTACACATTTCGTTTTGTCCATTCGATGTTTAGTTTGATTTAACGGTGCAAAGTTCTGAAATATCGGTTCATATTCCTAACTTTGAGAATTAAAATAAACAAATTTCGCATGAAAGAGAACAATCCGCATATCCTGGGAGAGGCTCCCATCGGGAAACTGTTGCTGGAATATTCCATCCCGGCCATCATCGGCATGACGCTGACCTCGCTCTACAACATCATCGACAGTATCTTCATCGGACACGGTGTGGGGGCACTGGCCATCTCGGGACTGGCCATCACCTTCCCGCTCATGAACCTGCTGGTGGCGTTCTGTACGCTGGTGGGTGTGGGAGGTGCTACACTCTCCTCCATCCGTCTGGGACAGAAAGACAAGAAAGGGACCGAAGACATCTTGGGCAATGTGGCGATTCTCTGTGTCATCAATGCCGTGTTCTACGGGGGACTGGCGTTCATCTTCCTGGAACCGATTCTGTTTTTCTTCGGAGCCAGTGAAGCGACCATGCCTTATGCCCGCGACTTCATGCAGGTCATCCTGCTGGGCAGCCCCATCTCGTATGTCATGATCGGACTCAACAACGTCATGCGGGCCACGGGCTATCCGCGCAAGGCCATGCTCTCGTCCATGCTGACGGTGGGATGCAACATCATTCTGGCTCCCATCTTCATCTTCGTGTTCGACTGGGGCATCCGGGGAGCGGCACTGGCCACAGTCTGCTCACAGTTTTTCGGCATGATTTGGGTGCTCTATCACTTCTGCATCCCGAAAAGCTACATCCATTTTCACCGGCCCAACCTTCGCCTGCAAAAGAAAATTATAGGGAATATTTTTGCCATCGGCATGTCGCCGTTCGTCATGAACGTATGTGCCTGCTGCATCGTCATCTTCATCAACAACCGGCTGCTTACCTACGGGGGCGACATGGCCATCGGAGCCTTCGGCATCCTCAACCGCATCCAGATGTTGTTTGTCATGATTGTGATGGGTATCACCATGGGCATGCAACCCATTACGGGCTACAACTACGGGGCCCGTCATTTCAGTCGGGTGAAACGTACCTTGAAACTGGGTATTACGGCGGCCTGTATCATCACCACCGTGGGATTTGCCGTAGGAGAACTGTTCCCCGGACTCTTCGTAGGAATGTTTACCGACAGCCAGGAATTGATGGACGACGCCATCCTCGCCTTGCGAATTGGTATCCTGGCCTTCCCAGTCGTGGGGGCACAGATTGTCATCACCCAGTTTTTCCAGTCCATCGGAAAGGCTCGGATTTCCATCTTCCTGTCTCTCTCCCGCCAGCTGCTCTTCCTGCTTCCGGGACTGGCCTGGCTGCCGCCTGTCTACGGACTGAAAGGGGTATGGTTCAGCATGCCGCTGTCCGACGGACTGGCCTTTGCGGTAGCCGCCCTCATGCTGATGTATCATTTCAAAAAGAAAATGACGGAAGTCACTCCGCACGAAGCCTGACAAACATTTACGAAAACAGCAGTGCAAGGTTCAGCACAGACACCACCACAGCCATGGCATAGAGTACCCACGTACTCCAGCGGGAATTGGCATACGGCCCCATTACGCGTCGGGAGGAAGTCAGCCACACTTGCAGGAAAATGGTGAACGGCAACTGGATGCTCAGCACCATCTGCGAGAGAATCAATCCCTGAAACGGGTTGTCAATGAACAGAATCACCACCAGGGCTACTCCCAGGGAAAGCAGAATGCCCACCCGCGAATGGATGTCCTTCACGTGATACGACTCTCCGAACATCCCGGCAAAGATGGAACCTGCCGCCATGCCGCTCGTCACCGTCGACGAGATACCAGCCATCAGCAGGGCCAAGGCAAACACCAGGGCCGCCTGACTGCCCAGCAAAGGTTCCAACAGACTCTTGGCCTGTTGCAATTCTTCCACCTCTATTCCATGGGTGAAGAAAGTGGCTGCCGCCAGCAGAATCATCGCACTGTTGATGGCCCAGCCCACTCCCATGGAGAACAGGGTATCATAAAATTCATATTTCAGCAGTTTGCGGATGGAAGCATCGTCCTGCTTGTTGTATTCCCGGCTCTGCACCACCTCCGAATGCAAGAACAAATTGTGAGGCATGACCACTGCTCCCAATACGCTCATAATGACAAGCAGACTTCCTTGAGGAAGGGAAGGCACTACCCACGAACGGGCCGCCAACGGCCAATCAATCTCTACCAGAAACAGTTCGTACAAAAAAGACAGTCCGATGACGGACACAAAGGCAATGATGGCCCGCTCAATCCGTTTATAAGAATTGGAAAAAAGCATGATGACAACAAACACCGTCGTCAACAGGGCTCCCCAGATGATGGGAATGTGAAACAGCATTTCCAAGGCAATGGCCCCTCCCAGAATTTCGGCGAGGGAAGTGGAGATGGAGGCCAGTACCGCCGTACCCAGCACAGGACGCGACACCCATTTGGGGGTGTATTTCGTGGCCGCCTCGCTCAGGCAAAGCCCGGTAACGATACCCAAATGTGCCACATTGTGCTGCAACACAATCAGCATGATTGTCGACAAAGTGATGACCCACAGCAGGGAATAGCCGAAATCGGCCCCTGCCGCAAAATTCGAAGCCCAGTTGCCCGGGTCGATGAAACCGACGGTCACGAGCAAGCCCGGACCGATGTATTTAAAGAAATCAAGACCACCCAAGTAACGCGGATGGTCCTTACGTCGTAGCTCTTTGATGAAATTCCACATACTTATAAATCTGTCTTAAAACAATAAAAACACATTTACCCTATAGAAAGTTTACACAAAGAGTCAAGAAGTCAGCTATTATCAGTTAGTTCAAAGTATCCCAACCTGCGGCACGGTACCACGCGATGGAGCTTTCGTAATACGTATTCCAGGAAGTCTTACTTGTCACATAGGGATTGTATGCTTCCGGAATATACATACCGATTCCACAAAAACGGGTATCATCTATCGTTAGCCCATCAAACTCATACTCCGGTCCCGCCAGACATTCCTTGGCAACCACCGCTTGATTCAACGCAGTCTGCACCGACGCAATTTCCGTATTCAGGTCCGTATCAGCCACTCCGCTTTTCCGTCCCAGTTCCCGGAAGAAATCGAGCACATCGTATGAAAAATACCGGTAACTTCCCACTCCATACTGCTGCACGTTCTCCATGGATACAGAAGGCAAGGCATCTTCCCATTCCGTCAGCTTACTCTTCACCGCCTCGGCCAGGTTCTCCATCTGACTACAGTCGACAGCCGCACAAGTTCCCCACAAGTCTTTCGTCTTATTAAAAGAAATAAACTCATGACATACCGTCGAGTAATCCACGTTATCTACATACAGATAAGGAAGAATCTGTGCATAAGGAAATCCGTATACAGGTGTTTCCATCACCGAAGCTACACAGTGTGAAGTTACCTCCTTCAGTTCGTAGCACACTTCTGCCGTCCCCATCATGCAGGCATCAAACAGCACAAAATCAAGTTTATCCGTGAAACTGTTCTTCAAGACATTGGCCAGGTCCGGGATATTGATATGATACCCATTGTCATCTCCGAAAGCCTTGGTCCGTACGGAGTTTCCTTTCATCCACCCCGTGCCATGCGAACCGAAAATCACGCCATAACTCTCTGACGGGGCCACAGCTTGCATGTCTTTAAAGACTTCTTCCATCACTGTCGGATCGGTCGCAATCTGGCCGCTCATCGTATATTGTTTCTTCTCCGCCACCTGACAGATAGCAGAAAAAGTCAGATTAGTCCCTGTCAAAGCGGCCGAGCCATTGATATTTCCACGTCCGTCGGCATAAAAACTCATCAATGTCGGATACCCTAACGGTTCATCCCCTGTGTATGGCCGGTAATACACCAACAACGTACAAGACTCTTTCATATTCCCCAAAGCCTCATACATGTCTACCACATTATTCTGCAAATAAGTATCGAGCGATCCCGCCTGATTATTCGATATCAGATAGGCCAGTACCGTGCGTCCGGAACGCTTGGCCGGCTGTTGCTCCGGTATTTCATTGGAACACGCCGCCAAAAAGACGACCAGCAGACAATAAATCCACTTCTTCATTGTTCTCATTCAAAATCAGGCTTTTCAAACTTAAACTCTGCATTTACATCCTGCAAAACCAGCGAACTGCCCTTAGCGTATCTTTCCTTCATCTTTTTCAATTCCTTCTGCACATTTTTTTTCTTCCGGCTAAAGAAAATGAAACAAGTACGGTTCTTCCCATTCTGCTTCTGTTCCAGATAGTCTTTCAACTGGATGCTATACAGCGCACGTCCCACCAGCAATCCTTTACCATCTACTGACGCACTGTCCAAGTACTGTACACCTGTGAAATAAACCAGCGAATCTGTAAAAGAAGCCGAAACACCAGCCAGATAGACACCATATTTATTTTTATCTTTCGGCTGCTTGCTGAATGCAGAAACAGCCAATACCATCATAAACAAGAAACAGAAAAATTTTGTGTAACGCATAATTCATCAATTTATGGGGGCAAAAGTACACAATTATGCGTAAAAACCGAAAGAAGACCTATTAAATTAACAAACAAAAAGCCTTTATACACACAAAAAGAGATGTATCAAGACTGAGCCTGTCTTCATACATCTCTCCTGTTTTTTTCGGAAATCAATCTCTACCTTATCCCAAATAAGATTTGAGCAGCTTACTACGAGAATTTTGTCTTAATCGTCTAATAGCCTTTTCCTTAATCTGGCGAACACGCTCACGGGTGAGCCCAAACTTGTCGCCGATTTCTTCCAACGTCATTTCCTGCGTGTTAATACCGAAAAACATCTGGATGATATCCTTCTCCCTTTCGGTCAACGTAGAAAGTGCCCTGTCAATTTCCCTCGAAAGTGATTCATTCACCAAAGAGCGGTCGGCCATCGGAGAATCATCGTTCACCAGCACATCCAGCAGACTGTTGTCCTCTCCTTCCACAAAAGGAGCATCCACGGAAATGTGGCGACCGGAAACCTTCAGCGTATCCGAAATCTTGTCTACCGGGATTTCCAGCTCATCAGCCAGTTCCTCCGGCGACGGACGACGTTCGTTTTCCTGTTCGAACTTAGAGAATGCCTTGCTGATTTTATTCAGTGAACCAACCTGGTTCAACGGCAAACGCACGATACGTGACTGTTCTGCCAGTGCCTGCAAAATAGACTGACGAATCCACCAAACGGCGTAACTGATGAATTTGAAACCACGGGTTTCATCAAACTTTTCAGCGGCCTTAATCAATCCCAGGTTACCTTCATTAATCAAATCCGGCAAGCTCAAACCCTGGTTCTGATACTGTTTGGCTACAGACACCACAAATCGTAGGTTGGCACGTGTAAGTTTCTCTAATGCCGCACGGTCACCTTTACGGATACGTTGAGCGAGTTCTACCTCCTCTTCTACAGTAATCAAATCTTCACGACCGATTTCCTGCAAATACTTATCCAAAGAAGCGCTCTCTCGGTTAGTGATACTTTTAGTAATCTTTAACTGTCTCATTCTATATAAAATGATTTGGGCACAAAAGTACAAAATATTTTTTATTCTGACAGCGATTTTCCGAAGAAAGAATCTATAATTTTCTTAAAGTTGCACAGACACTCTCTTTTTGTCAATCTCCTGCCAAAAAAGGAACAGAGAAGACTGCCCGATTGTTCATTCCCCTACGGACAGTCTACTCTTATAAAAAGCACCAAAGAAGGCACTTCGGAATTCCGAAGTGCCTTCACGTAGCTAAAATCTTTCTACCTTAATCATGCGTTTATTCGGCCTGTGACAAGTCGACTGCATAGTTTGCACGTTTACCAGAAGGATATACACCGGTCATGAACAGTACCTGATCGGCTGACTGAGAAGCGGTTTTCATCACGTTCTCCAGATCCTGCACGCTGCGCAACTGCTTTCCGTTGGCTTTCAGGATGATGAATCCCTTGCGAATACCGCTGTCTTTCATTCTTCCGTCGCTGACACCGGTTACTTCCACTCCGTAACCCAAGTTCAACTGTTCCTTCAGCTCTTTCGGCACGGCACGGAAGGCAGCACCCAAGATTTCCATATCGGCCTGTTTTACCACCTTGGTAGTTCCCTGAGAATTCTTCAAGGTAATGGTAAAGGTCTTTTCTTTCTTGTCACGCAATACGGTAACTTTCACTTTGTCACCCGGACGATACTTAGCCAGCATACCTTGCAGGTCGGCCATCGTCTTCACCTTGGTGTCGTTCAGCTTCAGGATAACATCGTTCTTCTGCAAGATTCCGTCGGCTGAGCCACCGTCTGTGATTTCTACCACCTGTACTCCTTCGGTAGCACCCAGTTCCTTCTGTTCCTTGCGGATTTCATCCGGATAAACTTCGTTACCCATGTCACGACCGCCGATACCCAGCAATGCACGCTGTACGGTACCATATTGCTTCAAGTCGGTTACCACCTTGGTCATGATGCTTACCGGAATGGCGAAACCATAACCGGAGTAGGCTCCTGTCGGAGAATACAGCATGGCGTTGATACCTACCAGCTCACCCTTGGCATTGACCAGCGCACCACCACTGTTACCCTGGTTGATGGCGGCATCGGTCTGAATGAAGGATTCTACCTGGTTGGCACCCAGTCCACGAGACTTCGCACTGACCACACCGGCTGTCACTGTAGAACCCAGGTTGAACGGGTTACCGACTGCCAATACCCACTCACCTACTTTCAGGTTGTCGGAGTTGCCGACCACGATAGCCGGGAAATCATCTCCTTCGATCTTGACCAGTGCCAAGTCGGAAGTCGGGTCTGTACCGATGACACGACCTTTCATCTCGCGTCCGTCGTGCAACTTCACGTTGATTTCATCGGCTCCGTCAATCACGTGGTTGTTGGTCACGATGTAACCATCCTTGGAGATGATGACACCCGAACCGAAACCTCTCTGTTCCGGAGTCTGTACTTGCTGCTGACGTCCTCTTCCGTCACCGAAGAAGAAATCGAATATATCGGGCTGACCCTGAATTGTCTGAATCTTACTACGCTGAATAGACATGATATGTACCACGGAGTTCAACGTGCTTTCTGCCGCTTTCGTCAAATCGACCGGCTGCATGCTGGATGCATCGAACGCTGCCGTACGCAAAGGAGACGCAGTGTCAAAAGCTTCATAAAAAGACGCGTTTGCCTGATTTTTCTCCATCATGGCATACGCAGTAACTCCGGCCACTCCGGCACTCAGTGCAATGACTGCTACTGAACCTATCGCAAACTTAGTTGTTGTTTTCATATCTTCTATTGTTTAAAATGTTAATTTCGACTTTGTTTTAACTTTTCATTTGCTAAAGTAGAACAAATTCCATACGAGTGTACTCTTCCCCCATTCTTTTTTCCGTCTTTTAACAATGGAAAGAAAGGCATTAACCGCAGTTAACTGCCCTATCTGACAAATTTACATTCATTACCAGTGAAATCATGACACCTCTGCCAAATCGTCCTGTCAGTCAGAAAGTCATCCTTCCGCCCGATTCAAAAGAATCCCGTCAATTATAGCACAAATTCCGTTTATTTGCGTACCTTTGCAAAGAGAAAGCAGTCGATCGGTCTGTCGCTGATACTATATAATAGGTAGAAGAGGAAAGTCCGGGCAACGCAGAGCATCCTACTTCCTAACAGAAAGCCGCCTGCAAAGGCAGAGTAATGCAGAAGAAAAGAACCGCCTCCACCCGGAGGTAAGGGTGAGAAGGTAGGGTAAGAGCCTACCAGCCGTATAGCGATATGCGGGCTGTGCATCTTAGGAGTTGTAAGGTCATGTAAACCGGCATTAACGAGGGTTGCTCGCCCCACGTCGGAGGGTGGACCGCTAGAGCCTGTCGGTGACGGCAGGCGTAGATAAATGACAGGCTCCCCTGCACCTGCAGGGTGACAGAACCCGGCTTATAGACCGGCTGCTTTCTTTTTTCACTTAAACACGCTGACCATGAACGCCCGAATAAAAGCGCTGATTCATTTTCTGGACGACGGTATATGGCGCATCCGAGAAGATGAAGTCACCCACCTTCAGTGGAAGGCCTACACTTGCCTTAAAATAGTCTATCTCTCCATCATCCAGTTCATCAACGACCGTATTGTAGTGCGTGCCTCTGCACTGACCTACAGTACCCTGCTCTCTATCATCCCCATCCTGGCCTTGCTGTTCGCCATCGCCCGGGGATTCGGATTCGACGCAATGGTCGAGTCGCAGTTCCGAAGCGGGATGACCGGTTCGCAGGCCGAACTGATTATCAGTTGGATCAATTCCTACCTGGAGCATGCACAAAGCGGTATCTTCATCGGCATTGGCCTCATCATGCTGCTAGGCACCATCCTGCTGCTGATTGACAACATCGAACGCAGTTTCAACGCCATCTGGCAAGTAAAGAAACCCCGCAGCGTGTTCCGCCAGATAACCGACTACTTTTCCATGATTCTGTTGCTCCCGATACTGCTGGTAGTATCCAGCGGTCTGACCATCTTCATGACCACCTATGTCAAGGAAATGCAAAACTTCATGGTACTGGCTCCGGTATTGAAATTCTTTGTCCGCCTCATCCCCTACGCGCTTATCTGGGGAATGTTCATCGGGCTCTACACCTTCATGCCCAACACGAAAGTCAAGCTCACCCATGCCTGGCTGCCCGGCATACTGGCCGGAAGTGCTTTCCAGGCCTTCCAGTATGTTTACATCAACAGCCAGATATGGGTCTCCAACTACAACGCCATCTACGGAAGTTTCGCGGCCATTCCGATGTTCCTGTTATGGGCACAGATTTCCTGGAGCATCTGCCTGTTCGGAGCCGAGATGAGCTACATCAGCCAAAACATTTCCACCTTCAACTTCGGAAAGGAAACGGCCCACATCAGCCGCCGCTTTCACGATTTCTTCTGCACCATCATCCTGAGTTCCATCTGCAAGCGGTTTGCCACAGGCGGCCGTCCTTACACGGCAGAAGCCCTCAGCAAGGAACACAAGATTCCTATCCGGCTGACAAAGAGCATTTTGTATGAATTACAAGACATACGGCTGATTTACGAAGCAGACGCCGGTGGAGAAGAGAAATCACGCGAACCACGCTATCTTCCGGGCATTGACATCAACCGACTGAGCGTGGGAACCCTGCTCAGCCAACTGGATGCCAACGGAGCAGAAGATTTCAAAGTCGACCCGGGACATTATTCAGCCGCCTGGCAGGCCCTGATAGAAGCCCGCAAAGAATATACGGAAAAGAACAGTCACATCCTGCTGAAGGACCTGTAAAAAAACAGGCGCAGCTCCCAGATTCCCCTGAGAACTGCGCCTGAGAGCCGGACACAACCGGCCATTACTTCGTGAGCTGCATCATGCGGCTCAAATACTTCCCGATAATGTCAAATTCGATGTTCACCACACTACCCACCTTAATGGTATGGAAGTTGGTATGCTCATACGTGTAAGGAATGATGGCCACCTGGAAACTGTCGGCCGTCGGATTGCAGACAGTCAGGCTCACCCCGTTCACCGTGACAGAACCTTTGTCCACCGTAAAATAGCCGCGTTTTGCCATTTCCTTGTCAAAGTCGTACTTGAACGTGAAATACCAGCTTCCCTGTGCATCGTCGATGGCCGTACAAACCGCCGTCTGGTCTACATGCCCCTGCACGATGTGTCCGTCCAGCCGTCCGTTCATCATCATGCTGCGTTCCACGTTCACCTTATCCCCCGGAACCAGCAGGCCGATATTGGAACGTTCGATGGTTTCCTTCATGGCCGTCACCGTATAAGTGCCGTCCTGAATGCTCACCACTGTCAGGCACACCCCGTTGTGGGACACACTCTGGTCTATTTTCAACTCGTCTACAAACGAACATTTCAGTGTCAGGTGCAGGTTTTCCTGATCCTTTACCACCTTGACCACTTCCGCATATTCTTCTACTATTCCAGAAAACATAAATCTTATGGTTTTTAATGATATACTAATACGTGCTTTTACTTTCCTTTGGGAGGTATCGGACTGCTCCACACCACTTCTCCATCGGAAGCTACGACCGAAATTGTCCCTCCGGCATAATCATCAATGTAACTGTTGCCTTTTACCAGCATATCCTCTGCCATGTGGATAGCCTTTTCGGGTGTCTTGATGGAAAACCCCTTATTGTCGCTCGAACTTCCGTCCGAGAAATAAATATCATACGTTTTCATGACTTTTTCCTTTTTCTGATTGCAGGCGCAAATATATCAAATTCCTTATAATCCCCGCAAGAGATATTCAAAAAAAATCCACACAGGAAAAACACATAAAAAAAGAGAAAACAACTGGCGCTGTCTTCTCCTCCGAGCGGAAAACGAGACTCGAACTCGCGACCCTAACCTTGGCAAGGTTATGCTCTACCAACTGAGCTATTTCCGCAAATTTTCAGTAAACAAATTGGAGCGGAAAACGAGACTCGAACTCGCGACCCTAACCTTGGCAAGGTTATGCTCTACCAACTGAGCTATTTCCGCAATGTGTAGTGCCCAGAACAGGACTCGAACCTGCATGCCTCTCGACACACGCACCTGAAACGTGCGCGTCTACCATTCCGCCACCTGGGCATTACGGCCTTTCGACCTTCGCGCATCAAAAAAACGCTTGAGCGGAAAACGAGACTCGAACTCGCGACCCTAACCTTGGCAAGGTTATGCTCTACCAACTGAGCTATTTCCGCAATTTTATGTGAAGGAAATGAGACTCGAACTCACACGACATAAACTGTCACCACCCCCTCAAAGTGGCGCGTCTACCAATTCCGCCATTCCTCCAAAAAGAAAAAGAAAAGAATTGTTATGGTGCCCAGAACAGGACTCGAACCTGCATGCCTCTCGACACACGCACCTGAAACGTGCGCGTCTACCATTCCGCCACCTGGGCATTTGCTTAGCGCAACTCTTTTCTTTTTCGCTGAGCGGAAAACGAGACTCGAACTCGCGACCCTAACCTTGGCAAGGTTATGCTCTACCAACTGAGCTATTTCCGCATCATTTCTGCAACCGTTCATCATTTTTCCCGATTGCGAGTGCAAAGGTAGTCGTTTTTTTGAAACTACCAAAACTATCGGGCATCTTTTTTTGAAAAAAGTGACATTTTTCTTCAGCGGCCACATGAGCCATCCTGCGCTTCAGGCGGTTTCCGCATGCAGAAAAATCTGAAAATGAAGACATCAGAAGACTTCTGTAGAGAAAAAGAAGAGTTAAGACGCTCACTAAAAAACGTAAAGGCGTTTGAAGGGAAACGCCTAAGAGTTTTCCTTCAAACGCCTAAGAGTTTTGATTGAAACGCTTAGATGTTTTACTTCAAATGCCTAAGCGTTTTCCCACAAACGTCTAAGTGTTTTTTTACAGTCCTCTCAACACATGCGGTCGCGATAATCCTCGTAGTGGAAAGTGCGATACACTTCCAGTTCGCCGTCGGTATGCAGAATGGCAATCGACGGATGATGGATGCCGTTGAACATGTTCGTCTTGACCATGGTATAGTGAATCATGTCTTCAAACACAACCCGCTCGCCTACCTGCAGCTCGTGGTCGAACTTCCAACTGCCCATGTAGTCACCACTCAGGCAACTGTTGCCGCCCAACCGGTACACATGCGCTTCTTTCGGAGCGGTTTTCACTGCATCGGCAGGCAATGACTCGGCATCACGCACCCGCGGCTGATAAGGCATCTCCAGACAGTCGGGCATGTGGCAGGTGAAGCTGACATCAAGAATGGCTGTCCGTATGCCCCGGTTTTCCACCACGTCGACCACCGAAGCCACCAGCGGACCAGTCTGCCAGGTGAAAGCTGAGCCCGGTTCCAGGATAATCTGCAAATGTGGATAGCGCGACTTCAGTCCTTGCAGCAAGCGAATCAGATGGTCCACGTCGTAATCGGCCCGTGTCATCAGATGGCCTCCTCCCAGATTCAGCCATTTCAACTGCGGAAACCAGCGACTGAACTTTTCTTCAATGTGCTGAAGCGTGCGTTCCAGTTCGTAGGAACTCGACTCGCAATGGCAATGACAGTGGAACCCTTCAATTCCTTCCGGCAACTGCTCCGGCAACTGGTCGGCCGTTACCCCAAAACGGGTGCCCGGCGCACACGGATTATACAGTTCCACCTCCACTTCCGAATATTCGGGATTGACGCGGATACCGCAGGACACTGGTTCCGGATTCGCCTTGGCCATCGGATAGAACCGTTCGTACTGCGACAGCGAGTTGAAGGTGATGTGACTGCTGTATTTCAGGAAAGCCGGAAAATTCTGTGCCGTATAGGCGGGTGAATACGTGTGGGCCTTGCTGCCAAACTCCTCGAAAGCCAGACGAGCCTCGTATTCGGAACTGGCCGTGGTGTAACGGATGTATTCCCGGAAAATCGGGAACGATTTCCACATGGCGAAAGCTTTAAACGCCAGAATGATTTCCACCCCTGCCGTATCGGCCACGTGCTTGATCAGTGTGAGATTCTTTCTCAGCAACTCCTCCTCCATGACATAGCACGGAGAGGGTATCTTGTCCCAGTCTTTTATCATTGTCTTTCTTATTTATTTTGTTTCATCGATTACTTTAAAACGGGCAAACTTCAGCAAGAGCTGCTTCACCCCGGCATGCTGGAACTGCACCGTCGCCTTGCAGTTGTCTCCGCTGCCTTCCACCTTGGTCACTTCTCCCTTGCCGAAGCGTTCGTGTTCTATCCACATGCCGGCCGACAGTCCCCCTGCCGACGGACGTGACGGCGTAGCCGATGGGGCTGCCTCGGGAATCCGCCGCAACGTGCGAGGAGGCACAAAACGATGGGGTTCTTCCGGCATCGGACCTCCGTCGAACATCGACGGTCCACTTTCACGGGGCTCGCGTTCGTAGGAAGCGCGACTGGCCTCCTTCCGGAAACGGCTGGCCTTTTCCTCGATGCGCCCGGCCATCAGTTCCTCCTGCGGCAGTTTCAGGTAACGCACGTCGATGTCCTTCAGGAAACGGCTCGGATTGCAGAATTCCATCTTGCCATACTTGAAACGGCTCTTGGCATACGACAGGTAGCAGTGGTCTTCCGCCCGGGTGACGGCCACATAAAACAGGCGGCGTTCTTCTTCCAACGCCCGATAGGAAGCCGACGACAGCGGACTGGGGAACAGGTTCTCTTCCATCCCCACCACAAACACATTGCGGAACTCCAGTCCCTTGGCCGAATGGATGGTCATCAGTGTCACCTTCGACTGCGTTTCTCCCTTGTCCTCATCCTGATCAGTGAGCAGGGCAATCTCCGACAGGTAATCGGCCAGCAGCAGATGAGGATTCCCCTCTTCCTGCCGTCCTTCACAGAAATCACGCATACCGTTCACCAGTTCCTCGATGTTTTCCTGTCGGCTCAGATTCTCGGGCGAGCGGTCCTGATACACTTCTGCCATGATGCCCGAACGGCGCACCAGTTCCATACCTACCGTATAGGCATCCTTCTCCTGGGCCATCTTCACAAACTCCGCAATCAGGTCACGGAAGCCCTGCAATTTGGCGTGGGTACCCTTGTTCAATGTCAGTCCGTAGCTCAGCGGTTCGCACAACACCTTCCACAGACTCACCTGAAAACGGCTGGCAGCCTCCGCCAGTTTACCCAGCGTCGTATTCCCGATACCGCGCGCCGGATAATTGATGACCCGCTTGAAAGCCTCTTCATCGTTCGGATTCACCACCATCCGGAAATAAGCCACGACGTCTTTCACTTCCTTGCGCTGGTAGAACGACAGTCCCCCATAGATACGGTACGGAATACCGCGCTTGCGCAACGCCTCTTCGAAGATACGGCTCTGGGCATTCGTACGGTAAAGGATGGCACAGTCGTGATAGGCATAGTCTTCCTTCGCATGCAACTGCACAATCTTATTGACCACAATCTCTCCTTCTTCCACGTCGCTGTAGGCTGCAAACACCCCGATAGGCTCCCCTTTGTCTTTTTCCGAAAAGACATCCTTCCGAATCTGGTCACGGTTTTTCGCAATCAGGCTGTTGGCCGCATTGACAATGGTCTGCGTGGAACGGTAATTCTGTTCCAACTTGAACAGACGGGCATCTTTATAGGTACGGGTAAAATTCAGGATGTTGTCGATGTTGGCCCCACGGAAGGAATAGATGCTCTGTGCATCGTCGCCCACCACACACACGAACTGCTGTTTCTGCGTAAGCTGGAGCACAATGCTGTGCTGGGCAAAGTTCGTGTCCTGGTACTCGTCCACCAGAATATAACGGAAACGTGCCGCATACTTGTCGCAGATGTCCGGACGCGTATGAAACAATAAATAGGTATAAAGCAGCAGGTCGTCGAAGTCCATGGCATCACTCTGCCGGCAGCGGTTCCAGTAGCGCGCATAAATTTCCCGCACCAACGGCACCTTTGCCGCCTGGTCCGCCTCCACCAGCTCTGCATTCGCCGCGTATGCCTCCGGCAGCACCAGGTGGTTCTTGGCCTGACTGATGCGTCCCTGCACCATGCCCGGCTTGTACACCTTGTCGTCCAGATTCATTTCCTTGATAATGGCCTTCACCAGACTCTTGGAATCCGTCGCGTCGTAAATCGTGAAGTTGGACGTAAAGCCCAGCGCATCGGCCTCTGCCCGCAGAATACGGGAAAAAATGGAATGGAAAGTCCCCATCCAGAGATAACGGGCCCGCTCCGGCCCCACCTGGCGGGCAATACGCTCCTTCATCTCGCGGGCCGCCTTGTTGGTAAAGGTCAATGCCAGAATAGACCACGGCTCATACCCGTTGTCCAGCAGATAGGCTATCTTGTAGGTCAGCACGCGCGTCTTTCCGGAACCGGCTCCGGCAATCACCAGGGAGGGTCCGTCGTTGTACATCACCGCCTCGCGCTGACTGTCATTCAGTTCATTCAAATAATCTGTCATACAGGTCAAAATATTTCTGCCGCAAAGATAGCACAAATCCGGCAGTGTCCTAGCACTTTTTCCGTCCTCCAGCAAAACATTTTCCGCCTCAAGTTGTTATATAAAAAGAGTAAATACAATTACCATCGTATTAAGGTTATAAGAGAAAGGGAGGCTCAACGGTTGTCCAACCGGCTGAGCCTCCCTCTTTTCTATACTATGTTCGATGTCAATATCAGTTCTTAAAGCTGTGAATCGGTGCCGGAATCCGTCCGCCACGGTTCACGAAAGCCTCACAGCTGTAACGGTTGACTGGCATGACCGGAGCATGTCCCAGCAAGCCACCGAATTCCACTGTTTCGCCCACTTCCTTGCCGATAACCGGAATCACACGTACTGCCGTGGTCTTCTGGTTCACCATTCCAATGGCTGCCTCGTCGGCGATTACCCCCGAAATGGTAGCAGCAGACGTGCTTCCCGGAATGGCAATCATATCCAGACCTACAGAGCAGACACAAGTCATGGCCTCCAGTTTCTCAATCGTCAGGGCACCCGCTTCTACGGCATCAATCATTCCCTGGTCTTCACTGACTGGAATGAAGGCACCACTGAGTCCGCCCACATACGAAGACGCCATCACGCCTCCCTTCTTCACCTGGTCGTTCAGCAAGGCCAAGGCTGCCGTCGTTCCCGGAGCTCCCGGATATTCCAGTCCGATTTCCTGCAGGATTTCAGCCACACTATCGCCCACCGCCGGCGTCGGAGCCAGTGATAGGTCGATGATACCGAACGGCACATTCAGACGGCGTGAAGCCTCCTGAGCCACCAGCTGTCCCACACGCGTAATCTTGAACGCCGTGCGCTTGATGGTTTCACAAAGCACTTCGAAACTCTTTCCGCGGATTTGCTCCAAGGCATATTTCACCACGCCCGGACCGCTGACACCCACGTTAATCACTGCATCCGGCTCGGATACACCATGGAAGGCTCCCGCCATGAAGGGGTTGTCATCAGGGGCATTACAGAGCACCACCAGTTTGGCACAACCCAACGAATCGCGTTCCTTGGTCATTTCGGCCGTTTCCTTGATGATTTCGCCCATCAGTTTCACCGCATCCATGTTGATGCCCGTCTTGGTGGAACCTACGTTCACGGAACTACAGATGCGCTCCGTACAAGCCAGAGCTTTCGGGATGGAACGAATCAGCAACTCGTCGCTGCGGCTCATTCCTTTGGAAACTATCGCAGAATAACCGCCGATAAAGTTGACCCCCAGTTCTCCGGCCACCTTGTCCAAAGTTTTGGCAATCTGCACATAATCATCCGGCGTCTTGCAAGCCGTACCTCCTACCAAGGCTATCGGTGTGATGGAAATACGCTTGTTCACGATAGGAATTCCAAATTCCTTGGAAATGTCCTCTCCCGTCTTCACCAGGTCTTTTGCCAGTCCGATAATTTTGTTGTATATATTCTGACAAAGCACCTCCAAGTTACTGTCCGCACAGTCCAACAGGTTGATACCCATCGTAATGGTACGCACATCCAGGTTTTCCTGCTCTATCATCTTATTGGTTTCCAGTACCTCTGTTATATTGATCATACCGTTTCTCCTTTTCGTTAGATACGATGCATTTTGTCAAAGATTTCCTCGCGCTGGCACTTAATCTGTACCCCGATTTCCGCACCGACATTGGTCAGTTCGGTAACGACCTCTTCAAAAGGTTTTTCCAGTTTGGTCATATCCACAATCATCATCATCGTAAAATATTCCTGCACGATGGTCTGAGAGATATCCAGAATATTCACTTTGTTTTCTGCCAGATAGGTACATACCTGAGCAATGATACCCACGGTATCCTTTCCTACCACTGTAATAATAGCTTTGTTCACCATTTTCTTTCTACAAATTTGTTGTTCATGTTCCGCAAAGGTAGACAAATCTTTCTATATGTCACGCTTTTAGGAAGATATTTTTCCAGAAAGAAACATTTACGCCCACCGAACGACACTTTGAAACACACAGCCGGCATATACCTCCAATCAGAGACCTTTTGCCTTTGCCTCGTTCCAGATGGCATCCATCTCTTCCAGCGACATATCGTTCAGATTCTTCCCTTCCTTGATGGTATGTGCTTCCAAGTAATTGAAACGACGGATAAACTTCTGGTTGGTCCGCTCCAGCGCATTGTCTGGATTTATCTTATAGAGCCGGGCTGCATTGATCAGGCTGAACATCACATCGCCGAACTCGGCTTCTGCCTTGTCCTTGTCCATCTGTCCTACTTCTGTCTCGAACTCTCCAATTTCCTCTTTTACCTTGTTCCACACCTGCTCACGTTCTTCCCAATCGAAGCCTACGTTGCGAGCCTTGTCCTGAATACGATAGGCCTTTATCAAGGAAGGAAGAGCCTCGGGCACACCGCTCAAGACCGACTTGTTGCCGTCTTTTTCCTTCAGTTTGATTTGCTCCCAGTTCTCAGACACCTGCTCTGCGGTTTCTGCCTTCACTTCTCCAAAGACATGCGGATGACGGAATATCAGTTTGTCGCACAACTTGTCGCACACGTCCTTGATGTCAAAATCACCGGTCTCACTGCCAATCTTGGCATAGAACACCACGTGAAGCAACACATCGCCCAATTCCTTGCAGATGTTTTTCTTGTCGTCCTTCATCAGGGCATCACAGAGTTCATACACCTCTTCAATGGTGTTCGGACGCAAACTTTCGTTCGTCTGTTTGCGGTCCCACGGACATTTCACCCTCAACTCGTCCAGCACGTCGAGCAGACGTCCGAACGCTTCCAATTTTTCTTCTCTTGTATGCATGATTTAAATCCTTTCTGTTTTTGCCCTGCAAAGGTACGACAAAAAAACAAAATCTGCGATATATTCTATTTCATCACTTTTTCATCACTTCCACCTGCCAGTTCACTTCCAGCGGATTGTTTGCCATCCGCCAGATGATGGGCAACGACGGATTGTCCCATATCCACATTTCTCCGCCCTCGTAACGGTCGACCACGTGGAGCAACGGACGTCCGGCATTCTTCTCCGACGCATCTTCCACCCGGTCATAGGTTGTGTGGTTAAAGTCCATGCTTCCCGTCTCCTTCAACTGTTTCAAGGCTTTCTGCGACAGCACATACACAGTTTCCGCATCCGACAGCTGCAAGTGACTTCCATCATCCGGCTGCAAGAAACACAGCTGACTTCCGCTTTCCAGGGCTTTCGGAGTCATGGTGTAACTGCCCGACTGCCAATGCAGGTTGCGTTCTATACCCCACTTCATCCGTAAGCCGCCATCCTGTTCACAGAAAACCACCTGATAACGGCGGGTCTGTCCGTGCAACTTAAACACGAACTTCAATGTGTCCGACACGACGGTCTGTGCCGGCAGCATGCCCGTACCCAGCAGGCATGCCGCAAAAAAACCGATAAGATATTTCTTTTTCATACGCGTTCCTCTATTTATCCAGTCCCATTTCCTTTCCCCAGTTTCCGGGTTTCTTTCCCATTTTCAGTACCAGTTCGCCACCGGCAATGACATCCTTATGACGCAGTGTAGAATACGGATAATCCTTTCCGTTCAGTGTCACGCTCTGGATGTAGCAATTCTTGTCAGAAAGTCCCTCTGCGATAATCTTAAAGTATTTACCACCTTCGAGATGGAAAGTAGCAGAGGCCAGCAGCGGCGTGTGAATCAGGTAGTAATCCTGTCCGGCATTGGGATACAAGCCCACCATGTGGAAAGCCAGCCAGGATGACATGGCACCCGAATCGTCGTTACCCGGCAACCCTATCGGACCGTCGTTGTAATTCTTCGCAATGATTTCGCGGATACGGTCGCTCGTACGCCAAGGCTTTCCGAGCCAGTGATACAGACAAGAAGTCAGGAACGAAGGTTCATTGTTGACATTGAAGAAGCCTTTGTCGAAGAAGATATCCAGACGCTTCTCAAACGCTTCAGCTCCCCCGCATTTTTCAATCAAGCCCGGCACGTCGTGCGGGATACTCAAGGAATATTCCCAAGAGCTGGCTTCATAGAAGAACATGCTCCACCACTTGGTGTACCACGGCCCTTCGAAAATAACCGGTGTATACTTGAATTTCGGCTGCACACGGGTAGAGTGTCCGAATGGGATGGAATCCAGCCAGTTGCCTTCCTTGTCGCGCGGCATGATGAAACCTTTGGCACCTGCATGCTCGTAATCACTGCGCCACAGGTTCTTCCAGTTCTCAGACTGTTTCATATATTGCTGATACAAGTCTTCCTTTCCCAACCCCTTGGCCACCTGTGCAATGGCATAATCACAATAAGAATATTCGATGGTACGGTTGCCGGCCCGGTCAATACCGTGAGGAATGTAGCCCAATTCCAGGTAAGGAATCAGTCCCCCACGTCCTTCGGCTTCTTCGTTGTCGCCAGGAGGGACTGTGGCATCCTTCAGCATGGCCTGTAAGCCCAGTTCGTAATCAATCCCTTTCAATCCTTTCGCAAAGGCATCGGCAATCACGATTTCCGCATTGGAACCTCCCTGCGTACGTCCGTTGCTGTTTCCGCTACGAGAATCGGGCATGTAACCGTCACGTTTGTAAATATTAATCAGAGAACGTACGATATCCACCTGACGTTGTGGGTCAATCAAGGTAATCAACGGAAACGAGCTGCGATACGTATCCCAAATGGCATAAAAATCATCATAATAAGGTTCCGGATCACTCCAGAGCGGGTTTTCCCCCGAACGGTCTACCGGCATCAGCATGGTGTGATACAAAGCAGTGTAGAACATCCGTTTCTTCGCTGCCGGAGCAGACGGGTCGATTTCTATTTTCTGGAACAACTTTTCCCACTGCGCCAGCAAGCCGTTGTGCACCTCTTCGAACGACCAGTGAGGAATTTCTGAGTGGGCATTGAACTTGGCCTTCTGGCTGCTCAGGAAAGAAATACCCACTTTCAGTTGTACCACCTTGTCGGATTTCGCAAAACGCAGCAAAGCCCCGGTTTTTTCCGCTGAATCATACTGCGACTGTGCGTCGCTGATGCGGTTGCCTTTCCACGTGAGTGACTGCACAAACGGACGGTCGGTTTCCGCATAGAAATACACCGTATATGCCTTTCCATTGTTCCATCCGCCACGGATACGAGTATAACCAGCCACCTCATGGTCGGACAACACCTGTATTTCGGAACCGACAAACTGCTGTGCTTCCCGCTCGTCGGGTATCGGGCTTTCTCCCAAAAAGAAACCGGCATCCACCGCCAACGATTTCAAGGAATCCTCCGGATACGTGAAACGATAGAAAGAAGCCCGGTTCGAAGTAGTGATTTCCGTACGGATGCCACTCTGTTTGAAACGGGTATCATAATATCCCAGCTGAATCGTTTCGTAGTCACGGTAATCAATATGGCTTACACGGTCCATACCGTCACCGAACGGCATCACCAGCACATTACCGTATTTCGGTCCGCCACCCGTACCGCTGACGTGCACCTGTGCAAAGCCATCCACCCGTTCCGGCATCGGCAGCCACCCGCTGTTGGGCGAAGGCGTACAATCCGGCGAAGGTTTCACCATTCCAAACGGACACGACGGTCCGACAAACACACGCCCCAGTCCTTCCGACCCGATGCGCGGGTCAACGTAATGAGACAAGTCGTACACATATTTTCCGTTACTTTCGGCCACTACCCGCTGCCAAAGTTCCGGCTGGTCAATATTCACCAAATCCGGTCGTACCTGAACAGCCTTTTTATAGGCTTCTTCGTTTCCGTTCTGTATGGCCGCCATGATAAGAATACCGTTCTTACGGCAGTAATTCGTAAACTCCTTGGTTATTTTCTCCGGATCAACTTCCACATACGCCGGCCGACAAACCTCTTGCCATTTCTTAAGCCCAGCCACATCGGAAGCGTTGACTTTGATTTTCATTTCAGGAGCCAGCTTGACGAAATCGGACAACATTTGCGCATCGGCAAACCAGAAGAAACTCTGCTGCTCAAATCCTTTCTGCCGTACCAGTTTCACCAGTTCTGATACTGGAGTCCCTTTCTTCACATCAAAGAAGACATGCGCTTTCCCCTTCAACGTATCCAACATGGTTTCAATGCGAGGAACTTTCACCCCTCGAAAAGCAGGACTAAACCATGCGCCGGCATCCAGGCGGTCTATCTCAGAGGAAGTAGCCAGCTGGATAGGTCCATGTCCGTTGGTTGTCCGGTCCAAAGTTTCATCATGCAAATTATATAAAATGCCGTCCTTGCTTTTTCTTACATCCAGTTCTACCCAGGTAGCTCCATGTTCAAGTGCTTTCAGCGCAGAAGGAACGGTATTTTCCGGAGCCAGATAATTGGCTCCACGATGCACTACTACTTCAATATTCTTCATAGTAGAAGCGCCCTGCCTGGCTGATTTCGCATCACTCGTACCCACCAGGCAAATTACAGTAACAAAGGCAAGCAGCCTGAAAAATGTGTTCATGCTTTTTTAGTTTTTTGTTTTTCATTTATACTCCAAATCGACGGCTAATTTACTAAATTTTAATTTATTCAGTTTCATTTTCCAGGAAATAAAAAGACAGAACGAATTCCCCGAACCGATTAAAAGGATATAAAAAAGCTCCGTGTACATAAAAAAGGAGTCTGATTACAAACTTATTCTGTACACGAAGCTATACAATTAAAAAACAACCGTTTTTGAAAAGAATAAAAATTTAGCCTTATAAACTTTTAATATCCCTCATTCTGTTGCCAGTTCGTATTACTGTTCAACACATCCTGACTCAACGGGAAAATACGTCTGGTCAACTGTGCGTTATCGGGATTAATGTATTTAAATCCCCAGGCACGTTCATAATCTCCAAAACGAATCAAATCGTTACGACGCCAATGCTCGTCCAGGAACTCACGTCCCCGTTCATCCAGAATCTCTTGCAATGATGGATTATGGTCAATATTCAACGAACCGTCCCGGTTAGGAGACACATACGTACGAATCTGGTTGAACAAACTCTTCGGAGTATCCCCCAAAGTGGCTGTACCTCCCCGGGTAATCGCTTCACATTTTGTCAGAAGGATATCTGCATAACGGAAAATTGGAATATCATTGTCCTGATTACGTTCATATACATTGTAGTCGTTCGGGTCCGGATAGAACTTAATGGAACGGTAACCCTGTTGCGTACCGTCTGCCCCCACATCCAAGTCTCCATCTTCACGAATCAACGTGATGTGTTTCGTGAAAACGACCTGTTTACCTTCATACATGTGCGGAGTAGTCGTCACCTCTCCCGTCACCGGGTCATACTCATACACAGGCGTCGTTTCTTGTGAAGGGTCACCCACCACCACATCGTTACGACGGTCGCCTGGCAAACAGAACAAATCGGCAAATTCCGGATTCATGGCGAAGTTACCCCCACAGCTAGGAGTCAGCACAGTAGTATAGAAACCATTGGCACCTCCATACCGCCATGTACGGTAACGAGCGTAACACATGCCCTGGTTCAGAGTTGCTTCATAAGGAACCGCATAAATAAAATCCTTGATTTGAGGTCCGTTGTTGTACATGAATTTTTCCTTGTAGTCATCGTTCAGGTTAAATAGCCCAGAGTTGATGATACGGTCGCAGGCCGCAATACAGTCGTCCAATTTTTCATTCGACGCATTGGGATTCCAAGAGGCACTGGTCACATCCTGTGTATACACATTCCAGTTGATATACAATTTTGCCAACAACGCATCCACCATCCAACAGGTAGGTGTACCGTAAGTGGCCTCATTTACCTCACTCGGACATTTATCCCGCACATCCAGCAACTCAGATTCAATCCAGCGGGCCACATCTGCACGCGGAGAGCGGTTGATGGTCTTTGAACCTTGTGTCAGCTTGTAATCCACAATCGGCGTATCGCCGAAATTATCCATCAGAAGGAAAGTATAGAACGCACGTGCCGCACGTACCGGATTAGAGACTTCCGGATTAGTGTCTCCCAAATCCTGCAACAACTGATTGCAATTGGTGATTCCCGCCAAAATGTCACTGTATACATTCAACTGGTTGTTGTTGGCAGAAGCTTCCCAGGAGTGAGTGGAACAATTGGAATACTGACGACCATCCAGCCATCCGCCATTGAAACAAACTGCTGAATATTCATCTGAACTAAGTGAAAGCAGTTCATCGTAACGGCGGTTCAACGGAGCGCGAAAAGCATAATAAGCATTGCTGATTCTTGCCTCAAGGGCAATATCGGAATCAACCGGATATTCCGTATATTGAGATTTGATGTCCACATCCAAGTCATTACAACTAATCGTGGTAAGTGCCAGTAAGGCACAAGTAAGTATAGTGTTGGTTTTCATAAGATTTTCTCTCCTTTGCAAATTAGAAGTTCATATTGACACCTACCATAAAGCTTCTGGTTCTAGGGTAGTTGCTAGAGCGCATATCCATACCAGGTTCCAGTCCTCCCAGGTTCACTTCTGGGTCTATACCTTTATAACCTGTCAGGGTGAACACATTGTTGCAAGTAGCATATACCCGCAGATTGTTCACATAATTGCCCAGTTTTCCGAAATTGTATCCCAATGTCAACGTAGACAGACGCAAGTAAGAACCATTTTCCAAATAACGGGTAGAAGGAGCTTGCGCACGTGAATCATTGGCGTGCTGTTCCGTAGCTACCTCAGCCAGAATGTTCTTTCCAAAACTGCTCAACAGAGAAGGATCGCTGTAGGAAGCACGAATTGCATTGAAAATCTTATTGCCAGCCACGCCTTGGAAGAATGCACTCAACGACCATTTTTTCCACGTGAATTCATTGTTCCATCCATAAGTCAGCTTAGGCTGTGCAGAGCCTGCCATCCGACGGTCTCCGTCATCCGGTGCATCGGTCGTACCTACCAGGTTGCCGTTCTCGTCATAGTCATTGAATACAGACATGCCATTTTCATCGTATCCGGCCCATTCCCACAAATAGAACTGACCGATAGGAGCCCCTTCCATCAGGCGCTGTACATGCTGGTTCGAATAACTGTTGATGTTCGGGTCGGCCATCTCAATGTATTTCACCGAATATTCTGAATTAGACAAAGACTCCACTTTATTTTTGTTGTGTGACAAGTTCAGCGTCGTAGTCCAAGTGAAATCTTTTGTCTGTACCGGAACTGCATTCAAGGTAATTTCAAAACCCTTGTTGCTGATATCTCCCACATTGGCCCACATTTCGCTGTACGGATAAAGCAAGGTGGAAACTTTATAGTTATAAATCAAATCACTGGTACGCTTGTCATAATATTCAATGGTACCGGTCAGACGGTTCTTGAAGAATCCAAAATCCAAACCGACATTCAGCATACCCGTCTTTTCCCATTTCAAATCCGGATTGGCATTACGCGTCGCTCCTAAAACCCGGTAGTTCCCTCCACTGGAAGGAGTAAACCAACCGGTAGAACCGTATACCTGACGTGAATAAAACGCATCAAAGCCCAATGAGTTACCGCTGACTCCATAACCGACACGCAACTTCAAATCATCAAATACGTGCTGGTCTTTCATAAAATCTTCCTCGATGATTCGCCAAGAAGCAGATACGGAAGGGAACGTACCCCAACGGTTGTTCACGCCAAAGGCTGAAGAGCCGTCACGACGTACCGTAGCTTGCAACAGATACTTGCTCTTATAGCTGTAATTGACACGTCCGTAATATGAAATCATACGCAAGGTAGACAACAGATAGCCGCTATTCAGGTTACTGATGTCATCCAGTGAGATCTTATTGGCCAATGCCATGTTATAGTATGACAGGTCATCGTTATAGAAATTATATGCCACCAAACCGAAACCATCATTGTTATCAGACTGTTCCCAGGAATATCCCAACATGACGCCTACTTTATGCGCCTCATTGAACGTATGGTCCCAGTTGATGTATGTTTCCATCTGTTTCTTGATGTTTTCCACCGTACTGCGATCGGCCTGTCCGTTACGTGAAGCATAATCCACAATCTGTGATTTCGAAGAATGATAGTTGTTGTAGATATACTGCTCATTCTGGTACGACAGGTTTAAATTCCAGTCCAGTCCGTCAAGGATATGTACCGTCGCCTTGGCCACCCCTTGCAACAGCTTTTGCGTCGTCTTATAACGGTCTTCGTTGATGAGTGAAGCCGGGTTATAATATTGGGACGTGGTTCTGCCATACCAGGAACCGTCGTCATTCTTGACCGGATTCAATGGCAGATAATAGTTCATGGCATCCAGCACGCTGCGTCCTTCATTGTTTGTCGGACCGTTTTCGTTGTTTGACACACTGGCATTCAAACTGATAGAAAAGTCGAGCCGGTTATCAAAAGCCTTGCTCTGCAAGAAAGAACGGGCAGTCAGACGATCCATTCCCGTACCGCGTACTGTTCCCTGACGATCAAGAAAGTTCAAGGAAGCATTGTAAGAAGTCTTGTCATTGCCTCCATTGATGGAGATGTTGTGATTATGGCTGAACCCCGTGCGAAGCACTTCACGCTGCCAGTCGGTATTTGCCGGGTTGTTTACATCATAATAGCTGGATAAATCCAGATCATTTGCCTCTGCATAGGCCAACACTTCATCGGCAGTCATCATATCCAATGTTTTCATGGTTTTGTCCCATGCCACATACCCACTGTAGTTCACATTGGTTTTTCCGTTCTTGTTTCCTTTTTTGGTTGTGACGATGATTACTCCGTTGGCAGCCTTCGAACCGTAAATGGCTGTAGCCGAGGCATCACGCAACACATCGATACTCTCGATGTCTTCCGGTGCAACCAACGAAAGACTCACACCCGGCACACCGTCAATCACATAATACGGCTCCATGGCTTCACCACTACGAAGTGAAGAAGCACCACGCAGGGAGATAGATGCCGAACCGTTCGGGTCACTCGTGTTGGCAATAGTCAGTCCCGGCACTTTTCCTTGCAGCAACTGGGCCGGGGAAGTATATACTCCCACATTCAGGTCTTCTGCTTTCACCGTAGTAATGGAACTGGTCACGTCCTTACGCGTCATGCTACCATAACCGACCACCACCACTTCATCCAGTGTCTCGGTATCTTCACTCAAAGTGACATTCAACACTTTTGAATCGACTTTTATTTCTTGAGTGGCAAAGCCGATAAAAGAAAATACCAGCGTTTTGCCCTTCGGCACATTCACTGTATATTTTCCGTCAATATCCGTCACCGTACCATTGGTCGTTCCTTTTTCAAGTACATTCACCCCAATCAAAGGCTCACCCAATTTGTCGGTTACTACACCTCTCACTTGGTTCTGAGCAAATGCCAAGGTACTACTCAATAAAAACAACACAAGGCACAGGCCTTGCATCCATGTTCTTTTCCTCTCTGATTGTACATTAAGCATAATACAAATTTTTAGTTAGAAATATCTATTTTTCGAGGACAAAAGTAGACCGACGTTGTTGCAGAGATATTTCCAAACCATTAAAATTGTATTTACCACACTTATCGAATGACTGACGAATCACTACCCGTCATCCCTCAGCACAAGAACAAATGAATTCAATGATAAAATCAGACAGCACTCATTCCGACACTATTTCCTCATTTTTCAAGTCAATCTTGAAATTCAGGCAAGGCTCTCCATGCAAGAAAGCCTGAAAAAGTACGGCTAAGTCTTTTACATACCCCACTACCGGCGAAGAAAACTCAAAACGCTGCACACAATCAAACAAATAACGATAGGCAGCCAAACGCTCTGAAGGAATATCCCTCAAAGCAAGCTGGTCGGCATAACGCAAGCGATAAAGGTCGAGAATCATGTCTTCCATGCACCATCGCGTCCACTCGGCCTCCGCCGATTTGTCCTCCCCGGCCACTTCCTGCAGCAAGCGAGCCCCCGTAAACTTCAGGTAAGGCTTCCAGCTTTCCGGCAAATCGCGCGGAATGAAACGCACACGTACCAAGTCACGGAACTGGTAATCGCAAAATTCACGATACGTGCGGGAAGAAAGAATTTCCTTGTTCCACACCGGCACATGGCCTTTCAAGGAATCCGAACGGTATTCAGCCTGGTATAAGGGAAACAACTGAGCGAATCCTGCCACCGAATCGAGCGTCACCGTTTCCACCCGGAACTCTTCCGGATGCTCAATAGTCAGAATTTTGTAGGCCGGCATATAGGTGGCCAGCGAAGGTATCTGTATGTTATAAAGTTTTTTTCCATCCTTTCCTTCCCAGATACCCGTGTCATTCACGTGCATGTGTCCGGCAAAATGCAGGCGGATACCCGCTTCCAGAAAAGCTTCGCTCACCTCCGCTTCCGGCACACGGTCCAAGTCGAAACGACGGTTGCCCCATATCTTCTTCACGTAGTCCGACACGCCGTCGTTGAAATCCACCAGCGGATAATGTGAAAAGGTGACCAGCGTTTTATGCAATCGCCGGGCTTCGGCCACTACCTTCCGTACCCACGGCAATAAAAAGGCTTTATGTGCCAATACATTATTATATCCTATACTGGAACCTTGGTACACCATCTTTCCTTCTTTCATTTCTTTCGGCAGATAGGCTCCCCCGTCGATAGCCAGCAACCAGAGTCCGTCTATCGGCTCCACCAGATAACTGGCATCTATTGCAGTCAGCGAATCGCACAAAGTATAGGTTCTCCTTTCGAGCCCCCCTTCCTTCTGCGCCTCTTTATAACTGTATTTTTCATACGTATAGGAAGTGAATGGGGTTTCCCAATATCGGTATTCCTTTTGCGGGAAAAAGCCGAATGTGGCGTAACACTTCATCTGGTCGGCATAACCGGCACACGAATCTTCCCGCGTCACCCGAGTGCCGTCGGCAGCCAGATAGTTCGCATTCTTCTGTTTCAGTCCAAACGGAAGTGCCGGATCATGATTGCCGGTAGTGACAAAAAACCGCATTCCCTTCCGACGAGTATAACCGTCGAGAATCTCTTTCACCTTTTGCTGGTTGAAAAACTGCCCATTGTCGGTCAGGTCGCCCGACAAGACCACCAAGCGGATGTTTCTCCGGGCTACGTCGTCCAACGCAGTCAGAAATGCATAATAATTTTCGTTGAACAAACGGGTAGACTGTACCTGTACCTCCATGGAACGTACCCGTTCGGGATGCCCGTCAATGTCCTGAATATGTGCGTCCGATATAAACGCAATCTGTGTCTGTGCGTTGCCCGTCAGCGTCATTCCCCCTAAAACGGCTGCCAGCAACAAGAAAATAATCCTATTCATAAAAGTATGCTTGAAAATCAATCACAAAGATACGAATTTTATTGAATGAAGGACTGACCTCTCATTCTTTTAAATGCTTCATTCTTTTCTTTCAAGCCTCAGCGGGAATTTTCTGTCCCACATTGTGAAATTTGTATTTCACAGTGTGAAATATATATTCCACAGTGTGGTTTTTGTATTTCACAGTGTGGGACAGAGATAATACCCTTTCATTTCACTCTAGATATAAAAGGAAAAGGAATTAATGGTGTGAACACTGATGTGTTCCATCCTCATGGTGATGGTCGCATCCCACTCCGGAATCCTGTATCTTTCCAGCCAGATAATCCTCAGCCACCTGCATCACCGAACCCTGACAACCCCGGATTACCGTAATGCCACAAGCCGACAGCTTGGCCAATGCACCGGCTCCCATGTTTCCAGCCAACATCACGGTAACTCCGTCTTCCTGTAATCTGGAAGCAATGTCCGATTTGCAGCCACACCCCTGCGGAGAAGGAAGTACCTGTGTACGAGTGATGCAGTTATCCTCATTCACCGTAAAAATCGTATAAAATTCACAATGCCCGAAATGGTCATCCACCACTCCGTTCCTAGTCGGTAAAGCTATTTTTCTCATTTTCCTTGATTGATTTAATAAATATTCCGGCACAAAGGTACGCAAAAATGACGGATACCCCCCAATAAATCACACAACTTAAAAGGCCTGAAACTGACTACCCGGCCACATCGGACAACGCCTCATGAAGTTTTCGAGCGAACCTCCCCTAAAATCCAATGAGTTTTATTATTTTTGCACCCGATTATTACGATAAACATATACATATAATAAAGATAATTATAACCATGGAATTAGCAAGTAAGTACAATCCCGCTGACGTGGAGGGAAAATGGTACCAATACTGGTTGGACCACAAACTTTTCAGTTCTAAACCCGACGGACGTGAACCTTACACCGTCGTCATTCCTCCTCCTAACGTGACCGGAGTACTCCACATGGGACACATGCTGAACAATACCATTCAGGATATTCTTGTAAGACGTGCCCGCATGATGGGAAAAAATGCATGCTGGGTACCGGGTACGGACCACGCTTCCATTGCTACGGAAGCAAAAGTGGTAAACCGTCTGGCACAACAGGGCATCAAAAAGACAGACCTTACCCGAGAAGAGTTCCTGAAACATGCCTGGGCATGGACCGAAGAACACGGAGGCATCATCCTGAAACAGCTCCGCAAGCTGGGTGCATCGTGCGACTGGGACCGCACGGCCTTCACCATGGATGAAACCCGCAGCAAGAGTGTCATCAAGGTATTCGTGGATTTGTATAACAAGGGACTGATTTACCGCGGCGTACGTATGGTGAACTGGGACCCGAAAGCACTGACTGCCCTTTCAGACGAAGAGGTTATCTACAAAGAGGAACACAGCAAGCTGTATTACCTGCGCTATTATATTGCCGATGATGACATGAGCGGCGAAACAGGCGCTGAAGGCGAAGTAGTACACCGCGATGCACAGGGACGCCGTTATGCCGTAGTTGCTACCACCCGTCCGGAAACCATCATGGGTGATACGGCCATGTGTATCAACCCGGAAGACCCGAAGAACCAGTGGCTGAAAGGCAAGAAGGTCATCGTGCCGCTGGTAGGACGTGTCATTCCGGTAATTGAAGACAGCTACGTAGACATTGAATTCGGTACCGGATGCTTGAAAGTGACTCCGGCACACGACGTGAACGACTACATGCTGGGAGAAAAATACAACCTGCCTTCCATCGACATCTTCAACGACAACGGTACACTGAGCGAAGCTGCCGGCCTGTATGTAGGCATGGACCGCTTCGACGTGCGCGCGCAGATTGAAAAAGACCTGGATGCTGCCGGACTGCTGGAAAAGGTGGAAGCCTATACCAATAAGGTAGGTTTCTCTGAACGTACCAACGTGGCCATCGAACCGAAACTGTCCATGCAGTGGTTCCTGAAGATGCAGCACTTTGCCGACATGGCTTTGCCGCCGGTAATGAACGACGAACTGAAGTTCTACCCTGCCAAATACAAGAACACTTACCGCAACTGGCTGGAAAACATCAAGGACTGGTGTATCAGCCGTCAGCTGTGGTGGGGACACCGTATCCCGGCCTACTACCTGCCGAAAGGCGGCTTCGTGGTAGCCGAAACACCGGAACAGGCACTGGAACTGGCCAAAGAAAAGACGGGCGATGCCAACCTGAAACTGGAAGACCTGCGTCAGGAGGATGACTGCCTCGACACTTGGTTCTCTTCCTGGTTGTGGCCGATTTCGTTGTTCGACGGCATCAACAACCCGGGCAACGAGGAAATCAAATACTACTACCCGACTTCCGACTTGGTAACCGGACCGGATATCATCTTCTTCTGGGTAGCCCGTATGATCATGGCCGGTTACGAATACATGGGCGACATGCCGTTCCGCAACGTATATTTCACCGGTATCGTGCGCGACAAGCTGGGCCGCAAGATGTCCAAGTCACTCGGTAACTCTCCCGACCCCTTGGAACTGATTGACCAATATGGTGCCGATGGCGTACGTATGGGAATGATGCTGGCAGCTCCTGCCGGAAACGACATCCTCTTCGACGAGGCCCTGTGCGAACAAGGACGTAACTTCAACAACAAGATATGGAACGCCTTCCGTCTGGTAAAAGGCTGGCAGGTGGCCGACATCGAACAGCCGGAATATGCAAAACTTGCGACCGAATGGTTCGACTCCATGCTGGCGAAGACCGCAGAGGAAGTCAATGACCTGTTTGGCAAATACCGTCTGAGCGAGGCCCTGATGGCTGTATACAAACTGTTCTGGGACGAATTCTCCAGCTGGTACCTGGAAATGGTGAAACCGGCTTACGGACAGCCCATCGACAAGACCACTTACGAAAAGACCCTGGCCTTCTTCGAAACCTTGCTGAAACTTCTGCATCCGTTCATGCCGTTCATCACGGAGGAATTGTGGCAGCACATTTACGACCGTCAGCCGGGCGAAAGCATCATGACGCAGACCCTCGTAAAAGACATGCCGTACGACGAGGCCCTGATTGCCCGCTTTGAAGCCGTGAAGGAAGTCATCAGTGGTATCCGTACCATCCGTTTGCAGAAGAACATCGCACAGAAAGAAGCTCTGACATTGGAAGTTATCGGAGAAAATCCGGTAGCCGAGTTCACTTCTGTCATTGCCAAACTCTGCAACTTGTCGGGAATCAAGCAGGTAGCCAGCAAGTCGGACGGAGCAGCCGCCTTCATGGTAGGTACTACTGAATATGCCGTACCTCTGGGCAACCTGATTAACGTGGAAGAAGAGCTGAAGAAGCTGGAAGCTGACCTGAAATACCAGGAAGGATTCCTGCAGAGCGTATTGAAAAAGCTGAGCAACGAAAAGTTTGTCAGCAAGGCTCCGGCCAACGTCATCGAAATGGAACGCAAGAAACAAGCTGACGCTGAAACCAAGATTGCCGCTTTGAAAGAAAGCATTGCGGCATTGAAACGCTAACGCGCAGTTTCTATAAAACACGCCCCGTCCTGAACAACCGTTACGCAAGACAAAACTGGTAACGGCAGCTCAGAACGGGGCTTACTTTCATCGGTTCAGAACAAGACGATACCCACGGACAACGCACTGAATTCTGGGCCGTAGGTAGAATCAAGCACTTTGCAAGGACTGTATTTCACATAAAAGCCGATGGCTTTATAGCCGAGGGATGCCTGAAAGTCAACGGTCACCGGAGTCTGGTGGATATTGCTGTCGGTCTGTTTATACTCCTTTCCATCCAACTTATACCGCGTTTTCAGGCTGGCATGCGTGTTGAAGTTGACAATGGCTCCCAAACTGAAATTGAAATTACGCTTTGTCTTATGAGTCAGCATCACCGGAACAGCCCAACTGAACACTTTGATACGCGAGAACTGAATATCGGCCCCTTTAGGATAAGGTCCCACAGTCATGTCTCGTCCCTCCTCTTTTATAAAACGCTGCTTGCCGGTCATCCGGTAATTACGCCAGCTGCAGGCCACTCCAATGGAAAAAGAAGTCTCCGTAGCCCACGGATAACACTCCCATCCTAAGGTAGGAGTGGTAATTTCCCACGACGACCCCATGCTGACATCCATGTTCTCGGGAGCACCCTGTACGCAGGAAAGTCCTATCTTCAGGTTTTTCAACACCAGCTGGTTCTGGTGATGCCTCCGTTCCGACGTCCGCTTTCTGAACGGAATGTGGAAGTCCCAGTTGCCGCTACGTTCCTTTGTCACCGACACGTCTGAGGAAGACATCTCCACCTCACGGACATAACGGAAATTCGGATTATCTTCCTTCCCCTCCACTTCTACTGTGAAACGACTGCCCGATTCGGTAATCTTCACCTGCTCAGGTTTCTGTATACACATCACATTTTCCACCTTCAGCGAATCTTCGGTCTCGGCGTATCCGCCCACTGCGGTCAGCAAGGTGACCACCAGCAAAATCATTTTTTCATGTTTCTTATCGTATTTTGTTTGTTTTTCTTTATTTAAACATCCGTTTCAACTCTTCCAGCGTGATTTTTCCTTCCATATACACCACGGTCACCTCCATCTTCTTGCTGCTGCCAGGAGCTACCGCAGCATTCCGATAAAACAGATAGCGGTAGTTATCGTCCTGTGCCGGAAAGCAGTAGAAACCGTAGTACAGCCTCTTCCCGACCTTACCCACTTCCTTGTCGACTGCGGTTTGGGCATCCAAGCCTACCAATGCCTCTATCTCTTCCGACACAACCGGTTCATCGGTTATCGTCAGGCTGCGGAAAAGTGTAAGATGATATTTTTTCAATTCCCTTCCTTTGATAAGGACCTCCACGGCCTGTTTATCGTGCTTGAAGCGACTCCCAAACAAGTCTTCCACATGCATTCCTTTCTGTGCACACACGGGCAGCACAGCCAGCAGGCACATCCATAGTATAATCCTTCGTCTTATCATATCGTCTTCTCCTATTATTCTATTCATTCCTTGTCAACCGATTCCGTTTCTCCCTCTTCCAGCGTCTGGAATATATCCGACAACTGACTCTGAACTGTTTCTTCGGAAGAGCGGTGACTCACCTTTTCTATCGACTTCAGGGCTTCGGAAAGCACCACTTCCTTGTCGGTACAGCGCTGTCCGTTGATGTAAGCCACACATACATCTGCACTTTCCGTCAACTGCCAGGCAGTGGTCAGTACGATGAGACCTGCCACTGCTGCCGCCGCATAATACCGCAACCGCATGCCTCGTGTGCGCCGCCTGCCATATAGGGCACGTCCGGTAGCGGCATACCCCATCACGGCACGAAGTTCATCGAATTCCTTGACTTGCGCGGCAGGAGTAGCCAGAAAGCGTGCCAGCGCTTCCTCCTCGGCCTCTGTTGTTTCAGCCTCGAAATAACGTCTGGCCAGTTCTTTCCATTGTGGGATAGTACGTTCGTATTTTTTCATCGTTCCATCTGTTTTAAATAACATTCTCTGATTTCCTTTCTCGCCCTCGACAGTTGCATACGTACTGCCGGTTCTTGCATACCCAGTATATCGGCTATTTCATTGTATTTTCTCCCTTCATACTCTTTCATCCGCAAAATCTGTTGCTGAAGCGGTGTCAACCTCTGTGCAATGATACGTTCCACCGCACGGAAACGTTCTTCTTTCTCCAGAATCTCGTCAGCCGAATCAGTCACAGATTCGTCCCGGCGTTCGTCCAGTTCCACCGTAGGCAGATGCTCCTTTTTACGCAGGACGTCAATGCACAGGTTCTTCACCGTAGCAACCGTAAGAGCTTCTGCCTCTTCGCGCGAGTCAATCCGGTCTGCATGTTTCCACAAGCGGAAGAAAGCCTCCTGCAATGCGTCATCGGCATCCTCTCTATTGGGAAGAAAACGCATTGCCAATCTGAGAAAATTCTTTCTCAAATCAGTGAAGGTCGATGTCAGTGTCTCTTTGCTCATGCTTCTTAAATCGGTCGTACAAGTTGTTTTCAAAAAGGTAAACGTAAAACTATATCTTTTGTAACAGAAGAAAGACAAAATCCTATCATTTTCCCAAGATAAATTGAGAACTGACAAGAGATGAAAAGGCAGAAGCAACGGAATAAACCCCTCCAAGAAGTCTATACTCCCGTCAAACTGCCATTTTCATTGTGCTCTTAGGCTAAAAACGCAATTCTGTCAGTCCATACTGACAGGCAAAAGTGACAATTTGTCAGCACCAACTACCTAGGTTGATTTACATCAATAAAACAAGAGGAAAATAAAATTATATGCTTTAAAACATGTTTTTCAAAAAAAAGGCATTACCTTTGCAGTGTAATAAAACGAACGAAGGAACCCGAAAGGGTACCGGAAGGAAAGGATAAAAAGATTAAGGATAACAAAAACAAAAGACAAAGCTTCGAAAGGTCCTCTGTGAAGAGCACCCGGAAAAACTAAACTAGAATTATTATATAGGTACTAACCAAAAAGCAAATGAAAGGGTAATAGTTATGAAAAAGGTAACAAAGATTCTAAACAAAATTGCAAATGCAGATCCGATGATCTGGGGGTACGTCATGTTGAGTGAAAACACTCACACGAAGTAACCCGCTGCCGATGACCGGCGGATTATTATTGATTTGAAACAAACAGACTCATATAGAAAGTCCGGAAATCAGTTTTCTGACCTGTTCAGAAAAGTTGGTTTCCGGACTTTTTTTATGTCTTTGTATACGCTCTTCAACGAAGAGGCTGTAACTTCACAATCTCTCCCAATTCAGGAAGGATGACTGCCATGCCGCGTTTCTTGGCTTCTGCGGCAAACACATGAGGCGGGTCGAACAACGGTTCGTCCGAAAGGTCGAACGTACCATAGTGCATGGGGATGGTCACCCGTGCACCCAAATCGGCCGAAGCAGTCAGGGCATCATACGGAGAGATATGATTGGGCTTCATGAACCAGCGCGGCTTATAGGCCCCTATTCCAATCATACAATAGTCTATATGAGGAAAGAAACCTGCAATTTCTTTAAAATGATGTGCATAGCCGGTATCTCCACTGTTGTAGATGGTAATGCCACCTCCCTGAATCATGAACGATCCCCACAAACGCTCCCCTCCGTCGCTCACTCCACGTTTGCTCCAATGCTGAGCGGGAAGAAAAGTGAGACGGAGATCTCCGTCGACATATTGTTCATACCAGGCTGCCTCAATCACTTCAAGAGAAGGGAACCAGCCTTTAATCAGGGCCCCGGTATTCAGTCCACAAAACAACTTCAGACGAGGATTATCAGCCACCAGACGGGCTACGCTAGGCTTGTCCAAGTGGTCAAAATGGTCATGGCTAATCAGCAGGTAATCAATGTCCCGAAAGATAGAAGGATCGGCCGGAAACTGACTGCGCCGTTTGACAAACGGAATACTCCCGTATACGGGATCAATCATCAGACGCTTGCCGCCCAGTTGCAAAAAAAAAGAATTATGCCCCAGCCAGATTAAGGAGTTACCCACCACTCTTTCCAAAGAAGTGAGATAATGTACTTTCGGATTCCACTTGATGGTCCGCTTTTCCTTCCGCTGAGGATTGGGAGAAAAACGCCATTTCAGCACACTCCCTACACCGGGCTTCCAACGATGCTGGCGGTTAAAGAATTTTCCGTTCACAGTTGGATTCCCTCTCCAATGAGGATGTATGCTCCGCAAACCTTCGTTGCGACGAA
Source organism: Bacteroidaceae bacterium (assembly GCA_902362595.1). Taxonomy (GTDB): domain Bacteria; phylum Bacteroidota; class Bacteroidia; order Bacteroidales; family Bacteroidaceae; genus Phocaeicola; species Phocaeicola fibrisolvens. The sequence goes on along the minus strand of CABIXF010000014.1, from coordinate 22,854 downwards.
ATGTAATCCGTTCTCCCATTATTCCACGATTAACGTTCCAGCAAGTCTTTCAAGAATGCATCCAGTTCTTCGTCCAGTCCTTTCAGCAATTCATCATTCAGCAACAAGGTTTCTTCATCGTCCACCAGCAGCAGCTCGGCCACCGTTTCCTTTTCCTCATCCACCAATACAAATGAATAAGGCTTCATCAGACTTAGCTTTTCCAGAAGACCTGTTGCCTTCAAGGCTTCCAGTTCGGCACGGAGAATCGGTTCGACTACAGCATAGAAGTCATCACTATCATACTCCACCCATTCATTGATGATTGTACGTGCAAGCACCTTGTCGTCATCGTCGTAAATCACCAGCTCTCCACTTTCCGAATTCGGTTGCAGATGAATGTCTGTAACGACAGACTCCTCTCCTCCCGATACATATCGGCAAAGAGCTTCTTTCAGAGCAGAAGTTATTGCAACACGTGATTGTTCACTCATTTCCATAGGCTATATCTTTTATCTGTACTCAAATGTACAAAAAAAATAAATCGAACAAGAAAATATTAATTGAATTTGTAGCTAAAACGCCCCATTTGCAGGTTCAGAAGCTGACAATCCTTAGCCCGGTCCTTCAAAACAGTGGAGTAAAATACCGCCGCACGTTCTTCAGACGAACCCGGAGAAGCACTTTTTTGGGCTTTCTCTATCCAGGAAACCGCTTCTTGCATCTGTCCCTGCACCTCACATGCCAAGGCCATATTGAAGGCCGCACGTGATTTCAATTTTCCTTTCTTGACCGAATCATACAGATTCTTCCAGATACGACCGGCCTCTTCCCAGTCTCCTTCCCGCAAAGAAACCGCCGCATCACGCATATCCGGATTGCCACCGTCAAAATAAATACGCTCCACATTCTTCCAATGGGGTACCAACTGGTTGACCAGTGTATAAGCTGCATGAGTGGAAGCATCGTTCACCACGTCGTAGTCTGACAACAAAGGGCTCAAATCCCACAACAAACTGTCGACTTTATTCAACGTCACCACAGGCATCAAGCGAGACGGAATATAAGCACGTACCACCGGACGAATCTTCAAACTGAGTGCAGTCATAGGGACAAACCCCGGATAATAAATTTCTTTTTTTTCGGTCAACAACTGAATGCGGTCGATTGAGACAATCATATCAGCTCCCAGAACCTGACTCAGACTGTCGACCACAGACCTGGGAAGCAACTCTCCTCCACTCTGTTCCTGTGCAAGCACTGAATCGGAAATAATTACCTGATTGAAATAGCGACTGTCGGCCAAACCTCCGGCCAGGCCCTCCGCCAGTACCTTCCCATCTCCGTCAATCCGACCCAAGGTAAGCAAAGTCTTCTTCGGAGAAGGGATAGATGGAGCATGATTCACCACCGCTACCGTACGCACTTGTTCAGGAAAAGTAGCCTCTGCCGGATAAAGTTGATCGAAAGCAAAAGGCTGCACCCCTCCGCATGAAACCATCACAGCTGCTACCAGCAACATTCCAATCCATCTATATTTTTTCATAAATCTGCAACGTTTTTGGTTTGAAAACAAAAGTAATAAATAAAAAAGACACGGGTTCCATCGTGCCTACAGATTATTCTAAATTAATGAATAAAATCTGTAAAAACGACAGAACCCGTGCGTATTAATGGAATTCAATACTCAATCAAGCATTTTTCCCGTGACAGTTTTTGTATTTCAAACCGCTACCACAAGGACATGGATCATTCCGCCCTACTGTTTTTTCCGCACGATAAGGCTCCTGTTTCTGTTCGCGGGTATCACGTCCGGCTGCTTCACTCTGATCCGGATCGTTCAAATCCTGCTTTTCCTCACGGTATTGCTGACGGGGAGTCTGAGGTTCAGGAGCTGCTTCGCGCACCTGTTCCGGTTCCTGTACCGGAATCTGTCCACGCATCAATACAGAGATGGTATTGTTATTAATCTTATTGACCATGTTGTCAAACAGATTAACAGATTCGAGTTTGAAAATCAACAGCGGATCTTTCTGTTCGTAGCTAGCATTCTGTACAGAGTGTTTCAGTTCATCCAACTCACGCAAGTTTTCTTTCCATGCATCGTCAATCGTATGCAGCAGAATCGCTTTTTCAAAAGCTTTCACGATTTCCTTTGATTCACTTTCGTAAGCAGCTTTCAGATTTACAGAGATATTATACATCCGCTTGCCGTCGGTGATAGGAATCATGATGTTCTCATACATGTGACCTTGTGCCTCATATACCTGCTTGATGACCGGATTGGCAATCTGAGCCATGCGTTCCGTTTTACGTTTGAAGAGTGCCATGGCATTTTGGAACGTCTGTTCTGCCAGGTCATCCTTCTTCTTCGAACGGAAGTCCTCTTCTGTAAACGGAGTTTCCATAGCCAGTACCTGCAGAATCTCCATCTGCGCATCCTCATAAGTAGGCTGCTGTACCGCATTGCAGCAACGATCCCAAATCATGTCTACAATATCCATTCCGATACGTTCTCCCATTAAGGCATGACGACGTTTGGTATATACTACCGTACGCTGCTTGTTCATCACGTCATCGTATTCCAGCAAACGCTTACGGATACCGAAGTTGTTTTCTTCTACCTTCTTCTGGGCACGCTCGATAGAGTTGGAAATCATCTTGTGTTCAATCATTTCGCCCTCCTTGAAGCCCAGCTTATCCATTACTTTCGCAATACGGTCGGATGAGAACAAACGCATCAGGTCGTCTTCCAGTGACACGAAGAATACAGAAGATCCCGGGTCTCCCTGACGTCCGGCACGACCACGCAACTGACGGTCTACACGACGTGACTCGTGACGTTCCGTACCGATGATGGCCAAACCACCCGCAGCTTTCACTTCCGGACTCAACTTGATATCGGTACCACGACCGGCCATGTTAGTGGCAATGGTTACTGTAGAGCTCTGACCGGCTTTTGCGACAATTTCCGCTTCTTTCTGATGCAGTTTCGCATTCAATACGTTGTGCGGAATCTTACGCATGGTCAGCATCTTACTCAACATTTCAGAGATTTCGACAGAAGTCGTACCTACCAGTACCGGACGACCAGCCTGTACCATCTTCTCGATTTCCTCGATAACGGCTTTATATTTCTCACGTTTGGTTTTATAAACGCGGTCGTTCATATCAATACGGGCAATCGGACGGTTTGTCGGAATTACCACGACATCCAATTTATAGATATCCCAGAACTCACCAGCTTCTGTTTCGGCCGTACCGGTCATACCCGACAACTTGTGGTACATACGGAAGTAGTTCTGCAATGTAATGGTAGCAAATGTCTGAGTAGCAGCTTCCACCTTCACTCCTTCCTTCGCTTCCACAGCCTGATGCAGACCGTCGCTCCAACGACGACCTTCCATGATACGTCCAGTCTGTTCGTCCACAATCTTCACTTGTCCGTCCATCACCACATAATCGGTATCCTTTTCGAACATAGTGTAAGCTTTCAACAACTGATTGATGGTATGCACGCGTTCTGCCTTGATGGCATAATTGGTCATCAGTTCGTCTTTCTTAGCCAGACGTTCTTCATCAGAAAGACCTTTCTGATTTTCCAGTTCAGACAGCTGAGCAGCGATGTCCGGAAGAACAAACAGGGTCGGGTCTTGTGAGTTACCCGTAATCAAGTCTACACCCTTATCAGTCAAATCTACACTCTTCAGTTTTTCATCAATGACGAAATACAACGGCTCTACCGCTTCCGGCATACGCTTGTTGTTCTGCTCCATGTAGATTTCTTCCGTCTTCAACATACCAGCCTTGATACCCGGTTCACTCAGGAACTTAATCAGCGGCTTATTCTTCGGCAATGCCTTATGGCTACGGAACAATGCCAGGAAACCAGCCTCCTGATCTTCTTTCTTATCGGAAGCAATCAACCGCTTTGCATCGGCCAGATATTGAGTCGCCAGTTTACGCTGAGCTTCCACCAGACGTTCTACCAGCGGACGAAGTACTTCGAACAACTGCTGGTCGCCTTTAGGTACCGGACCTGAAATAATCAACGGGGTACGGGCATCATCAATCAACACAGAGTCGACCTCATCGACAATGGCATAATTATGTTTACGCTGCACCAAGTCTTTCGGAGAAATCGCCATGTTATCACGCAGATAATCGAAACCAAACTCGTTGTTGGTACCGAAAGTGATATCTGCCATATACGCACGACGACGTGCTTCAGAGTTAGGCTGATGCTTATCGATACAATCCACGCTCAGTCCATGGAACATATACAACGGGCCCATCCATTCAGAGTCACGCTTAGCCAGGTAATCATTGACTGTAACCACATGTACGCCATTTCCTGTCAGTGCATTCAAGAATACCGGAAGAGTAGCCACCAAGGTCTTACCTTCACCAGTAGCCATTTCCGCAATCTTACCCTGATGCAGAACGACTCCACCAAACAACTGCACATCGTAGTGAATCATGTTCCAGGTCATTTCATTTCCACCTGCTTTCCAATGATTCTTCCAGATGGCCTTGTCGCCTTCAATACGGACAAAGTCACGTCCCTGAGCCGCCAGTTCACGGTCGAAATCTGTTGCGGTCACTTCCAGTTCCTCGTTTTCGGCCAAACGGCGAGCTGTATCCTTCACAATAGCAAACGCAGTGGGAAGGATTTCATTCAATGCCTTTTCATATTTATCCAGCACTTCCTTCTCCAGCTTATCAATCTGAGAGAAAATCGCTTCACGCTTTTCCAAGTCAGTGGCTTCGATAGTGGCCTTCAAGTCCTCTATCTTCTTGTTTTCTTCTGCGGCAGAATCCTTGATGTATTTTTTCAATTCTTCTGTCTTCGCACGAAGTTCGTCGTTTGTCAACTTGGAAATCTCCGGGTAAACGGCTTTTACTTTTTCCACCCACGGCTGAATTTCTTTCATGTCACGAGTTGCTTTGTTGCCGAACAGCTTGCTTATAAATTCATTAAATCCCATTGTATATTTCTTTTTATTATTTTCAAATGAAGTTTTTTTAATCTCAACGGTGCAAAGATAACCAAATTGCGAGTTATCCGCCCCCTTCGTCATCATATTTATTTACGAATATTAATCATTGGAGCTGTAGAGCAAGCATTCGGCGCCCTTATTCGCATAAAATGAGCCACCGTAGGAACGATTGACGTTATTTTTACTGGAGAATAAAGAATTTCAGGCTTTACGTCATATCCCATGAAAATCAGAGGCGATGAGACATAAGCTTCACGAACGACCTCCACTTTTTGGGAATATTCATTTACCACCGACCATCCAGGCATCACCTCTACGTAAATATCCCCTGAACAGTTCGGATTATAGGTGTTTCGAATCTTTTCAATTTTCGGAGTCCACGCCCCCAGCAACAAACGCTGAGCAGAATAAGCATTCTGTACCCCACTCATCTGCACAACAAATTCTGAGGCACGCGTCATTACTTCCACCAAATTCAGCTTCCGCTCTTCAATCAACTTATGATTCAAGTAAATCTGGCGGTCATAATAAGTTTCCACATACTGACCCTGACCATAAATCGCCATCAAATACATATTCAGCAATGCAGCACATCGCTTGATATAAAATTCTCCACCTGGAATCTTATACTGTACAGGATCGGCGGGTTCAGGATCGGTATATCCAGTTGAAGTAATGAAAAACAGCGTATTACGAAGTCCGACCTTTCGATCAATCAGATCCAGCAAATCACCCAAACTGTTGTCCAAACGGACATACATATCCTGAATTTCCATGCCATACTCCGAATTGGGTTTATGGTCATAATTTCCGGCATAATAAGACAATGTCAACAAATCCGGCACTCCATCCCGGCCTACCTGCGTACCACTCAAACAGGCATTTACCAGTCGGTTCACTTCATCATTCACATAGGGACTCGTCTTAAACTTTTTATATTTTTCCAGACGCTCATCCGAAAAGTTATGTTTAAAGTTGAGCTGTTTATTCTCCGTAGTGATATATTGATAAGAAGTAACCGGAAGATAGGGAAGCCATTCTACACTGTTAATCCGAAAATCGAGCCCCTCCTTGTCATTATAGCTGCTTACCCATGCAGGAAAGTCACCATAATAAGTCGTTCCACCCCATTTACCGGTTTCATCGTTCAACCAGAAGGCTCCATCGGCCGCATGACCGGCTGCAAGTACAGCCATTTCACGTGTAGGTGCAATAGAATATACTTCAGCCCTTCCTTGAGTGGCCACCTTTAATTCATCCGACAAGGTAGAACATTGCAACAACTTGGCTGAAGAACTTTCTGAAGTATAAACGCCCATAAAGTTCGGGTCGTCTACCGATTTCACAATTCGCAAAGTGTTCCGGTCCATCCACCGATTGGCAGGAATTCCATTATAATAAGGTGTAGTTCCGGTGTAGATAGAAGCTGTAGCCGAAGAACGGTCTACATTAATGAAATCATACTCTGCATCGGCATATATACGTCCCTCTTTCCATAAACGCTTAAAGCCTCTTTCCCCATACAATGCAGAAAAAGCCTCAATGTAATCTGCCCGTAACTGGTCGATTGTTAATCCTACCACCAGACGCGGAGCCGCAGAGGGAGTCTGAGACTGCATTCCCGTAATGACAAATACGGTCAATAAAGATGTCAGTATGCGTTCTTTCATTATTTTTTATTCAATACTAATACATGGCTTGCAGCATTTACCAGCAAACCGAGTGCCAAAGGTAATACTGTTAAATTAAAATCTTGTGGTGAAAACGGAACAAACAGCATAAAAAGTGTTAAATACACCAGATTACAGAGGTGATATGCGTCTTTTTTATGTTTTATATCCCTATACACCATAAAAGGAAGGTATAATAACGGAACAGGATTAAACAAAATCAGCAGCCAGTTTGTCCCCACGGTCGGATGAGAGGATACGAAAAAAAGAAAAGCAATGATGCAGCCCGCTATCCCTTGTGCCGCATACAATACAATGTCCCATCCCCAGAAAACAGACTTTCGTTTCCATTGCACATAACCTATTACCACATTAAGGATTAAGAACAGGATGGCAGCCCCCATCGGAGTAATCCAATAAGAAGAAGCCACGGACGGTTCCACATCCACGATTTTATCCTCCCGCAAGACCAGTGGACGCCGTTCTCCATTGGCTTCTTGTATATATGCCCCCTCCGCAAAATAGCGCATATAAAAAGGAGAAAACATCTGCTTCCGGATATCCACCGGCTTATCGGCTTCGGCTCCCAGGCACAAGTCAATACCCAGCTGATCCCACGGAGAGTCCTGGGTAAACTCATGCACAATCCCCCGGAATGTCTTTATCCAATCGACGGAAGGGTAGATGACTTTCCCTTGAATACTATTTTCTATTTGGTCGCGCGCCCGGGTGGTACAGTTGTCATAAAAATAATTGTAACGATATATTCGGTTTTCCGGAAGATAATTTTCTTCCAGCAACTCTAGCAACTTCAATTTCTCCGGCTGCCTCAAATTCAATACCTGTTGATAAACCGAGGATCCTCTCAATGCATATTCCGATTCAAAATAAGGATAAGGCATAATGCCCAACTGATAATCTGTCTCTCCCTTTATGAAACGATAAACAAAATTAGGAGTATTGAAACTGAACATCCCATAATTAAAAACCAGGTCGACCCCACGAGAGAAATTCTGGTAACGAATTGCAGTGTGCCCGAAAAGTTCATAGATTTCATTTCCCGGTGCACAAGTCAGCAAACTGAACTGGATGCTGTCCGCCCGAAAAGATTCTACCATACTTTGCCGGCCCGATTCCGTAGCCTTTACAGGCAGAACAGTACACACCACACCCAAAATCCACAAAAGAAAGATAAATTTCCGTTTCATAATTCATATAATCATCTGTCCAGCATCCGGAAGCCTACCTTCCAAAGTCTGAATAATTCATAATATCCTTTTTCCGCATGCAAAAATACATTGATTCTCCCACAAGAACGAAATAAATAATCAGTTTTATGAGTGGAGATATTTAAATTTTACGTTACTTTGCAAACAAAATAAACGAGGAAAAAGTGAATTTAGTAATTGATATCGGCAATACTGTAGCAAAACTGGCAGTATTCGATGGTGATAAGGTGGTGGAAGTTTTAAGGGGATCCAATCATTCCTTGGACTGGCTGTCGATGTTATGCAACAAATACCCCATTCAAAGAGGAATCATCGCATCGGTCATTACTCTCAGCAATACCATCCGCCGTCAACTGGCTGGAGTTCCATTTGAAATCATTGAACTTAACCATTTGACCCCTGTCCCCATCCGTAATTTATACAAAACTCCTGAGACCTTGGGAATGGACCGTCTGGCTGCTGTTGTCGGAGCCAATTATCTGTCGCCGGGAAGGAATTTGCTTGTAGTAGATGCAGGTACTGCCCTCACCTATGAATTCATCGATGCAGAAGGAAATTATCTGGGAGGCAACATTTCACCGGGCATCTACACCCGGTTCAAGACCCTAAATGCCTGCTGCGACAAACTCCCTCTCATCGAAAGGAAAGGGGAAACTCCAGAATTCGGCTACGATACAGAAACTGCAATCCGCTCTGGAGTCATCAAAGGAATAGAATTTGAAATAATTGGCTATATCACTCTTCTGCAAAAGAAATATCCCGACCTTTTGGTTTTTTTAACTGGAGGAGATAAATTTTCTTTTGATACAAATTTAAAAAGTATCATCTTTGCAGATAGATTTTTAGTATTGAAAGGTTTAAATAGAATATTGAATTATAATGTCAAGTAAAAAGATACTCATTGGTTCTTGGCTCCTAGCAAGCTCTACAGTCGTATGTGCGCAAATAAGCACAAACTCACCTTACACGCGTTATGGACTGGGTGACATGTTTGATCAGAGCTTCACAAACAATGCCGCCATGGGAGGAGTAGGCTATGCCCTCCGCACCAGCGAACATATAAATGCCATGAACCCTGCGTCTTATACAGCCGTAGACTCTCTCTCTTTCATTTTTGATGCCGGAATGTCATTGAAAAGTTCGAACTTTCAGGAAGGAAAATACAAATCGAATGCCAAAAACTCCAGCTTTGACTATCTAGCCATGCAATTCAGACTGCATCCCAAACTGGCCATGACAATCGGATATACTCCTTTCTCGACAGTGGGATACAATTTCACCCGCACCAAAGAAATAGGAAACAACAACGACGTCACCATTTCCAATAATTTTTATGGAGACGGAGGATTACAACAAATCTTTGGCGGACTTGGATTCAAGATTCTTGACAACCTCTCCATCGGAGCCAACTTCGGATACTTGTATGGCAAATTGAATTACCAGACTGCCGCCACCCTCAGCAACGGAGGTGACCAAACTATTACATACAACAGCCTGTCGGTAAGCAGTTATAATGCCACTTTTGGCATCCAATATACGCAACCCATCCGAAAGGAAGACTGGCTGACTCTGGGAGTTACATACAGCTTAGGACACGTGCTTAACGGTCATGACACGCAAGGCACACAGATTACGAATGGAACCAGCTACTCGGTTGTAAATGAAGAACAAATCAATGATTCTTACGGTATACCTCATATATATGGTGTCGGACTTGCGTGGAAGCACAAGAAAAATTTAACCGTTGAAATGGATTACACATTCCAGAAATGGGAAGGAGTGAAATACAACAACCGCACAGATATGTATCAGAACCGTTCCAAAGTCTCTTTGGGAGCGGAATTCATGCCGAAAGAATTCGGACGGAATTATTTCAGCCGCATCCGCTACAGAGCAGGACTTTACTATACGAATTCCAATCTGCGGATACCGATGTCGGCTAATTCTCAGAACATGATAGAAGGCCCTAAGGAATACGGAGTCAACTTCGGATTGGGCTTGCCGTTAAAACTCTACCAGCGGAATACCGTATTGAGCATTACAGGACAATATGTTCATGCAGCCACTGACGTAAGTGACATGCTTTCTGAAAACCGTTTTGTACTGAAAATCGGATTGACTTTCAATGAACACTGGTTCATGAAGTGGAGAGTAAATTAATGAGAAAAATAAACACAATGAACAACTAATCTTACATACGATGAAAATGAAAATGTTTACCATGCTGTGTGCTTTATCATTGAGCGCAACAGCTACTTTCGCACAGAAAGGAGTAGAAGACGGATCACGTTTCGGACATGGCGAAGACAGTCTCCGTTGCTTACAGAACATCAGTATTTACAGTGAATATGTAAAAACTGACAACTTTGTTGACGCATACAAACCGTGGATGGCCGTATTCACGGAAGCCCCTCTGGCTCAGGTTAGTACTTATACAAATGGAGCCAAGATTTTACGCGCATTAATTGCCAGTTCCAAGGATGCCGCACAACAGAAGAAGTATTTGGACGAACTGATGGCCGTACACGACCAGCGTATCAAATACCTTGACGGACTGAACCAACTGGTAAAAACTCCGATGACAAAAGGTTCTATCCTGGGCATGAAAGCTCACGATTATATCGTTTTCTCGGGAGCTAACCTGGACGTAAACAAAGCTTATGAAATGGCCAAAGAAGCTGTAGATTTGGAAAAAGCAGCATCCGACTATTTCATGTTTCAGGATTTGATGGATGTTTCATCTAGAAAACTGAAAATAGATGACGCACACAAAGAACAGTTTATCCAGGATTATCTGACCACTTCTGGCTACGCCGATGAAGCGCTGAAAGCTGCAACAAAAGAAAGAGACAAAAAACTGCTGAAAACAGCAAAAGACAATGTAGACGCTTACTTCATCAACAGTGGTGCTGCCAGCTGTGAAAACCTGCAAGCTATCTATGGCCCGAAAGTAAGCCAGAACAAGACAAATCTTGAATACTTGAAACAGGTTATCAATGTCATGCAGATGCTGAAATGTACGGAAGAAGAAGCTTATTTCGTAGCATCTGAAGCTGCTCATGCCATTGAACCGACTGCCGCAACTGCTGCCGGATGTGCTTATATGTATTATAAGAAAGGCGACTTGGACAAGAGTGTACAGTACTTCGATCAGGCCATCAGCTTGGAAGAAGATGCTGACAAAAAGGCAGACTATGCATACAGTGCAGCTGTCGTATTGTTCAGTAAGAAACAGTTGAGCAAGGCTAAACAGTATGCCAACAAAGCGCTCTCATTCAACAGCAAATATGGTAAGGCTTATATTCTGATTGCACAAATGTATGCATCCAGTCCTAACTGGAGCGACGAAGCTGCATTGAACAAATGTACTTACTTTGCAGCCATCGATAAACTGCAGCGTGCAAAGAGCGTAGATCCAAGTGTAGCTGAAGAAGCTCAGAAGTTGATCAACACGTATGCCGGACACACTCCGAAAGATGAAGACCTCTTCTTCCTGGGATTGAAGAAGGGTAACTCTGTCACAATCGGCGGATGGATCGGTGAAACTACAACCATCAGATAATTGTATGTCAAGCAGACAAAAACAGAACCTATACAAACTATCTATAAGCATAACAGTTACCGTTTGGGTAACTGTTATGTTTCTTTTTTTTCCGTCCTGCGGAAAAAAAGAGCAGCAATTGGCTTCTGCCGTGAAGGAAAGCGATTCCTTGCCGGACATGCGTACCATAGGTGTAACGACACTCATTTCCGACTCCGGCATGATACGCTACAAAATCATTACTGCTGAGTGGCTAATCTACAGCCATCGCAATCCTCCTTTCTGGGCTTTTGAAAAAGGCATTTATCTTGAAAAGTTTGACAGCATTTTTCATGTAGATGCCAGCATCAAGGCAGATACGGCTTATTACTATGAGCCCAAGAAATTGTGGGAACTGCGTGGAAATGTACATATCCAAAGCCAGCGAGGTGACAAATTCGACACCCAACTGATGTTTTGGGATCAGGACAAGGAAAAAATCTATTCCGACAAGTTTATCCGCATCGAGCAGGTAGACAAAGTCTTGACGGGATATGGTTTTGAGTCCAACCAACAAATGACAGAATATCAAATCTACAACAATACGGGTATTTTCACAGTCGAAGACAACCCAGCTCCGGCAGACAGTACCCAAACTCCCAGATAGAAATAATCAATCACTATGGGACTTATCATTCAACTACTTATATCCATGGTTTTTTCCGCCTTTTTTTCAGGAATGGAAATAGCCTTCGTTTCTTCCAACAAACTGCGTTTCGAGATGGAGAAAACGAACAATGTCTCATCTCACATCCTTTCGGTATTTTACCGTCACTCCAATAATTTCATCTCCACCATGCTGGTGGGCAACAACATCGCCTTGGTAATCTATGGTATTCTGATGGCCCAGCTGATTGAACAATATATCCTGGCAGGGGTCATTACCAACCAAGCCATTCTGGTACCCATCGAAACCATCGTTTCAACCCTTATCATACTTGTGACAGGGGAATTTATGCCCAAAACTCTTTTCAAGATCAACCCGAATGCGACCTTGAAAATATTCTGCCTGCCAACTTTTGCATGCTACATCCTACTCTACCCCATCAGCCGTTTTTCTTCCTGGCTCTCCACTGGGATTCTGCACATGGTAGGTATCCGGACCAACAAAGAAGACCGGGAAAAAGCTTTTACAAAAGTCGATTTGGACTATTTCATCCAAAGCAGCATTGAGGAAGCTAAAGAAGGAAACGAAATTGACAATGAAATCAAGATATTCCGCAACGCCCTCGACTTTTCCAATGTAAAAATCCGCGACTGTATGATACCGCGTACCGAAATCATTGCGGTAGAGGTAGACACTCCACTGGATGAATTGAAAAAGGTTTTCATCGAGAACGGTATCAGCAAAGTGATTGTTTACAAAGACAATATCGACAACATTATCGGCTACATCCATTCTTCAGAAATGTTCAAAGGAGCCGATGAATGGCAGAACAACATCCGTACAATTCCCTTCGTGCCGGAAACAATGGCAGCCCATAAACTCATGCGGATTTTCAAACAACAGAAACGCTCCCTGGCTGTGGTTGTAGATGAATTCGGAGGAGTATCGGGCATCGTCGCACTGGAAGACCTCATCGAAGAAATTCTGGGAGACATTGAAGACGAACACGACACCAACTCCGTTATAGCGCGAAAAATCAGCGACAACGAATACATCCTCTCCGGACGGATGGAAATTGAGAAAGCCAACGAAACCTTCAATCTCAACCTCCCGGAAAGCGATGACTACCAGACCATCGGAGGCCTCATCCTAAACGAATGTCAAAGCATTCCGAAAGTGAATGAAGTGATAAAAACCGACCAATTCACTTTCAAAATCATCAAAGTGAGTGCAACCAGAATCGAACTGGTCAAGCTCTTCGTGCAGAAATAAGCATTTTTTTGACAGAAAATAGCGACTAAACAGTATTTTTTGTATCTTCGTGCGCTAATAACAGAAAGATAAAAACAATAAACAAAAAAATAATAACTTTAAATGGCAACTTTACAAAAAATTCGAAGCAAAGGACCCTTGTTGGTCATCGTTATCGGTCTTGCCCTTTTTGCATTCATCGCAGGAGACGCTTGGAAAGTGCTCCAGCCGCATCAAGGCAAACAAGACGTAGGAGAAGTGAACGGGGAAGTTCTCAGTGCACAAGATTATCAGAAAATGGTAGATGAGCTCAGTGAAGTCATCAAACTGACCAACGGACTGAATTCTCTCACAGAGGATCAGTTGAACAACGTCAAAGATCAGGTATGGCAGAGCTACGTCAACAACAAACTGATTGCTGAACAGGCTAAAAAACTGGGTCTGAAAGTAACAGATGCAGAAATTCAGGCCATCATCGAACAAGGTACTCACCCCTTGCTGATGCAGACTCCGTTCCGGAATCCTCAGACTGGCATGTTCGATAAAGATATGCTGAAAAAATTCCTGGTAGACTATGCAAACCTGGATGCCAGCAAGATGCCGGCACAATACGTGGAATATTACCAGAAGATGGGTGCTTTCTGGAAGTTTGTAGAAAAGACTCTGGCCGAAAGTACACTGGCTCAGAAATACCAGAACTTGGTTACAAAATCTCTGATCTCAAACCCGGTATCTGCTGAAGACGCTTTCAAAGCTCGTACAGAACAGAGCGATTTGCTGCTGGCCGGTATTCCTTACAGTTCTATCAACGATTCAACCATTCAGGTTTCTGACAGCGAAATCAAGGACCGCTACAACGAAAAGAAAGAACAGTTCAAACAGCTGGTAGAGACTCGTGACATCCGTTACATCGATGTAAAAGTCGTTCCGTCGGATGCAGACCGCAAAGCCGTTGAAAAAGAAGTGACAGAATACAGCAACCAGCTGGCCACTACCACATCCGACTTCGGTACCTTCGTTCGTTCTACAGGTTCTTCTGTAAACTACTCAGACGTACCTGTCAGCAAATCTGTATTCCCGACCGACGTTGCTTCACGCCTTGACTCAACAGGTGTAAACGAAGTGTATGGTCCTTATTATAATCAGACCGACGATTCTTACAATGCCTTCAAGGTACTGGCTAAAGTTTCTTCTCCTGATTCTATCCAGTTCCGCCAGATTCAGGTATATGCCGACACAGAAGAAAAGACCAAGACATTGGCCGACAGTATCTACAATGCACTGAAAGGTGGAGCTGACTTTGCCGCTGTAGCCAAAATCTACGGACAGACAGGCGAAGCCACATGGGTGAATTCACAAAGCTGGGAAGGTGCCGAACTGGACACTGACAACAGCAAGTTCATCAATACACTGCTTAACCAGCCGGTAGATGAACTGACAAACGTCAACATAGGACAGGCTAACCTGATTCTGCAGGTAATGAACAAGAAGAGCATGCAGACCAAATATAAAGTCGCTGTAGTAAAACGTCCGGTTGAATTCAGCAAAGAAACCTACAATGCGGCTTACAACAAATTCAGTCAGTTCGTAGCACAGAACACTACAATCGATTCTATGGTCAAGAATGCAGAAGAAAGCGGCTACACGCTGACTCCGCGTACCGATCTTTCCAGTGCAGAACACTACGTGGGTGGCGTACGTTCTACTCGTGAAGCCTTGAAATGGATTTTTGCCGCCAAACCGGGTGAAGTTTCTCCGCTGTATGAATGTGGTGAAAACGACCACCTGATGGTAGTCGCTCTTGACAAGATTCACGAAGCAGGTTACCGCGACGTCAATTCAGTGGCAGAAATGCTGAGAAGTGAAATCCGCCGCGACAAGAAAGCCGACAAGCTCATGGCCGAAATGAAGAAATACAACTCTATCGCTCAGGTAAAAGGTATGAAAGATGCAGTGAGCGATTCTGTAAAACACGTTACATTCAGCGCACCGGCTTATATTTCAGTGACACGCGCCAGCGAACCGGTTATCGGTGCCGTAGCTTCCAAGACTGCAGTCAATCAGGTAAGCGCCCCCATCAAGGGTAATGCTGGAGTATACATGATTCAGGTATATGCCAAAGATAAGGGCAATGAGAAGTTCGACGCAAAACAAGAAGAAGCTACTTTGAACAACATGGCCGTACGTATTGTGGGAAGCCAGTTGATTAATGATTTGTATCAGAAAGCAAAAGTAGAAGACAAACGCTATCTCTTCTTCTAATCACTTTCACACATAGAATAAGAAAAAGTCCGGAAATCCTTCCGGACTTTTTTTATGCAGAAAACCTATTCATGAACCTTCAGATAGGCCTGAAACCGAGTATCCTCACGCACCGGAGTCAAAGGCAGGTAGCCGGCTGAAATTCTTCCATTCTTCCACTTCAACGGATATTTTTCCATCATTTCCCGATGAAAGGAGAATGCTTCTTCCTCACGAGTGTAATGCTCTACCACATATTCTCCTTCCGACAAAGGATGTACAAACCTGTCATACAGAATTCGGGAGAGCACCCCCATATTCATCCTCAAATTAATTTCCACACAAGGATGTATCCGATAGCCGTGCCCTATACGACATACCATCATGTCTACCCCCAAATAGCCTTGGTAACTTTTCCCCAACATTTTTTTCAAGACCTCTTCCAAACAACTCCTCACCTGCCAAAGCAGTTCCAAAGAAACAAAATGTGAAAGTTCTTCTTCTATCGCTGCATTACTCATCAAACGATTTGCCTTATAATTGCCATGCACATCCGTATCAAAATAAGAATACCCGACAAAGCGAAACTCCCCTTCTTCTGTCATCAAAAACTCCATAGCAAAATCAGCCACCTTGTCATAAATCGGTTCAGCCATTAAGACTCCCTGTACCTTCATAATACGGGAAGCCCATCCGGCCAGCTGCGTATTCCAACTTTCAGAAGAGACCTTCCACAGTCCTCGTCCACTTCCCGACCAGGGAGCCTTCAATATCACCTGTTTCCTTTCTTTGATAAAATCTTCTACCTCACAAAGGCTTTGACAGGCTTTCATCTCACCACAAACTCCCTCCCAACCAGAAAAAGCCGGAAACACCTCCAGACAACGCTGACGGGAAGACAGATAACGAATCTGACGCAGCCGCTCCAGAGAAGGAAGAAACTGCTCTTCCACTCCCTCCAACCGTAAGCGATGAACCAGACAAGGCGTCCATCCCCACGGAAGAAAAGAAGCTGATACCCATTTCTCCGTCCAACTGAATGAAAAAACAAACTGCCGCCATTTACAACGCCCCTCTTCCTCCTGACAGGTCTCAGACAACTGGCGGGCAAGAAGCTCCACCCGTTCCAACTGGTCGACCTTTATTCCACATCCAGGCTCGGCAAACCATACCGGAAGTACGGAGAAATCGGCAGCCATACGGACAATTTCTGCCGGTGCTTTATAATAGGGAGTAAAATTGGCCATGGCCATATCATAGTCCGGATTGAACAAATAGATAGATGACGACATAAAATTGTATGATTAAAACGCCACAAAAGTACAGAAAAAACAGCTGGAGACACAGCTCTCCACAGCCAAAAACAATTCCTTCGTGGTATTTTTTAATTGGAACAGAAAAATGACATTAAACAAATGAAACCAAACAAGGGATAAAATATTTCAATTTAAAACATTATACCCATAAAAACAGAGAAAACCGACACAGCAAAAAATATAACACAAAAAAGAGAGTTATTTATTAAAATATACGTCTAAAAGGAAGTACATTTGCATATCGAAAAACAAAAAGAAAGCAAAATACAAAAACAAACGACAAAACGATATTGCGAATAAAAGAGACAGTAAACAGAAACATTAACTAAAAACACGAAAGCAAATGAAAAGAATGTATCTCACCGGAGTCGCACTGCTCACATTAGCGGGAGCTCCAGCCATTTCGATGGCTCAAGACAAAGTAGAAGCCAGCATCGGTGCTGACCTTGTCAGCGGATATATCTGGCGTGGACAAGACTTAGGAAATGTCAGCATTCAGCCTTCTGCCTCCGTGTCCTACAAAGGATTTAGCCTTTCAGGATGGGGTTCTGTGGGAATCGATAAAGAAGATACCAAAGAATTCGACCTGACTTTAGGCTACAGCACCGGAGGATTCAGTGTATCGGTTACTGATTATTGGTTCAACAACGGACCGCAGTATTTTCACTACGGCGCACACAACACAACACACGTTTACGAAGCTCAGATGGGATACGATTTTGGCGTACTGGCCGTCAACTGGTACACCAACTTTGCAGGGGCCGACGGAGTAAAAGCCAATGGCGACCGGGCCTATTCTTCCTACTTCAGCATCGCCGCTCCCTTCAAGCTGGGAGGCCTGGAATGGTCGGCAGAAATCGGAGCTACTCCATGGGAAACCAGCTTCTACAACAACGGGGCTACCGGATTTGAGGTATCCCACATCAGCCTGACAGCCACGAAGGAAATCAAGTTTACCGACTCCTTCTCACTTCCGGTATTTGCCCAAGCCACTTGGAATCCGGCTACTGAAGGTGCCTATTTTGTATTCGGACTCAGTTTTTAATAATATAGAAACATACGATTAGGAAAAAAGAGAGACAAGGTATTAGCTAAAGCTTAAGGAAAAAAGATTCAAACAGGATAATAGAACAACAATACAAAATACAAATACAACGTTATTATGAAGAAAATTGAAGCAATCATCCGTAGGACCAAGTTCGAAGAAGTGAAGGAGGCACTGCTGGCCGCCGACATCGAATGGTTCTCCTACTATGAAGTAAGAGGTATCGGGAAGACCCGTGAAGGACGTATCTATCGTGGGGTGGTGTATGACACCAGTTCCATTGAACGTATCCTGATTTCCATTGTGGTGCGTGAGAAGAATGTGGAGAAAACCGTACAGGCCATCCTGAAATCGGCCTACACCGGTGAAATCGGCGACGGTCGTATTTTCATCATCCCCGTGGAAGATTCCATCCGCATCCGCACCGGAGAACGGGGCGACATCGCCCTCTACAATGCCGAACAGGAGAAATAAAAGTTTTACAAGCTACTATACAATACATTTACAACTAAAACGAATTGATATATGAATACAACTATGATACTGGATTCAGGGAATACGGCCTGGATAATCGTGGCCACCCTGCTCGTTCTATTGATGACTATTCCGGGCATTGCCTTGTTCTATGGCGGACTGGTCAGACAGAAAAATGTCTTGAGCATCATCATGCAGAGTCTGCTCATCGTAGGAGCAGTCAGCATACTCTGGGTAGCGTTCGGCTACAGTTTCGTATTTGGCAGCAGCCTGATGGAGACTGACAGCGTCTGGAGACATTTCATCGGTGGTTTCGACAAGCTCTTCCTGCAAGGAATCACTACTTCCAGCCTGACTACAGGCCGGATTCCGGAACTGATGTTCGTACTCTTCCAGTGTATGTTTGCCGTCATTACTCCCGCCTTGATTCTGGGAGCTTTTGCGGAACGGGTCAAGTTTGCCGGTTTCCTGATGTTTACAGTGCTTTGGAGCATCCTGGTGTACATACCGATGGCCCACTGGGTATGGGGAGGAGGTTTTCTCCAGCAGATGGGTGCCATCGACTTTGCCGGTGGAACCGTGGTACACATCAATGCCGGCATCGCAGCCCTGGTCATGGCCATACTGATAGGGAAACGGCGCGATTATAAGATTGGACATCCCATGGCTCCGCACAACATCACCTTCGTCTTTATGGGAACCGCCTTTCTGTGGCTGGGATGGTTTGGCTTCAATGCCGGAAGCGGCCTTTGTGCCGACGGTATCGCCGCCAATGCCTTTCTGGTGACACACCTGGCTACCTGTGTGGCTGCGCTTACCTGGATGGCTATCGACTGGATTTACAACAAGAAGCCGACTACCGTAGGTGCCTGTACGGGTGCAGTATCAGGACTGGTAGCCATCACACCCGCTGCCGGAAGCACCGGTATTCTGGGAGCCTTCTTCATCGGACTGATAACCCCGATAGTCTGTTTCTACATGGTAGCCGTCATCAAGCCAAAGCTGAAATACGATGACACTCTCGATGCTTTCGGTGTGCACGGAGTGGGCGGTATCATCGGTTCTATCCTGACCGGTGTCTTCGCCACCCGTTTCATTACAGGCGAAGAAGGGGCGGAAGGAGCCCTTTACGGTGACTGGCACCAGCTGTGGATACAAGTGGCAGCTACCTTGATTTCCATCGTATTCAGCGCAGTCATGACTTATCTGCTGTTCAAGGTCACAGACAGGATGATAGGCATCCGGGTAGACAAACGGGTAGAGGAAGAAGGGCTGGATATTTATGAGCATGGGGAATCAGCCTACAACCGATAATGATTCTTTGCTGCCGGAAAAGCAACTGTCAGGCTTTTCCGGCAACACAAAAAGACAAATAACAGAATAACTGAATAACAACTAATGAAAAAATTGAAGTATGATGACAAGTTTAAGATTCAATGTCGTTGAAAAAGCGTTTCAGGCCAAGCCGCAACCCGTGGCTGTACCTGACGGCCGTCCGAGTGAATATTTCGGGAAATACGTGTTCAACCGTGAAAAAATGTTCAAGTATCTGCCCAGCACCGTTTATGCCCGACTGGTGGATGCCATGGACAACGGGGCACCAATGGACAGGGACATTGCCGATGAAGTGGCCGCCGGAATGAAACGATGGGCTGGAGAACTGGGAGCCACCCATTATACCCACTGGTTCCAGCCACTGACAGAAGGAACAGCCGAGAAACACGATGCATTCGTAGAACACGATGGAAAAGGTGGTATGATGGAAGAATTCTCCGGAAAGCTCCTTGTACAGCAGGAACCGGATGCTTCATCTTTCCCAAACGGCGGAATCCGTAACACCTTCGAGGCCCGCGGATACAGCGCATGGGATCCTTCCTCACCTGTGTTCGTAGTAGACGACACCTTGTGCATCCCGACAATCTTCATTGCCTATACTGGTGAATCACTCGACTACAAGGCTCCGCTTCTGAAAGCCCTCCGTGCAGTCAACAAAGCGGCAGTAGACGTTTGCCACTATTTCGACCCGAATGTGAAGAAAGTGATGGCTTACTTGGGATGGGAACAGGAATACTTCCTGGTAGACGAAGGTTTGTATGCCGCACGTCCGGACCTGTTGCTGACAGGACGTACGCTGATGGGTCACGAAGCATCTAAAAACCAGCAGCTGGAAGACCACTATTTCGGTGCCATCCCGACTCGTGTAGCTGCTTTCATGAAAGACCTCGAAATCCAGGCTCTTGAACTGGGCATTCCGGTAAAGACACGCCACAATGAGGTAGCTCCGAACCAGTTCGAATTGGCTCCTATCTTCGAAGAATGTAACTTGGCCGTAGACCATAACATGCTCATCATGTCCTTGATGCGGAAAGTAGCCCGCACACACGGATTCCGCGTACTGTTGCACGAAAAACCGTTCAAAGGTGTCAACGGTTCCGGTAAGCACAACAACTGGTCACTCGGTACAGATACCGGTACGCTGCTGATGGCTCCGGGCAAGACTCCGGAAGAGAACCTGCGCTTCATTACATTCATCGTCAACACATTGATGGCTGTATATCGTCACAACGGTTTGCTGAAAGCTTCCATCATGAGCGCTACCAACGCACACCGTCTGGGAGCCAACGAAGCACCTCCCGCCATCATCTCTTCATTCCTGGGAAGCCAGTTGAGCAAAGTGCTTGACCACATGGAAGAAAGTGCAACCGATGAATTGATTTCTTTGGGCGGCAAACACGGTATGAAACTCGACATTCCGCAGATTCCGGAACTGTTGATTGATAACACCGACCGTAACCGTACTTCTCCATTCGCTTTCACAGGTAACCGTTTTGAATTCCGTGCCGTAGGTTCAGAAGCCAACTGCGCCAGCGCCATGATCGCCCTGAACACAGCCGTAGCCGAACAGCTCACAGAATTCAAGAAAGAAGTAGACGAACTGATTGAAAAAGGCGAACCGAAGATTTCAGCCATCATTCAGGTAGTACGCAAATACATCAAACTGAGCAAGCCTATCCGCTTCGACGGCAACGGATACAGCGATGAATGGAAAGAAGAAGCAGCACGCCGTGGACTGGACTGCGAAACCAGCTGTCCGGTCATCTTCGACCAGTATCTGACAGAAGACAGCGTACGCATGTTCGAATCTGCCGGCGTCATGACCCGCAAGGAACTGGAAGCCCGCAACGAAGTGAAATGGGAAACCTATACCAAGAAAATCCAGATTGAAGCCCGCGTTTTGGGCGACCTGGTAATGAACCACGTAGTTCCGGTAGCCATTGAATACCAGAGCAAACTGATTGACAATGTCTACAAGATGAAACAGATTTTCCCTGCAGAAGAAGCCGAAAAGCTGTCTGCCGAGAACCTGGCTATCATCCGTAAGATTTCAGAACACACTTCTTACATCAAGGAACACGTAGACACAATGGTAGAAGCACGTAAAGTAGCCAACAAGATTACTGACGAACGTGCGAAAGCCGTTGAATATCACGACAAGATTACTCCGATGCTGGAACAGATTCGTTACCACATCGACAAGCTTGAACTGATTGTCGACGACCAGATGTGGACACTTCCTAAATATAGAGAACTGCTGTTCATCAGATAATCCACACCCTAAAGGATTATCTCTTATTTCTTATTGGTTGTTTGAGAAAGAGGCCGCGACCGTGGAGGTCGTGGCCTCTGTTTTTTGTAAACCTCCTCAAGCCTTTCACATAAGCACAGGTTATGGCACCATTCCTTGATGAATAACTACAGATACGAGCAGTTATGGTCCAAACGCAGCTTCACTTATTTCGACAGCGTGTCGGACAAACGGATTGACGACCACGAAACCATCGCCCAGTTTCTGAAGACCATCAACGGCAAACTGTTCGCCCCAAGCTACGATTTTCGTGTGCCACGTGTGCAGATTGGCAAAGACATGGCCGTACTGACCTACCAGCTTTTTGCCGACACGAACCTAATCAACATGGCCTATGATTGCATTGAAGTGTTCCAGAAGGAAGAGAACGGCAAGTGGCATGTAATCCATTCCACCTGGTCGTTTATCCGCCCCATGGATCACGACTTCAACCAAGCCAAAAACATTGTGTAACCTGAATTAACGGAAAATCCTCAAAAAATATGGACATAGAAGGATTCCGAACTTATTGCCTTTCCCTCCCGGGAAGTGAGGAAAAAACGCCTTTCGAGAAATTCTTTCACGGAAAGCATTCTTTCCTCGCTTTCTACGTAAACGGAAAAATGTTTTGCTATTTCGACATAGATCAGTTCGACCGGTGCACAATCAAGTGTCACCCGGAAGAGATAGAGGAACTGAAAGAGACCTACCAGTCAGTAGAACCTCCCTATAATTGCAATCCGAAATCATTAGTGTCCACTAAAAAATCATAGTAGTTCTTTGAAATTATTGAGATTCAATTTGTTATGAGTAATTTTGGGGAGAACGGATTTGAAT